>NZ_JBBGYT010000421.1:0-91211 GCF_037479575.1 Erwinia sp. MYb416
GTGAGGGAAGGAGCATAGATAAGTATGTGACTGAGCTTACGAGCGCAGGCAACGCAGTCAGAGCACAAAAGACACAGGACAGAGCACAAAGAATTTGCCTGGCGGCTTTAGCGCGGTGGTCCCACCTGACCCCATGCCGAACTCAGAAGTGAAACGCCGTAGCGCCGATGGGACCCCTGAAGGGACGTTGAAGACTACGACGTTGATAGGCCGGGTGTGTAAGCGCAGCGATGCGTTGAGCTAACCGGTACTAATGACCCGTGAGGCTTAACCTTACAACGCCAGAAGCGTTCTGGTGGCGTTCGAGAGACGCAAAAGAGATTTTCAGCTTGTTACCGGAATTAAGTCCGAAGGATTTTGCGCTGTGACAAGGCGGCCAGTGAAGTGAGGGAAGGAGCATAGATAAGTATGTGACTGAGCTTACGAGCGCAGGCAACGCAGTCAGAGCACAAAAGACACAGGACAGAGCACAAAGAATTTGCCTGGCGGCTTTAGCGCGGTGGTCCCACCTGACCCCATGCCGAACTCAGAAGTGAAACGCCGTAGCGCCGATGGTAGTGTGGGGTCTCCCCATGCGAGAGTAGGGAACTGCCAGGCATCAAATTAGTTCCTTTTCCCCTGACAAGGAAAATAACAGGAACAAACTTGTATCAGACGTTTTCTGATGTGAGTGTAAGGACCGGTGGAGCGGTAGTTCAGTTGGTTAGAATACCTGCCTGTCACGCAGGGGGTCGCGGGTTCGAGCCCCGTCCGTTCCGCCAATTATTAAAAATTATGCCTGCTAAATTTAGCAGGCATAATGTTAAGCATAATTTAGGGGCGTAGCTCAGTTGGTAGAGCACCGGTCTCCAAAACCGGGTGTCGCGAGTTCGAATCTCTCCGCCCCTGCCAAATAAAAACAATCCTTTGCTTCGGCAAAGGATTTTTTTTGTCTAAAATTCCTGCCATGTTACCCCTGTAATCATCTTAAAAGCATAAAAAAGGACCAGCAAGCTGGTCCGATTCGATGGTTATTTATACGCTTTATGCTCTTATATTGACCGGAGACTTAATGAGTTGTCGGATATATGCCTGCTGATCGCTGTTTTGTAGCCATACCGCATACAGCGGTCTGGATGCGACAGCGGTATCAGGGATGACTAGCAGATCGCTGTACTCTTTCCCCCACACATCCGGTAAAAATGCACAGGCCCCAGTGGTATGCAGCAGTTGCCTGGCCAAATGTGCTGAGGTTGTTGTTAGTACCGGAACATCATCAGCGCCGGCAAGATAACTTTCATGTTGATGAAAATCAGCACCCCATTCCAACTTAATGTAATCATATTTCTCCTTTTTCTCGGATTTTTTTGACCGGAAAAGAGTCAGTGAAATATGGCCAATTTGCTGACTGGTCAGCTCATCCATTTTGGGGGCTTCGGTCGTAATAAGCAGGTCAAGTTGTCTCTCATGTAGCTGTTTAACCAGCAAATGACGCTGCGCAACACGCGCTTCCAGATGTAAGCTCTCACGGTTCTCATACAGCGTTTGCAGCCAGGGTGTCAGATAAGCCTCCCACAGAGAAGCACTGGCCCCGATCGACAGCTCGTGATGTTGCTGAGTGTGCGCTACCTCTTTCTTAGCCATCAGCCATGTGCTCATCAGGCTCTCTGCATAGGGCAGCAAACGCTCCCCTGCAGACGTCAGTCTGATGTTATTACGATGGCGGGTAAAAAGGTTCACTCCCAGCTGATTTTCAAGCTGTCTGATGCGAAAACTTACAGCAGATTGCGTGAGATAGAGTGCTTCTGCGGCACGTCCAAAGTGGCGAGTTCTGCTCACTTCAAGAAAGGTTTTCAGTAATTCCGTATCCACATCCATCTCCTAAAAAACATTTGTCGTTATGATTTAAATGTTTTGTTTTACACTCTGTCAAGCCTATCTAATACTCCGCGCCATAAATAGCACGGCCATAAATGAGTTAGGAGCGTGTAAAATGGCGGAAAGCTTCGCAACAACGAATCGTTTTTTTGATAACAAACATTACCCTCGCGGGTTCTCCCGTCACGGTGATTTCACCATCAAAGAAGCCCAACTTCTTGAGCGTTATGGTTACGCTTTCAACGAACTGGACCTGGCAAAACGTGAGCCAGGTACGGAAGAAGAGCGTCTGTTCATTGAGGTGTGCCGGGGCGTGCGTGAGCCGCAAACCGAGGCAGAAAAAGTCTGGTCAAAATATATGACCCGAATTAAACGTCCTAAACGTTTCCATACCCTGTCCGGCGGTAAACCGCAGATGGAAGGCGTTGAAGACTACACGGATAGTGACGATTAAGAAAAAGGGGCTTCGGCCCCTTTTTCATTTCCCTACTGCAGGCTGTTATGCAGATGAATCAGCAGGCGGTCGATCCCTCGGTAACTAACGGCTTCCGTTAAATGCTCCCTGCTAACCTCGTTCTCCCCTGCCAGATCGGCAATCGTACGTGCCACCTTCAGCAAACGTTGCCATGCCCGCACTGACAGCCCCAGTTGGTTCAGCACTTGCTCCAGCCATTGAGCATCCTCAGGCGTAAGTGTACAGCATGCCTTGATATCGTTGTTGTTCATTACCGCATTCACTTTGCCGCAGCGATTGATCTGGCGTTCCCGTGCGGCCAGCACACGTTCACGCACTTGCTGACTGGACTCTCCATTACCCTGTTGTGTACTCAACATCCCTGGTGGTAGTAACGGCACTTCAAGAGAGAGATCAAAACGATCGAGAAAAGGGCCAGACAGACGGCTGAGATAACGTAATGTCTGCTGGGGTGAACTTCGATTATGTGGGCCGCTATAATGCCCGGTTGGGCTGGGGTTCATTGCGGCGATCAGCTGAAAGCGTGCCGGATAGGTGATTTTGGCACGTGCCCGCGAAATACTGATCTCCCCTGATTCAAGCGGTTCACGCAGTGCATCCAATGCGCGGCGTTCAAACTCCGGAAGCTCATCAAGAAACAGTATGCCGTTGTGGGCAAGGGAAATCTCACCGGGCTTAGGCAGTGAACCACCGCCGACAAGAGCATACAGAGATGAACTGTGATGAGGGGAACGGAATGGCCTCTGGCGCCACTGACGGTGCAGATCGCCACTGCCTAGCAGACTGGCTACGCTGGCACTCTCCAGGGCCTCACGATCGCTTAGAGGCGGCATCAGACCGTTCAACCGTGAGGCGAGCATCGTCTTCCCCGTGCCGGGTGGGCCAATTAAGAGCAGGTTGTGCCCACCGGCTGCTGTTACCTCCAGTGCGCGCTTGGCCTGCTGCTGGCCGATAATCTCGTTTAAATCCCCTGTAACGTGCGGCAGGCAGACCAGGTCGTTGCTCTGGGCTTCTTCAAGCTGCGTTCTGCCATGCAGGAAAGCACAGACCTCAAGAAGATGGCTGGCGATTAAACTTTTCCCGTGCTGGATAAGGCCAACATCATTTTGGTTATCCGCTGAGAGGATGAGTTGCCTTCCTGCATTGAGTGCCGCAACGGCTGCAGGAATTGAGCCCTGTACGCCACGTAGCGCGCCGTTGAGGGCTAACTCACCGAGGAACTCATACCCGGCAAGTTTCGCCGCAGGAATCTGCTCTGAAGCTGCCAGGATGGCTATAGCGATAGGCAAGTCATACCTGCCGCCTTCTTTCGGGAGATCGGCGGGGGCAAGGTTGACGGTAATGCGTTTTGCCGGAAAGGTGAAACCGCTGTTGATGATGGCGCTGCGCACCCGGTCCCGGGCTTCTTTAACTGTCGTTTCGGGCAGACCGACCAGTGACAAAGCGGGCAGGCCATTACTCAGGTGAACTTCAACAGACACCAGCGGCGCCTGAATGCCCAATGCGGCACGGGTATTGGCAACAGATAGCGACATAGACACTCCTTGTATTCGCTACTGTGCACTGTCGATTTGCCTCTGACGAGGATGACATCAGGAATTTGTATGCTGCGCCGTAATGAATTTCATCAGCTCGACTGCGGAAGACATCTTCGTGCGATCTGCCCCGAACATTTTCACTATGTGGAAATAAAGCAGTCACGCGCCGTGAGTGATGAAAAAAATTCAATTTTTCCTTATTAACTGAATAACAATAGTTTTTTCTGGATTTGCGTCAGCGGTCATAAAATAAAGTGATGAAAAAAGTTGAATTAATGCTGATAACTGTGATAACTCTGTAGGCATTACTTCGAACAAGCGAACTAAAAGAATTCAAATGAAAGCCCTTCTACGAGTCATTAGCCTAGTCGTCATTAGCGTCGTCGTGATTATTATAACGCCGTGCGGGGCTACGCTCGGAGAAAGAAAGGCTTAAAAATCAAGCCTGATTTCGAAAGAACCCCCGCACCGAAAGGTCCGGGGGTTTTTTTTTGGCAAGGTATCAACGACAGAGGAACAGAATATGAACAGTAGCATAAAATGCTGTTGTTCCCAGCGAGAGGCGGGGGAATAACTATGAATGGTGCTCAGTGGGTGGTTCAAGCTTTGCGTGCACAGGGAGTCGAAACAGTTTTCGGCTACCCGGGTGGTGCAATCATGCCGGTCTATGACGCGCTCTATGACGGCGGTGTCGAACACCTACTGTGCCGCCACGAGCAGGGTGCAGCGATGGCCGCTATCGGCTTTGCTCGTGCAACCGGTAAAGTCGGCGTCTGTATCGCCACTTCCGGGCCGGGTGCCACCAATCTGATCACCGGGCTGGCAGATGCCATGCTGGACTCTGTTCCTATCGTCGCCATTACCGGGCAGGTCTCTTCTGCCGTGATGGGGACGGATGCTTTCCAGGAAATTGATGTTCTCGGCCTGTCGCTGGCCTGCACCAAACACAGCTTCCTCGTTGAATCCCTTGATGAACTGCCGGTGGTGATGGCCGAAGCTTTTGCCATTGCGAAATCAGGTCGGCCTGGCCCAGTACTGGTTGATATTCCTAAGGATATCCAGTTAGCGAGCGGCGATCTGGCCGCCCATCTGCTGCCAGTTGAACAGGAAATGGCACATCCTCACGCGGAATTACAGCAGGCGCGTAATCTGCTGGCGCTGGCGAAGAAGCCGATTCTGTATGTGGGCGGTGGCGTGGGTATGGCTGATGCTGTACATGCGTTGCGTGCTTTTGCGAAAGAAACGGGAATTCCCACTGTCGCAACGTTGAAAGGTCTGGGCACACCGGATGCTGATGACGAATGCTACCTGGGTATGCTGGGCATGCACGGTACCAAAGCGGCCAACCTGGCTGTGCAGCAGTGTGACCTGCTGATCGCTGTCGGGGCGCGCTTTGATGACCGCGTCACCGGAAAACTCGACACCTTCGCGCCGCATGCCAGTGTGATCCATCTGGATATTGACCCTGCCGAGCTGCATAAACTGCGCCGTGCACATGTTGGCTTACAGGGCGATCTTAATAAGCTGTTGCCTGATTTGTATCAGCCAGTATCCATCAGCGCATGGCGTGATGAAGTGAAAGCGCTGAAAGCCGATCATGGCTGGCGCTATGATCATCCCGGCGAGGCGATTTTTGCTCCGCTGTTTTTAAAACAGTTATCAGATCGTAAACCGCAAAGTGCGGTAGTGACTACCGATGTGGGCCAGCACCAGATGTGGGCTGCACAGCATATGAGTTTTAACCGTCCGGAGAATTTCATCACCTCCAGCGGTCTGGGCACGATGGGCTTCGGCCTGCCCGCAGCCGTGGGTGCGCAGGTTGCCCGTCCAGATGACACCGTCATCTGCGTCTCGGGAGATGGCTCCTTTATGATGAATGTCCAGGAGCTGGGCACCGTTAAGCGTAAACAGCTGCCGGTAAAAATCGTTTTGATGGATAACCAACGCCTGGGGATGGTACGCCAGTGGCAGCAGTTGTTCTTCGAAGAGCGTTACAGCGAAACGAATCTTTCAGATAACCCCGATTTTCTCATCCTGGCCAGTGCATTTGGCATTCCTGGCCAGCGCATTACCCGTAAAGATCAGGTCGACGCCGCATTAGACGCTTTGCTGCACAGTGAAGGGCCATACATGCTCCACGTCGCGATTGATGAGCATGAGAACGTTTGGCCTCTGGTACCACCGGGCGCCAGCAACGAAAATATGATGGAGAAGACTTCATGAAACAGCATCAATTGTCTATAGAAGCACGCTTTCGCCCGGAAATACTGGAACGCATTTTGCGCGTCGTTCGCCACCGTGGCTTCCAGGTGTGCTCAATGAACATGGCGTCGCTGGTCAATACTGACAATATTAATATTGAGATGACCGTTGCCAGCCAGCGCTCTGTCGATTTACTGTCAACGCAGTTAAGTAAATTGATGGACGTTGCATGCGTTCAGATCCAACAACAAACAACACAACAAATCCGCGCATAAGCGCGCAAGGAAACAAGAATGACGAAGAAAGCAGACTTTATCTGGTTCAACGGCGAGATGGTAAAATGGGAAGACGCAAAGGTCAGCGTGATGTCCCATGCACTGCACTACGGCACTTCAGTGTTTGAAGGCGTACGTTGCTATGACTCGCATAAAGGACCAGTAGTCTTCCGCCATCGTGAACATATGCAGCGCCTGCGCGATTCTGCAAAAATCTACCGTTTCCCGGTCAGCCTGAGTGTTGATGAGTTGATGGAAGCCTGCCGCGCCACACTGCGCAAGAACAACCTTAAAAGCGCCTATATTCGTCCATTAGTCTTCGTGGGTGACGTTGGTCTGGGTGTTAACCCGCCGGACGGCTACGAAACGGATGTGATCATCGCGGCCTTCCCATGGGGCGCCTATCTGGGTGCTGAAGCGCTGGAGCAGGGTATTGATGCCATGGTGTCTTCATGGAACCGTGTCGCGCCTAACACGCTGCCAACCGCAGCGAAAGCCGGTGGTAACTACCTTTCTTCTCTGCTGGTCGGTAGCGAAGCACGCCGCCACGGTTACCAGGAAGGTATCGCGCTGGATACTCAGGGCTACATCTCTGAAGGTGCAGGTGAGAACCTGTTTGAAGTCAAAGACGGAATCCTGTTCACGCCGCCGTTCACCTCTTCCGCTCTGCCAGGGATTACTCGTGACGCCATCATCAAACTGGCGCAGGATATGGGTATTGAAGTCCGTGAGCAGGTGCTGTCTCGTGAATCTCTGTATCTGGCTGACGAAGTGTTCATGTCAGGCACCGCAGCGGAAATCACCCCGGTACGCAGCGTCGACGGTATTCAGGTTGGCGAAGGCAAGCGTGGTCCGGTGACCGAGCGTATTCAGTCTGCATTCTTTGGTCTGTTCACTGGCGAAACGGAAGACAAATGGGGCTGGTTGGATCCGGTTAACCCATAACAAAAAATACTTTTCGCGGGCATCATTTGATGCCCGCGCACTATCTGATTTCTGGAGTAAAGAGCATGCCTAAGTATCGTTCTGCCACCACCACCCACGGCCGTAATATGGCCGGTGCCCGTGCCCTGTGGCGCGCCACAGGAATGACCGATGATGATTTCGGTAAGCCGATCATTGCGGTGGTTAACTCCTTCACGCAGTTCGTGCCGGGTCACGTTCATCTGCGCGATTTGGGAAAACTGGTTGCTGAAGAGATCGAAGCTTCTGGCGGCGTGGCGAAAGAGTTCAATACCATTGCGGTGGATGATGGTATCGCCATGGGCCACGGCGGGATGCTCTATTCTCTGCCGTCACGTGAGTTGATTGCGGACTCCGTGGAGTACATGGTCAATGCGCACTGCGCTGACGCCATGGTCTGTATTTCCAACTGTGACAAAATCACCCCGGGAATGTTGATGGCGTCACTGCGCCTGAACATTCCGGTGATCTTCGTCTCCGGCGGTCCGATGGAAGCCGGTAAGACCAAACTGTCCGACAAAATTATTAAACTCGATCTCGTCGATGCGATGATTCAGGGCGCTAACCCGAACGTCAGCGATGCGGAGAGCGACCAGATTGAACGTTCTGCCTGTCCGACCTGCGGTTCCTGTTCCGGTATGTTCACCGCCAACTCGATGAACTGCCTGACCGAAGCGCTGGGTCTGTCACAGCCGGGCAACGGCTCGCTACTGGCAACGCACGCTGACCGTAAAGAGCTGTTCCTGAATGCGGGCCGCCGTATCGTTGCGCTGACCAAGCGTTACTACGAGCAGGATGATGAAACCGCACTGCCACGCAGTATTGCCAGCAAAGCGGCGTTCGAAAACGCCATCACGCTGGATATTGCTATGGGCGGCTCAACCAACACCGTTCTGCATCTGCTGGCTGCCGCACAGGAAGGCGAAATCGATTTCGATATCTCTGACATCGACCGTCTGTCCCGCCTGGTTCCACACCTGTGCAAAGTGGCACCAAGTACCCAAAAATACCATATGGAAGACGTGCACCGTGCCGGTGGCGTACTGGGCATCCTTGGTGAACTGGACCGTGCCGGATTGCTGGACAACAGCGTACGTAATATCCTCGGACTGAGCCTGCGTGAAACGCTGGATCAGTACGACATCATGCTGACCAAAGATGAAGCCGTGAAAAAGATGTTCCGCGCTGGCCCGGCAGGTATTCGTACCACGCAGGCGTTCTCGCAGGACACTCGCTGGGACACGTTAGATGACGATCGCCAGGAAGGCTGTATTCGTTCACGCGAGTTCGCCTTCAGTCAGGACGGTGGTCTGGCCGTACTGTATGGCAACATTGCTGAAAACGGCTGTATTGTGAAAACAGCCGGTGTGGATGAAGGCAGCCTGGTGTTCAGTGGTCCGGCAAAAGTGTATGAAAGCCAGGATGATGCTGTTTCTGCCATTCTTGGCGGCAAAGTGGTTGCTGGTGACGTTGTGGTGATCCGCTACGAAGGACCAAAAGGGGGGCCGGGTATGCAGGAAATGCTCTACCCAACCACCTATCTGAAATCCATGGGTCTCGGTAAAGCCTGTGCGTTGATCACCGATGGGCGTTTCTCTGGCGGTACCTCCGGTCTCTCAATCGGTCATGCCTCACCGGAAGCGGCCAGCGGCGGGACCATCGCGCTGGTCAAAGATGGCGATATCATCGACATTGATATCCCGAATCGTGGCATCCAACTGGCGGTACCAGAGAATGAACTGGCTGCCCGTCGTCTGGAAGAGGATGCACGTGGCGATCAGGCCTATACGCCACACGGCCGTGAGCGTCAGGTTTCCTTCGCGCTGCGCGCTTATGCCACTCTGGCAACCAGCGCCGATAAAGGTGCCGTCCGTGACAAGAGTAAGCTGGGAGGCTAACCAACATGGCTGAATCTCAACCGCTATCCGACCAGCCCACGGGCGCAGAGTATCTGCGGGCCGTGCTGCGTGCGCCGGTGTACGAAGCTGCACAGGTGACCCCGTTGCAGAAGATGGAAAAGATCTCCGCGCGTCTCGGTAATACGATTCTGGTGAAACGCGAAGATCGCCAGCCGGTCCACAGTTTCAAGCTGCGCGGCGCCTATGCGATGATCGCCGGGCTGAACGCAGAGCAGAAAGCCTGTGGTGTGATTACAGCATCTGCCGGCAACCACGCGCAGGGTGTGGCGCTGTCATCCAGCAAGCTGGGGATTAAGTCTCTGATTGTGATGCCAGTGGCAACGGCCGATATCAAAGTGGATGCTGTGCGGGCGTTTGGCGGTGAGGTTTATCTGTTTGGGGCCAACTTTGACGAGGCCAAAGCCAAAGCCATTGAGCTGTCTGAGCAGCAGGGTTACACCTTCGTGCCACCGTTCGACCATCCGATGGTGATCGCCGGGCAAGGCACGCTGGCGATGGAACTGCTGCAACAAGATGCGCATCTGGATCGTGTGTTCGTGCCGGTGGGCGGCGGCGGGCTGGCGGCAGGTGTTGCGGTGTTGATCAAACAACTGATGCCGCAGATCAAAGTGATTGCGGTGGAAGCGGCCGATTCAGCCTGTCTGAAAGCCGCGCTGGATGCCGGGCATCCGGTCGATCTGCCACGCGTCGGGCTGTTTGCCGAAGGGGTGGCGGTGAAGCGGATCGGCAGCGAAACCTTCCGTCTTTGCCAGGAGTATCTTGACGACATCATTACCGTCGACAGTGATGCGATCTGTGCCGCGATGAAAGACCTGTTTGACGATGTGCGTGCGGTGGCGGAGCCTTCGGGCGCGCTGGCGCTGGCCGGCATGAAGAAGTACATCCAGCAGCACCAGATCCAGGGTGAACGCCTGGCGCATGTGCTGTCCGGTGCAAACGTTAATTTCCACGGTTTGCGTTATGTATCAGAGCGCTGTGAACTGGGGGAACAACGCGAAGCACTGCTGGCGGTGACGATCCCAGAGCAACAGGGCAGTTTCCTGCGTTTCTGTCAGCTGCTGGGTGGCCGCTCGGTCACCGAATTCAACTACCGTTACGCCAACGCAGACGATGCCTGTATTTTCGTCGGTGTACGACTGACGCGCGGATTATCCGAGCGTGAGGAGATTCTGACGCTGTTGTCAGAAGGGGGTTACAAGGTGGTGGATCTCTCCGATGACGAAATGGCGAAGCTGCATGTGCGTTATATGGTGGGCGGGCGTCCGTCAAAGCCATTACGTGAAAAGCTGTTCAGCTTTGAATTCCCGGAGGCACCCGGTGCGCTGCTTCGTTTCCTGCAAACACTGGGTACCCACTGGAATATCTCGCTGTTCCATTATCGCAGCCACGGCACGGACTATGGCCGCGTGCTGGCGGCGTTTGAACTGAGCGACAGTGAACCGAAGTTTGAAGAGCATCTGGCGGCACTGGGTTATGACTTCCACGACGAAACGCATAACCCGGCTTTCCGTTTCTTCCTGGCCGGTTAAAGCAATTTCCAGAAAGCATCAATAAGCGGCTCACTGAGCCGCTTTTTTTGTACGCAAACGCCTAACTCAAACGGCGCCACCATCTCCACATCTTCCAGTTCCAGAATACGATTGCGTATCGGTTCCGGGCTGTTTTCCAGCACCACATCCGGCAGCAGGGCAATACCACAGCCCAGCGCGACCATTGACACAATCGCTTCATGACCGGACACCGTCGCATAAATCTGAGGATTGGCGATATGACGATGACGGAACCAGAGATCAATACGCCGCCGCGAAGGGCCCTGAGCGGGGAGAATAAACGGAATTTGCGCCCAGTCGGGTTGCGGTTGCGTCGCCTGAGCCCGTACCGGACAGGGCAGTGCCGGGGCGATTAACACCAGCGGGATTAACCCCAGCGGGGTAA
Source organism: Erwinia sp. MYb416 (assembly GCF_037479575.1). NCBI lineage: Bacteria > Pseudomonadati > Pseudomonadota > Gammaproteobacteria > Enterobacterales > Erwiniaceae > Erwinia > Erwinia sp. MYb416. Next base: position 11,165 of record NZ_JBBGYT010000421.1, read on the forward strand.
AACCGATGCTGGTGGGCAGCGTTTCCGGCCGTCCGGCGATGGCAATATCCACTTCGTTAGACTGCACTTTTTCCACCGCGTCGGCAGCATCGCCCGTGGTGAGTTTGATTTCGACCAGCGGATGCTCGGCACGAAAGCGATCGAGAATGGGTGGCAGATGGCTGTAAGCGGCCGTCACCGAGCAGAACATTTTCATCTCACCGCTGAGTGACGGGCCGTTCTGGCCCATCGCGTGCCGCATCTGCTGGTACTGTAGCAGCGTCTGCTGGGCAAACTGACGCAGGCGCTCTCCGGCATCGGTCAGGGTGACAGTGCGGTTATCACGCAAGAATAACGTCTGGCCAAGGTCTTCTTCCAATCGCTGGATTTGGCGTGAGAGCGTGGAAGGACTGACATGCATCGCCCGCGCACTGCGCCCGAAATGGCGGCTTTCAGCCAGATGTAGAAACAATTTCAGGTCACGCAAATCCATCAGAGTCAGGCCTCATTCTTATGTTGCAAAATATGCAATGTCACGTTGTTAATATATCAATTTCAGCAACGCATTTCCTGTCATATGATAAGGTCTATTGAGGGTAAGGAAATAACCTACCCCGACAACAAACAATAATGCGAACACAACCTCATACGGAGTACCCCATGGCTAACTATTTCAACACTTTGAACCTGCGCAACCAGCTGGCGCAATTAGGTAAATGCCGCTTTATGGCTCGCGAAGAATTCGCTGATGAAGCCAGCTACCTGAAAGGCAAAAAAGTCGTCATCGTTGGTTGTGGTGCTCAGGGCCTGAACCAGGGTTTGAACATGCGCGACTCTGGCCTGGATATTGCCTATGCTCTGCGTGCTGAAGCGATTGCTGAGAAACGTGCTTCATGGCGTAAAGCGACCGAAAACGGCTTCAAAGTGGGTACTTACGAAGAACTGATCCCGCAGGCAGACCTGGTGGTTAACCTGACGCCGGACAAACAGCACACTTCTGTTGTTCAGGCTGTTCAGCCGCTGATGAAAGACGGTGCTGCACTGGGCTACTCTCATGGCTTCAACATCGTTGAAGTGGGTGAGCAGGTACGTAAAGACATCACCGTTGTGATGGTAGCGCCGAAATGTCCGGGTACTGAAGTCCGTGAAGAGTACAAACGTGGTTTTGGCGTACCGACGCTGATCGCGGTTCACCCGGAAAATGACCCGAAAGGCGAAGGCATGGCGATTGCTAAAGCCTGGGCAGCTGCGACCGGTGGACACCGTGCAGGTGTGCTGGAGTCTTCCTTTGTTGCGGAAGTGAAATCTGACCTGATGGGTGAGCAGACTATCCTGTGTGGTATGTTGCAGGCCGGTTCACTGCTGTGCTTCGATAAACTGGTTGCTGAAGGTACCGATGCACCTTATGCAGAAAAACTGATTCAGTTCGGCTGGGAAACCATCACCGAAGCGCTGAAGCAGGGTGGTATCACTCTGATGATGGATCGCCTGTCTAACCCGGCTAAACTGCGTGCTTTCGCACTGTCTGAGCAGCTGAAAACCATCATGGCGCCGCTGTTCCAGAAGCACATGGATGACATCATCTCCGGTGAGTTCTCTTCCGGCATGATGGCTGACTGGGCGAACGACGACAAGAATCTGCTGGGCTGGCGTGAAGAGACCGGTAAAACCGCCTTCGAAACTGCTGCACAGTTTGAAGGTAAAATTGCCGAGCAGGATTACTTCGACCAGGGCGTTGTGATGATTGCCATGGTGAAAGCGGGCGTTGAGCTGGCATTCGAAACCATGGTGGCTGCTGGCATCATCGAAGAGTCTGCTTACTACGAATCACTGCACGAGCTGCCGCTGATTGCGAACACCATCGCACGTAAGCGTCTGTATGAAATGAACGTGGTTATCTCTGATACTGCAGAATACGGTAACTACCTGTTCTCTTACGCAGCAGTACCGCTGCTGAAAGAGTTCATGACCACTCTGCAGGCAGGCGATCTGGGTAAAGCAGTGAACACTGCGACCACCGTTGATAATGCGCAGCTGCGTGATGTGAACGAAGCCATCCGCAACCACGACATCGAAACGGTAGGCCGTAAACTGCGTGGCTACATGACCGATATGAAGCGTATCGCTGTCGCAGGTTAATGACGCGCAGTACCTCCAGGGGCGGATCGACGATCTGCCCGAAAAAAAAGCGCCTGACGGCGCTTTTTTCATTAGTTACGGTACAACACCTTAATGATGTGGTAACCGAACTGGGTATGCAGCGGGCCCTGTGGCTCGATCAGTGGGCAGGAGAACACCACTTTATCGAACGCCGGCACCATTGCACCTTGTTTGAACTCGCCTAAATGGCCGCCTTTCTTACCTGACGGACAGGTCGAGTGTTTCTTTGCCAGCTTCTCAAAATCGGCACCTTCTGCCAGCTGGGCTAACAGATCCTGAGCCAGTTTCTCTTCTTTTACCAGAATGTGCAGTGCTGCTGCCATTTTTGCCATGATGTTACCTTGAGTCATAGGGATTTGGCTGGCTATACTACCACGCTGTTATTTTCTTCCCTCTGCAATTTCATTGAGTGACTTATCTATGCGTCTTAATCCTGGTCAGCAACACGCCGTCGAATTTGTTACCGGGCCTTGTCTGGTACTGGCTGGTGCCGGTTCGGGTAAAACACGCGTGATCACCAACAAAATTGCCCATCTGATCCGCGAGTGTGGCTATCAGGCACGCCATATCGCCGCAGTGACGTTTACCAATAAAGCGTCGCGTGAGATGAAAGAGCGTGTGGCACAAACCCTTGGCCGTAAAGAAGCACGCGGACTGATGATTTCGACCTTCCATACCTTGGGTCTGGAGATTATCAAGCGCGAATATGCTGCGCTGGGCATGAAAGCCAAATTTTCGCTGTTTGACGATCAGGACCAGCTGGCATTACTCAAAGATCTGACGGAAGAGTGGCTGGAAAATGATAAAACCCTGCTGCAACAGCTGGTCTCAACGATCTCGAACTGGAAAAACGATCTGATGGATCCCTCGCGTGCGGCAGCGGGGGCGCTGTCCGAACGCGATAAGCTCTTTGCACATTGCTATGCGCTGTATGACAGACACCTTAAATCGTGCAACGTGCTGGACTTCGACGATCTGATCCTGCTGCCCACGCTGTTGTTCCAGCGTAATCTGGAGGTTCGCGAGCGCTGGCAGCAACGCATACGCTATTTGCTGGTGGATGAATATCAGGATACCAACACCAGTCAGTATGAGCTGGTTAAACTGTTAGTGGGTAACCGGGCACGCTTCACCGTGGTAGGGGACGACGATCAGTCAATCTACTCCTGGCGCGGGGCACGGCCACAAAACCTGGTGCTGCTGCAGGAGGATTTCCCGGCGCTACAGGTGATTAAACTGGAGCAGAACTACCGCTCTTCCGAACGCATCCTGAAAGCCGCGAATATCCTGATCGCCAATAACCCACATGTGTTTGAAAAGCGCCTGTTCTCTGAGCTGGGGTATGGCGCCGAGCTAAAAGTGATCACGGCTAACCATGAGGATCATGAAGCAGAACGCGTGACCGGGGAGTTGATTGCCCATCACTTCATCAACAAAACCGGCTACAAAGATTACGCCATTCTCTATCGTGGTAACCATCAGTCGCGGGTGTTCGAAAAGATGCTGATGCAAAACCGCATCCCGTATCGTATCTCTGGTGGTACCTCATTCTTCTCACGCCCGGAGATCAAAGATCTGCTCGCCTACCTGCGCGTGCTGACCAATGCTGACGATGACAGTGCGTTTATGCGTATTGTGAACACGCCACGGCGCGAAATTGGTTCAGCCACCCTGCAAAAGCTGGGCGACTGGGCCATGCAGCGTAACAAGAGCTTGTTCAGCGCCAGTTTTGATATGGGTCTGGAGCAGACGCTGAGCGGCCGCGGGCTGGAATCGTTACAGCGCTTTACTCACTGGTTGCAGGAGATTGCCCGGCTGGCCGAACGTGAACCTGTAGCGGCGGTTCGTGATTTGATCCGGGGTATTGATTACGAGAGCTGGCTTTTTGAAACGTCGCCCAGCCCCAAAGCCGCTGAAATGCGCATGAAAAACGTCAATACCTTGTTCCAGTGGATGACGGAAATGCTGGAAGGCAGTGATATTGACGAAGCGATGACGCTGACCCAGGTGGTGACGCGCTTCACCCTGCGTGACATGATGGAACGTGGCGAAAGCGATGAAGATTCCGATCAGGTCCAGTTGATGACGCTGCACGCTTCTAAAGGCCTGGAGTTCCCTTACGTTTTCCTGGTGGGTATGGAAGAAGGGTTGTTACCGCATCAGAGCAGTATTGACGAGAACAACGTCGAAGAGGAGCGCCGTCTGGCTTATGTAGGGATCACGCGCGCGCAGAAAGAACTGACCTTTACGCTGTGCCGCGAACGCCGTCAGTATGGTGAGCTGGTGCGCCCGGAAGTCAGTCGTTTCCTGCTGGAGTTGCCGCAGGATGACTTACAGTGGGAAAGCGAGCGTAAAGTGGTCAGTGCGGAAGAGCGCATGCAGAAAGGCCAGAGCCACCTGGCGAATCTCCGCGCGCAGTTGGCAAAAGCAAAGAAATAGCACCCGGATTAACGCAGCATCACACCGGGCGCAGCAGATTTCAAACGATGACTAATGACCAGTGCACATAGCTTTGCCAGTGTGCCTCCTGCTCCAGCAGCTCTGCACGCAGAGGATGCGCTTCCAGCCAACCTGTCGGCAACGTCAACGTCAGATTATCATCATCCGCCAGTAAACGGACGGCGGGCAGCATGTCATCGCGCCTGCGGCTGGCGAAAATAATCGCTAATCGCAGCAGACGGCACATCCGTTCGGCAACACGTGGCGGTACGGCATTTTGCTGACTTAACAGCGCCAGATCGATACCGTTCACCTGATTTTGCAGCAATGTCGCCAGTAGCTTTTTCTGCGCTGGCGTAAAGCCTGGTAAATCAAGGTGGCGTACCAGATAAGCCGCATGCTGTGGTGCCTGACGGAAATCGACGCTCAGACCAATCTCGTGGATCAGACAGGCACTTTCCAGCAGTTCCCGGCTGCGGTCGTCCAGCTTCCACACCTGGCTGACCTGACGGGCAAAACTGTCTGCCAGCTGGCGGACACGCTCTGCCTGCTCAGGGTCAATCGCAAAACGGCGCTGGATATTGTGCAGCGTGCGGTTACGGATATCACGATCCACTGGCAGATGCAGCATGCCATACACCAGACCTTCGCGCAGCGCGCCACCGGCCAGCGTCATGCTGTTGATATTCAGCTCGGTAAAGATAGCAATCAGAATAGACAGGCCGCTGGGGAACACTAACGCGCGCTCAAGAGTCAGCCCTTCAATCTCCAGCTCTTCCAGCTTGCCGCACTGAATAGCGCGCTGTTTCAATTGCTCAAGTTTACTGAGCGTGATGCGCTCATCCATGCCCTGAGCCATCATAATTTCTTGCAGGGCTTGTACAGTGCCGGACGCGCCCACGCAGACCTGCCAGCCCTGTTCGCGTAAAGCATCAGCCACCGGACGGATCATGGCTCGCGCCGCTTGTTCCGCCTGTTCGAAATTCGCTTTACCCAGATGACGATCGGCAAAATAACGTTCAAGCCAGGTGACACAGCCCATCGACAGACTAAACAGCGTCGTCGTCTGTGAACCTCTGCCGGTGACCAGCTCGGTACTGCCGCCACCGATGTCGACGACCAGTCGTTTGTCCGACCCACCCGTAGTATGCGCAACACCTTGATAAATCAGGCGTGCTTCATCTTCACCGCTAATGACATTGATCGGACAACCGAGGATTTCCTGGGCTTTGACCAGGAAACTACCGGCATTGGCAGCAATACGCAGCGTGGCTGTCGCCACAACGCGGATTTGTTCGGGAGGGATGTCCTGCAGTTGCTCGGAAAACAACCGCAGACACTGCCAGCCTCGTTCCATTGCCTCATCTGAAAGATGATTATCGGCATCGAGACCAGCAGCAAGACGCACCTTGCGCTTGATGCGGGCAATGGTCTGGATACTGCCAGCCACTTCGCGCACCACCAACATATGAAAGCTGTTCGATCCTAAATCGATCGCAGCATAGAGTGATGATGCACTCAGCATGGCGGCTTAACCTGAACGTTTGCGGTTAGGGTTACGCGGTGCGCTACTGCGGCGGTTGTTATTTCCACCACGGCGCGGGCCATTACCAGAACGGTTACGTGTTAAGCGTTTTGGTGGTGGCAATTCGCTCATCAGCGCATCGCTGTTATAGCGACTGACCGCAATGCTGTGACCGATGTATTCTTCAATACCTGGCAGGTTCAGCGCGTACTCTTCACAGGCGAGGCTGATAGAGTGACCATTGGCGCCTGCACGACCTGTACGACCAATGCGGTGAACGTAGTCTTCGCAGTCGTCTGGCAAATCGTAGTTAAATACGTGGGTCACTGCAGGAATATGCAAGCCGCGTGCAGCGACATCCGTCGCGACGAGGATATCGACATCACCCTTGGTGAAATCATCCAGGATACGCAGGCGTTTTTTCTGTGCCACATCGCCGGTTAACAAACCAACACGGTGACCATCTGCAGCCAGGTGGCCCCAGACATCTTCACAGCGGTGCTTGGTATTGGCGAAAATGATGGCGCGATCGGGCCACTCTTCTTCCAGCAGCGTTTGCAGCAGACGCATTTTTTCTTCATTGGAAGGGTAGAACAGCTCTTCTTTAATACGGTGCCCGGTTTTCTGCTCCGGTTCGACTTCAACGTATTCCGCGTTGTTCATGTTCTCAAACGCCAGCTCACGCACGCGGAAGGACAATGTTGCGGAGAACAGCATATTCAGACGCTGGTTGGCGGCAGGCATGCGGCGGAACAGCCAGCGGATATCTTTAATGAAGCCGAGGTCGAACATACGGTCAGCTTCGTCGAGTACCACCACCTGGATGGCGCCTAAATTCACGTGATTCTGTTTAGCGTAATCGATTAAACGACCCGTGGTGGCGATTAACACATCGACACCGCTTTCGAGCACTTTAAGTTGCTTATCATAGCCATCGCCACCGTAAGCCAGACCAAGCTTCAGTCCGGTTACCTGCGCCAGAGGCTCTGCATCCGCATGAATCTGCACCGCCAGTTCGCGCGTTGGTGCCAGAATCAGCGCCCGCGGTTGGTTAACCTGGCGACCTTCCGGTGCGGGGTGAGAAAGAAGATGATGGAACGTTGACGTCAGAAACGCCATCGTTTTGCCGGTACCGGTTTGCGCCTGACCTGCTACATCACGCCCGGAGAGCGTAAACGGTAATGCCAGCGCCTGGATAGGCGTGCAATTATGAAACCCTTTAGTTTCAAGGGCTTCAATAACCTGAGGGTGCAGGGCGAAGTCGGAAAACTTCTGTTCGGTTAAGTGTGTTTTGCTCATAGTGTGGTAGAATATCAGCTTACTATTGCTTTACGAAAGCTTATCCGGTGAAATAAAAGCAGTACAATAAACTCAGCCTTATGCTGCTTAATGCAACATCATGGTAAAGATAATCTCCTGGAGTAAACATGAGCGATAAAATTGTTCACCTGACCGATGACAGCTTTGAAACCGACGTTCTGAAAGCAGAAGGTTTGACGCTGGTTGACTTCTGGGCAGAATGGTGTGGTCCTTGCAAAATGATTGCCCCTATTCTTGACGAAGTGGCCGAAGAGTTTGATGGCAAGCTCACCGTTGCTAAACTGAATATTGATGAAAACCCTGCTACCGCACCTAAGTACGGTATCCGTGGCATCCCAACCCTGCTGTTGTTTAAGAATGGCGAAGTGGCCGCGACGAAAGTCGGCGCACTGTCTAAAGGCCAGCTCAAAGAGTTCCTGAACGCGAACCTGGGCTAATCATGCCGTGCCGGCGCCTTGCGGTTTGAATTTTTCGCTGACCGCTAGACGCCCGGCATTAAGCATGCTAAGTTAAATCTACTGCACTACGCACTTGCCTTGTAGTTTGAATCTTTAGAATTACTCCTTGTTGAACACAGTATTCATCAAAAGTCTTACAGACGTTCAGCAATCTGACGGTTAGTATCAACTGATTTCCGGCTTCTTGTCCTCACCGTCTCCTCGTCTCAGATTTGCGTTTTCCTGCACGTGATCATCGAGTGGACTTCGGAACCAAGAACCAATTAAACAGGCATGGATCTTTCGCCATACCATTCACGACAAACAGTTCATGTTTTACCCCGAGTTTAAGAACCCACCATTATGAATCTTACCGAATTAAAAAATACGCCGGTTTCTGACCTGATTACCCTCGGCGAAAATATGGGGCTGGAAAACCTGGCGCGCTTGCGCAAACAGGACATTATCTTCGCCATCCTTAAGCAACACGCGAAAAGTGGCGAAGACATCTTCGGCGACGGCGTACTCGAGATATTGCAGGATGGATTTGGTTTCCTCCGCTCAGGAGACAGCTCCTACCTCGCCGGTCCCGATGATATCTACGTTTCCCCCAGCCAAATCCGCCGCTTCAACCTCCGCACAGGTGACTCCATCTCTGGCAAGATTCGCCCGCCAAAAGAAGGTGAACGTTACTTTGCACTGCTGAAAGTTAATGAAGTTAACTACGACAAACCGGAAAATGCCCGTAATAAAATCCTGTTTGAAAACTTAACGCCGCTGCATGCCAATTCTCGTCTGCGCATGGAGCGTGGCAACGGTTCTACCGAAGATTTGACCGCTCGCGTACTGGATTTGGCTTCGCCGATCGGTCGTGGTCAGCGTGGTCTGATCGTGGCTCCTCCGAAAGCCGGTAAAACTATGCTGCTGCAGAACATCGCGCAGAGCATTGCTTACAACCACCCAGACTGCGTGCTGATGGTGTTGCTGATTGACGAGCGTCCGGAAGAAGTGACCGAGATGCAGCGTCTGGTTAAAGGTGAAGTTATCGCTTCAACCTTCGATGAACCTGCATCCCGTCACGTTCAGGTTGCTGAGATGGTGATCGAAAAGGCCAAGCGTCTGGTTGAGCACAAGAAAGACGTGATCATCTTGCTGGACTCCATCACCCGTCTGGCGCGTGCCTACAACACCGTGGTTCCTGCTTCCGGCAAGGTACTGACCGGTGGTGTGGATGCCAACGCCCTGCATCGTCCGAAGCGTTTCTTCGGTGCTGCGCGTAATGTGGAAGAGGGCGGAAGCCTGACCATCATCGCCACCGCACTGGTTGATACCGGTTCGAAGATGGATGAAGTGATCTACGAAGAGTTTAAAGGTACAGGTAACATGGAACTGCATCTGGCGCGTAAAATCGCCGAGAAACGTGTGTTCCCTGCTATTGACTACAATCGCTCCGGTACGCGTAAAGAAGAGTTGCTTACCACGTCCGAAGAGCTGCAGAAGATGTGGATCCTGCGCAAGATTATTCACCCAATGGGCGAAATCGACGCGATGGAATTCCTTATCAACAAGCTGGCGATGACGAAAACCAATGATGATTTCTTCGACATGATGAAACGTTCATAACAGGTCGTTGGGCTGCGGGCAGACGCCGAACTGATCGTCTGGCCATACCGCAGTCGTCAAATTAAGTACAAAACTCGGGTAACGCCACGCATAGTCGTGGCGTTTTTTGTTTTTGGCCTATAGGCTATCCTGATCTGGGAGAATTAATCTAAAGAACGGCACGGGATACTGATCAATGGGGATATTGATTATGCTTGTCCCGGTGAATAAAATTCAGAATTGAAGAGATGTTATTGGCACAAATATTGCTTATAACATTGTGCAATTCTTAGCAGAGAGCTGGATAATGTGAATTTACTCAATATGAGTACAGAACTTGGCCTGACTTTTTTATTTTCATTGGTGTTTCTTTTCTTTGCACGTAAAGCGGCTAACAAAATTGGATTGGTGGACAAGCCCAATTATCGCAAACGTCACCAGGGGGCTATTCCGCTGGTAGGCGGTATCTCTGTGTTTGCAGGCAGCTGTTTTGCTTTTGCATTGACGAATTTCTACATACCTCACTCAGTGCTATATCTGGCGTGTGCCGGGTGCCTGGTACTGGTGGGGGCGCTTGATGATCGTTATGACATTAGTGTGAAATTCCGCGCGGTGGTACAGGCGGGTGTCGCCATTGTCATGATGATGAAAGCTAAACTTTACCTGCTAAGCCTGGGCTACATCTTTGGCCCATGGGAACTGGTGGTAGGGCCGTTCGGCTATGTGCTGACGCTGTTTGCTGTCTGGGCTGCGATCAACGCCTTCAATATGGTGGACGGCATCGACGGACTGCTGGGCGGTTTATCCTGTGTGACGTTCCTGGCGATGGGGGTCATCCTCCAGTTTGACGGGCAGAGCAGCCTTGCCATGTGGTGCTTTATCATGATTGCAGCCATCGTGCCCTACATCCTGTTGAATCTGGGAATGTTTGGCCGCCGCTATAAAGTCTTTATGGGCGATGCTGGCAGCACGGTTATTGGCTTCACAATTATCTGGATCCTGTTAGAAGCGACCCAGGGTCAGAACCATCCCATCACGCCAGTGACGGCGCTCTGGCTGATTGCGATTCCATTAATGGATATGGTCGCCATTATGTATCGCCGTCTGAGCAAAGGGATGAGCCCCTTCTCCGCAGATCGCCAACATATTCACCATCTGATCATGCGCGCCGGTTTTACTTCGCGTCAGGCGTTTGTCCTGATCACCGCGGCTGCGGCCCTGCTGGCTATCGTTGGTGTGCTGGGCGAGTACCTTTCATTTGTCCCTGAGTGGATGATGCTGGTTCTGTTTCTGCTGGCCTTTATGCTCTACGGCTACTGCATTAAACGCGCGTGGCGCGTGGCGCGCATGATCAAACGGTTTAAACGCCGTCTGCGAAATAACAATAATGACAGCAAATCTCCTACTGACTGACCTATGCCCTGACGACAAGGAAACAGATGTATGACCTATCCTGACGCTGCAGATAACGAGTTGGATATTCGTGGCCTTTGCTGCACGCTATGGCGCGGTAAGTTATGGATTATTGCGGGTGGTGTGCTCTTTGCCCTGCTGGCCTGGATCTATTCGTTGCTGGTGACGCCGAAGTGGAGCACCACGGCGATTGTGGATCGTCCTACGGTGAATATGTTGTCCGGGTTTTATTCCCAGCAGCAGTTTCTCAATAATCTGGATATTCGTGCTGGCAGCCTGACCGTGGCTCCGCCGACGGTGATGGATGAAGCGTATCAGGAGTTTATGATGCAGCTTTTTGCCTGGGATACGCGTCGTGACTTCTGGCTACAGTCCAGCTATTACCAGCAGCGTAAAAGCGGCAAGACCGGTGAAGACGCCGCCTTACTGGATGAAATGATTGCCAATATCCAGTTCCAGCCCGCCGATAATGCGAAAAATATCAACGATACCGTCAGGTTGATCGCGGAAACAGCAGCAGATGCGAATACCCTGCTGCGCCAGTATGTTGCCTTTGCTAATGCCCGTGCTACCACGCATCTCAATGAAGAACTCGCCGCTGCCTGGGCTGCGCGCAGTATTCAGTTAAAGGCGCAGATTAAGCGTCAGGAAGCGGTTGCCAAAGCCATTTACGACCGTCAGATCAACAGCATCGGACAGGCGCTGAAAATTGCGCAGCAGCAGGGCTTTGAACAAGCAAAAACACAGACCCCTTCCGAGCAATTACCGGACTCTGAAATGTTCATGCTGGGCAGGCCAATGTTGCAGGCGCGATTGGAAAATCTGCGTGCAACGGGCCCATCCTACGATCTGGAGTACGATCAAAACCGGGCTATGCAGGCGACACTGAATGTCGGTCCTACGTTGGTAAAATCATTCCAGACCTGGCGTTATCTGCGCACACCGGAAGAGCCAGTAAAACGTGACAGCCCACGCCGTGTATTACTGATGATTATGTGGGGCACGGTAGGCGTGCTACTGGGTGCCGGGACTGCGCTGGTGCGCCGCTCTCGCCGTTAAGGGCACTGAATAAGTGCTGTTAAACCATTTCGAATTAAGAGAGTCACGGTGAAAGTATTAACGGTTTTTGGCACGCGTCCCGAAGCGATAAAAATGGCACCTCTGGTGCATGCGCTGGCGCAGGATGAGGACATTGAGTCGCGCTTATGCGTGACCGCACAGCATAGGGAAATGCTCGATCAGGTATTGCACCTGTTTTCCATCGTGCCGGATTACGATCTTAATATCATGCAACCAGGCCAGGGTTTGACCGAGATCACCAGCCGTATTCTGGAGGGTTTGAAGACGGTATTTGCCGATTTCACCCCAGATGTGGTGCTGGTTCACGGCGATACCACGACTACGCTGGCTGCCAGCCTCGCGGCGTTTTACCACCGAATTCCGGTGGGGCACGTGGAAGCGGGGCTGCGCACGGGTGATCTTTGGTCGCCGTGGCCAGAAGAAGCGAACCGTACGCTGACCGGTCATCTTGCCAGCTACCACTTCACCCCTACCGCCAGTTCACAGCAGAATCTGTTGCGTGAAAATCTGCCCGCATCCCGTATTTTCGTGACGGGCAACACCGTGATTGATGCGCTGTTCTGGGTGCGTGATCGCGTACTCAGTGACGATGCGCTGAGAAATAGCCTGGCAGCTCGCTACCCGTTCCTGGACGCGGATAAAAAGTTGATTCTGGTCACCGGCCACCGTCGTGGAAGTTTAGGTGGCGGCTTTGAGCGTATCTGTAACGCGCTGGCTGAAATTGCACGTCTGCACCCCGACACGCAGATTGTCTATCCCGTGCATCTCAATCCGAATGTCAGCGAGCCGGTAAACCGCATTCTGCGCGGTATAGATAATATTATTTTAATTGAACCGCAGGAGTACCTGCCTTTTGTCTGGCTGATGGATCGCGCCTGGCTGATCCTGACGGATTCCGGTGGTATTCAGGAAGAAGCGCCATCGCTCGGTAAACCGGTGCTGGTGATGCGTGATGCCACCGAACGCCCTGAGGCGCTGGCAGCAGGCACCGTCAAACTGGTGGGCACAGACGGCGCGAAGATCGTCAGCGAAGTGACCCGTCTGCTCACCGATGAGGACGCGTGGCATGCAATGAGCCGCGCCCATAACCCTTATGGTGACGGGCTGGCCTGCCAGCGTATTGTGCAGGCTCTCAAAAATAATCGGATAACATTATGAGTTTCAATACTATTTCAGTGATCGGTCTGGGTTACATCGGCCTGCCTACCGCTGCCGCTTTTGCTTCGCGCCAGAAGCAGGTGATCGGCATTGATATCAATGCGCACGCGGTCGAAACCATCAACCGTGGCGAGATCCACATTGTCGAACCGGACCTCGATCGCGTGGTGAAAACGGCCGTTGAAGGCGGGTGGTTACGCGCAGCTATGCAACCACAGGCTGCCGATGCTTATCTGATTGCTGTGCCGACACCCTTTAAAGGCGAGCACCAGCCGGATATGGCTTACGTGCAGGCGGCGGCCGTGTCGATTGCCACGGTGTTAAAAAAGGGTGATCTGGTGATCCTGGAATCGACCTCACCTGTTGGCGCTACCGAACAGATGGCGGCATGGTTGGCGGCGGCTCGCTCGGATCTGACGTTCCCACAGCAGGCCGGTGAAAACGCGGATATCCAGGTGGCCTACTGCCCGGAGCGCGTGTTACCTGGCCAGGTGATGGTTGAACTGTTTAAAAACGACCGTGTGATTGGTGGTATGACGCCACGCTGTTCACAGCGCGCCTGCGAGCTGTACAACATCTTCCTGGAAGGCGAGTGCGTGGTGACTAACTCGCGCACCGCTGAGATGTGCAAATTAACCGAAAACAGCTTCCGCGACGTCAATATTGCCTTCGCGAACGAGCTGTCACTGATCGCGGCCGATCAGGGTATTAACGTCTGGGAGTTGATCCGGCTGGCCAATCGCCACCCGCGTGTCAATATTCTGCAACCTGGACCGGGTGTGGGCGGGCACTGCATTGCGGTCGATCCATGGTTTATCGTGGCACAGAATCCGGTACAAGCACGTTTGATCCGTACCGCGCGTGAAGTCAACGACAGCAAGCCGCACTGGGTGCTGGAGCAGGTTCAGCGCCAGGTGGCCGACTGCCTGATGAGCAACAACAAACGCGCCAGCGAGCTGAAAATTGCCTGCTTTGGTCTGGCGTTTAAACCCGATATTGATGATCTGCGGGAAAGCCCGGCGGTACAGGTCACCAAAATGATTGCCGACTGGCATCAGGGCACCACGCTGGTGGTGGAGCCTAACGTGCAGCAACTTCCGGCAAAATTGCAGGACAGCGTGACGCTGATGACGTTGGATGATGCGCTGCAACAGGCCGATGTGCTGGTGATGCTGGTGGACCATCGTGATTTTAAAGCCATTGATCCGACAGCCGTCAGCCAGCAATGGATTGTTGATACGAAAGGTGTCTGGCGTTAGTGAAAGCGACGCTTAAACCCCTGGCGTGGGAAAACGCCTTCTTTGGATGTCACAGTGCTCTGCTTGAATTGCACGGTGATACACCGCTTGATAGCGCGCAACTCGACAGCTATACGCTGGTGCAGGTCAAAGTACTGGCTCAACAGAGTGCAGAGCTGGATGCCCTGAGCGCGTTGGGGTTTCGCCTGGTGGAAGGGGAAGCAGACTGCGTGCTGGGTATCACCCCTGTTGAACGCCCGACGGGCATTCGTATTGCCCGCGCTGAACATATCCCCATGCTGCGGCAGGTGGCTGAAGAAGCGTTCATCTACAGCCGTTTTCGCGCGCCCTGGTATGCGCCGGGCGACAGCGGGCGTTTTTATGCGCAGTGGGTGGAAAATGCCGTACGCGGCACCTTTGATCACCAGTGCCTGCTGGCGGTGGATGAGCAGGGCGCGATGCAGGGCTTTGTGTCGCTGCGTGAGCTGGAAGACGGCACGGCACGCATTGGCCTGCTGGCTGTAGTGCCAGCCGCGCAGGGGCTGGGCATTGGCCAGCGGCTGATGAACGCAGCTAATGACTGGTGCCGCGCGCGCCGACTGACACGGCTTCATGTCGCAACGCAACTGGGCAATGTTGCCGCGCTGCGACTCTATCTTCGCTGCGGTGGCGTGATTGAACGCACCGCCTACTGGTTATACAGGGAAACGCCATGATTCCGTTTAATGCGCCACCGGTGGTGGGAACTGAACTTGAATATATGCAGTCGGCAATGGGCAGCGGCAAACTCTGCGGCGACGGCGGTTTTACCCGTCGCTGCCAACAGTGGATGGAGCAGCGCTTCGGCAGCCGCAAAGTCCTGCTGACCCCCTCCTGCACCGCATCGCTGGAGATGGCGGCCATCCTGATCGACATTCAGCTCGGTGATGAAGTGATCATGCCGAGCTACACGTTTGTCTCTACGGCCAACGCCTTCGTGCTGCGCGGTGCAACGATTGTGTTTGTCGATGTGCGTCCGGATACCATGAACATCGATGAGTGCCTGATAGAAGCCGCGATCACCGATAAAACCAAAGCCATCGTGCCTGTACATTACGCGGGCGTTGCCTGCGAGATGGACACCATTATGGCGCTGGCGAAAAAGCACCAACTGTGGGTGGTGGAAGATGCTGCGCAGGGCGTGATGTCGACTTACAAAGGCCGGGCGCTGGGCAGCATCGGTCATATCGGCTGCTTTAGCTTCCACGAAACTAAAAACTATACCGCGGGTGGTGAAGGCGGTGCGACGCTGGTCAACGACGCGTCCCTGGTCGAGCGTGCTGAAATCATTCGTGAAAAAGGGACCAACCGCAGCCAGTTTTTCCGCGGCCAGGTGGATAAATACACCTGGCGTGATATCGGCTCCAGCTACCTAATGGCGGATTTGCAGGCAGCATATCTCTGGGCGCAGCTGGAGGCAGCGGAACGCATTAACCAGCAACGTTTGCGCCTGTGGCAGACCTACCACGATGCGTTGCAGCCGTTGGTCGCACGTGGGCGCATTGAGCTGGCTAGCATACCCGCCGACTGTGAACACAATGCCCATATGTTTTATCTGAAGCTGCGTGACCATGATGACCGCAGCGCGCTGATTGCATGGCTGAAAGAGGCCGAAATCCTGGCGGTGTTCCACTATATTCCGCTGCACAGCTCACCCGCGGGGCAGCGCTTTGGCCGTTTCCACGGTGAAGACCATTTCACCCAGACAGAGAGCGATCGCCTGCTGCGTTTGCCGCTGTTCTATAACCTTTCTGATAATAATCAGAAAACGGTGATCAACTCCTTACTGAGCTATTTCTCCTGATATGTCACTGGCAAAAGCGTCAGTGTGGACGGCAGCCTCCACGCTGGTAAAAATTGTCGCCGGTTTGCTGGTGGTGAAAATGCTGGCGGTCTCTTACGGGCCGGCGGGTGTCGGACAGGCGGGGAATTTTCGTCAATTGATTACCGTGCTCGGCGTACTGGCCGGAGCCGGCATTTTTAACGGCGTCACAAAGTATGTGGCGCAGTATCAGCAGCAGCCTGAACAGCTGCGTGCCGTTACTGGCACTGCATCGTCAATGGTGCTGGGATTCTCATTGCTGCTGGCGCTGGTGTTCCTGCTGTTCGCCGCGCCCATCAGTCATGCACTGTTTGGTCATGACCGCTATCAGCAGGTAATCCGTATCGTCGCCTTCCTGCAAATGGGCATCGCCTGGGCTAATCTGGCGCTGGCGATCATGAAAGGTTTTCGTGATGCGGCAGGTAATGCATGGTCGCTGATTATCGGCAGCCTGACCGGCGTTGCTGCATGGTTTGTCTGCTACAAGCTGGGAGGTTACAGCGGTGCACTGATCGGGCTGGCGATGGTGCCTGCGCTGGTGGTGGTGCCGGCAGTGGTTTTGCTGGTGCGTCGCGAGCATCTGCCAATGCGCTATCTGCTGCCCGGCTGGCAGCCGGAGTTCGTGGCTCTGCTGGGTAAGTTTACGCTGATGGCACTGATCACCGCTGTGACGTTGCCCGTGGCGTGGATGATGATGCGTAACCTGCTGGCACAACATGCGGGGTGGGAACAGGTTGGGTTGTGGCAGGGCGTCAGCAGTATCTCGGATGCCTACCTGCAATTTATCACGGCGTCTTTCAGCGTGTATCTGCTGCCCACCTTGTCACGCCTGCAGCATAAGGCTGAGATTTCACGTGAAATTCTGAAGGCGCTGCGTTTCGTACTGCCGGTGGTCGCCGCCGTGAGTTTAACCGTCTGGTTACTGCGTGATGTGGCTATCTGGCTGCTGTTCTCCCGTGAGTTTGCGGCCATGCGCGATCTGTTTGTCTGGCAGTTGACGGGCGATGTACTCAAAGTGGGTTGCTACGTTTTTGGCTATCTGGTCATCGCGAAGGCATCGCTGCGTTTTTATGTGCTGACGGAAGTGAGCCAGTTTATCTTGCTCACCGGCTTTTCCCGCTGGCTGATCCCGCTGCATGGTGCAGCCGGTGCGGCTCAGGCGTATATGGCGACCTATATCGCTTATTTTGCACTCTGTGCAGGCATTTTTATTATTTACCGTAGACGAGTATGACCAGAGTAATCCACCTTTTAGGCTCAGACATCCCTCATCATAACCAGACGGTGTTGAGCTTCTTTGATCAACAGCTGCATGACGTGGTGCCCGTGGCAGCCGCGCGCGAGTTCTGGCTGGTGAGCGCACAGCCTGAGATGGCGCAGCCCTTTACGCGGCTGAATATCCGTGTTTTTGCAAATAAAGCGGCGCTCGCTGCTGCTGTGATTACCACCGGACGCCGTGAGCGTGACACGCGCTTTTTCTGCCACGGTCAGTTCAATCCTCGCTTGTGGCTGGCGCTGTTGTCCGGCCAGCTTAAGCGCTCTCAGATCTATTGGCATATCTGGGGGGCCGATCTCTATGAAGATTCGACCCGCCTGAAATTCCGGCTGTTCTATCTGCTGCGGCGTCAGGCACAAAAACGTGTGGCACAGGTGTTTGCCACCCGAGGTGATATTAATCACTTTCATCAGCGGCATCCGAAGGTTCCGGCTTCTTTACTCTATTTCCCGACACGGCTGGCACAGAATGTGCAAAGCAGTGATGAGCCGCAGGGGCAGCTGACCCTTCTGCTCGGTAATTCAGGGGATGCCAGCAACCGACATATTCAGGCATTGCAGTCCATCCATCAGCAGTTTGGCGATAATGTGCGAGTGAAAGTGCCGCTGGGCTACCCCGCCAATAACGAGGCGTATATTCAGCGTGTGCGCGACGCAGCCGCGGCGTTGTTTGCCCCGGGTGTCGTTGAGCTCCTGACCGAGAAGCTGGCGTTCAGCGATTATCTGCAATTGATCGCCCGTTGCCACCTTGGCTATTTTATTTTTGAACGCCAGCAGGGTATCGGTACGCTGTGTCTGTTGATGCAGGCCAATGTGCCCTTTGTACTTAACCGAAAGAACCCGTTCTGGCAGGATCTGGCAGAACAACAGGTGCCGGTGTTGTTTGAGGGCGATCCGTTGGATGCAGCGACAGTGAAAGAGGCGCGGCGTCAGATGATGTTGCTGGATAAATCACATATTGCCTTTTTCGAGCCGGGCTACCTGAGCGGCTGGCAGCAGGCACTGCGTCGGGTAGAAGGGGACACCGCATGACGTTATTACAGTTTGCCGGGCTGCTGGTGGTGTATCTGTGCTGCTGTGGTTTTATTCTCACGCTGACCTGGCGCGAGTTTCGTCGTGTGCGCTTCAACTTCAACGTATTTTTCTCGCTGCTGTTTCTGCTGACGTTCTTCTTCGGCTTCCCGCTGACCTGCATGTTGGTGTTTGGATTTGATGTTGACGTGGTGCCGCCGGAGTATTTGCTCCAGGCGTTACTGTCAGCGGGCTGTTTCTACGCTATTTACTACGTCAGCTATAAAACCCGGCTGCGGGCGAAGCATCGGGCACCCCCTCGTCAGGTATTTACGATTAACCGTATTGAAGCCCATCTGATCTGGGGCATTCTGGCGCTGGTAGCGCTGGGAACCGTCAGTGTGTTCTTCCTGCACAATGGTTTCCTGCTCTTCAAGCTGCACAGCTACAGCCAGATTTTCTCGGCGGATGTCTCCGGCGTGGCGTTGAAGCGTTTCTTCTACTTCTTTATCCCGGCGATGCTGGTGATCTACTTCCTCAAGCAGGACAAGCGGAGCTGGCTGCTGTTTCTGGTCAGTACCGTAGCGTTTGGGCTGCTGACGTACATGATTGTCGGTGGCACCCGCGCCAACATTATTATTGCTTTTGCCCTGTTCCTGTTTATCGGCATTATTCGTGGCTGGATTACCCTGTGGATGCTAGTGCTGGCGGGGATTGGCGGGATTGTCGGCATGTTTTGGCTGGCGCTGAAGCGCTATAACCTCGATGTTAGCGGCGCGGAGGCGTTTTACACCTTCCTCTATCTGACCCGCGATACCTTCTCGCCGTGGGAGAACCTCGGCCTGCTGCTGCAAAATTATGACAAAATCGATTTCCAGGGGCTGGCACCAATCTGGCGTGACTTCTACGTGTTTATTCCCAGTTGGTTGTGGCATGACCGTCCTTCCATTGTGCTCAACAGCGCGAACTACTTTACGTGGGAAGTGCTGGATAACCACTCCGGGCTGGCCATCTCGCCCACATTAATCGGTTCGCTGGTGGTGATGGGCGGGGCGCTGTTTATTCCGCTGGGGGCGGTTGGCGTTGGGCTGATTATTAAGTGGTTCGACTGGTTATACGAAAAAGGCCAGCAGGAGCAGAATCGCTATAAAGCAGCGATTCTGCAAAGCTTCTGCTTTGGTGCCGTGTTCAACATGATCGTGCTGGCACGGGAAGGGCTGGATTCGTTTGTTTCGCGCGTGGTGTTCTTCTGCGTGATTTTCGCGTTCTGTGTGGTGGTGGCGAAGCTGCTGTACTGGCTGCTGGACACCGCGGGTTTAATCCGTGCCCGTGTTCCGGTTCGTCCGCTGTCGACCCAACCGTAACGCTTGCCAGGCGATTTGTTTTGAAGGAATGTCCATGAGTGTTTCTGTAACCGTGCCGCAATATCGGATCCGCGGGATAACGCTGTCAGGCTTTAGTGATATGGCGCAGTTTGTTGATTACCTCAATCAACAGGGTGAGCTGAAAACCGGCACGCTGGTAGCGATCAACGCGGAGAAAGTGCTGACCGCAGAAGCCGATGCGGCGGTGTATCAGTTGATTGATGCCGCAGAATACAAATATGCCGATGGCATCAGCATCGTGCGCTCTATCCGCAAGAAGTATCCGCAGGCGCAGGTATCGCGCATTGCCGGAGCCGATCTGTGGGAAGCACTGATGGAGCGTGCCGGGCGTGAGGGAACGCCGGTTTTTCTCATTGGAGGCAAACCGCCGGTTCTTGCGCAGACCATCGATAAGTTGCGTCGCCAGTGGAATGTGAACATTGTCGGATCGCAGGATGGGTTCTTCACGCCGGACCAGCGCGATGCACTCTTTACGCGCATCCGGGAGAGCGACGCGAAACTGGTGACGGTGGCGATGGGGTCACCACGGCAGGAGATTCTGATGCGTGACTGCAAAGCCAGCTATCCGGATGCGCTGTATATGGGCGTGGGCGGCACCTACGACGTGTTTACCGGCCAGGTGAAGCGTGCGCCTAAGATATGGCAGCGAATGGGCCTTGAGTGGCTGTATCGCTTGATTTCACAGCCTTCACGCCTGAAACGTCAGCTCAGATTGCTGAAATACCTCAAATATCACTGGCGCGGCGATCTTTAATCAATCAGTCATTGTTGTCACTGAAAGGCCTTTTGTGCGATTTAACCGGGTGAAAAGGCCGAAAAACGCTGCTACTTTAGACGTAATGCACAAAGCGTAATCAAACGCGTTTTTTTGTGAAAAAAGCACTGGACAGTCAGGGCTCTCCTCCGTAGTATGCACATCCGCAACGGCGCTACGCGCCCGTAGCTCAGCTGGATAGAGCGCTGCCCTCCGGAGGCAGAGGTCTCAGGTTCGAATCCTGTCGGGCGCACCATTTATTTTGTGCGCATATGAGCGGCGGTGGTAACATTTACCGCGTTAGTCAGTAGTTGAAAGAAGCAGTAAAGAAGTCAGGTATGGTGGCTATAGCTCAGTTGGTAGAGCCCTGGATTGTGATTCCAGTTGTCGTGGGTTCGAGTCCCATTAGCCACCCCAGACTTTAAGTACAAGATTTTGTCGTATGCGAAGGTGGCGGAATTGGTAGACGCGCTAGCTTCAGGTGTTAGTGTCTTAACGGACGTGAGGGTTCAAGTCCCTCTCTTCGCACCACAAAATCTAAGCAGTAAAGCAGTGCCGTAGTATTCGGCGAGTAGCGCAGCTTGGTAGCGCAACTGGTTTGGGACCAGTGGGTCGGAGGTTCGAATCCTCTCTCGCCGACCAATTTAGAAAACCCTGCTGTGGCGGGGTTTTTGCTTAAAACCTGAGAGTTTTGAGCGATAAAAAAAGAAAAGTAGTGGCATTACAGAAGTATTCGGCGAGTAGCGCAGCTTGGTAGCGCAACTGGTTTGGGACCAGTGGGTCGGAGGTTCGAATCCTCTCTCGCCGACCAATTTAAGAAACCTGCTTGAAAAAGCAGGTTTTTTTTCGTCTGTACATAATGAGGATGAGAACCTCCGAAGGAGGTTTGAGCCGAGCGAAGCGAGACAACGTTGCTTCAGCAACGGCCCGCAGGGCGGCTCGAAGAGCCGTAATCCTCTCTCGCCGACCAATTTAAGAAACCTGCTTGAAAAAGCAGGTTTTTTTTCGTCTTTTATTTCGTTTACACCAGCCCCATTTTCCTTCCCAGCTCGCTCACATTTTGCAGTTCAGCGCTTAGCGCATCTCCGGGCATTTGTAACAACAGTTCAGAGGTCAGCACCTCCGCACCACAGAAATCGAAAATCCCGTGATCGATCTGCGTTCTCATGGCGGCAAAGTAACCGTGACGGGCGTAAGTACGCATATCGCCCGCGCCAATGGCGACCAGATGCACCTTAAGGTGTTGCAGTTTTTTTACCAGGCGGCCATCGTCATCGGCGTCATAAGCCCAGCCTTGAGTAAATACGCGGTCAATCCAGCCTTTTAGCTGTGCAGGCATCGACCACCAGTAAATCGGATAAACCAGTACAAGGGTGTCCGCGCGGTCGATCCTGGCGTGTTGCGCAACGATCTCCTCTGTTACCGATCCCTGCTGGCGGAACGCGGCTACATCATCGGCGGTAAAACGCGGGTCAAATCCTTCGGCGGCAAGATCGGCGATCTCAATGCTGCCACCTGTTGACTCGATGCCCTCTGCGAGTTGTCTGGCGACGAGATGTGTCAATGACTGGCGATCGGGATGAGAAACGACAATAAGGGTATGCATGAGCAGCCTCCGGCTTGCAGGTTGAACTGAGAAAAGTTACGCTAATATACTATTGGTAAGTTACCTTTGGTATATAAGCATGTCAACGGACAAAAACTCTTCACCGCTGCCCCGGCGACGTTTATCGCGTGAGGCGCGTTACCAGCAGCTCATTGAAGCTGCATGGCAGCTCATTCGTACCGAGGGAACGGAGGCGTTAACGCTGGGCCGACTGGCCGAGCAGTCAGACGTCACTAAGCCCGTGGTGTATGATCATTTCGGCACACGTTCAGGCCTGTTTGCGGTGCTCTATCAGGAGTTCGATGCCCGCCAAAATGCGCTGTTTGATGCGGCATTAGCGCAAAGTGAAGCCACTTTGTCGGCCAGGGCGCAGGTGATGGCAGAATCTTATGTGAATTGTGTTCAGAAACAGGGACGGGAGATACCGGGCATTATTGCTGCGCTGGTCGGCTCACCCGAGCTTGAGCAGATCAAGCGGGCCTACGAAGTGGCCTTTATCGAGAAGTGTCGCGAAACGCTGACGCCTTTTACCGGGGGTAAAGCATTATCGAACGCCGGTTTGTGGGCCATGTTGGGGGCTGCGGAAGCGGTGGCTTACGCATCCACCCGTCATGAAATCACCGAACAACAGGCGCGGGATGAGTTGTACGCGGTGATTATGGCACTGGTCGAACGCAGCGTAAGAACATAATATCCGTTTGTCGCTACATTGAGACATATAACGCTATGTTTAATAAGGTGTTTACTTAAGTATGCGCTGCCTGTCTCTAAATGGAGACGCACCTCGGGCAATCGTGTCGGCTTGAGGTGACATCAGAGAAGGGCAGTAAAGTCGGCTAAGCATGAATTAATATTTTAACTATCAGTGAGATATTAAATTCATGGTGAATGAATTTCTATTCTGGCACGCGCTGTGCAAGAATACCCTCGTAGATGCTCATTCCACCTCTTATGTTTGCAGATGCTTCATAAACCTGGGAATGACGCAGAGCCATTTTACGGTACCTGTTGTCCAGCCAGCCAATATCGCTAACGCCTTATTGGATCTATCGGGCAATACGTTGAGTCAGGTACCAATCGGTTGTCTTAACCGACCTGAAAATTTGCACCTGTCCCCGGACAGGTGTTTTTTTTTGCCCTGATGCCCGTCATCTTTCGTGCCGCAGATGCGTTGGCTGTCCTTACTCACCCCGGTCACTTACTGATGTAAGCTCCCGGGGACTCGCTCGGTTGCCGCCTTTCTGCAACACGAAATCTTTAGGGCATCGCGCTACGTCATCTTTCGTGCAGCAGATGCCTTTTCTGCGCAGTTACAGGCATAAAAAAGCCGGGCATTGCCCGGCTTTCGTGTCTTTTTGCAGATGCAGATTAAGAATTATTTTTCAGCGTCAGCAGTAAACCATCACGGCGCATGGTGGCCGCTTCTTCCGGCTTGTGCTGACGATCCAGCGTATCGGCCAGCCAGGCGTAGTCGAAAGCATCCGGGCGCTGCTGCAGCGCCGCACGGAAGGACTCGGCAGCCTGTTCCCATTCACCGTGCTGCATCAACAGTTGACCCAGCGTACTGTGCAACAGCGGTGTTGCGCCATGCTGCTTGATCTGCTGACGAAGCGCTTTCTCGAGTTGCTCCGGGTTACCGGTTTTCAGCCGTGGCATCAACAATACCAGGCGCTCATCGTACTGACGCTTCAGGCCATCCAACACGATTTGCTGTGCGATGTCGTGGTCATTACAAACGATAAGATGGTCCGCCATTGCCACCTGTAAAGCGGGGTCATGACGCGTTTTGCGGCTCTGGTTCTGCCACCAACGCTTCAGACCATCACTGCCCTGATCGGCCATGGCCTGGCTCATCAGGCCCAGCCATGCCTGCTGTTGCAAATCGAGGCGATGTGCTTCATCACCCAACTGAATCTTCTCCATGGCAGGGAGAATATCCAGCAATGCACCCCAGGCATGGGTACGCAGATAAGCCTGCTCAGCCAGACGCAGGACTTCAGGGTGGCGTGGCGCAATCTCCAGCAGACGATCAATACCGTGGCGTGCGGCGTGATCTTCATTACGTGCCAGTTGGATACGTACACGCGTGATCTCTACCGGCAGCGGGTCACCGTTATTTAATTCGGTAGCACGTTCCAGATGCTGATTGGCACGTATCTCGTCACCGCGTTGTTGTGCAGCTTCGGCGGCCAGCAGATAGTTAACCATCGGTTGTTCAGCATGGTCGGCATTACGTGACAGCAGTTTTTCAACCTGCTGGTAATCACCCTCCGCCAGTTTGATCAACGCAGCATTGGTATGTTTATGTGCACTGCGGCGTTTGCGGCCGCTAAACCAGCCACGGGTGCGTGCCCCCGTACGGAAGAGACGGCGGAGCAGCCATTCGATAGCCAAAATCACTATCAGCGTCAGGATCAGCATGATCACCAGTGCAGTCACACTGGTTTTAATATCCCAGTTGTCGGTCTGGATCAGTACAAAGCCCTGATGACCCGCAATCACGGGACCCAGCACAATACCGGCGATTAGCAGCAGGAACAGCAGAAGTACTTTCAACATCATTATTCTCCCTGCTGCTGAGATGAAGCGGATGGTGCGGCTGGCTGTGCCAGCAGATTACGCACGCGTGTCTCCATCAATTTATCCAGCAGTGGCTGACTTTGCAGAGCTTCCGGAACATCCATTGATACGCTCTGCTGGCTCAGCTCATCCAACTGGCTAAGGAAGGCTTTTGTATTCGGATCGTTGCTGTCAAACCAGGCACGTGTCCAGGCGGAAACCGTGTCGATAGACTGTTTGAAGATTTCATCTTGATGACGCGGTACTGCCTGAGCCGCAATGAGCAGGCGTGAACGGATATTTTCACGTAAATAAATATCCTGATCCGGGGCCATCAGTGGCTCTGCGGTTGCGTCACGACGACGGATGGTGATGAAATCGTCCATAAAGTTATGCCAGCTCTTGACCAGATTCTGACGCCATTCACGCAGCGAAGAGGAAAGCTCATTGCTGTCGGCATCCATTGGCTCATTATCACTGTCATTATCGGCGATGCGCAGATTATCAACATCGTTAGATAATTGGTTTAATTTGAGGATCACGCCATCGTAGTCGACCTGGCTGAGAGCGGACAGGGTACTGATGTCATGCGTGAGCGCGCGGCGGGCATCGATCAGGCTCGGATCGTTCATGTCGGCCAGGCTGGCATCCGCACTTTTCAGCAGCGCTGCTGCGGTGGTGACGTCTTGATCGCTCCACAGCTTACGTCCGGCCATTTTGACCAGGTAATCAGCCTGCGCCAGCATCCATGTCTGGGCATCGCTGCCTGAGATGGTGGCGACTTTTTGTTTCAGCTCATCCAACTGTTGGCTGGTGGCTGCCTGCTGCTGACGGGCGGTATCCAGTGCGCTGGTTTGCGTTGCCAACTGCTGTTCCAGTGACTTTTTGTCACTGAGCGCTGACTGTTGCAGGTCGGATAGCTGTAAGGCAAGCGCCTGACTGGCGGCGGCCTGCTGCTGTATTTGATGGTTTCCATACAGAGAGAGACCCGCACCCACAGCCAGTGCAATCGCGATGGCGACAGCACCCAGCACCACACCGCTGTTTTTCACTTTACGTGGTGATTGTGATTCAGATGTTGAGTTATCAACCGCTGGGGTAGTCTCTTCAACCATGGCGGAGGAATCTTTGTGTTCCGTCATAATGGCTCATCCCATATTTAAGTGTGTTTTATACCTTAGCATTGACGTTTCATTGCTCGCGCAATATCCGTACGACCTTTTAAAGGTATAGCGCGCGCAATAGCGCGTCATTATCGGCACCCCCGGCGACACAAATGTTCGCCCAGCCCAGTTCCCGGGCCAGAGTAGCCAAACGTTCACTGACGACAACCAGCCGGCAGTGCAGGAGCCATTCATCCCGATCAACATCGGGGAACAGCTGGTAAAGCTGTTGCAGCATTTCACCACTGGTCACGACCAGGGTATCAATGCCGCAATTACGCCAGCGTCGGCCTTCTTCCGCTCCGTGATAAGGCTTTTCACAACGCTGGTAGCACTCAATGAACTCTACCTGAGCGCCACGGGCAAGCAAAGTTTCTGCCAGTAATTCCCGACCACCGTTGCCGCGCAGAATAAGGGCGCGTTTGCCGACAACCGCTTGCAGGGCCGGAAGCTGGATCAGTACTTCGCTGATTTCCTGCTCGTGAGGCCAGACAACGTTATGGCCACTGACCGCATGCAGTGCCAGCGCTGTCGTGCGGCCTATAGCATAATAGTTCAGGTTGGCAGGCCATGTAGTTCCAGTAGCAGAGAGTGCGGGCTGGGCATAATGGATAGCGTGTTGTGACAAGATAAAGACCAGATCGCCTGCCGCCAGCGATCGAAGTCGCCCGGGCAGGGTATCCAGCTGGGTTCCCGGCGTAAACTCAATCAACGGGAATGCCCAGGCCACCTGACCACGCGTGCGCAGACGGCTGACCAGCTCGTCGGCGGCCGGTGATGGGCGGGTGACCAGAATCGTCATGCCGGGGGATTTCCCTGGTAGACCTCAGCGAGGATGTCGCGCGCGCCGTTATCCAGCAGTTCCTCCGCCAGCGAAATACCCATTTTTTCTGCATCTGTACGTGGGCCGCGACGTTCACCGCGAACCATCAGGCTTCCGTCTGGCGCACCGACCAGCCCCCGTAGCCAGAGTTGATCGCCTTCCAGCAGCGCATAGCTGCCGATGGGCACCTGGCAACCCCCTTCCAGTCGGGTATTCATCGCACGCTCTGCACGAACCCGGCAGGCGGTGTCGTCGTGATTCAGCGCAGACAATAGCCCAATAACCCAGACATCATCGAGGCGGCATTCAATGCCCACCGCGCCCTGACCCACCGCCGGAAGAGATTCTTCAGCCGGCATGATCTGACGAATGCGATCGCCAAGGCCCAGACGTTTCAGCCCAGCCACGGCAAGGATAATGGCATCATATTCACCAGCATCCAGCTTGCCCAGGCGCGTGCCAACATTCCCGCGCAGCGAACGGATAATCAGATCCGGGCGACGTGCACTGATCTGACACTGGCGGCGCAGGCTGGACGTGCCGACAATCGCGCCCTGCGGTAAGTCATCGACAGACGCATAATGATGAGAAACAAAGGCATCATGCGGGTCTTCACGCTCGCAGATCGTGGTTAATCCCAGACCCGGCGGAAAATCGACCGGCACGTCTTTCATCGAATGCACGGCGATGTCGGCACGATCGGACAGCATGGCCTGTTCCAGTTCTTTAACGAACAGGCCTTTACCGCCGACTTTCGCCAGAGGAGTATCGAGGATCACATCCCCGCGTGTAACCATAGGCACCAGCTCAACGCGCAGGCCTGGATGGGCGGCGATTAAACGTTGCTGAACATACTCTGCCTGCCATAGCGCGAGTGGACTTTGTCGGGTGGCAATTCTTAAAATTTTGTCTAACATGCTTGATACCGTTTTGATCGTTCACTGATTATCCTATCATTGAACCGGGAATGCTGTCAGTTAAACGGCGGTACACGGAGGTATTGCATCAGGTTGGTCGCAAAATGTGCTAAACTGTTAAGTAGCGCAACTTTCTTTACGGTCAATCTGCCAAGTGTTAGATTGATCACGTTTCCAGCAATAATCTGCACGACTATTTTTAAAGCAAGCGGCAGATTTCGGAAACCGAACTTTTATATACCCTTGTTAGTCCAATAAGGGTATAGGCACTGGGATAATCAGGCGAGACGTCTTGTACCTCTACATTGAGACACTGAAACAGAGACTGGATGCCATTAACCAGCTGCGCGTTGATCGTGCGCTGGCGGCCATGGGGCCTGCGTTCCAACAGGTTTACAGTCTGCTGCCGACCTTATTACATTATCATCATCCGCTGATGCCGGGTTACTTCGAAGGTAACGTTCCACATGGCATCAGCTTTTACACGCCTGATGAAAGTCAAAAGTTCTATCTGGATGATTTAGAAGGAAAATCCGGATCTGCCGCGGCGATCCCTCCCGAGGGTGAAATGCCGATCACCGGCGTCTACTCGATGGGCAGTACCTCATCCGTCGGTCAAAATGATACCTCCGATCTCGATATCTGGGTCTGCCATCAGTCATGGCTGGACAATGACGAGCGCCTGAGCTTGCAGAAAAAATGCACCCAGCTGCAAAAGTGGTGTGCGGCCATGGGCGTTGAGGTGAGTTTCTTCCTTATTGATGAAAACCGTTTCCGGCACAACGAAAGCGGCAGCCTCGGTGGTGAAGACTGCGGCTCTACTCAGCATATCCTGTTGCTGGATGAGTTCTATCGCACGGCGGTGCGCATGGCGGGTAAACGTATTCTGTGGAATATGGTGCCACGCGAAGAAGAAGAACATTACGACGACTATGTTATGTCGTTGTATCAACAGGGCGTGTTAACCCCTAACGAATGGCTGGACCTCGGTGGTCTGGGTACGCTGTCGGCCGAAGAGTATTTCGGTGCCAGCCTGTGGCAGTTGTATAAAAGCATCGATTCGCCCTACAAGGCGGTGCTCAAAACGCTGCTGCTGGAGGCCTATTCCTGGGAATACCCTGCCACGCGTCTGCTGGCGATGGATATTAAACAACGCCTGCACGACGGTGAAATTGTCTCTTATGGGCTCGACCCCTACTGCATGATGCTGGAGCGGGTGACTCACTACCTCACCAGTATTGACGATCATGCTCGCCTTGACCTGGTGCGGCGTTGCTTCTATCTCAAAGTCTGTGAAAAACTGTCGATTTCAGCAGAAGACACGGGCTGGCGCCGCGAAATTCTTGGCCAGCTGGTTAAAGAGTGGGGCTGGGATAATGCCCGCCTGGCGATGCTCGACAGCCGTGCCGACTGGAAAATAAGCCAGGTTCGAGAAGCCCATAATGAATTACTGGATGCGATGATGCAGAGCTATCGCAACCTGATTCGTTTTGCGCGCCGTAACAACTTAAGCGTCAGCGCCAGCCCGCAGGATATTGGCGTGCTGACGCGTAAGCTGTACGCGGCCTTTGAAGCTCTGCCAGGGAAAGTCACTCTGCTTAATCCGCAGATTTCCCCTGACCTGTCAGAATCACACCTGACCTTTATTCATGTGCCAAACGGCCGCGCTAACCGTGCAGGCTGGTATCTGTATAACCAGTCACCAGACATGAGTTCGATTATCAGCCATCAGCCGCTGGAATATAATCGCTACCTTAACAAGCTGGTGGCATGGGCATGGTTTAACGGCCTGCTGACCAGCAAAACGCGGCTGCATATTAAAGGCAACGAGATCTGCGATCTGGCCCGTTTGCAGGAACTGGTGTCCGATGTTTCGCATCACTTCCCGTTGCGTCTGCCTTCGCCTACGCCGAAAGCCCTTTACAGCCCGTGCGAGATCCGTCATCTGGCGATTATCGTCAATCTTGAATATGACCCGACGGCAGCATTCCGCAATCAGGTGGTGCATTTCGACTTCCGTAAGCTGGATGTGTTCAGTTTTGGTCAGCAGCAGCAGTGCCTGGTTGGCAGTGTCGATCTGCTGTACCGCAACTCGTGGAATGAAGTGCGTACGCTGCATTTCAACGGCGAGCAGGCAATGATTGAAGCGTTGAAAACCATTCTGGGCAAAATGCACCAGGACGCCTCACCGCCAGATTCTGTGGAAGTCTTCTGCTATAGCCAGCACTTGCGCGGATTGATTCGTACCCGTGTGCAGCAGTTGGTGTCTGAATGCATTGAACTGCGCCTTTCCAGCACTCGTCAGGAGCCAGGCCGATTCAAAGCCGTACGTGTAGCGGGACAGACATGGGGACTGTTCTTTGAGCGCCTCAGTGTTTCGGTACAAAAGCTGGAAAATGCGGTCGAATTCTACGGTGCCATTTCCAATAATAAACTGCACGGCCTGTCGCTTAAGGTGGAAACGGATCAGGTACGCCTGCCTGCCGTGGTGAATGGCTATGCCAGTGAAGGCATCATTCAGTTCTTCTTTGAAGATACCCTGGACGATCACGGCTTCAATATCTATATCCTTGACGAAACAAACCGCGTTGAGGTGTATCACCATTGCGAAGGCAGTAAAGAGGAGCTGGTGCGTGATGTCAGCCGCTTCTACTCGTCCTCACACGATCGATTCACCTATGGTTCCAGTTTCATCAACTTCAACTTGCCGCAGTTCTATCAGATTGTGAAGGTGGAAGAGCGCTTCCAGGTGATCCCGTTTCGCAGTCAGACTCTGACGCAGCTCTGTGCTGCCGTACCGAATGATAGCGCCAGCTAAGAGAACGCACGACGCTATCAGATGCACTAAGATGCGATAGATTTTTATGCTGCCGATCCCCTTTGCGATGATTGAGTCCCCGTAGTATCGTTGATCATTTTTCACTCTACGCCGCCACCTCCCCCTGCATATTATTTCGTAATGCTATGATTTGTCGCGCTTTATTTTATTTACACCTATCAAGATGCTTGATTTAAGCATCTTATGTTTGTCATCTATCAACTTGTTATTAATTGATTTATTTTATTACACGATACATTATTTGTCATAATTGTTAATATGCGATATTAATAGTCGCTATTCTGTTTTTTTAAATTTTCGCGATGTTTTTCATCGTATATATAATTAGATTGTTCATTTATTTGTTTTTATGTGGCAGGGTTTGTCATAATGCATCCATCAATTTTTACATGTAAACTACATCTCATCCTATTAACAAGTGATAGGCGCTTTGCCTGTAATTTATATTACAGGCAAGGTGCTTTACACCTTGGGGGGATGGTCATCATGAAGGTGACTTAGTTAAATATATTATGGATGAATATCATGAAACTCAGCAATATTGCACTTGCAATGGCAATGACTCTTTCTTTCGCCGGTGCTGCACACGCTGCTACTAAAACTGATTCAGTTTCTAAGAAAATTACTCTGACTGCACAGATTAACGATGGCATGTTTGTATCCAAGCCAGATGGTTCTTCTTGGTATAACACCGAAGAGCTGGAACCAACTGATTACAAACAGAAGCAATTCTCTAAAGTGCTGCCTATTCGTGTGTGGACTAAGAATGCTGACTTTAATATTTCCCTGGCTCAGGACCTGAAATTGGCCGGCCCTAATTATGAAATGTTGAACCCAGTGGTAACTCTTGGCTCTGCTCAGGGTGATCTGGCATTAAAATATGGCACGGCACAGAAAGTGACCCAAACCGTACAGACTGCTGATGGCTATGACGCTATTTACAACCTGACCGTCACTGTTGATGCACCTGCTACTCCTGCTGATGGCAAACCAAGCCTGAATGGTAGCTACAGCGGTGATCTGGTTATGCTTTTTGAGCCATCAACGGGTTCGTAAGAGTCAGCGATAGCTTAGTTTAACCCCGGTTAGACCGGGGTTTTTTTTGCATTGACTACCTGGTAGAGGAATATGGATATGACTCACCGAAAAAAAAACAGCTTACCTTATAAAGGGTGGGTCTTTGTTTTTTTTGCAATGAACTCCCCGGGTTCGTTCGCCCAGATGAAGATCTCTTATAATGTACCTGCTGGGTTTAGTGCTTCAGATTTAGAGGATGATGCGCGTTATTTAGCAACATTTAACGGCAATACATTGCCGGACTTTATTATTATTTCCCGACAGGACGGTAAATTAACATTTAACCAACGAAAATATCTCAGTAATGGCGTGGGGGTTGAAGATATTGCTACGCTGAAAAAAATACTTGAGAGTTTTGACTACCAAAAATGTCATAACGGCTGTGATTTAACGCTGGAAGGTTATCGCGTCTCTGTTGATAAAGTTAAACGCACCATAACCATTCGTGATGCAAACAGTGATTATATTGTGCCGGCCACAAATTTTGGTCTGGTTCATAATCAGTCGGTTGACCTGCGCGCCTCTTCTGAGAGTTATCGCGCAATGAACATTAACGGCAATGCCTGGCTTGGGCTGCCCTCTCAGTCCTATGGTTTTCTTAGTTGGTATGCCAGCCGTACAGAAAGAGAGAATCAGAGCGCTGATACGCAGGGTGTTTCATCCTGGTATATGCAGAAAAATTTCGCTGACATCTATGTTCGAACGGGTAAACAAAACAGCGTTGATTACTCATCCGGTTCGATCAGTACGCTGCTGACCAGCGGTTTTAACCAGTTTTTCACCGTGGGAAGTCAAGCTCACCTGTTAAGTAACCCGAACAAAGGGTCGCTGGTGCTGTATGCCACCTCGGAAGGTAACTACGAGTTTTATCGTAACGGCCGTATGTTGCTTAAGCGCCCGGCAGTCCTGGGGCGAAATGAGATCGATTTTTCCGATCTACCTGGTGGTTATTACCCACTGGAGATCAGACTGGTTGACCATAATGGCCGGCTGATAAAAAAAGAAGAGCGAGAAGTCAATAACGTTAACTTTGGCAGCGGGCGGAATGCCTGGAGCCTGACCGCTGGCCGCGAAGCACAGACCAATCTGTCGATGTTGCAGGCATCCTGGAGCCAGGATATGCGCTGGTTCTTTGTGAATACCTCCATGATACAAGGTGATAAAGGCAAATGGGCGGCAGAGCTGAATCTTACGCGCTCCATTGTAACGGGACTGTTCCAGGTGATCCCAACGTTAGGGTTGTTGAGCGGTGAAAAGAAAACCGGGGGTTACGTCAGCATGAGTGCCACCAGCGAGAAACTTGGCACGCTGTCCTTAAGCCGTTACCAGAATAACCAGGTATCCCATTTTTATGCCGGGTCCAGTAGTACCAGCCTTTCTTACAGCTATCTGTTGAAAGGTGCGATGTTAAGTTACAGCTACAGGCGCTATTCGAATAGCGAACAGCAGCAGGCCGAAGTGCGCTGGAACTATCGTCCGAACGGACTGTGGGCCAACTTTGCCCTAGGCATACAGAAGGGCGGTTACCAGCAGTCATCGGGGAATTATGGTGTTTACCTGAATACCAGTTGGACGCTGAACAACTCACAGGCCAGCTTCAGTGCAGCTCGCTCTGGCGGACAAACGCAGTTGAGTGGCGATTACCGTAAAACCTTCGACGATGATTTCGGCGAAACCACTGCGGGCACCACTGTCAACCGCATTGGTAATGACACCAACGTTAATCTCTATGCCAGTCGTTCCGGTACCCGTGGTGATGCTTCACTTAACGTCGGGCATGACAAAAGCAGTACCAATGGTGATTTCAACTATCGCGGCATGATCGCGGCGAACGCTCAGGGCATTGCTCTGGGGCGCTACAGCTATAGCGGCGCGGCCATGATGCTGGAGACACCAAAAATTGACGCGCTGGATTATGGCTTTCGCGTTGAAGGTGCCCCCGTTGCCGGCGGGCATCGCTATGCCATTCCGCTGAAACAGTATACCGATATCCCGTATGCACAGGTCATGACCCGCAGCAACGATATGGATATGAACATTGAAATCCCGGCCAACATTGTGCGTTCACACCCAGGACAGGTCTATAACGCCAAAGCAACGGTCGATATCAACCTGCTGTACAACGGCTTTATGAAAACCGTACAGGGGCTTCCCGTCAGCGGCGTCATTTCTGAAACCGGGGATAACGTTTATCAAAACGGTCTGTTCTCTATTGCCAGTAAAGGCGTACTGCAACAGGTGACGGTCGATGGTAAGCAGGGGAGTTTCCGCTGCGACTTAACCAAACCCAGAGGCAATGATTACCCCTGTGTGCCGCTGCGGCCTTAAATTTTAATGAGTGAGAATATTTATGCCTAAAAAATTATTGCTGACCATGCTGGCGATACCCGCGATGGTCGGCGGGTTACTGTTTTCAGCCCCCGCGGCACTCGCCGACGGAGAACTGATGGTTCTCCCGGTCAGTACGCGTCTGTTTAACGCCCATCCGCAGATGATCAAAGTACGTAATGTCGGCGATGCTCCGCTCTATCTCTCCGTCAGTCTGGAGAAAGTGATGAATCCTGGCATGTATCCTGAGAAGAAAATCATGATGCGCGATATGCCTCATCCGGGCGTGCTGGCAACGCCAGAAAAGCTGACCCTGGGGCCTAATCAGAGCCGCGATATTCGCCTGACATCGCTGGAAGAGCCCACGCAGGAAGGCGTATACCGCCTGTATATCACTCCGGTACATTCGCTCCAGGTGAAAGATGCGCCACAGGATAAAATCACCGCACCCATGAGTGTCGCCATTGGATATGGCGTGCTGGTGCGCCATATGCCTGTGCCACGAAATCAGAAAAGCAGCTGGACACATCGCTGCGAAGGCAAACAAATCATCCTGACCAACAGTGGAAATATCCGGGTCCGCTTGTCGGATATGAAATTCACCCCAGTGAATAAGAAAAACCCGGCCACTGTTGGTCTTTTCCCAGGCGTACCGCAGTCGTTTACCGCCAGTCAGATTGTCATGAATGTTGACGATGAGCCGACAACCCTGAGCTGCCCGTAATGCGTTTGCTGATGAGCGTACTACTCGGTCTATGCCTGTTGAACAATACGTCGCAGGCAGCGGGTGTGCTGCGCATTTCACTCAGCGAGATGACCCTGGGCGGCCCAGATCGTGTGGGAAAACTGATGGTGAAAAACACGGGTGATTCTCCGCTGTATCTTGATATCACCCAGGAGCAGGTGCAAACGCCGCTGACAGACCCGGAAGTGCGTGTCCCTGTGGGCGACGTTGCCGCTCCCTCGCTGTTGATTAGTCCGATGCGTCTGGCGCTGGGGCCCCAGCAAGAGCGGGAAATCAATGTGAAAGAACTCCGTAAGCCTGCACAGCGAAAAATTTGGCGCGTGACTCTTCGTCCGCGTGAAAATATCAGCGTACAGGGGGTGACGACGGAGAATACCCTGGTGCCTTTGGCGGTCAGTATCGGTTATGGGGTGGTGATTTATCAACTGGGTGCTTCAGTGGGTAACAAATAACGCAGAGGAAACGTAATGATATCAAAAATGAAGATAGCGCCACTGCTGCTTTGTTTGTTGCCGGGCCTGAGCCTGGGGGCAGACATAGAGCTCAAAGGCAAATTTACCAGTAAAATTAGCGCTCATGTGAACAAAGAGAATAATCTGTTTGTTACCGATGAAAAAGGGACTTGGTACGATCAGGGTCTACAGCTTGAGCAGCTTGGGGCGTTTGACACGCCTTATTCGGTTGCAGCGCCGCTGCGAATTACGTCCAGTAGTGGAACCTTCCAGGCCAGTCTGGCGCTGCCGCTGACGTTACAAAACAAAAATAAGCCTGAACTGTTGTTCCGTAATATAAAAGTCGTCATGGGGGCGATGGATTCGCCGGTGCAGGAGCTGACGGCAGCGACTAAAGTGACCTTTTCCAATCCCCCGCCGATAAACGGTGAAGATACCATAGGGCACTATCTGATCAATATTTCAGGTTACCCGCCTGCCGGAGACTTTAAGTCCGTGGGGGGAACTTACAGCGGCGTGCTGTCATTACTCTTTGAGCCAGTGGTGGAATAATGTTTAGATCGGTATTAGCAACGATGATATTACTCTTCGGTTTTCCTGCCTGTGCAGTGATTGATTTGGTGCCAAAAATGATTGACGTTGACGGGGACGATATTGCCAATATGACCCTCGTCAACAAAAGTGACCATATGGAATACGTCACCGTCACCCTTTCAAAACTGATCAACCCTGGTGTGCCGTATGACAAAGAAATACTTGAGCCGGTGGGGATGGCGCGCAACCCGCAGCTCTATGCCTATCCGTTCAAACTGTCCCTTGCACGCGGTCAGTCAAAAAAAATTAATCTCAAGCCGCTGGCCGCCGTTACGCAGGAAACCGTTTACCGACTGGATGTAAAGCCGTCCACTGAAATATCCGGCAACGGGATAGCAAACCTTGCTGCTGGCGTGGCGGTTAACCTGAGTTTTAGTGCGTTGGTACGCCAACTGCCAGAAAAGAAGATCAGCACCCTGAGCGCCGTATGCCGCGCGAATACCATTACGCTGACGGCGACGGGCACAACGCGTTATCAGGCAAAAAACATTAAAATTGATAGCCGTAAAGTGGATGATTTTAATGTCTATCCCGGTACACCACAGATGATATCCGGTGAAAAGATAGATATTGGTGGGAAATATTGGTGCAATCGTCAATAAGGATAACAGGAATGCATATTATTATTTCAGGTGTGTTGGTGATTTTAATTCATTGTTTTTTTGTTACCCCGGCTTATTCCACAAATATTGTTAAAGCAGACGTTGCTAAATGGTACTCTAGCTGCTCATTGACAAAAAACCGATACGGTACTTTTGCAAGGGTCAATATTTCATTTAACGCCGTAGAAGGAATAATTGGAAGTACTAAGTTGAGGTCGCGTGCAATTCTGTTCTACACGTATTCGAAGGATGGTCTTCCAGCCAGGTCGGTCCCATCAAGCGTTAGAATAGATCTTTCAGATGCGAATCCTACTACCATGATGAAGGAAAATGGCTATGTGCGAATATTTATTATGCCTACCTGGGGAGTTCCGATACTTTATCCATGGGGTGAGGCGGGGGCATTTATCGGAGAGGTATTAGTCTATTTGTATAATAGTGATATAGAAAACTGGGCAGGGGTTTCCATCAGTGCGGGTATTGATACTCTCGATACTCATTATAACGATAATAAGACTGCCTATATTACCTTTGGCAGCGAAGGAACTTGCCGCACTATTGCCGACCCTGAAAACCCACCCGAACCCGATGTATCAATGACGGCAACGGCACCCGATTGGGACCTGGGTGAAATAAAAAGCGGCGAGCAGATAATTCCCTTTAGCAGCAGTCAAAGCCAGTTTTGTCTGGAGTATGATCAAGCCTATGCGACCGGTAAGAAATTTGTCATTAATGCCAGCAGTCAGAACGGCGCAGTGAATAATCAGTATCAGCTTATAGGCCTGCAAGATAATACGCAGATTATTCCCTACCAGCTGACGCTTGACAGTGGTAGCGATAAAGTTGACCTCCCTAACGGGTCATTAACCACACTGCCACTGCTGCCTGGTGGGAAAACCTGTTTTCTACCCACGTTCCGTACCTTCGCGCCGAAGGGCATTAAAAAGGGTGACTACAGTGATGTGCTGACCTTTAATATTGCGACAAAGGCCTGATGGCACAGGCACTGATGTAAGCAGAAATTAGTATCAGTTACTGTTTAATCAATGAATCAGAACCCCCTCAGTCAGTGGTATAGATAGAAAAAATGCGAATAAGGAATAAGCAATGAAAAGGATTGTAGGGGGGTTTTGGAGGATGTTACTTCTGAGTCTGTTGATAAATCCTGCTTTTGGTGGGGTTACTCTCGTAACCACAGATGTTGCATATGGATACCGTGATTGCCAGATGGTTGATAATGGTAATGGAACCAGTACGGTCAAGGCCGTGGTGAAATTTAAGACCTCTTCCGGAAGAACAAATAATTTACAATTTTTGGGCCGAGGTGTGTTGTTTTATAATTATTCAAGTTCTGGTGTTCTTGTTAGTGTTCGTCCAAATTCAGCTTTCATGGACGGCCTGAAATTAGGAAATTACAGCGGAGATGATTACATTGTTCTATATAATGTCGGATTAAAAGGAATGCCCTTTGATGCCGAGTTCAAAATAATATTCAACAATAGTATTGTTGAATCCTGGCCCGGGGTGGTTATCCGGGCAGCAAATGTAACTGTTGGTTTTACTGATGTGGCTGATATTACCGGTGGGGTTTATATCAGCCGCAACAGTGTAACTTGTCAAACCATATCCGACCCGACTCACCCTCCTGCTCGTGATATCATACTGACGGTTACTGCGCCTGACTGGGATCTCGGTGAAATAAAAAGCGGCGAGCAGGTTATTCCTTTGAGCGCCAGCAGCGAAAAGCTCTGCATGCGGTATAATGGCGGTGGGGCGGCCCGTAGGCTGTTTATTGTTACTGCCAGCAGCAAGAACGGCACGGTAAATAATAAGTATCAGCTGAAAAACATACAGGATAATAGTCAGAGTATTCCTTACCAGCTGACGCTGGATAGCGGAACGAGTAAAGTTGATCTGCCCAACAACTCTTTTTCCACGCTGCAGTTACTCGAAGACAGGACATCCTGTTTTCTACCCACGTTCCGCACCTTCGCGCCGGAGGGGATTAAAAATGGCGACTACAGCGATGTGCTGACCTTTAATGTTGTCACTAAAGCGTGACAGATAAAGAGAGACCGCCTGTGGCCGTGGGCGGTGTTTCGCTGGCATCCTTTCTCTGGCCGTCTGTTCCCTCTTTTACTGCTGTGCCCCTGATGCTTCTGATGGTGAATACGGCAACAGGGATTGCGCTTTTCCTGTTGCTTTTCGAACTTCACCTGCGATGATAGACGGCAAAAGGTATCTTTAACGAGCAGAACAAGAATGAAGAAAATACGATTCCCGCTGGCTCTGGTACTGGCTGCGGTCAGCCTCACGGGATGTGGCCTGAAAGGCCCGCTCTATTTCCCCAAAGATGAGACTGCTAAACCGCAGGTCCAGCAGGCTACCCCAACGACGCCATCCGCCACGTCAGAGCAGACGCCTGCCACGACCCGCGGACAGAGTGTGCAACCGGCTCAGTAAACTATGACGCACCCGGCGGAGCAGAAAATGCAGTTTTCAAAAATGCACGGCCTAGGCAACGACTTTATGGTGGTTGATGCCGTCACGCAGAATGTCTATTTCTCACCTGAGTTGATCCGCCGTCTGGCCGATCGTCATCTGGGGATCGGCTTCGATCAGCTACTGATCGTTGAGCCGCCTTACGATCCTGATCTGGATTTTCATTACCGCATCTTTAACGCCGACGGTAGCGAAGTGGCACAGTGCGGCAACGGCGCACGCTGTTTTGCCCGCTTTGTCCGCCTGAAAGGGCTGACCAATAAAAATGATATCCGCGTCAGCACCCAAACCGGCCGCATGGTGTTAAGCGTCAACCAGGATGAACTGGTGTGCGTGAACATGGGCGAACCCAATTTCGAACCGCAGCAGGTGCCTTTCCGTGCCAACAAAGCGGAAAATATCTACCTGATGCGCGCTGCTGAGCAAACTGTGATGTGTGGTGTGGTGTCGATGGGTAATCCACACTGCGTCTTACAGGTTGAGAGTGTAAAAACCGCCACGGTGGAAATACTGGGGCCGGTGCTGGAAAGCCACGAACGTTTTCCTGAGCGGGTCAACGTTGGTTTTATGGAAGTGGTCAGCCGCGAACATATCCGTCTGCGCGTGTATGAACGCGGTGCGGGTGAAACCCAGGCCTGTGGCAGCGGTGCATGCGCCGCCGTCGCGATCGGGATACAGCAGACGTTGCTGGCGGAAAAAGTGCGGGTTGACCTGCCTGGCGGCACGCTCAATATCGCATGGAAAGGTCCGGGGCATCCCCTGTATATGACCGGTCCTGCCACTCACGTATATGACGGGTTTATTCATTTATGAAAAATGTCGGGGAACAACAGGACGCTGGCGAAATCTTACTAGACGATCGTACGGTCAGTGAGTTCCTGATGCAAAATCCAGACTTCTTTATCCGCAATGCCCGCCAGGTTGAACAGATGATCGTGCCGCATCCGATCCGCGGCACCGTCTCGCTGGTGGAGTGGCAGCTGGCGCGTCAGCGCAATCATATTCACCAGCTGGAAGAAGACATTACGCTGTTGATGGAGCAGGCCAGCGCAAATCAGCAGCTGTTTGATCGGCTGTTCGCCCTGCAGGGGCGTCTCGCCTCGGCCACCAGTCTGCATGACATGCTTAACCGCCTCCATCGCTGGGCGCGTGAATTTGGCCTTGCGGGGGCAAATATTCGGCTGTTCGCTGAGAAATGGCGCATCGGTGCCCCTTCCGACTTTACGCAGCTGGCGCTGCCGCGTCAGGCATTTGAATCTGTGCGCATTCAGCGTTTGGGTAAACAGAATCACTATCTTGGCAGTCTTAATGGCCCGGAGTTACTGTTACTGTTGCCACAGGCAAAAGCCATTGGTTCGGTCGCGATGTCGCTGCTGGGTGAAGAGGGTGACCTCGGCGTACTGATCTTCAGCAGCCGCGACAATCAGCATTACCAGTCGGGCATGGGTACGGTGTTGTTACAGCATCTGTCGCTGATGTTGCCCCAGCTGCTGTCACGCTGGATAGAACGCGCGTGAATAGCGAGTCGCCCCTGCTGCCAGCCGTAGAGGGCTTCCTGCGTTATCTGAAAGTGGAGCGTCAGCTCAGTCCTCTCACTCAGGAGAGCTATCAGCGCCAGCTCAGTGCTGTCATAGCCCTGCTGGATGAACTGAACGTGAGTGACTGGCCACGGCTGGATGCTGCCCTGGTGCGCTCACTGGCGGCCCGCAGCAGTCGCAGCGGGCTGAAGCCCGCGAGCCTGGCGCTGAGGCTTTCCGCATTACGTAGCTTCCTCGACTGGCTGATCAGCCAGGGCGTCATCAACGCTAACCCGGCGAAAGGCGTTGCCACGCCGCGCGCTGCACGGCATCTTCCCAAAAATATTGATGTCGATGAAGTCGACAAGCTGCTGGACATTGACCTCAATGACCCGCTGGCCGTTCGCGATCGCGCGATGCTGGAGGTGATGTACGGTGCCGGCTTGCGTTTGTCCGAACTGGTGGGTATTGACCTGAGTCATCTTGACCTCGCTTCCGGTGAAGTGTGGGTGATCGGTAAAGGCAGCAAAGAGCGCCGTCTGCCGATTGGCCGGACCGCCGTCCATTGGGTTGAGCACTGGATGGTGATGCGTGAGCTGTTTGCACCAGAGGACACTGCGTTATTCCTGTCGAAGCAGGGCAAGCGCATTTCAGCGCGTAA
Source organism: Erwinia sp. MYb416 (assembly GCF_037479575.1). NCBI lineage: Bacteria > Pseudomonadati > Pseudomonadota > Gammaproteobacteria > Enterobacterales > Erwiniaceae > Erwinia > Erwinia sp. MYb416. The sequence continues at coordinate 52,187 of NZ_JBBGYT010000421.1, forward strand.
CGTACAAAAGCGTTTTGCTGAGTGGGGCGTTAAACAGGGGCTGTCCAGCCATGTTCATCCGCATAAACTACGTCATTCATTTGCAACGCATATGCTGGAATCCAGTGGTGATTTGCGTGCCGTGCAGGAGCTGCTCGGGCATGCCAATCTGACCACTACGCAAATCTATACCCATCTCGACTTTCAACACCTGGCGTCGGTTTACGATGCTGCCCATCCCCGTGCGAAACGAGGAAAATCCTGATGCACTTTTACCGGCCTTTACGCCCTGTTGCGGCAATGACCTTCGATCTTGATGACACGCTGTATGACAACCACCCGGTGATCCTGCGTACTACGCGGGAATCTCACAGCGCGCTACAGGCGTATCATCCCGCGTTGAAGGACTACAGCGTGGCGCAGTATCAACAGGTGCGTGACCGCCTGCTGGCTGCCGAGCCTGAAATTTATCATGATGTCAGCGAGTGGCGTCGCCGCGCAGTCGAGCAGGTGATGCTGGATGTGGGGCTGCCGTCAACGCAGGCGCTGAGAGGTTCGCATGACGTCATGGCTGTCTTTGCCCGCTGGCGCAGCGAGATTGAGATGCCTGAAGAGACGCACGCCACGCTGGCGGCTCTGGCTCAGCGCATACCGCTGGTGGCGATCACCAATGGTAATGCGGAACCCCACCTTTGTGGCCTGGATAAGTACTTCCAGTTTACCCTGCGTGCCGGGCCGGATGGCCGCGCTAAACCTTTCCATGATATGTATCAGCTGGCGGCAGAGCGGTTAAATCTGTCTGCTGAAAATATCCTGCATGTGGGTGACGATCTCACCACGGATGTCGCCGGGGCTATCCGTTACGGCATGCAGTCATGCTGGATTAACCTGCGTGAAGGCAACCTGATGCATATTAACGACACCCGCCTGCTTCCCACGCTGGAAATTTCCCGGTTGGCATCGCTGACCGCGCTGATATAATAAGCTGGTTAAATATCCAGTGGGCGGCCTGATGCTGCCCCCGATCCCCGACGGTGCCTATGGACGTTTCTGAACTGCTCGACAGCTTGAATGACAAACAACGCGAAGCCGTTGCCGCGCCGCGCAGCAACCTGCTGGTGCTGGCGGGTGCGGGCAGTGGTAAAACCCGCGTGCTGGTGCATCGCATTGCCTGGCTGATGGCAGTGGAAAACTGCTCCCCCTATTCGATTATGGCGGTGACCTTCACCAACAAAGCGGCGGCCGAGATGCGCCACCGTATCGAACAGCTCATCGGTACCAGCCAGGGCGGTATGTGGATCGGGACGTTCCACGGGCTGGCGCACCGTCTGCTGCGCGCGCACCATCTCGATGCCAACCTGCCGCAGGACTTCCAAATCCTCGACAGTGAAGATCAGCTGCGTCTGCTGAAGCGCCTGATCAAAGCGATGAATCTGGATGAGAAGCAGTGGCCTGCCCGTCAGGGGATGTGGTACATCAACGGCAAAAAAGACGAAGGGCTGCGTCCGAAACATATCGAAAGTTACGGTAACCCGATTGAACAGACCTGGCTGCGTATTTACCAGGCCTATCAGGAAGCCTGCGATCGCGCCGGTCTGGTGGACTTTGCCGAGCTGCTGCTGCGTGCTCATGAGCTGTGGCTGAACAAACCGCATATCCTCAATCACTACCGCGAACGGTTTACCAATATCCTGGTGGACGAATTCCAGGATACCAACAATATCCAGTATGCGTGGATCCGTATGCTGGCGGGTGACACCGGTAAAGTGATCATCGTGGGGGATGACGATCAGTCTATCTATGGCTGGCGTGGTGCGCAGGTGGAAAACATCCAGCGCTTCCTCAAAGATTTCCCCGGTGCGGAAACCATCCGTCTTGAGCAAAACTACCGCTCGACCAACAATATTCTGAAAGCAGCGAACACCCTGATTGCTAATAACAGTGGCCGCCTGGGTAAAGAGCTGTGGACCGAAGACAGCGATGGCGAGCAAATTGCGGTTTACTGTGCCTTCAATGAACTCGATGAAGCGCGCTTTGTGGTCAACCGCATTAAGGTGTGGATGGAGAATGGCGGCGCGCTGAATGACTGCGCGATCCTCTATCGTAGTAACGCCCAGTCGCGCGTGCTGGAAGAAGCCCTGTTGCAAACCAGTATGCCGTACCGGATCTATGGCGGTATGCGCTTCTTCGAGCGCCAGGAAATCAAGGATGCGCTGGCCTATCTGCGTTTGATCTCCAACCGTAATGACGATGCCGCCTTTGAGCGCGTGATCAACACGCCGACCCGAGGCATAGGCGACCGGACGCTGGATGTCATCCGCCAGACGTCACGTGAACGTCAGCTCACGCTGTGGCAAACCACGCGCGTGCTGTTGCAGGAAAAAGCGCTGGCCGGGCGTGCCGCATCAGCCTTACAGCGCTTTACCGAGCTGGTCGATTCACTGGCGCAGGAAACCGCTGAGATGCCGCTGCATGTGCAGACGGACCGGGTGATCAAAGATTCCGGTTTGTGGCTGATGTATGAGCAGGAAAAAGGCGAGAAGGGCCAGGCACGTATCGAAAACCTTGAGGAGCTGGTTAATGCCACACGACAGTACAGCTATCAGGATGAAGACCAGGACCTGATGCCGCTGCAGGCGTTTCTCTCCCATGCCGCTCTTGAGGCCGGTGAAGGGCAGGCCGACAAGTGGCAGGATGCCGTGCAGTTAATGACCCTGCACTCCGCCAAAGGGCTGGAGTTTATGCAGGTGTTTATTGTCGGCATGGAAGAGGGCATGTTCCCCAGCCAGATGTCGCTGGATGAAGGTGGCCGCCTGGAAGAAGAACGTCGCCTGGCCTACGTTGGTGTGACGCGTGCGATGCAGAAACTGACCCTGACCTATGCCGAAACCCGACGGCTTTATGGTAAGGAAGTGTATCACCGCCCATCGCGCTTTATCGGAGAGTTGCCTGAAGAGTGCGTGGAGGAGGTTCGTCTGCGTGCCAGCGTCAGCCGCCCTGCCAACCATCAGCGCATGGGGACGCCGATCGCGAAAAATGACAGTGGTTTCGCCCTCGGCCAGCGGGTGCATCATGCCAAGTTTGGCGAAGGGACTATCGTTAATCTGGAAGGCAGTGGCGAGCATAGCCGACTCCAGGTGGCGTTCCAGGGACAGGGCATTAAGTGGCTGGTGGCTGCTTATGCCAAACTGGAAGCGATGTGACGCCCAGAAGGGCGCATGGCCCCGCTTGACGCCTTTTTAGTCTCAGCGTAACATGCGCCCACCATTACCCTAAGAGGACATTCGCCTTGGACACACCCAGTACATACTGGCTCACTGACCTGCATTTCAGGTACAACTCCTAAGGCTATCCTCTTTTGCCGATAGCCTTCGTGGTTGTTGGCGACCGCATGTCCCGTCGCTCTGAGTCAGTTTTGCTCGCTGACTGAAACATCTGTTTCCCGTGTTCAAGCGCTCTGTCCCATTTTGTTACTGTGAATTGGGAGTACAGCTAATGTTGAGCGCATTTAAACTCGACCAAAACCGTCTGACCCGCCTTGAACTGGATGATGCTGATGCCAGGGACGAGCTGATCGGTTCCGTCTGGGTCGATTTGATCGAACCGGAAGAAGCTGAACGAGATCGGGTACAAACCGAACTGGGCCAGAGCCTTGCGACCCGCCCTGAACTGGAAGATATCGAAGCCTCCGCACGTTTCTTCGAAGATGAAGATGGTCTGCATATTCACTCATTTTTCTTCTATGAAGATGCTGACGATCACGCGGGTAACTCGACGGTGGCCTTCACCATTCGTGAAGGGCGCCTGTATACCCTGCGCGAACGTGAACTCCCGGCGTTTCGTCTTTACCGTATGCGTGCCCGTAATCAGGTTCTGAGCGACGGAAATGCTTACGAGCTGCTGCTCGATCTGTTTGAGACAAAAATCGAACAGCTGGCGGATGAGATCGAGAATATCTACAGCGATCTGGAAAAACTGAGCCGCGTGATTATGGAAGGACAGCAGGGCGATGCGTTTGATGAAGCACTGTCGACGCTGGCAGAGCTGGAAGATATCGGCTGGAAGGTGCGCCTGTGTCTGATGGATACCCAGCGTGCACTTAACTTCCTGGTACGTAAGGCGCGTCTGCCAGGCAATCAGCTGGAGCAGGCTCGCGAGATCCTGCGCGATATCGAATCCCTGCTGCCGCACAATGAATCCCTGTTCCAGAAAGTTAACTTCCTGATGCAGGCGGCGATGGGCTTTATCAACATCGAACAGAACCGCATCATCAAGATCTTCTCGGTGGTATCGGTGGTCTTCCTGCCGCCTACCCTGGTGGCCTCCAGCTACGGGATGAACTTCGAGTTTATGCCTGAGCTGAAATGGAGCTTTGGCTATCCAGGGGCGATTAGCCTGATGATCCTCGCCGGTCTGGCACCTTACGCCTACTTTAAGCGTAAGAACTGGCTGTAAGCCGCTCGATAAAAAAAATCGCCTGAGAGGCGATTTTTTTATTTCTGCTTATCGCGCTATACGGCCGACGATCGGCGTAATGCCAACAGAGCATCGGCAATAAAGAGCGCCAGCGCTGTCCAGATAAAGCCAAAGGTCACGACTTTATCGGGTGTCATTTGCTCTCCGTAAAATAATACGGCTAGCAGGAACATCAGCGTGGGTGCCATATACTGGAAAAAGCCGACGGTGGACAGTTTCAAACGTGTACAAGCGGCAGTAAACAGCATCAGCGGAACCGTGGTGATCACCCCGGCAGCGGCCAGCATCAAGTTGAGGCTCAGTGGGTTGCTTCCCAGATGGCTGGTGGGGCTGTCGGCTATCGCGAACAGATAGATAGCCGCAGGGATTAACAGCCAACTGGTTTCAATCAGCATTCCGCTTTGGGCATCAACGGCTATTTTTTTACGCAGCAAGCCATAGAATGAAAAGCTGATGGCGAGACTGAGAGCGATCACCGGCACGGAACCAAACTGCCACACCTGTATCAGTACGCCGCAGGCCGCGAGTGCCACTGCCAGCCATTGCAGGCGCCGGAAGCGTTCCCCGAGAAACACCATCCCCACCAGAACGTTCAGCAACGGGTTAATAAAGTAACCCAGACTGGCCTCCAGCAAATGGTGATTATTCACCGCCCAGATATACAGCAGCCAGTTACCGCAAATCACAACGGCGGAGAGCGCCAGCAGCAGCACCTTTTTGGGGTGCTGGATAACCGTACGGACATTGCGCCAGTGTCGGCTGGCGGTGAGCAGCACCAGCATAAAGAAAAATGACCAGATCACCCGGTGGGTCATAATTTCCCCGGGGGCAACTTGCTGGATGAGCTTGAAGTAAACCGGAGCAATGCCCCAGATAAAATAAGCGCCCAGAGCAAAGAAAATGCCCTGGCGAGTGTGCTGTGGATTCATGAAGTTAACCGATCAGATAGGTAGCAGTGGCGCTGGCAATATGAACACCGACATCGTTATGTAACTCGACCCTGGCAACCGACACTTTATTACCACCACGTAACAGACTGCTGCTGGCCGTAAAGCGTTCACCACGGCCGGGACGCAGATAATCCACCCGCAGGTCGATGGTTCCCATGCGCGACAGGCGCTGGCGTAGCTCCTCTTCAGTGATGGTTTCCTGGCGTGTCAGCGCGCTGGTGACACACACCAGACCGGCAGCGACATCCAGTACGGAAGCGATCACGCCACCGTGCAATATTTTCTGAGCAGAGTTACCGACCAGCATGGTCTGGTTCGCCAGGCTTATCTCTGCGTAATCCGACTCCAGTCGGTCCAGCTCCAGCCCCAGTGCGCGATTGAACGGCATGTGGTAGACAAAAATCTCGCCAATCAGGCGGCGAGCGGCAGCCTGATCCATAGGTACTGCTGACATTAGCGGGTCTTCCTGTAATGCGGTCTGAATGAAAAATCAGGTTAACGGAGTGTGTATAATATGCTTCGTTGACGGTGCTTTCCACTTTCGGAAATGAGCACTAATCCCCCAGGATGTTTCTGTGTAGAATGGCGTGCTTTTTATTCACTTATCCGCCTCTCTGGGAGAATCCTATGGCTCTGCTGAAAGGATTGCTGGCGTCAGCAATTCTGTTTCCGACGTTGGTGCTGGCACAGACCGCTACCGTAAAAGATGTCCACGATCAGCCTGCGGTTCGCGGCAGCATTATTGCCAATTTGCTGGAGAAGCACGATAACCCGTTTATCTTGTTCCCTTACGAAAACAACTATCTGCTTTACACGGATACCAGCAATATCAACAAGGAAGCGATCGAGTCTTACGACTGGGGAAATAAAGCCAAACATGATGAAGTGAAGTTCCAGTTAAGCCTGGCCTTCCCGTTATGGCGTGGCATTCTCGGCGATAACTCGGTGCTGGCGGCGTCCTATACTCAACGGTCCTGGTGGCAGTTATCTAATCGTGGTGCCTCTTCACCGTTTCGTGAAACCAACTACCAGCCGCAGATCTTTCTTGGCTGGGCCACGGATTACTCTTTCGCTGGCTGGACGTTACGCGATGTGGAAACGGGCCTGAATCATGAGTCTAACGGCCGATCCGATCCGACATCGCGCAGCTGGAACCGTGTCTATGCCCGACTGATGGCAGAAAACGGCAATTGGATGGTTGAGGTCAAACCCTGGTACCGTCTTCCAGAAAGTGAAAATAATGACGATAACCCGGATATCACTAAGTACATGGGTTATTATTGCCTGACGGTGGGCTACCAGTGGGGCGAGAGCATCTTCAGCGTGAGGAGCAACTACAACTGGAACAGCGGCTACGGCGGCGCTGAACTGGGCTGGAGCTACCCGATGACCGATCATGTGCGTTTCTATACGCAGGTGTTTAGTGGTTATGGCGAATCGTTAATCGACTATAACCACCGTCAAACGCGCGTCGGTGTGGGCGTGACGCTCAACGACCTGTTCTAAGGTCGTCGTGACCGGGTTGAGCAATCAACCCGGCCAGAATTCTTGTTATTTCAGATGTGGGGACAACGTGTCTACGGCAGCAGTCATCAATAAAGAAACGCTGGCAGAGCAGGTATTACGCGATACCTTCGGCTATCAGCAGTTTCGTCCGGGGCAACAAACCATCATTCAGGAGTCGCTCAACGGGCGTGACTGTCTGGTCGTTATGCCAACCGGCGGCGGAAAATCACTCTGTTATCAGATCCCTGCACTGGTGCGTGAGGGGCTGACGCTGGTGGTGTCGCCGTTGATCTCGTTGATGAAAGACCAGGTCGACCAACTGCTTGCAAACGGCGTTGCGGCGGCCTGCCTCAATTCGACGCAGAACCGTGAAGAGCAGCAGGAAGTGATGGCAGGCTGCCGTACCGGTCGCATCCGTCTACTGTACATTGCCCCTGAACGTCTGATGATGGACAACTTCCTCGAGCAGCTGACGCACTGGAATCCGGCGATGCTGGCGGTGGATGAAGCCCACTGTATTTCCCAGTGGGGCCACGACTTCCGCCCGGAATACGGTGCGCTGGGCCAGCTACGTCATCGCCTGCCGGATGTCCCGGTGATGGCGTTGACCGCCACCGCCGATGAAACCACGCGTAACGACATTGCCCGTCTGCTGCAGCTTGATGACCCGCTCATCCAGGTCAGTAGCTTTGACCGCCCCAATATCCGCTATACGCTGGTGGAAAAATTCAAACCTACCGAACAGCTGCTGCGCTATGTGCAGGATCAGCGCGGCAAGTGCGGCATCATTTACTGTAACAGCCGGGCCAAAGTGGAAGACACCGCAGCACGTCTGCAAAGCCGTGGCCTGAGCGTTGGCGCCTATCATGCGGGCATGGATAACGCACACCGTGCTCATGTGCAGGAAGCCTTCCAGCGCGATGACCTGCAAATCGTGGTGGCGACCGTGGCTTTTGGTATGGGCATTAACAAACCCAACGTGCGTTTTGTGGTGCACTTTGATATCCCGCGCAATATCGAATCCTACTATCAGGAAACCGGGCGTGCGGGGCGTGATGGCCTGCCAGCCGAGGCGCTGCTGCTGTACGATCCGGCCGATATGGCCTGGTTGCGTAAGTGTCTGGAAGAGAAAACACCGGGGCCGCTACAGGATATTGAACGCCATAAGCTGAATGCGATGGGTGCGTTTGCCGAAGCGCAGACCTGCCGTCGTCTGGTCTTGCTGAACTATTTTGGTGAGGGGCGTCAGCAGCCTTGCGACAACTGCGATATCTGCCTTGATCCACCGCGCCGCTATGATGGCCTGGTCGAGGCGCAAAAAGCACTCTCCTGCATTTATCGCGTTGGGCAGCGTTTTGGTATGGGGTATATCGTCGAGATCCTGCGCGGCGCCAATAACCAGCGCATCCGCGATATGCAGCACGACAAATTACCGGTGTATGGCATCGGCCGTGAGCAGAGCCATGAGCACTGGACCAGCGTGTTACGCCAGTTGATTCACCTTGGGCTGGTGACGCAAAACATCGCCATGCACTCAGCATTACAGCTGACGGAAGCCGCACGCCCCACCTTACGTGGTGAAGTGCCGCTGATGCTGGCGGTTCCTCGCCTGGTGAGTATTAAACCGCGTAACAGCAGCCAGAAATCCTATGGCGGAAGTTATGACCGCAAGCTGTTTGCCAAACTGCGCAAGCTGCGTAAATCCATCGCCGATGAAGCCAATGTTCCGCCATATGTGGTGTTTAACGATGCAACGCTGATTGAAATGGCGGAGCAAATGCCGCTGACAGCATCCGAGATGTTGAGTGTGAATGGCGTCGGGCATAAGAAGCTGGAGCGTTTTGGCAGGCCGTTTATGGTGATGATCAAAGAACATGTCGACGGTGAAGACGACGAGTAATGTTTGATGTGGGCCGATCGATAAATTATCGGCCGCGACAGGTTTTGTAGGGGGCAGGCATGCCCGACCCGGGTTCTGTTAGGCGATTCTTCGTGCCGAGGCCAGCAGTGCACCTACCGCAATAAACAAGCCCCCAAAAATCCGGTTTAGCAATTTCATCTGATGCGGTCCTTTGATCCACGCGGAGATGCGTGTGGCCAGCGTGGCATAGCCAATCATCACGATAATATCCACCACTACGGTCGTGACGCCCAGGACCAGATACTGCATCGCCTGCGGCTGATGTGGCAGAATGAACTGCGGGAAGAGGGCAGCCAGGAACACAATACTTTTTGGATTGGTCAGATTCACCAGCACGGCGCGTTTAAACAGCCTACGACGCGGCATCGCTTTGGCAACCGCATTCAGATCGATCGCCCCGGCCGATCGCCACTGTTGAATACCCAGCCAGACCAGGTAGCCCGCCCCGGCCCATTTAAGAATTTCAAAGGCCAGTAACGACTGGGAAAACAGTGCACCCAGCCCGATGCCAACCAGCACAATATGCAGCGACAGCCCAACCTGAAGGCCGGAGATTGAGGCGACCGCACCCCGATAACCGTGGCTGATACCGGTGCTCATGGTATTGATTGCGCCAGAACCTGGCGACAGACTTAAGATGCTGGTTGTTAACAGATAGGTCAGCCACCACTCGATGGTCATGCGTAAAACTCCCGAAAAACGCTCATTTGTGACACAATACGTTATTGTTGAATGCGGCGCTACGGGGAACCCTGCCCCTTTTTTTAAGGGAGAGTCCTTTCTGGAAATGAGCCTGATGGAACATCGTAAACACAACTGGACGACGCGGGAAAAAGCCTTTGCGGCATTTGCTACAGGCCCGTTGCTGGATTTCTGGAAATTGCGTGAAGAGGATGAGTTTTTCGGTGTTGAAAACATCCCGATCCGCTACGTCCGTTTCATCTCACCGCAACACGATAAGGTGATACTGCTGTGCCCGGGGCGCATTGAAAGCTATGTGAAATACCCGGAGCTGGCCTATGACCTGTTCCATAGCGGTTATGATGTCATCATTATCGATCATCGCGGGCAGGGACGATCCGGGCGGTTATTGCAGGATTCTCACCGTGGCCATGTGGTTGAATTCGAAGATTATGTCGACGACCTCGAAACCCTGTATTTGAAAGAGATTGTCACACGTCACTATCGCCGCCGTTATGCACTGGCCCATTCGATGGGCGGGGCGATACTGGCGCTGATGCTGGCTCGCCAGCCTGCGGCGTTTGATGCAGTGGCGCTGGCATCGCCGATGTTTGGCATCTTCCTGCCGATGCCGTTATGGATGGCCAACTCTATCCTTAATTGGGCGGAAAAATATCCGACGGTACGCGAGGGTTTTGCACTGGGGACCGGAAAATGGCATGCGCGCCCGTTCGCCATTAACGAACTGACACACAGCCGTGAACGCTATCGCCGTAACCTGCGCTTTTATGCCGACGACCCGGGCTTGCGTGTGGGTGGCCCCACTTATCACTGGGTGAGAGAAGGGGTACGCGCCGGGCACAGTATTTTAAGCCAGGCGGCGAAGATATCGACGCCGCTGCTGCTGCTCCAGGCCGCTGACGATAAAGTGGTGGATAACCGCGCTCAGGATCTGTTTTGCCAGACGATGGTGGCCGCCGGCCAGCCCTGCGAAGGGGGTAAGCCGATGATTATCGACGGTGCCCGCCACGAGATCCTGTTTGAGAAAGACAGCATGCGCAGCGAAGCGCTGGAGGCCATCCTGGCCTTTTTTTCCCGCCACTGCTGAGTGGACAGAATGACTTTGCCGGTGGGTACTGACAGCCCGCCAGAAATATTAATCAGAGGTGTTATGTACCGTATTGTTGCTTCAGATCTGGATGGCACGCTGCTGTCACCGGACCACACGCTTTCCCCTTATGCCCGCGAAACGTTACAGTTGCTGACACGTAAAGGCATCCATTTTGTCTTTGCAACGGGCCGCCATTACATCGACGTGGCGCAGATGCGTGACAGCCTGGGCATCGATGCTTACATGATCACCTCAAATGGGGCGCGGGTGCATAACACCGCCGGTGAGCTGGTTTTCAGTCACAACCTGGATGAAGATATCGCGCTTGAACTGTTCGCCATGCAGCACGCCAACCCTGATATCTACACCAACGTGTATCGGGATGAAGAGTGGTTCCTGAACCGCCACCGTCCTGAAGAGATGGATTTCTTCCGCGAGTCTGACTTCAACTATCAGATCTATGAGCCGGGCCAGCTGTCGACCGACGGCATCAGCAAGGTGTTCTTCACCTGCGCGATCCCGGAACTGCTGGTCCCACTGGAGTTGGCGCTGATTGCGCGCTGGGGTGATCGGGTTAACGTCAGCTTCTCGCTGCCAACCTGCCTGGAAGTGATGGCGGGCGGTGTGTCGAAAGGGCACGCGCTGGATGCGGTATCAAAATCACTGGGCTTCTCGTTACAGGAGTGCATTGCCTTTGGTGACGGTATGAATGATAAAGAGATGCTGAGTATGGCGGGCAAAGGCTGCATCATGAGCAACTCTCATCAGCGCCTGAAAGATATCTTACCGGAGCTGGAAGTGATCGGGTCGAATGCCGATCAGGCCGTGCCGAACTTCCTGCGTCAGCTGTATCACGTGTAAGTCTGCAGGGCCGATCAACTGTTCGATCGGCCCTTTAGTCATCCGATAGTTATCGACCTAAGAAACGAACGGCTTTATCCGGGAAATCAGTAAACAGACCATCAACCTCCGCTTTGTTGTACAGCAGGTCGTACAGCTGATCGACGTTGCTGACATAAGGCGGTAGCTGATCGGCGCGTACCGTGTACGGATGCACCACCAGATGATTCTGGTGTGCCTCTTTGACCATATCGTTCAGCGCCACATTGCCGGTTTTTGCGCCTGGCGCCACCAGCATATGGTAATCCGGGCCAATACCGTCGGCGTATTGGGCGATGGTTTTCATCGCACCCGGCGCGAACATCCAATCGTAATCGTAGTTCACCCACTTACCGTCGCGCTGCTCCTGAGTTTCATCCCATTTGGTATAGGCGATCAGCTGCACCAGCTTCAGATTCATTCCCCGCTGAGGTTCCAGTTCGGTCTTGATGCGCTTCACTTCGTTATAGTCAAAGCACTGCACATAAACCTTATCGGTCTTACTGCTGTAACCATACTGCTTCAGGACGTCCAGCACTTTGGCAGAGATATCCTTGCCTTCTTTGCGGTGGAACCACGGGGCTTTAATTTCGGTATAAATCCCGATGTCTTTGCCGGTGGAGTGGTTCAGGCCCTGAATAAACTCCAGTTCTTCCTCAAAGGTATGAACACGGAAATCAGATTTCCCCATCGGGAAGCGGCCTGGAAAGGTCTGCACCTTTTTGCCGTTTTCAAGCGTAAAGCCTTCGGTAAACGCCAGGCTCTTGATCTCGGCAAGGGTAAAGTCGATAGCGTAATAACGTCCGTCAGCCCGTGCGCGATGGGGGAAACGCGTGGCAACATCCGTCACCCGATCCAGATAGTGGTCATGCAGCACCACCAGATGATCGTCTTTGGTCATCACCAGATCCTGCTCAAGGTAATCCGCTCCCTGAGCATAGGCCATCGCTTTTGCCGGCAGGCTGTGTTCCGGCAGATAACCGCTGGCCCCACGATGCGCAATCACGACAGGCGAAGAACTCGCGGCTGTCGCCGCGAGAGAGGTGGTGAGAAGTAAGGTAGCGATAACGTTTTTCAACATAATGTTCCCTTCAATCAGAGTGAGTTCAGGCCCTGTTTGTGTTTCTTCTCGCTGAACATCGTCATCGTCAGCAGGATCACCGCCAGCACACAGCCGCCGATCATAATGATAAAGCCGCCATCCCAGCCGAAGTAATCAACGGTATAGCCGACGATAGCACTGGCGGCAACGGACCCACCGAGGTAGCCAAACAGACCGGTAAAGCCTGCTGCGGTACCCGCCGCTTTCTTCGGTGCCAGCTCCAGGGCATGCAGACCAATCAGCATCACCGGGCCATAAATCAGGAAGCCAATAATCATCATACAGGCCATATCCACACCAGGATTACCGGCCGGGTTCATCCAGTACACAACGGTGGCAATGGTCACCAACACCATAAAGAACACGCCTGTTGCACCACGGTTACCTTTAAAGACTTTATCCGACATCCAGCCGCACAGCAGCGTACCCGGGATACCGGCGTACTCGTAGAAGAAGTAAGCCCACGATGATTTATCCAGCGTGAAGTGTTTCACTTCTTTCAGGTAGGTCGGTGACCAGTCGAGGATGCCGTAACGCAGCAGGTAAACAAACACGTTAGCCAGCGCGATATACCACAGCAGTTTGTTCGGCAGGATGTACTGCATAAAGATCTGCTTAGCCGTTAGCTCATCTTCATGTTTCTCATCATAGTTCGGTGGATAGTCGTTTTTGTACTCCTCAATCGGCGGCAGGCCGCAAGACTGCGGGGTATCACGCATCAGCGCAAAAGCAATGATGGCGATAACAATGGCACCAAAAGCAGGCATATACAGCGCCGCTTTCCAGTCGTTAAACCAGGCCATACCGAGCAGGAACAGCAGTGGAGGGATACCACCACCGACGTTATGCGCACAGTTCCAGACGGAAACAATGCCGCCGCGCTCTTTCTGTGACCACCAGTGCACCATTGTACGACCGCACGGCGGCCAGCCCATCCCCTGGAACCATCCACACAGGAACAGCAGTACAAACATCACCATGATGCTGGACGTTGCCCAGGGGACAAAGCCCATAAACAACATGACTGCCGCGGCAAGTATCAGGCCAGCAGGTAAGAAGACGCGCGGGTTGGAGCGGTCAGAGACCGACCCCATAATGAATTTTGAGAAACCGTAGGCGATAGAGATGCCGGAGAGCGCAAAGCCGAGGTCACCACGTGAGAAACCCTGTTCAACCAGGTAGGGCATCGCGAGGGCAAAGTTCTTACGCACCAGGTAGTAGGCAGCATAACCGAAGAATATCCCCAGAAAGATCTGCCAGCGTAGCTTGCGGTATAACGGGTCAACGCGGCTGTCATCAACGCGGGGCTGATGTGCAGCAGGTTTGAAAAAACGTAACATTTTGGCCTCCCATGGCTCGAAAGACTGACATCCGGCTTCGAATGCGCAGAGTAGAGGAACAGGATCCTGTTAAAACAGGAATAAATGTTCCATTTCGCGCATAGCGTAGTCGTAATCAGAACAACTGACTGTGAAGAATGGCGCAAATGTTACAGTTTTATGACGAGATGGCTATATCTACATCACAAATCGGTGTTTTATTTTCATAATGAAACTATAAAATGTGAGGATAGTCACATATGCAAACCCAGATAAAGGCTGTGGGTTTCGTTTGGTGAGTGATTTTGTTCTAAAAGGAAGGTTTTAATCTGGCAGAAGAACAAAGATTAACGCCAGCAGATGGCGTTAATCAGTCAGTCAATCGCTTAGGCTTTCTTCACCGGACGGATTTTCATCGTCAGGCCTTTGAGGAAGTTACGCAGAATTTGATCGCCGCATTCGCGGTAATTTTTATGCCCAGGTTTACGGAAGATCGCCCCAATTTCTGACTGTCCTACCGCAAAATCGGCACTTTTCAGTAGTTCCAGAATGTCGGTGGTTTTCAGGTCGAAGGCAACACGCAGCTTCTTCATCAGGATGTTATTGGTCATCTTGCGTTCGATAGAAGGCGCAGGTGCGTCTTCACTTTTGCCACGGCGTTCAAAAATCAAACCATTCAGAAAGTAACCCATGATGACATCAGGGCAGGGGCGATAGCCGGCTTCATCCTCTTTTTTCAGGAAGCTGTGCACTTCGGCTTCTGTTACTTCGCTCTCTGCCAGCGCCAGAATGCTCACAACTTTAGCATCGCTTAAATTCAGCATGTAACGCACGCTGCGCAGGACATCGTTATTGGTCATAGGGACTCTCTGTAGTGAAACAATTGCAGTGAGTGCAGTATAACTCGTCGTCCCTCAGGGTGCATCTGCGTTAGCGGCGTGCGCTGCCCTGAGTCACGAGCGCGGGTCAGCGTGTAACGCCAGTAGTCGACTGGCTGCCGTGCATGCTAAGGATGGCTGATGGAAGGATGTGGCACGCCAGGACGGGATGCATCACGAACCCGAGGCAGATGATCGCAGGCGTGCTGGCGGGCGGAACGAATAAAGGCTTCGACTACAGGCTGACGCTGTTCACCGTCGCGCACTGCCGCATACAGGCGGCTCCAAAGGCCCTCTCCCAGCGTTTTCGTTACCACCAGTCCCTGATGCTCAAAACTCTCCACTACCCAGTGTGGCAGCGCAGCAATCCCCATCTGTGCAGACACCATCTGAATCAGCAGTAGCGTGTTGTCTACGCTTTTCAACGTTGGGCTGACATCGGCCGGCTGTAAGAAATGACGCCAGATATCCAGGCGTTGGCGCTGAACCGGATAAATCATCAGCACCTCACTGGCCAGGTCTTCCGGTGAAATATGCGCCTTTTGCGCCAGGGGATGATCCGGTGCCAGCACCAGGCGGACTTCGAAATCAAACATAGGTGAATAAAACAGCCCACTGCGCGGCAGAATATCGGAGGTCAGTACCACATCCAGCTCTCCCTGTTGCAGGGCGGGCTGCGGGTCAAATGTCATCCCCGATTTGAAATCCATCACCACCTGCGGCCAGCTCTTGCGGAAATTGTTCAGCGCCGGGGTCAGCCACTGAATACAACTGTGGCATTCAATAGCGATGCGCAATGTGGTCTGGTGCGGTTCATGGCAGGCCTGCAATGCCTGCTGGATTTGCGGCAGCACCTGTTCCGCCAGTTGCAGCAAAATTTCTCCCTGTGGCGTGAAACGCAGCGGCTGGCTTTTACGTACAAACAGCCGGAACCCCAGACGTTGCTCCAGGTCGCTGAACTGATGAGATAACGCTGACTGCGTTTGATGAAGCTGGGCCGCCGCCGCCGCCAGTGAACCTGTCGTTCGCAACGCTTGCAGCGTCCGCAGGTGTTTAAGTTCGATCATGAGAGTCCTTCACATCGACAGTGAATATTTTGCGCTTGTGGTTGATACAGTACCTGCACAATATAGCGGTGTAAACATCTGGACGTCTAAATGATTCGCTGATGAGTTTACTTGTCATTTTACATCCCGGGCAGTGCTCAGAATCCTCACGTACTTCAGTACGCTCCGGTTCTTGCGCGCTGGCTGTGTGCACACTGACATCAGCCAATTTTGATGGTCCCGGTAAAGAACAATTTAACGAGGCACAACTGATGACTATTCTGAACCACATTCTCGGATTTCCCCGCGTTGGTCTGCGTCGCGAACTGAAAAAAGCGCAGGAAAGCTACTGGGCGGGCACCACCAGCCAGGACGATCTGCTGACGACTGGCCGTGAACTTCGTGCACGCCACTGGCAACAGCAGAAAGACGCAGGTGTGAATCTGCTGCCGGTCGGTGACTTCGCCTGGTACGATCACGTGCTGACCACCAGCCTGATGCTGGGTAACGTACCCGCGCGCCACCAGAATAAAGAGGGCTCAGTTGACCTCGATACGTTGTTCCGTCTTGGTCGTGGCCGCGCTCCGACCGGTGAACCCGCCGCCGCCGCAGAAATGACCAAATGGTTTAACACCAACTATCACTACATGGTGCCTGAATTTGTTCAGGGTCAGCAGTTCAAACTGACCTGGACCCAACTGCTGGACGAAGTCGACGAAGCGCTGGCGCTGGGCCACAAAATTAAACCTGTCTTACTGGGCCCGGTAACTTATCTTTGGCTGGGCAAAGTGAAAGGGGATCAGTTTGATCGCCTGAGCCTGTTGAAAGACATCCTGCCAGTTTACCAGCAGGTGCTGGCCGAACTGGCTAAACGCGATATCGAATGGGTGCAGATTGACGAGCCCGCGCTGGCGCTGGAACTGCCTGCCGAGTGGTTAGCTGCTTTCAAATCCGCCTATGCTGCATTGCAGGGGCACAGCAAGCTGCTGCTGACCACCTATTTCGACAGTATCGGCCAGAACATTGACATCATTACGGCACTACCGGTTCAGGGGCTGCATGTGGACCTGGTCCACGGTAACGATGATATCTTTGTGCTCAACAGCAAAGTACCGGCAAGCTGGTTGCTGTCAGTCGGGGTGATTAACGGTCGTAACGTCTGGCGTGCGGATCTGAGCCGCTGGTTTGAGCGTCTGCAACCGCTGAGCGCTGCCCGTAAACAGCTGTGGATCGGTTCTTCCTGCTCACTGCTGCACAGCCCGATCGACCTGAGCGTGGAAACCCGTCTGGATGATGAAGTAAAAAGTTGGTTCGCCTTTGCGCTGCAAAAGTGTGCTGAACTGTCACTGCTGAGCAATGCGCTGAACAACAACGACTCGGCATCACTGGAGGCCTGGAGCGCGCCCGTTCGCGCCCGTAAACACTCCACCCGTGTTCACAATGCGGCCGTTGGCGAGCGTCTGGCCGGGATTACTGCCAGAGACAGCCAGCGTAACAGCAGCTACCTGGTGCGTGCTGAAGCACAACGTCAGCGTTTCCAGTTGCCCGCCTGGCCCACCACCACTATCGGTTCCTTCCCGCAAACCACCGAAATTCGTGGCCTGCGCCTTGATTTCAAACAAGGGCGTCTGGACGGCAATCACTACCGTACCGGCATCGCTGAACATATTAAGCAGGCCATTGCTGAGCAAGAGCGTTTAGGTCTGGACGTGCTGGTGCACGGCGAAGCGGAACGTAATGACATGGTGGAATATTTCGGTGAAAACCTGGATGGCTTTATCTTTACGCAGAATGGCTGGGTACAGAGCTACGGTTCGCGCTGTGTGAAACCGCCGGTGATTATCGGTGACGTCAGCCGCCCGGAAGCCATTACCGTTGAGTGGGCGAAGTATGCGCAGTCTCTGACCGACAAGCCGGTCAAAGGCATGCTGACCGGGCCAGTGACGATCCTGTGCTGGTCATTCCCACGTGAAGATGTGTCTCGCGAAACCATCGCAAAACAGATTGCCCTGGCACTGCGTGACGAAGTGGAAGATCTGGAAAAAGCCGGTATCGGTATCATCCAGATTGACGAACCTGCACTGCGCGAAGGTTTACCGCTGCATCGCTCCGACTGGGCTGCCTATCTGAAGTGGGCTGTGGATGCCTTCCGTTTAAACGCCGCCGTGGCGCAGGATGACACTCAGATTCACACCCACATGTGTTACTGCGAGTTCAACGACATCATGGATTCGATCGCTGCACTGGATGCCGATGTGATCACCATCGAAACCTCACGCTCGGATATGGAACTGCTGGAGTCGTTTGAAGAGTTCGACTACCCGAATGAAATCGGTCCCGGCGTTTACGATATTCACTCGCCAAACGTTCCGAGCGTGGAGTGGATGGAAGCACTGCTGCTGAAAGCGGCACAACGGATCCCGACTGAACGTCTGTGGGTTAACCCGGATTGTGGTCTGAAAACGCGTGGCTGGACAGAAACACGTCAGGCTCTGGCAAACATGGTGAAAGCGGCCCAGAACCTGCGCAGCACGCAAAAAGCCTGATGACGATGTTGTTGCTGATCATAAAGGGGCGCCAAGAGGCGCCCCTTTTTTATGCTTTTGGCGCCACGCCATGCTGTTTAAACCATGCCAGCATCCGTTGCCAGCCATCCTGAGCAGACTCCGCGTGATAGCTGGGACGATAATCCGCATTAAAGGCGTGCCCGGCATCGGGGTAAACGATAATCTCAGCGTCAGCATTCGCCGCACGCAGCGCCTGGCGCATGGTCTCCACGCTCTCCAGTGGGATACCGTCATCTTTGCCGCCGTACAGGCCCAGAACCGGCGAATTCAGATCCACGGCAATATCCACCGGATGCTTCTGCTGCTTCATGGTTTTTTCACCCACCAGCTTGCCATACCAGGCGACCGCGGCTTTTAGCTGCGGATTGTGCGCGGCATACAGCCAGGTGATACGTCCGCCCCAGCAAAAACCGGTGGCAGCCATGTTGCGCATATCCCCGCCATGACGGGACGCCCAGTTTGCCACGTGGTCGAGATCGGCCAGTACCTGGCTGTCCGGGACCTTGCTGACGAGGTCATTGAACAGGGTGGAGATGTCGGTGTAATCCGCAGGATCACCCTGGCGGAAATAGAGTTCTGGCGCCACCGCCAGATAGCCTTCACTGGCCAGACGACGACAAATATCCCGGATATGTTCATGTACGCCAAAGATCTCCTGGACCACCAGCACTACCGGCAACAGCCCTTCGGCATGGCGCGGTTTCGCATGGAAAGCCGGCATGTTCTCACCCTGAGTAGGAATGGACGTCTCACCTGAAATAATATCGGTACTGTCAGTGATAATCGTGGTGGCTGCGGCAGGACCTGTTGCGGGTGCAAACCCTTTATTGCTCGATTCTTGCGTCGTGTTATCGTCGGTTTTCATTATCCTCTCCGTGCATGCACAAGTACGATCGGCATTCAGGGTTTAACTATAGCCCGTAATGCGATGGGATCAGGTTTCACTACGGGCTATCTCTATCACCAGATAGCCCTGAACCACAGGCCCGGATGTGTGAAAGTGCCATGATCGGATTTAATAATGTGACATCCATCACTTTTTACAATGTAATCAATGCAATTTTCATTTGTATTATCGATGTTAATCACATAAATGTTCGCCGGATTTCCTTACAGTAGCATCCCGTTAACTATCCCTCTTCCCGTGAAAGGAGTTTGAAATGGCACAGTCTGACGTTTTCCATCTTGGCTTAACGAAAGCCGACCTTCAGGGCGCCACACTGGCCATCGTGCCGGGCGACCCGGAGCGCGTGAAGAAAATTGCCGCCCTGATGGACAATCCGGTTCATCTGGCATCGCATCGTGAATTCACCACCTGGCGTGCCGAGTTATCCGGTAAACCCGTGATTGTCTGCTCAACAGGTATTGGTGGCCCGTCCACCTCGATTGCCGTGGAAGAACTGGCTCAGCTTGGAGTACGTACTTTCCTGCGCGTGGGAACCACCGGCGCGATCCAGCCTGATATCAACGTCGGTGACGTGCTGGTGACCACGGGGTCTGTGCGTCTTGATGGCGCCAGCCTGCACTTTGCTCCGTTGGAGTTCCCGGCTGTGGCGGACTTTACCTGCACCACGGCGCTGGTCGACGCGGCTAAAGCGGCTGGTGCGACCACCCATATTGGCATTACCGCCTCGTCAGACACCTTCTATCCGGGCCAGGAGCGTTATGACACCTTCTCCGGACGGGTGGTCAGCCGCTTCCAGAACTCGATGAAAGAGTGGCAGCAGATGGGCGTACTGAACTACGAAATGGAATCTGCCACGCTGCTCACCATGTGTGCCAGCCAGGGGCTGCGTGCCGGGATGGTGGCAGGGGTCATCGTCAACCGCACCCAGCAGGAAATCCCGGATGCAGAAACCATGAAACGCACCGAGAGCGATGCGGTGAAGATTGTGGTTGAGGCTGCCCGCCGTCTGATCTAATCGTTTTTCTTCTGGCCGTGCTCACGCACGGCCTGCAATGCCTTTTCCGCCGTGAAAAAATTCAGATCCTCCTCGATATTCCCTCCCTAAGCTGCCCGTTCACTGCTTTTTATCTGGACATTCATACAGTGCACCTCTATTTTTCCCCTGTCAGGGTTTCAGCAGGAGAAGCAGGGTGGATGCAACAATCGTATATGGTGCCGGTATTGGTCTGGTTGGGTTGCTGGCGGGCTGGTTAATCGCCGGGATCCGCAGCCAGCAGCAGCTGGCCAACGGCGAAACTGAGCGGCGTTTGCTTCAGCAGTCGGTGGAACTGGCGGAATCTGAACGCCAGCGTCAGCAGCAGCAGCTGGATGCCCAGCTCCTGACGCAAAAACAGAATGAGCAGGAATTGCGTCAGCTGCACGGTTCACTGGCAGCGGCCGGAGAGAAGCTGCACCAGCTTGATCACTGGCGTGGTGAAACTGAGCAGCTCAATCGTGAGCTGCGCAATCAGCTGGAGATCAATGCCTCGCAGGAGGCTGAACTGCGCGAAGTTACCATCCGCCTGGAAGAGACGCGCATGGCGGCGGAAGAGAAGCAGCGGCTGCTGGTGAACAGTGAGCAGCGCCTTAACGCGCAGTTTGAAAATCTGGCGAACCGCATCTTTGAAAACAGTGGCCGCCGGGTGGATGAACAAAATCGTCAGAGCCTGCATGGCCTGATTACGCCGCTGCGGGAACAGCTTGAGGGCTTTCGCCGCCAGGTTCAGGAAGGATTTGGCCAGGAGGCGCGTGAACGGCACACCCTCGCGCATGAAATACGGAACCTGCAACAGCTGAATGCGCAGATGGCCCAGGAAGCGATCAACCTGACCAAGGCGCTCAAGGGAGATAACAAAACGCAGGGTAACTGGGGAGAAGTGATCCTCAGCCGGGTGCTGGAAGCTTCCGGTTTGCGTGAAGGCCATGAATACGAAACGCAGGTTAACATCCAGCTTGAGCAAAATGGGCGAATGCAGCCTGACGTGATCGTACGCCTGCCGCAGGGCAAGGATGTGGTGATTGACGCCAAAATGACGCTGGTGGCCTATGAGCGCTATTTTAACGGTGATGATGACGCAGCGCGTGAACTGGCAATCACTGAGCATATCGCTGCGATCCGTGGGCACTTACGCCTGCTAAGCCGAAAAGATTACCAACAATTACCGGGTTTACGCTCGCTGGATTATGTGTTGATGTTTATCCCGGTGGAACCCGCTTTCCTGCTGGCCATCGACAGACAGCCAGAGCTGATCAACGAGGCGTTGAACCAGAACATCATGCTGGTCAGCCCGACCACCTTGCTGGTGGCGCTGCGCACCATCAATAATCTGTGGCGCTATGAGCACCAGAGTCGTCACGCCCAGCGTATTGCCGATCGTGCCGCCCGGCTCTATGACAAAATGCGTCTTTTTGTCGATGATATGAGTGCCATCGGCCAGAACCTTGATAAGGCTCAGGATAGCTATCGACAGGCAATGAAAAAATTGTCCGAAGGTCGGGGCAATCTGATTGCTCAGACAGAAGGGTTCCGCCAGATGGGGGTTGAAGTGAAGCGTCCGATTAACCCAAGGCTGGTGGAACAGGCATTACCAGAAGCTGATGACGATGTGGATGACGATGATGATATGCCGCCTGTAGAAAAGGCGGAATATTCGCCGGATGCAGTATCACGCCGTATCAATGAATAAGCGTGCGGCCAGTGCCTGGCCTGCGTGACTCTGGTACACTTGGCAAATATTTGATTGTAGAGCAGGCAAAACAAATGGCAGATGAATCAAAGGACACAACCCACTTCGGCTACCGCACCGTTGCGAAAGACGAAAAGGCCGATATGGTTGCTGATGTTTTCCATTCCGTTGCGGCCAAATATGATCTGATGAATGACCTGATGTCATTCGGCATTCACCGCATCTGGAAGCGTTTTACCATTGATTCCAGCGGCGTGCGCCGTGGGCAACGCGTTCTCGATCTGGCGGGTGGCACGGGTGACCTCACGGCGAAATTCTCGCGCCTGGTGGGTGAAACCGGTGAAGTCGTGCTGGCCGATATCAACAGCTCAATGCTGAAAGTGGGCCGTGAAAAGCTGCGCAATAAAGGCATTATCGGCAACGTGAATTATGTGCAGGCCAACGCCGAAGCACTGCCGTTTCCTGATAACTATTTTGACTGCATCACTATCGCTTTCGGTCTGCGTAATGTGACTGAAAAAGAAAAAGCGCTGGCGTCCATGTTCCGTGTGCTGAAGCCGGGTGGGCGTTTGCTGGTACTGGAGTTTTCCAAGCCGCAGTTCGCACCGTTGAGCAAAGCGTACGATGCCTATTCATTCCATATTTTGCCGCGCATTGGTGAAATGGTCGCGAAAGACGCAGGCAGCTATCGCTATCTGGCAGAGTCCATCCGTATGCATCCCGATCAGGACACTCTGAAACAGATGATGAATGACGTTGGCTTTGAAAACACCACGTATCACAATCTGACGGGCGGCATTGTTGCCTTGCACCGCGGATTTAAGTTTTAAGCAGGGAAACGAATGACATTAACGCCGCTATTAACCGCCAGTCTGGAGACCGCACTTAACCATTTGCTGTACCGCGATCGTGGCCTTAAGGCGGCGCGTCAACGTCTCAATGGTCGCAGCCTGGCGATCGTGCTGGCCGAGCTCAAGCAGCCGATTATCTTCATTTTCAGTGAACAGCAGGTGGACGTGATTGGCGAATGGAGTGATACACCGGATTGTACGGTGAAGACGCGCTTTGCCACGCTGTCAAAACTGCGTGATCGGCAGCAACTGACGACACTTATTCGCAGCGGTGAGCTGGAAGTTGAAGGTGACCTTCAGGTTGTGCAGCAGTTTTCGGCCCTGCTGGACCTGGCAGAACTGGACCCGGCAGAGTATCTTGCGCCCTGGATCGGTGATATCGCCGCCCAGGGCATCACGCAGTTCGCCCGACGTGGTTTCAACGCCGTCCGCCGTGATGTGCAGCGTAAACAGAGTTATCTGTCACAAACGGTGACGGAAGAGTGGCGTCTGGCACCGGGTTCGCTTGAGCTGGTGTGGTTTGCTGAAGAAGTGGATGCGCTGTCCCGTTCGCTGGATGCGTTAGATGCTCGCCTTAGCCAGCTGGAGGTCAAATGACCTTCGGTGAACTGCGTCGTCTCTATCTGATTATTCGTGTGTTCCTCAGCTACGGTCTTGATGAACTGATCCCGAAAATGCGCCTGACTCTGCCGTTACGGCTGGGGCGTAAATGCCTGTTCTGGATGCCTAACCGCCATAAAGACAAGCCATTGGGCGAGCGTTTACGCTTGTCTCTGGAGCAGTTAGGGCCGGTGTGGATTAAGTTTGGGCAAATGATGTCGACCCGTCGGGACCTGTTTCCGCCGTTGATCGCTGATCAGCTAGCGATGTTGCAGGATCGCGTCGCGCCATTTGATGGGGCTAAAGCGCTTAAACTGATCGAACAGTCGCTGGGTGCGCCTATCGACACCCAGTTCGATGATTTCAATATTGTCCCGCTGGCTTCTGCCTCTATCGCCCAGGTACATACTGCAACCCTGAAAGAGAACGGCCGTGAAGTGGTGATCAAGGTGATCCGCCCGGACATTTTGCCGGTGATTAAAGCGGATATGCGATTGATTTACCGCCTGGCGCGCTGGGTGCCGCGTTTGTTACCTGATGGTCGCCGTCTGCGTCCACGCGAAGTGGTGGCGGACTATGAAAAAACACTGCTCGACGAGCTGAACCTGCTGCGCGAAGCCGCCAATGCTATCCAGCTGCGACGTAACTTTGATAGCAGCAAGATGCTGTACATACCGGAAGTCTTTTCAGATTACTGCAGTGAAAATATGATGGTGATGGAGCGTATTTACGGTATTCCCATCTCCGATGTGGTGACGCTGGAGCAGCATGGCGTCAACATGAAGCTGCTGGCCGAGCGTGGCGTACAGGTCTTCTTTACCCAGGTGTTCCGTGACAGCTTTTTCCATGCGGATATGCACCCCGGTAACATCTTCGTCAGCTATGAACATCCGGAAGATCCGCAATATATTGGCATTGACTGCGGTATTGTTGGCTCTCTGAACAAAGAAGATAAACGCTATCTGGCAGAGAATTTCATTGCCTTCTTTAATCGCGACTACCGTAAGGTGGCCGAGCTGCACGTGGATTCCGGCTGGGTGCCGCCCGATACCAATGTGGAAGATTTCGAATTCGCCATTCGCACAGTGTGCGAACCGATTTTTGAGAAACCGCTGGCCGAAATTTCGTTCGGACATGTGCTACTTAACCTGTTCAACACGGCACGTCGCTTTAATATGGAAGTGCAGCCTCAGCTGGTTCTGCTGCAAAAAACCTTGCTGTACGTTGAAGGGGTGGGTCGCCAGCTCTATCCACAGCTGGATTTGTGGAAAACGGCCAAGCCTTTCCTGGAAGACTGGATTAAAGACCAGGTAGGGATTCCTGCCATTGTGCGTGCGTTGAAAGAAAAAGCGCCGTTCTGGGCAGAAAAATTGCCTGAGCTGCCAGAGCTATTTTATGACAGCCTGCGTCAGCATAAGCATTTGCGCCACAGTGTTGATCGCCTGGCTAACGATCTGAAAGGAGAGCGTGCAAAGCAGCATCAGTCGCGCTATCTGTTTGGTGTCGGTGCTACATTGCTGCTCAGTGGGACGGCAATCCTGCTGTCACGTCCTGAATGGGATATGTTCTCTGCCGGGCTGATGGCCGCAGGCGTTGTTGCCTGGCTGGTGGGCTGGCGCAGAATAAACTGATTGTCATGAAAGGTAAATAGGCAGTTTATTGCGCAAGGGGCAAGGTTTGCGCATCGTAAGTAAGACATAAGCTGTTATATACTCGAAATCCGCATCACTTATTGTTATCAGAGGTAATCATGGGTATTACACTTCCACACTTGTTGATCATCGCGGTACTGGTGATTCTGTTGTTTGGCACCAAAAAACTGCGCTCACTGGGTTCTGACCTCGGTTCGTCGATCAAAGGCTTTAAAAAAGCCATGAGCGATGAAGACGACAAAGAAAAAAACCATGCTCATGATGATGCTGACTTCAATGCCAAACTGGCTGAACCGCAGCAGACTGAAGCGAAGAAAGAAGACGTCAAGAACGACAAGGTGTAATCCGTGTTCGACATAGGCTTTGGTGAACTGGTACTGGTATTCGTTATTGGCCTGGTGGTATTGGGTCCGCAGCGTTTACCTGTTGCAGTCAGAACGGTGATGGGCTGGATTCGCGCAATGCGTTCTCTGGCAACCAGCGTTCAGAATGAGCTGGCCCAGGAACTGAAAATTCAGGAACTGCAGGACGGCCTGAAAAAAATTGAACAGGCCAGCAAAGACAGTCTCTCCCCTGAACTGAAAGCGACGGTCGATGAGCTGAAACAGACGGCTGATTCAATGAAGCGCTCCTACTTGGGCGAAAATGAAAAAGCGGATGACGAAGCTCATACTATCCATAATCCGTTGGTGAAAGATCCGCAAGAATCGCATGATGGTGCCACGCCAGCGGCAGCGGATCACCAGGCAAGTGCGCCTGCACAGGCACCTGTCACGGTGACGCAATCTGCCTCGTCAATGCCATCTGAATCGAAACAGCCGCCAGCGTCTTCCGCTCCGCGTGCACCCGTGCCACCCCTACAACCAGGCGATGAACGTTAAATATGGCTGTTGATGATACCCAACCGCTTATCAGTCATCTGATTGAGCTACGTAAGCGCCTGTTGAACAGCATTATTGCTGTTCTGGCCATTTTTCTGTGCCTGGTGTATTTTTCCAACGATATTTATCAACTTGTCTCGGCGCCATTGATCAAGCAATTGCCCGCCGGGGCCAGTATGATCGCTACGGATGTCGCCTCTCCTTTTCTGGCACCGATTAAGCTGACAATCATTGTCTCTTTGTTCCTGTCAGTGCCGGTTATCCTCTACCAGGTGTGGGCTTTTGTGGCGCCCGCGTTGTATCGCCATGAACGCAGGCTGGTTATGCCCCTGCTGTTTTCCAGTTCATTCCTATTCTACCTGGGGATGGCTTTCGCCTACTTTATTGTCTTCCCGCTGGCGTTTAGTTTATTTTCCAAGACCGCGCCCCAGGGAGTGACGATTGCCACCGACATTAATAACTATCTCGATTTTGTGATGACGTTATTTATGGCATTTGGTGTGTCGTTCGAAGTACCGATTGCTATCGTTCTGCTGTGCTGGACCGGGGTAACAACGCCAGAAGATTTGCGTGCGAAGCGCCCGTATGTGCTGGTAGGTGCATTTGTCGTGGGCATGTTACTGACGCCGCCGGATATCTTCTCCCAGACGTTGCTGGCCATTCCGATGTACTGCCTGTTTGAAGTCGGTGTTTTTGTTTCCCGCTTCTACGTGGGTAAAAACCGTCGAGATGATGAAGACGAAGTACAGGACGCGGAATCGGAGTAACGATGCGCGAACGGCTGCCACCGGCAGAACAATCTGAATAAATTAACCGCCCGTCAGGGCGGTTACTGTATGGAAGAGACTATGTTTGATATTGGTGTAAACCTGACCAGCACGCAGTTCGCGAAAGATCGCGAAAAAGTCGTTAAACGTGCGCGTGAAGCGGGTGTCACCGGCATGTTGATTACGGGCACCAATGCGCTGGAAAGTCAGCAGGCTTGCAGCCTTGCACAGCAGCATCCGAAGTATTGCTGGTCAACCGCTGGCGTTCATCCCCATCATGCCAGCGAGTGGTCGGGAGAAACGGCGGCTACGCTGCGTCGACTGGCAGAAAACGAGCGGGTTGTCGCTATTGGGGAGTGTGGCCTCGATTTTAACCGTAACTTTTCTGAGCCGGAACAGCAGGCTTACGCCTTTGAAGCCCAGCTCGCTTTGGCCGCCGAATTATCACTGCCTGTGTTTCTGCACTGCCGGGAAGCCCATGAGCGGTTTATTGCGATCCTGACGCCGTGGTTACCTAAGCTACCAGCGGCTGTATTGCACTGCTTTACCGGGACACGTGAAGAGCTGGAAGCCTGTCTGGCAGTGGGATTATCTATCGGAATTACCGGATGGGTGTGCGATGAGCGAAGAGGACAGGCGCTGCGCGAGTTGATGCCGTTGATCCCGGCAGAACGTCTGTTGCTGGAAACGGATGCGCCCTGGTTGCTCCCGCGTGATATGCACCCACGTCCGGCATCGCGCCGCAATGAACCCTGTTTTTTACCGCATATTGTTCAACAGGTGGCACTACTGCGTGGGGAAGATGCGGGTGAACTGGCAGAGCAAACGGCGTTAAACGCACGAAAACTGTTTGGTCTGTGAGACGCCCTGGGGCTATTTTTGCCTCTGAATGATGCGTATTACAGCTTCTGAAACTGGCGGTTGCCCACACTGCGTACCACCTGTTTATTTAACAGGTTCAGTAGCAGCATAGATCGGGCTTCACCGTCAGGTTCAGTGAATATCGCCTGCAACCCTTCAAATGCACCCTCGGTAATAATTACCGTATCGCCTGGCTGCGGCAGCTCACTTTCTACGACGGTTTCGATAGGGCTTTGCAACGCGACAATCACATCCAGCGGGACGGTGGCGGGCTGGGTACCAAAACGGACAAAATGGCTGACCCCACGCGTTGCGCTGATGGTTGTGGTGTGAATGGATTCAGGATCGAACTCAATAAACAGATAATTAGGGAATAACGGTTCATTCACCTGGGTACGTTTACCGCGCACTGTTTTCTCTAAAGCAATCATCGGGCTGAGGCAATGCACGGCCTGGCGCTCAAGGTGTTCTTTTGCGCGCAGTAACTGACCTCGTTTGCAGTAAAGTAAATACCAGGATTCCATAACATCACTTTCCAATTATCTGTCCGATAAGAATAGCAAAATCGCTCTGAGAGATATAGCGAGATTGGCGGCATCAGTCTGTTTCATCCCCCTGGCTCACAGGGTACTCCGTCATACGATAACGCTGAATTCGCCGTTATTATCGAATCAACTTGTCGCCTTACACCTGTGTCGTATCCTTATTATGCACGGTAGATCAGCCTTATTCTAATAAGCGAGTCCGCTGTGTTTTGCCGTGCGCAAGAGGCTAAACGTTGCAACAAAATTTACCCTGAGCGATGGATCGGCACTATAATGGCCGACTCACTGACCGTACTGATGGAAAGTCATGAAATACCACGACTTACGCGACTTCCTTTCTCTGCTTGAACAGCGTGGGGAATTAAAACGCATCAAACATGAGATCGATCCCGATCTGGAAATGACTGAAATTGCCGATCGCACACTGCGTGCCGGTGGTCCTGCTCTGCTGTTTGAAAACCCGAAAGGTTACAGCATGCCAGTCCTTTGCAATCTCTTTGGTACCCCGGACCGCGTGGCGCTGGGCATGGGCCAGGAGGATGTTAAAGCACTGCGTGACGTTGGCCGCCTGCTGGCCTTCCTTAAGGAGCCTGAGCCGCCGCGTGGTTTCCGCGACTTCTTCGATAAAATGCCGCAGTGGAAGCAGGTCCTGAACATGCCGACCAAACGGCTGCGCAGTGCACCTTGCCAGGAACAAATCTGGCAGGGCGATGATGTCGATCTCAGCCGTATTCCGGTGATGAAATGCTGGCCAGACGACGCAGCACCGCTGGTGACCTGGGGTCTGACCGTGACGCGCGGCCCGCTGAAAGAACGCCAGAATTTAGGCATCTATCGTCAGCAGGTGATTGGTAAAAACAAACTGATCATGCGTTGGCTCTCACACCGTGGCGGCGCACTGGATTTCCAGGATTGGTGCCAGCAGCATCCGGGCGAACGTTTTCCCGTCTCTGTTGCGCTGGGTGCCGATCCGGCCACCATTCTCGCGGCCGTCACGCCAGTGCCGGATACTCTGTCGGAATATGCTTTTGCCGGGCTGTTACGCGGCACGAAAACCGAAGTGGTTAAGTGCGTTTCCAACGATCTGGAAGTCCCTGCCAGTGCAGAAATTGTGTTGGAGGGGTACATTGAACCGGGTGAAATGGCACCGGAAGGTCCATACGGTGACCACACTGGTTACTATAATGAAGTGGATAACTTCCCGGTGTTCACCATCACGCATATTACGCAGCGCCGTGATGCGATTTATCATTCTACCTTTACCGGGCGTCCGCCGGATGAACCTGCGGTACTGGGTGTCGCGCTGAATGAAGTGTTTGTGCCGATCCTGCAAAAACAGTTTCCGGAGATTGTGGATTTCTATTTACCACCGGAAGGGTGTTCATACCGTCTTGCCGTGGTGACGATTAAGAAACAGTATGCCGGACACGCCAAACGCGTCATGATGGGTGTCTGGTCTTTCTTGCGTCAGTTTATGTATACCAAATTTGTTATCGTCTGCGATGATGACATTAATGCCCGAGACTGGAATGATGTCATATGGGCGATCACCACGCGTATGGATCCGGCCCGTGATACCGTGCTGATTGAAAATACACCGATCGACTACCTCGATTTTGCCTCGCCTGTTTCGGGTCTGGGGTCAAAAATGGGGCTTGATGCGACCAATAAATGGCCGGGTGAAACCCAGCGCGAGTGGGGTACGCCAATCCGTAAGGACCCTGCCGTTACTGCACGTATTGATGCGATCTGGGATGAGTTAGGCATCTTGAGTGATACACCAGCGCGATGAAGCGCTGGCGGTCAAATGATAATGACGACCCGACAGAGGGAACGCATGACAACCTTAAGCTGTAAAGTGACCTCAGTAGAGGCTATTACCGATACCGTGTACCGCGTACGAATGATCCCTGAAGCTGATTTTAGCTTCCAGGCGGGTCAGTATTTGATGGTGGTGATGGATGAAAACGACAAACGTCCGTTCTCACTGGCATCAACGCCGATGGAAAAAGACATTATTGAGCTGCATATTGGTGCCTCTGAGCTGAACCTCTATGCGATGGCCGTAATGGAACGTATCCAACAGCAGCGTCAGATCACCGTTGATATTCCTCATGGTGATGCATGGCTACAAGAGGGCGAACGTCCGCTGGTATTGATTGCTGGCGGCACAGGTTTCTCCTATGCGCGTTCCATTTTGCTGACAGCATTGTCGCAGCAGCCGGATCGCCATATTGCGATCTACTGGGGTGGGCGCGAGCTGAAACACCTGTACGATCTGGATGAACTGAACGCCCTGGCGATTAAGCACCCGAACCTGAGCGTTATTCCGGTGGTCGAGCAACCTGAAGAGGGCTTTACCGGCCGTAATGGCACCGTTCTGACCGCTGTCATGCAGGATTATGGCTCTCTTGCCGATCACGATATCTACATAGCTGGTCGTTTTGAGATGGCTAAAATCGCCCGTGAACGCTTCTGTGCTGAACGTGGTGCACAGGAATCGCGCATGTTTGGCGATGCTTTTGCCTTTATCTGATAGTAAGGGGCAGCCTGGCTGCCCCTTGTTTTTACCCGTGTTGAAAGCTAAACGCGTTCGAACACCGTTGCGATCCCCTGTCCCAACCCGATGCACATGGTGGCAAGGCCAAATTGCGCATCCCGTCGTTCCATCAGATTAAGCAGTGTGGTGCTGATACGCGCTCCTGAGCATCCCAGTGGGTGGCCTAATGCAATCGCGCCGCCATTCAGATTCACCTTCTCGTCGAGCTGATCCATTAACCCCAGATCCTTAATACAGGGCAGGGTTTGTGCCGCAAAGGCTTCATTCAATTCAAACACACCGATATCGCTGGCGTTCAGCCCGGCACGTTTCAGCGCCAGCTGTGATGCCGGAACAGGACCGTACCCCATAATTGACGGGTCACAGCCGACAACGGCCATTGCGCGGATCCGGGCTCGCGGTGTGAGGCCAGACTCCCGTGCGAGTGACTCGCTCATCACCAGCATGGCGGCTGCGCCGTCGGAGAGTGCTGAACTGCTGCCCGCCGTCACGGTACCGTTCACTGGATCAAATGCCGGGCGCAATGCTGCCAGATTTTCCACGGTGGTATCCGGGCGAATAACTTCATCGGTGTCATAGCGTTTTAATACACCATCGGCGTCATGCCCGGATACAGACACAATTTCACTGGCGAAATGCCCGGCTTCCGTTGCTGCCCAGGCGCGCTGATGGGATCGCGCGGCAAACTGATCCTGCATCTCAC
Organism: Erwinia sp. MYb416; assembly: GCF_037479575.1. NCBI lineage: Bacteria > Pseudomonadati > Pseudomonadota > Gammaproteobacteria > Enterobacterales > Erwiniaceae > Erwinia > Erwinia sp. MYb416. The sequence goes on from NZ_JBBGYT010000421.1 coordinate 83,655, forward strand.
GACTGATACCGTGAATTTTTGCCAGCATTTCAGCCGTCAGGCCCATCATTCCCGCCGCTTTCGCGACATTGCGGCTCAGCCCGGGATGGAAGTCGACGCCGTGATTCATCGGTACGTGACCCATGTGTTCTACGCCGCCAATCAGGCAGGCGCGGGCATCGCCCACCATAATGGCGCGTGCGGCATCGTGCAGTGCCTGCATCGACGAGCCACACAGGCGGTTGACGGTGGTCGCGGGCACGCTATGAGGGATTTCCGCCAGCAGAGCCGCATTACGCGCAATATTAAATCCCTGTTCCAGCGTCTGCTGAACGCAACCCCAATAGATGTCATCCAGCAACGCGGCGTCCAGCGCAGAATTGCGGCTGAGCAGGCTACGCATCAGATGAGCTGAAAGGTCTTCGGCACGTACATGGCGAAATGCGCCACCTTTCGAACGTCCCATTGGCGTGCGAATGGCATCAACGATCACAACTTTTTCCATTTTGATTTCCTCACGCCGTTTTCAAAGAGAGATCATTCAGGGGAACCGCCAGCGGATACCAGCTTCCGCCCTGCGCTGCCTTATCCCGTAACCCGTCCGGCAGATGATAAAGCGGACCGAGTACAGTGAGCGGTTCAGCCTGAGCAACAAACTGATCGCTGCCAAGGGTGTCCAGATAGCGGAACGCGCCGCCGTGGAACGGTGGGAAGCCAAGGCCGTACACCAGCGCCATATCGGCTTCCGCCGGACTGGCAATAATGCCTTCTTCCAGACAGCGAACCACTTCGTTAATCATGGGGATCATCATGCGCGCGATAATTTCCTCATCGCTGAACACGCGTTTAGGCTGGCACACGGTCTGCAACAAACGATCGGTTTCGGCATCCGTCACCTTTTTCGCTTTACCTTTATTGTCGGTTTCCCAGCGCCAGAATCCTTGCTGGTTTTTCTGGCCGTAGCGTTTTGCTTCAAACAGGATATCGATGGCATCCCGGTACTCTTTCTTCATACGTTGCGGGAAGCCCTCTGCCATAACGCGTTGCGCATGATGCGCTGTATCGATGCCTACCACATCCAGCAGCCACGAGGGGCCCATTGGCCAGCCGAACTGTTTTTCCATCACCTTATCAACCTGACGGAAGTCGGCGCCGTCGCGCAGCAGCAGACTGAAGCCAGCGAAGTAGGGGAACAGCACGCGGTTCACAAAGAATCCTGGACAGTCATTGACGACAATCGGTGTCTTGCCCATTTTGCTGGCCCAGGCCACCACTTTGGCGATGGTGCTTTCAGCGGTTTTTTCTCCCCGGATAACCTCAACGAGTGGCATACGGGGCACCGGGTTGAAGAAGTGCATACCGCAGAAATTTTCCGGGCGGGTGAGTGCTTTAGCAAGCTGGCTGATGGGAATGGTCGAGGTGTTCGATGCCAGAATCGTATCCGGGCGAATGTGACTTTCTGTTTCGGCCAGTACGGCCGCTTTCACCTGCGGATTTTCTACTACCGCTTCTACTACCACATCAACCCGATCGAACCCCGTATAGTGAAGCGTGGGTTGAATGGTGCTGATGACTCCTGCGAGCGTCAGACCATCAATCTTGCCGCGTACCAGCTGCTTATTCAGCAGTTTTGCGGCTTCATTCATCCCCAGCGTCAGCGATGTGTCGCTGATATCTTTCATGATAACCGGCACGCCTTTCCAGGCGGACTGATAAGCGATGCCGCCGCCCATGATGCCGGCACCCAGCACGGCGGCCTGTTTTGGCGTTTCGACGTCGCGGGTCAGTTTCTTCGCTTTGGCTTTCACCGCCTGATCGTTAAGGAAAATCCCGACCAGGGCACGGGCTTCATTCGATCGTGCCAGGGGAACAAACGCAGCCGTTTCCAGTTTCAGTGCTTCATCACGTCCCAGACGTGCGGCGGCTTCAATGGTTTTCACGGCGGTCAGTGGGGCCGGATAGTGTTTCCCGGCGGTTTGCATCACCATAGCTTTGGCCGTGGTGAAACTCATTGCGGCTTCGATTTTATTCAGTTTTAGCGCTTCCAGCTTGCACTGGCGGCGTCCCCGCCACGGCTGTCGGCCGGAGATAGCTTCTTTCAACACGGATAATGCGGCGGCATCCAGTTTATCCGCAGCCACGACAGCATCTACCAGACCCACTTTCAGCGCCTGAGCGCCATCAATATCTTTACCTGCGGCAATAATCTCCAGCGCACTGTCAGCTCCCAGCAGACGTGGCAGGCGCACGGAACCGCCGAAACCTGGCATGATGCCAAGCTTCGTTTCCGGCAGGCCAATGCGGGTATCGGCAGTCGCGATACGGAAATCCGTTGCCAGCACGCATTCGCATCCGCCACCCAATGCATAACCACGGATGGCCGAAACGGTGGGGACAGGCAAATCTTCCAGCCGATTAAAGATGCTATTAGCAAAGCCCAGCCATGCTGTCAGTTTTTCTTCCGGGGCGATAAACAGTGAGAGGAATTCCGTGATATCGGCACCGACGATAAAGGCCGTTTTGCGCGAGGTTAGTAGAACGCCGCGCAGGGTGGGTTGCTGTTCCAGCACCGAGATAGCTTCACCGAGGCTGGCAACCGTCTGTGTATCCAGCTTGTTCACCGAGCCGGGCGCATCAAAAACCAGTTCGGCTATGCCGTCTTCCAGCCAGTCGAGGGATAGGGTTTCGCCTTGGTAGAGCATGTGTGTCTCCTGTGCCGCGATAAGGGGATCTGGTCATACCAGATGATCGTGAGTGTGGGATTGGTGTTGCTTATTTGCAAACGATACGTTGTCGATTTGCAAACAAGATCACAACTGCGGCAAAACGCCATACCCCTGCTGGCTGTGGTAAGATGCCGACAATTTCGTAATAACGGAGACAGGAAGATGGAGTCACTGGTTACGCTTTATCAGCAGCATGTTAAAACGTTACAGCAGCGCGCACAGCAGGTACTGGCGCGGCACAATCTTGATGCCATGCTGATTCATTCCGGGGAATTACTGACGGTATTTCTCGACGATCACACGTATCCCTTTAAGGTTAATCCTCAGTTCAAAGCCTGGGTGCCGGTCACTCAGGTGCCAAACTGCTGGCTGTGGATCGACGGTGTGAACAAACCGAAACTGTGGTTCTATTCCCCTGTTGATTACTGGCACAACGTTGAGCCTTTACCGAACAGTTTTTGGACGAGCGAAATTGACATCGTCGGCCTGAAAAGCGCGGATGACATTGGTCAGCAGTTGCCTGTGCAGCGCCAGAATGTGGCCTACATTGGCCCGGTGCCTGCACGAGCGACTCAGCTTGGATTCAGTGCCGAAGCGATTAATCCTCAGGGCGTGATCGACTTCCTGCATTATCACCGTGCTTATAAAACGGGTTATGAGCTGCACTGCCTGCGTCAGGCGCAGAAAACAGCCGTGACCGGTCATCGTGCGGCGAAAGAAGCGTTTCTGTCGGGTATGAGCGAGTTCGACATTAATGTCGCCTATCTCAGCGCGACCGGCCACCGCGATACCGATGTTCCTTATGGCAATATCATTGCCCTTAACGAACATGCAGCGGTGCTGCACTACACTAAACTCGAACATCAGCTCCCTGAACAGCGCCGCAGTTTCCTGATCGATGCAGGTGCCGAGTATAACGGCTACGCGGCAGACCTGACCCGCAGCTATGCGGCTAATGAGAAGAGCGACTATGCGCAGTTGATCCGGGATATGAACGCTGAAGAGCTGGCGTTGATTGCCACGATGAAAGCGGGCGTGCGCTATACCGAATACCATCAGCAGATGCATTACCGTATCGCCAGTCTGTTGTTGAAACACCAACTGGTGAATGGCATCAGCGCGGAAGCCATGGTGAAAGAGGATCTTACGGGGCCCTTTATGCCTCATGGCATCGGCCATCCGCTGGGCTTACAGGTGCATGACGTTGCAGGTTTTATGCAGGATGACCAGGGGACACATCTAGCCGCCCCTGCGCAGTATCCTTACCTGCGTTGTACCCGCATGCTTGAGCCTGGAATGGTGCTGACGATTGAACCGGGCATCTACTTTATCGACTCGCTGCTGGCCCCGTGGCGTGCCGGTAAGTTCAGCCAGCATTTTGACTGGGCGAAAATTGATGCGCTGAAGCCTTACGGCGGTATTCGTATTGAAGATAATGTCGTGATTCATACCAACGGCGTAGAAAATATGACTCGCGATCTGCATCTGGCCTGATGGACGCTTACGATATCCCGGCTGAACTATTCAGCTTTAGCGAAGAGATCAAGAAAAGCCGCTTTATCACGCTACTGGCACATACCGAAGGTGTGGAGGCGGCGCGGGGATTCGTACAGCAGATCAAGCAGCAGCACCCAACGGCCCGGCATCACTGCTGGGCGTTCGTTGCCGGGGCACCCGATGATTCGCAACAGTTGGGATTCTCCGACGACGGGGAGCCGTCCGGTACCGCCGGAAAACCGATGCTGGCCCAGTTAATGGGTAACAATATTGGCGAAATTACGGCGGTGGTTGTGCGTTATTATGGCGGCATCCAGCTGGGAACGGGGGGGCTGGTCAAGGCCTATGGCGGTGGCGTGCAGCAGGCGTTGCGATTACTGCCCCGCAAGGTCAAGGTTCCCATGATGCAGTTCAGCCTGATTTGCGATTATGCCCAACTGGGTGATATTGAACGGATGGTCGCACGCTTTGATGGCCAGCTGATTCATACTGAGTTCCAACAGAACATTACTCTTCACCTGGCTCTGCCTCATGCGCAGGTGGCGGGCTTCAGGCAAAATCTGTCAGACTTTAGCCGGGGCGCTTTGCACTTAGCCTCGCTCACATAACACTTCATGTCAGGAAAGGAACGGCAGAATGCATTTTCGCGCCATTACCCGCATAGTGGGTTTACTGGTCATTTTGTTCTCAGGCACCATGATTGTGCCCGGGCTGGTGGCGTTAATTTACCGCGATGGGGCAGGGCGAGCATTCACTCAGACGTTTTTCATGGCGCTGATGATTGGGACGTTACTGTGGTGGCCCAACCGTAAAAAGAAGAGCGAGCTGAAGCCACGGGAAGGGTTTCTGATCGTCGTATTGTTCTGGACGGTGCTGGGTAGTGTGGGTGCTATGCCCTTTATCTTCGCAGAGCAGCCTAATCTGTCGCTGACCGATGCCTTTTTCGAATCGTTCTCCGCTCTGACGACCACCGGAGCCACCACGTTGGTGGGGCTGGATGCATTGCCGAAGGCGATTTTGTTTTATCGCCAGATGCTGCAGTGGCTGGGGGGGATGGGGATCATCGTACTCGCCGTAGCGATCCTGCCTATTCTTGGGGTGGGGGGAATGCAGCTCTACCGTGCCGAAATGCCTGGCCCGTTGAAAGACAATAAAATGCGGCCGCGTATTGCTGAAACAGCGAAAACGCTCTGGCTGATTTATGTGCTGCTGACGATTGCCTGTGCAGTGTCGCTGTGGATGGCGGGTATGTCGTTGTTTGATGCCATTGGGCACAGTTTCTCAACTATCGCCATTGGGGGGTTCTCTACCCATGATGCCAGCATTGGCTACTTTAATAGTCCGACTATTAATACCATCATCGCCGTCTTCCTGCTGATTTCTGGCTGTAACTACGGCCTGCACTTCTCGTTACTGAGCGGGCGCAACTTACGCGTGTACTGGCGTGACCCTGAATTTCGTATGTTTATCGGCGTACAGATTACACTGGTGATTATCTGTACTCTGGTGCTGTGGTTTCATAATGTCTATCAGACAGGAATGCAGACCATTAATCAGGCTTTCTTCCAGGTGGTATCGATGGCAACCACCGCAGGTTTCACGACGGACAGCATTGCGCGCTGGCCTCTCTTTTTACCCGTATTGTTACTCTGTTCTGCTTTTATTGGTGGCTGTGCGGGTTCGACGGGCGGTGGCCTGAAGGTGATCCGTATTCTGCTGTTGTTTAAGCAAGGGTCGCGAGAACTGAAAAGGCTGGTACACCCTAATGCGGTATACACCATTAAATTGGGTAGCCGTGCGCTGCCTGAACGCATTCTTGAAGCGGTGTGGGGGTTCTTCTCTGCCTATGCATTAGTATTCATCCTCAGCATGCTGGCGATCATCGCTACTGGTGTTGATGACTTCTCTGCATTTGCGGCGGTGGCAGCAACGCTGAATAATCTTGGCCCGGGCCTTGGTGTGGTGGCGGACAACTTTACCTCAATGAATGATACCGCCAAATGGATACTGATTTTGACGATGCTGTTCGGGCGTCTTGAAGTCTTCACCTTATTAGTTTTGTTTACGCCGACATTCTGGCGTGAATAAGTGAGAGTGGAATAATGAAAGCGTTAATCCTGTTTTCCAGCCGTGATGGGCAGACCCGCGAGATTGCCTTCTATATAGCTAACCAGCTAAAGGAGGTTCGGGAGTGTGATGTGTTCAACATCCAGCTTATTAACGAGATTGACTGGGCGCAGTACGATCGGGTGTTGATTGGTGCTTCTATTCGTTATGGTCACTTCCATCCAGCGGTGGCCAAATTTGTGAAAACACACCTTAATGCACTGCAGCAGCGTTCAAGTGGTTTTTTCTCGGTAAACCTGACGGCACGTAAGCCTGAGAAGCGTACACCGCAGACCAATGCTTATACTCGAAAGTTTTTGATTCAGTCGCCGTGGGAGCCTGACTGCTGTGCTGTCTTTGCGGGCGCGCTGCGGTATCCGCGCTACAGTTTCTTCGATCGCATCATGATCCAGTTGATTATGCGTATGACAAAGGGAGAAACCGATGCCAGTAAAGAAGTGGAGTATACCGACTGGCAACAAGTGGCCCGTTTTGCCCATGAATTTGCTGAATTACCGAACAAATCGCAGTAAAAAAACGCGCTTCGCTGAAAAATAACGCGCTCAGTCATTTTATTGCAATAAACACTTGTCACTCGTCGGAAACTGCCTATAATGCGCAACCACTGAGACGGCACAACGGCTTACGGCCAGCGGCTCAGGAGGTTCAGGAAGCATCTGAACCGCCGGAAAAAACTTCTCAAAAAGAAGTTGACTCCGAAGGAGGAAAGCGTAATATACGCCACCTCGCAACAGGAAGCTTCGGCACTGATTGCACCGCTCTTTAACAATTTATCAGACAATCTGTGTGGGCACTCGCAGGATTGATATCAGTCACCTCCGGGTGACAAAAAATATCAAGTCTTAAGAGTGAACACATAATGAAATTCATTATGACGTTTTACACTTGAGCATCGCTGCACTTGTTGCAGCAAATCGAACTTTTAATTGAAGAGTTTGATCATGGCTCAGATTGAACGCTGGCGGCAGGCCTAACACATGCAAGTCGAACGGTAGCACAGAGGAGCTTGCTCCTTGGGTGACGAGTGGCGGACGGGTGAGTAATGCCTGGGAAACTGCCCGATGGAGGGGGATAACTACTGGAAACGGTAGCTAATACCGCATAACGTCTTCGGACCAAAGTGGGGGACCTTCGGGCCTCACACCATCGGATGTGCCCAGGTGGGATTAGCTAGTAGGTGGGGTAATGGCTCACCTAGGCGACGATCCCTAGCTGGTCTGAGAGGATG
>NZ_JBBGYT010000422.1:0-129310 GCF_037479575.1 Erwinia sp. MYb416
ATTCCCCACTGCTGCCTCCCGTAGGAGTCTGGACCGTGTCTCAGTTCCAGTGTGGCTGGTCATCCTCTCAGACCAGCTAGGGATCGTCGCCTAGGTGAGCCATTACCCCACCTACTAGCTAATCCCACCTGGGCACATCCGATGGTGTGAGGCCCGAAGGTCCCCCACTTTGGTCCGAAGACGTTATGCGGTATTAGCTACCGTTTCCAGTAGTTATCCCCCTCCATCGGGCAGTTTCCCAGGCATTACTCACCCGTCCGCCACTCGTCACCCAAGGAGCAAGCTCCTCTGTGCTACCGTTCGACTTGCATGTGTTAGGCCTGCCGCCAGCGTTCAATCTGAGCCATGATCAAACTCTTCAATTAAAAGTTCGATTTGCTGCAACAAGTGCAGCGATGCTCAAGTGTAAAACGTCATAATGAATTTCATTATGTGTTCACTCTTAAGACTTGATATTTTTTGTCACCCGGAGGTGACTGATATCAATCCTGCGAGTGCCCACACAGATTGTCTGATAAATTGTTAAAGAGCGGTGCAATCAGTGCCGAAGCTTCCTGTTGCGAGGTGGCGTATATTACGCTTTCCTCCTTCGGAGTCAACTTCTTTTTGAGAAGTTTTTCCGGCGCTATCAGTTACCTGACGCTCCTGACCCGGTGGCTTGTAAGCCGTTGTTCCGTGTCAGTGGAGGCGCAGTATAGGGATTTTCTGGAGAGTGACAAGGGCTAATTGCAAAAAACTTTCTGAGTGATGATTTTTTGCCCTAAAGTTCCCTAAAGCGCCAGTTTTTCGAGCTTTGCAAAGCCATATCGTTGTAAAACGGGCATTAATTGAACTGCCTGTTCAGTGATATCCATGCAGAACGCCATGTTCTCATCCTGAGAAAAAGCCTCAGGAGACTCATTTTCCAGCAGCCACACCGTACGGCGGGCAATGGCAGCGCCAGAATCGATTAAACGAGTGCCTTCAGGCAGTACTTGCTGTAGCTCTTCACTGATAAGAGGGAAATGCGTGCAGCCAAGCACCACGGTATCGGGTGGCTCCTGCATCCGCAGCCAGGGTTGCAGAATACGTTTTACTTCTTCTATAGGAACAGGCTGACCATGCAGCTTAGCTTCTGCTAACTCCACCAGTTCCGCAGAGCCCAGCATCTCGGTTTTGCACTCACCACCAAAACGCGCCACCAGCTCTTTAGTATAAGGACGCTTTACTGTGCCACGCGTCGCCAGCAGACCAACCACGCCGTTACGGGTCAGACGTGCCGCTGGCTTAATCGCTGGCACAACACCGACAACAGGAAATTCAAAGCGTTCTCGCAGAGCAGGGAGCGTCACGGTGCTCGCCGAGTTACAGGCGATAACCACCAGCGCAAGAGGATAGAGCCGAGTGACCGCTTCCACGATGGTCACCACACGCTCGACGATAAACTCTTCCGACTTTTCGCCATAGGGGAAAGCAACGTTGTCGAAAGCATAGAGATAATGGAGATCCGGCAATAATTTGCGGATCTCATCATAGACAGAAAGCCCACCGACGCCGGAGTCAAAGACCAGCACGGTGGGGCGCGGTTTAGAAGGTGTAGCTGCCGCTGAGGTAGTATTCCCGTCCAGGGGTTTCATAGCCATACACTGTCTCGTAATCTTTATCGAACAGGTTGGCAATTCTACCACGAACAGTGAGATGGGATGTGACTGGATACGAAACCGCGAGATCCCACAGGCTGACACCGCCCAATTTGGCCAGATCACCGTTTGGATTTGTTGCGTATTGACGGTCGTAGCGTTCACCCAGGTATTGATAACTCACTGACCAGTCGAAATTATACACCGTCCAGTCGAGCTGATACTTCACCTGCTGTTTAGCCCGACGCAGCAAAATCTCATTGGTTTCAGCATTACGCGGATCAACGTAATCATAGGAAATCTGGTGAGATACCGGACCGGTATCAAATGAAGCCGTTGCTTCAACACCTTTGATGGTCGCTTTATTGATATTGTAATAACCGCCGTTGGCACTACTGTAATCAATAAGGCTGTCGATATCGTTGCGATATGCGGATACATGCCAGGTTACAGGGCCCGTTAAGCCTTCGAAGCCCCCTTCCCACTGCTTGCTCTCTTCAGGATCAAGATTGCTATTGCCGCCAAAAGAACCGTACAGCTGACCGAGGTTAGGTGCCTTAAATGCAGTCCCGTAACTGGCGATAAAACGATAACCCTCAATGAACTCCCAGGCTGCGCTGGTTTGCCAGGTATTATGCCAGCCGTACACGGAGTGATCATCGCCACGAACGGCACCTTCCAGCGTAACTGGACCAAACATCTGCTGCCCGGTGGCATACAAACCCGTATTAGTCACTTCACGACGGTCATTCACATAAGCAGTCCCTGGCTCAATGGACTGCTTCTGCCAGTCAACGCCGCCACCCACACTGCCCTGTCCCACGACCACATTATTAGCCCACTGCAAATTATACTGCTGGGAGTCATCAAGAGTGGCGGAGGACGCATAGCGTCCCATATCAGGACTGTAGTTATAATCTTTTGTGTGGCTGTAGCTGGCGGTCAGATTGGAAGAATAGAGACCATTATTGAAGCGGAGTCCACCATCCCATGTCTGGCTATACAGCTGGCGAGTATCAACATAGGTATCGGGTTGAACGTAGGTCGGGCTACCGTCATAGGCAGTACGGTTATCAAAGCCATAACCACGAACAAAGACACTAAAATCATCATTGATCTGATGTTCAATCGCGCCATAGATGTTCTTGCTCATAAACCCATCACGATCGGATTGTGCAGTGTTGCCAAGCGCATCAGGATAATTAGCAACAACGTCATAGCCTTTGGTGTAGGTATAGTTACCTGCAAGCGTCACACGAGTATTCTGGCCCAGCATCTGCTGAGTGGAACCGTCGTAAGACTGATAGCCGTTGGAACCGACCCCTGCCGCAAGCGTCGTACCATCCTTAGTGCGCGTGGTAATGATGTTGAGTACCCCACCAATGGCATCAGAACCATAGACCGCTGAACGTGCTCCACGTACATATTCAATCCGCTGAACCAGTGAAATTGGGATCTGGCTGAGATCGGAAGCACCGCTGATCCCCGCCTGATTAAGGCGCACACCATCAATCAAGACCAGAACATGGCTGGAGTTAGTGCCACGAATAAACAGTGAGCTTTGCTGGCCCATTCCACCATTTTGAGCAATATCGACGCCAGGCAGGCGGCGCATCACATCCGTCAGCGTTTTTGACTGCCAGCGGTCGATCTGCTCTTTCGTGACCACCGTGGTAGGGGCCAATACAGCAGAGACTGGCTGTTCAAAACGATTCGCAGTCACAACCTGCGTTTCTTCTTTATTACTGTCCTGTGCAAAGCCGTTTTGCGCCCAGAGGGAAATTGCCGTAGCGCTAAACGCCAACAGCGTATTTTTTGTTGTAATCATGACCAAGCATCCAAAAAATGTGCAGGATGCCGCAGGCATACGATCGATAGCACGCGATGACCGTAAGAAATGCGACGTTAATCCGGCAGGTCTTCGGGCTCAGAATCGTTGGGTGGCAATGACTTCCCGTCAAAAGACAGTGTCTGCGTTACGCTATTGTCACGACATTCTATACCGCTGCGCGTCAGCTCCAGATTTACACTGGATTCCCTATTAACTCGTGGGAGGCCGGGGAACGCATTTTATGAACAAATGTGTTAGAAGTCCAGATATCCAGACATCCATAAAGATTGAATCGTGGACAATACTGGACATGAGGTAAAGAATCCCTACAATCGCCCGGCTATCACTGCCACATACTCAGGAACGCCCATGACACCCGAACAACTGCCTGTTGAACACTATGACGACCAACTCACAGAGAAAGTGACACGACTGACATCCATGATGTCTGCGTTTAATGCTCCCAACGTCGAGGTCTTCCGTTCACCGGTCAGCCATTACCGGATGCGTGCAGAGTTCCGTATCTGGCATGACGGTGATGATCTGTACCATATTATTTTCGATCAGAAGACACATGACCGCATCCGGGTGGACAGCTTCCCGGCAGCCAGTGAGCTGATTAACCGCCTGATGCCAAGGCTGATCGATGCCGTGCGCGACCAGCGTGCACTGCGTTTTAAACTGTTCCAGATCGACTACCTGTCGACGGTCAGCGGGCAGGTCGTTGTCTCTATGCTCTATCATCGTAAGCTGGATGATGAATGGCAGCAGGCTGCCACGCTACTGCGTGATGCGCTGCGCGCTGAAGGTTTCGATCTGCACCTCATCGGCCGCGCGACTAAAACCAAAATCTGTCTGGATCAGGATTTCGTGGATGAGCGTCTGATGGTGGACGGGCGTGAGATGATCTATCGCCAGGTAGAAAACAGCTTTACGCAGCCAAATGCGGCAATGAATGTGAAGATGCTGGAATGGGCGCTGGATGCGACGCGCGATTGTCGCGGCGACCTGCTGGAACTGTACTGCGGCAATGGCAATTTCTCGCTGGCGCTGGCACGTAACTTCCGCCGCGTGCTGGCAACGGAAATCGCCAAACCGTCAGTCGCCTCTGCTCAGTACAATATCGCGGTAAACCAGATCGATAACGTCCAGATTATCCGTATGGCGGCAGAAGAGTTTACTCAGGCAATGAACGGAGAAAGAAGCTTCAGACGCCTGGAAGGCATCGATCTGACCAGCTACGAGTGTGAAACCATTTTCGTCGACCCTCCGCGCAGCGGCCTGGATGACGAAACGGTGAAGATGGTGCAGGCGTATCCACGTATCCTTTATATCTCCTGCAACCCGACAACGCTGTGCGAGAACCTCGCCACATTATCGGCTACTCATGAGATTACGCGTCTGGCCCTGTTCGACCAGTTCCCGTACACACACCATATGGAGTGCGGCGTTCTGCTGACTCGCCGCTAATCTGGCTCGGGCGATATCCATCGCCCGGCTTTCGCATTACACGCTGGAATGACGCGCGCGCCACTTAACAGCAATCCAGAACACCACCGCCACCATCAGAATGGTCGGCACAAAGTTTGAGCCAATCTCAGGATACTCCGCTCTGACAATCGCACTGTACAAGAGAATGCCCAACAGGAAGAATCCCGCAGCCAGCGAGGGCATACCGTCCGGCATGGCACGGTTAAGATAACGTTGATGCAGGCACCAGGCCGACAGACCCAATGCAATCAGAGGGAAAACAGAAAATGGCACCACTGCGCTGAACAGCACCGAAAACGAGCCGTTAATCGACAGCCCGGTAAGAAATGTTAACAGCAGAGTGCCTTTATCGCGGCCAATCGCTAAATTCATGTCATCCCCTTGAATTTGTTCCAGTCGGCTAGGTTATTTGCCATGTAGGCCCTGACCAGGCCGCTTAGTCTTTTGCTTCCAGCGTCACCGCCAGCTTCTCCTGCTCACGTCGATACCAGTAATATGCCCCTTTCGAGATCATACGCAGTTGCAGTACCAGCCTTTCTTCCAACTGGCGTCGCTGATCGACATCAATATCCAGTGCTTCAGCACCGGCGTTAAACACGATAATGACCATCGCTTCTGCCTGCGCTTCGGTGAAGCTGCGCGGCATACGGTTCTCAACTTCCAGATAATCGGCCAGTTCGGCAATAAAGTGCTGAATTTCACGGGCAACAGCGGCACGAAATGCGGATGACGTGCCGGAGCGTTCACGCAGCAGTAACCGAAAGGCATTTGGGTTATTACCAATAAACTCCATAAAGGTAGAAACAGAAGTGCGGATGACACTGCCACCTTTGGCAATACGCTGACGCGCCTGGCGCATCAACTGTCGCAACATCAGACCACTTTCGTCCACCATGGTTAATCCCAATTCATCTACATCACGAAAGTGACGATAAAATGACGTTGGGGCAATCCCCGCCTCCCTGGCAACTTCCCGCAAACTGAGGCTGGCAAAACTACGTTCGGCACTGAGTTGACTGAATGCCGCTTCGATAAGTGAACGTCGTGTACGTTCTTTTTGCTGCGCTCTAACGCCCATTTTTGTGCCTGTTTAGCCTGCAAGTGGGCACTATAGCAAAAATTTCAGCGTACAGTGGGCCAAACTTTGTGAGCGGCTGTTAACCCTGTCATTTGGCATTTGATGGCAAAAAGCACGGTTAGAATTGGGAACTGAGGCGCGAGATGTTAGAATCTCGTTGTAAAATTGTATAAGAAAATAGGACGTATTGGTATGCAACAGTCTTATGATTACGACGCCATTGTCATTGGTTCCGGTCCTGGCGGTGAAGGTGCTGCGATGGGACTGGTGAAGCAAGGTGCACGTATTGCCGTCATCGAGCGCTACCACAATATTGGTGGCGGATGTACACACTGGGGAACAATCCCGTCGAAAGCGCTGCGTCACGCCGTCAGCCGCATTATCGAGTTCAACCAGAACCCACTGTATAGCGACCACACGCGTCTTCTCCGTTCTTCTTTCGCCGACATTCTGAATCACACCGAAAACGTTATCAGCCAGCAAACCCATATGCGCCAGGGTTTCTATGAGCGCAACCACTGTGAACTGTTCCAGGGGGATGCACGCTTTATCGATGCCAACACCATTGAAATCGAGAGCCACGATGGCAGCATTGAGCGCCTGACCGCAGGCAAGTTTGTCATCGCCTGCGGATCACGTCCTTACCATCCGCCGGATGTCGACTTTACCCACCCACGTGTTTATGACAGCGACTCCATCCTGAATCTGCACCATGAACCTGGTCATGTGATTATCTATGGCGCAGGGGTGATTGGCTGTGAGTATGCATCGATTTTCCGGGGTCTGTCCGTCAAAGTTGACCTGATCAATACCCGTGACCGTCTGCTGGCTTTCCTCGATCAGGAAATGTCTGACTCGCTGTCCTATCACTTCTGGAATAACGGCGTGGTCATACGCCACAACGAAGAGTTCGAGAAGATTGAAGGTGTGGCAGATGGTGTGATCATGCACCTGAAATCCGGAAAAAAACTCAAAGCAGACTGCCTGCTGTACGCCAACGGCCGCACCGGTAATACCGATGGGCTGGGGCTGGAAAATGTCGGACTGGAAGCGGATGGCCGCGGCCTGCTGAAGGTGAACAGTATGTATCAGACGGCGCAGCCGCATATCTATGCGGTAGGCGATGTCATCGGGTATCCGAGCCTCGCATCAGCCGCCTACGATCAAGGCCGCATTGCCGCTCAGGCGATGATCAAAGGCGAGGCCACCGCTCATCTGATCGAAGATATTCCTACAGGTATCTATACCATTCCGGAAATCAGCTCTGTCGGGAAAACCGAGCAGCAACTGACAGCAATGAAAGTGCCATATGAAGTGGGCCGTGCGCAGTTTAAACACCTGGCACGTGCGCAGATTGTTGGTATGAACGTTGGTAGTCTGAAAATTCTGTTCCACCGCGAAACCAAAGAGATCCTCGGTATTCACTGCTTCGGTGAACGTGCTGCGGAGATTATCCATATCGGCCAGGCGATTATGGAGCAGAAAAACGGTGGCAACACGATTGAGTACTTCGTGAATACCACCTTTAACTACCCCACCATGGCGGAAGCCTATCGGGTGGCGGCGCTTAACGGTTTAAACAGGCTGTTCTAAGCGGCCCATCACACCTCGCATATGCTCACGGATCGCCTCTGCCAGCTGTTCATAACGGCCACGCAGAGGTGAACCTGGGCGATACACCAGGGCGATAGTGCGCTGTGGTACCGGCTTATAGCAGGACAGATAACAGACGCCATCACGCACTCTTTCGTTCGGTACGGCCAGCGAAGGTAACAGTGTGATACCGCTGCCCGCCGCCACCATATTGCGCAGCGTTTCCAGACTGGTCGCACGGAAATGCGTATCTTCATCCGCCCCCGCCTGGAAGCAAAAGCCCATCGCCTGATCGCGCAGACAGTGACCATCTTCCAGCATCAGCAGTTTCTCCCCGGCCAGATCCGACATCGGAACACGATCGCGGTCGTGCCACGGGTGATCCGCATAGATCGCCAGTTTCATCGGCTCATCAAAGAGTGGGACTTCAATAAACGCTTCTGACTCTTTCACCAATGCCAGGATCGCACAGTCCAGCTTACCGCTGTCGAGTTGCGCCAGCAGTTGCTGCGTTTGTGCTTCGTGCAGATACATCTCCAGCTTAGGGAAGGTCTGATGAAGCGTAGGAATAATCTGCGGCAACAGATACGGGCCAACGGTCGGGATCAGCCCAATGTGCAGCGGGCCGGACATCGCCTCGCCTTGCTGGCTGGCCATCTCTTTCAGGACCTTGACCTCCCGCAGCACAGTCCGGGCCTGATCCACCAGCAGCAGACCTGCCTGAGTGAATAATACCTTGCGGCTGGTACGTTCCAGCAGCATCACCCCTAGCTCATCTTCCAGCTTGCGAATCTGGCCGCTTAACGTTGGCTGACTCACATGGCAGGCATCGGCTGCACGACGAAAATGGCGATGTTCTGCCAGCGAAACCAGATACTCCAGATCACGAATATTCATCTTATCCTCTTTTTCACGATAGCCCGTGACGATAGATAGCATAGCAACCAACGATTATCCCTATCAAGCCTGAATGATAATAATGTGCCGGTGCCAAAAAGGGGCACACCAAATTCAATCACCTTGAGGTCTTTTATGTTTGCAAGTCAGGAAGGTAAGTCCATCCCGCAGGTCACTTTTCACACACGTCAGGGCGACAGTTGGGTCGATGTCACTACTGATGAGCTGTTTAAAGACAAAACCGTGATCGTCTTTTCACTGCCGGGGGCTTTTACTCCTACCTGCTCCTCCAGCCACCTGCCGCGCTATAACGAACTCTCGGATGTGTTCAAAAAACATGGAGTGGACAGTATCCTGTGCGTCTCGGTTAACGATACTTTTGTGATGAATGCCTGGAAGGCCGATCAGAACGCCGGACACATTACCTTTATTCCTGACGGTAACGGTGAGTTCACCCGTGGCATGGAGATGCTGGTTGAGAAAGCCGATCTCGGCTTCGGTCCGCGTTCATGGCGTTACTCGATGCTGGTACGCAACGGTGTGGTAGAGAAGATGTTTGTAGAACCTAACAAGCCGGGCGACCCGTTTGAAGTGTCTGATGCAGACACCATGCTGCGCTACGTCGCACCAGAATTTAAAGTGCAGGAATCCGTTTCCCTGTTCACCAAACCAGGCTGTTCATTCTGCGCGAAAGCCAAACAGATGCTGTTAGATCGTGGAATTCAGTTCGAAGAGATCGTGCTGGGCCAGGATGCCACGACCGTCAGTTTGCGCGCCGTTACTGGCCGTGCCACTGTGCCGCAGGTGTTTATCGGTGGTCGCCATATTGGCGGAAGCGATGATTTACAGCAGTTCTTTACGGCATAAACCGAACAGGGATGGGCATACCCATCCCCTATGTCATCCAAGGGGTCAGGCATACCTGACCCTATGCATGCCTGACACAAAAGGCATTACGCCAGACGCTGTTTCGCTTCAGTAATCGCTTTTGATACCTGATGCGGAGAGACACCGCCTTTCGCGTTACGCTTATCCAGGCAAGATTGCAGAGACAGGAACGGGTACACATCCTCTCCGATCACACTGCTGAACTTCTGTAAATCACCCAGCGTCAGCGCTTCCAGCGCCACACCCTGTTTAATCGCTTCGACCACGGTTTCACCTACAATATGGTGCGCTTCACGGAATGGCACGCCTTTCGCGACCAGATAATCCGCCAGCTCCGTCGAATTCGCGTAACCCTGCTCAGCGGCTTCCTGGCAACGTGGGCGTTTCACCTGAATACCATCCAGCACCAGTGCGGCCATATGCAGGCAGTCAGACCAGGTATCGAGCGCATCAAACAGCCCTTCTTTGTCTTCCTGCATATCTTTGTTATACGCCAGCGGCAGACCTTTCAGGGTCATGCTCATCGCGGTCAATGCGCCTTGTACGCGGCCAACTTTGCCACGGATCAGCTCCAGCGCATCCGGGTTTTTCTTCTGCGGCATCAGGGATGACCCCGAAGTGACCTTATCGGACAGCTCAACGAAACCGGATTCGCCGGTGTTGAAGAAGATCAGATCTTCCGCGAAACGCGACAGGTGAACCATGCCGATGGACGCATCAGACAGCAGTTCCAGCACATGGTCACGGTCAGACACGGTGTCCAGGCTGTTACGGGTCGCGGAGGCAAAACCTAACCAGCCTGCCAGTTGCTCACGGTCGATTTCGTACGCGGTTCCGGCCAGTGCGCCACAGCCCAACGGGCTGACGTCAAGACGCTTCAGCGTATCCTGCAGGCGGCTTTCATCGCGTGCCAGCATCTCAACGTAGGCCAGGCACCAATGTGCAAACGTCACCGGCTGGGCACGTTGCAGGTGGGTATAGCCCGGCATGACGGCGTCCTGATTGGCTTCCGCCGTCGCCACCAGCGCCTGCTGGAACTGGCGTGTGGCGATCAGCAGTTCGCTGACCTGCGCTTTACACCACAGTTTCAGATCGGTAGCGACCTGGTCATTACGGCTACGGCCAGTGTGGAGTTTTTTACCCAGCGCACCGACCTTGTCAATCAGTTTGCCTTCCACCCAGCTGTGAATATCTTCGGCATCGCTTTCCAGAATTTGCTGTGGGTTCGCGCGCACGTCTTCCAGCAGAACATTCAGCGCCACTTCCAGCTGCTGCTGTTCTTCTGTGGTTAATACATTGACCGTCACCAGCGCTTTGGACCAGGCAATGGAACCAGTGATGTCCTGCTCTGCCAGACGATAGTCGAAGCGCAGTGAGTCATTGAAGAGCTTGAAACGTTGATCTGCTGCCTGCGTAAACCGTCCACCCCAAAGTGCCATGATGCGTACTCCATTCAAATAATGTAATAAGGGCGGCACATGTGCCGCCCCTACGAATACCTGTAGGGACGAGTTGCCTCGCCCAAAAAATTACTTCTTCTCGTTCAGCGCACGGATGCGTGAAGAGAGTGAGAACAGACGGATAAAGCCGCCTGCATGACGGTGATCGTATACTTCATCTTCACCGAAGGTCGCAAACTCTTCAGAGTACAGGCTGTTAGCAGATTTCTTCTGAATCGCGGTGACCTGGCCTTTATACAGTTGCAGAACCACTTCACCGTTCACTTCTTCTGCCAGGGCAGCGGCAGATGCCTGAATGGATTTGCGCAGTGGCGCGAACCAACGGCCATCGTAAACCACGTAGGACATTTCCAGGCCCAGCTGCTCACGCCATTTGAAGCTGTCACGGTCCAGAACCAGCTGCTCAACCGCACGCAGCGCATTCACCATGATGGTGCCGCCTGGGGTTTCGTAACAGCCACGGGACTTGATGCCCACCAGGCGGTTTTCCACGATATCGATACGGCCAACACCGTGACGGGCACCGATAGCATTCAATTTGTCCAGGCAGCCAAACGGGCTTAACGCTTCACCGTTGACGGCAACTACACGGCCTTTCTCAACGGCAACGGTCACCTGCTCAGGCTGGTCTGGTGCTTCCAAAGGATCCACGGTCCACACCCAGCAATCTTTGTTCGGTGCGTTCCACGGGCTTTCCAGCACGCCGCCTTCGGTGGAGATATGCCATGCGTTTTCATCACGGCTGTAGATTTTTTCCAGCGACGCGGTGGTCGGGATATTACGCTCTTTCAGGTAGTCCAGCAGGGCTTCACGGGAACGCAGGTTCCACTCGCGCCACGGTGCCACCACTTTCAGCTGCGGAGCCAGTGCGGTATAGGTGGTTTCGAAACGCACCTGGTCGTTACCTTTACCGGTTGCGCCGTGGCACAGTGCATCTGCCCCCACTTTCAGTGCCAGCTCAACCTGAGCTTTAGCGATAATTGGGCGCGCCATTGACGTCCCCAGCAGGTAGGTGCCTTCATACAGGGCACCGGTCTGAAGCACCGGATACACGTACTCGCTGATGAACTCTTCACGCAGGTCCACAACGTGGCATTCAGATGCACCGGATTGCAGCGCTTTCTGCTCTACACCTTCCAGATCGCCACGTTCCTGACCGATATCGGCCACGAATGCCACCACTTCACAGCCGCCGTAGTTCTCTTTCAGCCACGGAATAATGGCCGAAGTATCCAGACCGCCGGAGTAAGCCAGTACGATTTTCTTGATGCTTTTATCTTGCATTGTCTCTTCCTTCAATTTCCCATCATCTTTCACGCTGCAACTACGTTGGCTTCCTACACTCACCCCAGTCACTTAGTGAACTAAGCTCCCGGGGATTCATTCCGTCGCCGCCTTGCTGCAACCCGAAATTTTTCGGGAAAGGTTTATAATTAAGCGAGGATACGGGTGCCAATAGACACACCGTTAAACAGGGCTGGCAGCTGTTCAGCATGGCGCCAGCTGGCAATATCTACCGGACGGCCCAGGGTACGGGCAGCGTCCAGTGCGGCATTCACCTTGACGATCATGCCGTCAGTGATCACACCATCAGCAATCAGCTGTTCTGCTTTCTCTGCCGTCATCTCGGCGATGCGCTGTTTATTGGCATCGAGAATACCACTAACGTCAGAGAGCAGAATCAGGTCTGCACCCAGAGTGGCGGCCAGCGCCGTCGCGGCCTGATCGGCGTTAACGTTCATCAGCAGGCCATCCTGAGTAATACCAATCGAACTCACTACTGGCAGATAACCCGCCTCCAGCAGTGTGGCGATCAGCCGTGGCGATCCCGGCGTTGCCAGGCCCACGTGCCCAAGTTCATCATCAAACTGCGCTACATTGACGCTTCCGCCGTCACCGAGGCACAGACCAACGGCATCAATGCCATGTTTTTTCGACCAGGCCAGCAGGGTTTTGTTCGCCGTCCCGGCCAGTGCACCGGTAATAATGTCAATCTGATCGGCAGGTGTCACGCGCAGGCCGTTTTTCTTCTTCACCGGCAGCGCAAGCTTAGTCATCAGCTCATCCACCAGGCAGCCACCACCGTGAACAATCAGCAGTGGGCGTTGGTGGGCAGCACGGTAGGTCACCAGGGCGTCAAACAGCCGCTCCAGCGCTTCTTCGCTGTCCAGCAACACACCACCCAACTTGATAATTAACGGATTTGTCATGAAAGTCACTCGCTCACTGTGAGTCATTGCGCTTCAGGGCTGCCAAAACGCCTGTTGAACTGCTACCGTGGAAGACAAATTTATCGGTTTCCATCCGGTCGTCGTTAATGTATTTTTATTCACTATTAATGCATGAATATTGATACTATCCTAACTCAAGGACTGTCAACAGTGAAGACAAAATTACCCCCTTTTATCGAGATTTACCGCCAGTTGATTGCTACACCATCAATCAGCGCAACCGACAGCGCGCTCGATCAGAGTAATCAGACTTTAATCAATTTACTGGCCGGCTGGTTCCGCGATATTGGCTTCAGCGTGGAAGTCCAACCCGTTCCCGGTACGCGCAACAAATTCAATATGCTGGCGAAGAGCGGCCACGGCGCCGGCGGGCTGCTGCTGGCGGGTCATACCGATACCGTTCCCTTCGACGATGGCCGCTGGACGCGCGATCCCTTTACCCTGACCGAGCACGACAACAAACTGTACGGTCTGGGCACCGCCGATATGAAAGGCTTCTTCGCCTTCATTTTAGATACCCTGCGTGATATTGACGTTTCAACGCTGAAAAAACCGCTGTATATCCTCGCCACCGCTGACGAAGAAACCACGATGGCAGGCGCGAAGTTTTTCTCAGAAACCACCAGCCTGCGCCCGGACTGCGCCATTATCGGTGAACCCACCTCACTGAAACCCGTTCGCGCCCACAAAGGCCATCTCTCCAATGTGATTCGCATTCAGGGCCAGTCCGGCCACTCAAGCGATCCAGGACGCGGCGTCAACGCCATTGAGCTGATGCACGAGTCGATTACCCAACTGATGGAACTGCGTAATACGCTAAAAACGCGCTACCACCATGACGGATTCGCCATTCCCTATCCGACCATGAACTTTGGCCACATCAACGGTGGCGACGCTGCCAACCGTATCTGCGCCTGTTGTGAATTGCATATGGATATCCGCCCACTGCCAGGCCTGACGTTAAGCGACCTTGACGGTTTGCTGAATGAAGCGCTGGCACCCGTCAGTGCACGCTGGCCAGGCCGCCTGACCGTGGGTGAACTGCATCCCCCGATCCCGGGTTATGAGTGCCCGCGCGAGCATCAGCTGGTACAGGTCGTGGAGAAATTGCTGGGGACAGAAACGGAAGTAGTGAACTACTGTACCGAGGCGCCATTTATTCAGGAAATCTGCCCGACGCTGGTTTTAGGCCCAGGATCGATCGATCAGGCACACCAGCCGGATGAATTTATTGACACGGCATTTATCAAACCTACCCGGGAGTTAATCGCCCAGGTGGTGCATCATTTTTGCCATCACTGAGTAAAAAAGGGGGTAAATGACTGCCAAAACAGCCGTTTGCCACCGATTTCAATTATTCTGGTTGATAAGAATAACTTATCTCACTCCGTTGTAATTAAATTTCATAAATTCCCGCTATTTAGCGTCACGATGCGGCAAATTTAAGTCAATTGACGAATGGTTGCTAACGTGGCTAGATAAAAGGCTAAGTTATGCCCACAAGGGTTATTTATAGCCAAAATAGTTGAAGTTGCAGCAAGGCGGCAAAAGAGCGAGTCCCGATGAGCTTACATTAGTCAGTGATTCGGGTGAGTGAGAGCAGCCAACGTAGTTGCAGCTTCAAGTATGACGGATATTAAAGTTACAAATACAAGAAGGGTGTCAGGGGTCATATGAACGAACAATATTCCGCAATGCGAAGTAATGTCAGTATGCTCGGCAAACTGCTCGGGGATACGATTAAGGATGCACTGGGAGAGAACATCCTGGACCAGGTAGAAACCATCCGTAAGCTCTCTAAGTCATCACGTGCGGGAAATGATGCCCACCGTCAAGAGTTGCTGTCCACGCTGCAAAATCTGTCCAATGACGAACTGTTGCCGGTTGCCCGCGCTTTCAGCCAGTTCCTCAACCTGACCAACGTGGCCGAGCAGTACCACACCATTTCGCCAAAAGGCGAAGGTGCGAATCACCCGGAGCTCTTGGCAAAGACGTTTGAACGCCTGAAGCAGCAGCCGGACCTGACCGAAGCCGCCGTTCGTGAAGCTATTGAGTCCCTGTCGCTTGAACTTGTTCTG
Organism: Erwinia sp. MYb416; assembly: GCF_037479575.1. Taxonomy (NCBI): domain Bacteria; kingdom Pseudomonadati; phylum Pseudomonadota; class Gammaproteobacteria; order Enterobacterales; family Erwiniaceae; genus Erwinia; species Erwinia sp. MYb416. The sequence continues at coordinate 15,167 of NZ_JBBGYT010000422.1, forward strand.
ACCGCGCACCCGACTGAAATCACCCGCCGCACCTTGATCCATAAGCTGGTAGAAGTGAATACCTGCCTGCAACAGCTGGATCACAATGACCTGTCTGATTATGACCACGGCAAGATCATGCGCCGCCTGCGTCAGCTGGTTGCACAGGCCTGGCATACCGATGAAATTCGTAAATACCGCCCGACACCGGTCGATGAAGCTAAATGGGGCTTTGCGGTCGTCGAAAACAGCCTGTGGGAAGGTGTTCCTCACTTCCTGCGCGAGCTAAACGAACAGGTTGAAGCCGCTTTTGGTTACACCCTGCCGGTTGATTTTGTCCCCGTGAAATTTACCTCCTGGATGGGCGGCGACCGCGACGGCAACCCGAACGTCACGGCCGACATCACTCGCCATGTTTTACAACTGAGCCGCTGGAAAGCGACCGACCTGTTCCTGCGTGATATCGCCGTGCTGGTTTCTGAGCTGTCGATGTCTGAATGTACGCCAGAAGTCCGTGAGCTGTGTGGTAACCCGGAAGCCCTGGAACCTTACCGCGAGATCATGAAAAACCTCCGTGGCCAGCTGATGAGCACTCAGGCTTATCTCGAACGCCGCCTGAAGGGCGAGCGCTTACCACGCCCGGCCAATTTACTGATCTCCAACGACCAGCTGTGGGAACCACTGTACACCTGCTACCAGTCACTGCAGGCGTGTGGCATGGGCATCATCGCGAACGGTCAGCTTCTTGATACCCTGCGCCGCGTGAAGTGCTTTGGCGTTCCACTGGTGCGTATTGACCTGCGCCAGGAGAGTACCCGCCACACTGAAGCCATTGCAGAGATCACCCGTTACCTCGGTCTTGGCGACTATGAAAGCTGGTCAGAGGCCGACAAACAGGCCTTCCTGATCCGTGAACTGAATTCCAAGCGTCCGTTGATGCCGCGCCAGTGGGAACCCAGCGCCGACACCAAAGAAGTGCTGGATACCTGCCGCGTGGCCGCAGAAGTGCCTCAGGGTTCGATTGCTGCCTATGTGATCTCGATGGCGAAAACGCCGTCAGACGTGCTGGCGGTTCACCTGCTGCTGAAAGAAGCGGGCATTACTTACGCCATGCCGGTCGCACCGCTGTTTGAGACCCTCGATGACCTGAATAACGCCAACGACGTGATGAGCCAGCTGCTCAACATTGACTGGTATCGCGGCCTGATTCAGGGCAAACAGATGGTGATGATTGGCTATTCTGACTCCGCGAAAGATGCGGGCGTGATGGCAGCAAGCTGGGCACAATACCAGGCCCAGGATGCACTGATCAAAACCTGCGAGAAAGCGGGTATCACCCTGACGCTGTTCCATGGACGCGGTGGCTCAATCGGCCGTGGTGGTGCGCCAGCGCATGCGGCATTGCTGTCTCAGCCTCCGGGCAGCCTGAAAGGTGGCCTGCGTGTCACCGAACAGGGTGAGATGATCCGCTTCAAATACGGCCTGCCAGAAGTCACCATCAGCAGCCTGTCGCTGTACACCGGCGCGATCCTCGAAGCTAACCTGCTGCCACCACCGGAGCCGAAAGCAGAGTGGAACAGCATCATGGATCAGCTCTCTGATGTTTCCTGCAAAATGTATCGTGGCTATGTGCGTGAACACGCCGATTTCGTGCCGTACTTCCGCTCCGCCACACCGGAGCTGGAGCTGGCCAAATTACCCCTGGGTTCGCGTCCGGCTAAACGTCGTCCGACGGGGGGTGTCGAATCACTGCGCGCCATTCCGTGGATCTTCGCCTGGACGCAAAACCGCCTGATGCTGCCTGCCTGGTTAGGTGCCGGTGCCGCATTGCAGAAAGCGATGGAAGATGGTCATCAGGAAACGCTGGAGACCATGTGTCGTGACTGGCCGTTCTTCTCTACCCGCCTGGGGATGCTGGAAATGGTGTTCTCGAAAGCCGACCTGTGGCTGGCGGAGTACTACGATCAGCGCCTGGTCGATAAGTCGCTGTGGGCACTGGGCAAACAGCTACGTGACCAGCTGGACTCCGATATTAAAGCGGTGCTGACCATCGCCAACGATTCCCATCTGATGGCCGACCAGCCGTGGATTGCCGAATCGATTGCGCTACGTAACGTCTACACTGACCCACTGAACGTATTGCAGGCCGAACTGTTACATCGTTCACGCCAGCAGGAAGCAGAAGGCGCAGAGCCGGATGCCCGCGTTGAGCAGGCACTGATGGTGACGATTGCCGGGGTGGCGGCAGGGATGCGTAATACCGGTTAATCTGGCCTCACGGGCCGATCGGAAAAAATGATCGGCCCCTACAGATGTTCGCCCGCCACGATCAAAAAAGGACGCTTTCGCGTCCTTTTTCTGTTTGTGCCGCCCCTCTCAGGCGATGATCTGCGCCCCCGGGCGTACGCCCAGCGTATGGCAAATGGCATAGCTCATTTCGGCACGGTTCAGCGTGTAGAAATGGAAATCTTTCACCCCTTCGCGGCTGAGGATCTTCACCATATCCATCGCGACATTGGCACCCACCATTTTGCGGGTTTCCGGGTCGTTATCCAGTCCTTCAAACATGCTGGTCATCCAGCCCGGTACGCGCACGTTAGTCATGGTGGCAAAGCGCTGCAACTGCTTAAAGTTCGACACCGGCAGAATACCCGGGACAATCTCAACATCAATACCGGTAGACACGCAACGGTCACGAAAACGCAGGTAACTTTCTACATCAAAGAAGAACTGAGTGATCGCGCGGTTCGCGCCGGCATCAATTTTACGTTTCAGGTTGATCAGATCGGCCTGTGCGCTTTTCGCTTCCGGATGCACTTCCGGGTAGGCCGCGACAGAAATATCGAAATCACCCACTTCTTTCAGCAAGGCGACCAGGTCAGCCCCGTACATTTCCGGCTTGCCACCGCCCGGCGGCAGGTCACCGCGCAGCGCCACAATATGACGGATGCCGTTGTCCCAGTAATCCTGGGCAATGGCGCGCAGTTCATCGCGGGTAGCATCAACACAGGTCAGATGTGGGGCGGCTTCCAGACCGGTGCGGTCTTTAATGCCTTTGATAATGCTGTGGGTACGGTCACGTTCACCTGAGTTGGCACCGTAGGTGACCGAAACGAATTTTGGCTTCAGGCTGCTAAGGCGATCGATTGAGCTCCACAGGGTGTCTTCCATTTCACTGGTACGCGGCGGAAAGAACTCAAAGGAAACGTTAATTTGCCCGCTGATTTCGGCAAGACTTTGGTTCAATGCTTCGCGCTGGTTTGCGTGGAAAAAACTCATACCCTTTACCTCATCGATCGCTGCTGAAGATGGCTCGCTACCTTGAACGTCTATCCGTTTAGACGTCCAGACATTCAAAATGACGGAAATTGGTTATTCAGTCAACAGATAAATGATGGCCTGGCGTGACAAATCCTCAACAAAGATGAGGGAATTTCATGATGGTGTGGTGTGGCGAAGGGGCCAGGCATGCCTGGCCCAAATGAGGAGGAGATTACAGCAACTGTGCCAGGCGGTTGAGATCCGACTGAATGGCTCCGGCAGTGACATCGCGCCCTGCACCTGGCCCACGGATCACCAGGGGATTATCGCGATACCAGCGGCTTTCGATAGCGAACACGTTATCACACGGCAACAGCGCCGCCAGCGGATGATCGTCACGCACGGCTTCCACGCCAACACGCGCTTTGCCGTTGGCATCGAAACGTGCGACGTAGCGCAGTACCAGTCCCAGTTCCTGAGCGGCTTCAAAGCGCTGGACCATCTGGTCATTCAACTCATCGGCATTCTCAAAGAAGTCATCCACCGATCCCGACTGGTAGCTGGCGGGAACCAGCGACTCAACGCGTACCTGGTCAGGTTCAATATCGTAGCCCGCCTCACGCGCCAGAATCACCAGCTTACGCATCACATCCTGGCCGGAGAGGTCGACACGCGGATCGGGTTCAGTCAGACCCTGCTGCCACGCCTGATCCACCAGTTCGGTAAAGGGCACCGTGCCATCAAATTGCAGGAACAGCCACGAGAGCGTGCCGGAGAAGATACCGCTGATCGACAAAATGCTGTCACCGCTTTCACGCAGATCGCGCACCGTGTGGTTTACCGGCAACCCGGCACCGACCGTGGCGTTATACAACCAGTGGCGCCCGGTTTTCGCAAACGCATCGCGGATCTGGCGATAGCTATTGCTACTGGCCGCGCCTGCCACTTTGTTCGCACCAATCACGTGGAAACCGTAGCTGGCGAAATCTAAGTACTGCGCAGCCAGCGTTTCACTGGCGGTCACATCCAGCACCACCAGATCGTCAAACGGATGAGCGCGCATCCACAGGAACAACGACTCCTGGTCCTGCTCTACCGCTTCCTCTTCAAAGAAGGCCAGCGCGCGGCTGGCATCCAGCCCGTCGTAACTCAACAGACTGCGGCGGCTGTCCACCACTCCGGCAAGAATAAATTCAAACCCGGTGCGCGCAGAAAGGGTTTCCTGCTCACGGGCAAACAGCTCCAGCCAGCGGGAACCGATGTTGCCTTTGCCAAACAGCACCAGGCCTACCTGCTTCTCCGCACGGAACAGCGTCTGATGCAGGCCCCGGATAAGATGTTCCGTCGGCCCGACGCGCAGCACCGCCACCAGGCTGATGCCTTCCTGTGACTGGCAGATAAATTCCACCGGCTGATCTTTCATCTGCTGCCAGAAACGGTGACTGTGTAGCGGGTTACGGCAAACGCCTGCCCCCACCATCGCCACCATTGCCATGCCTTCACGCAGCTGCAAACGCCCCGGTAATCCAGCATCCTCCAGCAGAGTCAGGGCACTGTTTACCACTTCCGAGGTGTAGCACAGCTGTAACAGATTACGGTCAGGATGGACGCCGGTTGCCAGCGGACGAACCTGTGCACGCTTCAGTAGCTGATCGATCTCTTTATGCCGCGCGGCAAAATCATGCTGTGCAGGTACATGGAATTCGATCAGACAAACATCATCATGGCTGGTCACGATACGCGCCCCGGTGCCTGAAGCCAGCACGCGTTCAATACGTGTTGATCCCTGTTCTGGCTGATAGCTGCAACGCAGTTGCAGATCGATATCGCTGCCTGAAACCGGCTGAAGCGTACGCGTATGCAGGACCGGAGCCGCCAGACGTGCCAGCTCACTGGCTTCATCCAGACGCAGCAGCGGCAGCAAACACGCATCTTTCACTTTACGCGGGTCAGCACTGTACACGCCAGCCACGTCACTCCAGATGGTCACGCGTGTCACACCGGCCAGCGCACCGATCTGCGTTGCAGAATAGTCACTGCCGTTACGCCCCAACAGCACCGTTTCACCCGCATCATTTGCGCAGATAAAACCAGTGACCACCAAACGCTGTTCAGGACGCTGCGCCATCAACTGCTGTAACAGCGGCTGTGACTTCGCTTCATCCACCTGCGGCTGTGCGGCACGTTCGGCGCGTAAAAAATCGCGAGCATCCAGCCAGCCTGCGTGAATATCCCGCTGGTTCAGCACCGCTGACATCAGACGTGCCGACCAGATTTCACCGTGCCCCACGACTTGTGCATAAACTGCATCAGTGATTTTGTTATCCAGCAGGACGGCCAGTTTTTCGAGGTCATGAATAAACTCAGCAATCAGCGGTTCAGCGACATCCGACGGTAACAGACTGCTAATCAGCTCACTCTGATAACGGCGTAATGCCTGTTGCACCTGGTGCGCAGACAACCGATCATTCTGACTCAGCTTAAGCCAACTAATCAGCTGGTTAGTGGTACTGCCGGCTGCCGAGACCACCATCAGGTCACCCGGCTGGCTGTACTCTGCCATGATCCCGGCAACACGCAGGTAGCATTTGGCATCGGCCAGGCTACTGCCACCAAATTTATGTAACTGCCGCGAACTGTCTGCCCCTGCCACTGCTGAATAACTCATGCTTACCTCTTGGCCGCGATCCGGAATGCATTATCCAGATCGGCGATTAAATCTTCGTGATCTTCAATTCCCACCGAAATACGCAGCAGCGTCTCCGAAATCCCCGCTGCCGCACGCGCTTCAGCAGACATGCCCGCATGGGTCATGGTTGCGGTGTGGGAAATCAGGCTTTCGACGCCGCCCAGCGATTCCGCCAGTGTGAATAATTCCAACGCTTTCAGGAAACGACGCAGCGTTGCCTCATCACCGTTCAGCTCAAAACTTAGCATGGCGCCAAAGCCTTTTTGCTGACGTACCGCAAACTGATGTCCGGCATTTTCCGGCAGGGAAGGATGATACAGCTTTTTCACCAGCGGTTGTTGTTTCAGATAATCGACAATCGCCAGCGCATTACGCTGTGCCGCCGCCATACGCGGGGCCAGTGTACGCATGCCGCGCAACAGCAGATAGCTGTCAAATGCGCCACCGGTCACACCAATATTGTTCGCCCACCAGGCCAGTTCAGTCACATGCTGCGGGTCTTTGGCAACAACAGCACCGGCCACCACATCGGAGTGACCGTTAAGGTATTTGGTACAGGAGTGAATCACCAGGTCAGCACCCAGCGCCAGCGGATTCTGTAAAGCCGGGCTGAGGAAGGTATTGTCCACCACGCTAATCGCGCCAGCTTCTGCCGCAGCCTGGGTGATCGACGCAATATCCACCACACGCAGCAGCGGGTTGCTCGGGCTTTCAATCAGTACCAGCTTAGGTTTCTCAGCCAGCGCCGCCTGTAAAGCAGCCTCATCGCCCTGGTCAACAAACTTCACGCGATACGCACCGCGTTTGCTCAGGCTATCGAACAGACGGTAACTGCCGCCGTAACAGTCATGCGGCGCCACCAGCAGGTCGCCGGGTTTCAGGAATACGGTACACACCAGATGGATGGCAGACATGCCCGTATTGGTCATCACTGCACCAGCGCCCCCTTCCAGCTCTGCCAGCGCACGTTGCACGACATCACGCGTCGGGTTGCCGCGACGTGAGTAGTCATGAGCGCGCGGCTCATTGAAGTCGGTAAAGTTATAGGTGCTGGAGAGATGAATCGGTGGGACAACGCAGCCATATTGCTCGTCATCATTCAAACCGCTACGTACTGCGATGGTTGCCTGTTTACGCGTCATGGTGCATAACTTCCTGCTGGTTAATAAGATAAGACTGATAGAGTAAACAGCAGCGAGATAGACGTCAATACATCTGGACATCTAAATGTCTTTGCGTATAGATTGAGCAATGCGTCAATAACCGTTAGAATTATGTCGATATACCCCAGAGAAAGTTGTGCCATCCCGGTGTGATAGCCATCGACTTCGGGCATAATTAGCCAAATTTCGGCAATTCTACATTTAATATGATTAAGGTAACTCATGGCTGAATGGAACGGCGAATATATCAGCCCTTACGCTGAGCACGGTAAAAAAAGCGAGCAGGTTAAAAAAATCACGGTATCCATTCCGTTGAAAGTATTAAAGATTTTGACCGATGAGCGCACCCGCCGCCAGGTTAATAACTTGCGTCATGCCACCAACAGCGAACTGCTGTGCGAAGCATTTCTGCATGCATTTACCGGCCAGCCTCTGCCGGATGATGTTGACCTGCGCAAAGAACGCAGTGACGAAATTCCCGAGGAAGCAAAAGCGATCATGCGTGCAATGGGCGTCGATCCTGAGACCTGGGAATACTAAACCGTTCGGTTATCCGGTCAGGCACCTGATGTCACATCAGGGCCTGCCGGGTTACCCGATAGCCCCGCATATTACACACCGCCGCTTCCCGATAAGCAGGCATAAAAAAACCCAGCCAGAGGCTGGGTTTTTTTTACATCCGAAACGGTAACCGTTTCTTTCAGGGTGCTTATTTAGCGCCTGGGATGCTGAAACGCTTGTTGAAGCTATCCACACGGCCGCCGCTAGCAACATCACGCTGCTTACCGGTGTAGAACGGGTGGCAGTTGCCACACACGTCCAGGTTCAGGTCGTGACCCACGGTAGAGCGGGTTTTGATTTCATTACCGCAAGAACATTTAGCAGTAACTTCAGCGTAATTAGGGTGAATACCTTTTTTCATGGGAAAACCTCAGTTAAGGCCGTGTCGCTCTCCCGCGCCAGGATCACTCCTGCACCGGCACCACACGAAGATTAATATTTCAAGTGAAGTTGATACCAAAATGCCATACCAACGGCGGCGAACTATACAGAAATTAAACAGCCGCCGCAATCGGATCCGCACATTCCGGACGACACAGTGTACACTAACTGGCCCTGTTTTTCACCCGGATGAATCCATGCCCGTTGTTCAGGTCGCGCTACCCGTTCCGCTTGCCCGCAACTTTGATTATCTGTTGCCACCTCACCTCAGCCATGCCGTGGTCGGTGGGCGCGTCAGCGTGCCTTTTGGTAAGCGCAAGGCGATCGGCGTGGTTGTCGGCATTGTTGAACACAGCGATTTCCCCCTCGACCAGCTAAAAAGCGTGCATGAGGTGTTAGATAGCGACTCACTGTACCCCGCCTCCTTGTGGCGCATCCTGCTATGGGCTGCTGATTATTATCATTATCCACTGGGTGAAGTGCTGTTCCACGCCATGCCCGTGCTACTGCGTCAGGGCAAACCCGCCGAAGAAGCCCCTCTCTGGCAATGGCTGATGACAGAAGAAGGCAAAGCGACCGCACCGGAAAGCCTCAAACGTGCCCCAAAACAGCAGCAGGCACTGGCTGCGCTGCGACACAGCGGGCTGTATCGCCATGAAGTCAGCCAGCACGACATCACCGAGGCCACACTGCAAGCACTGCGGGCGAAAGGCCTGTGTGAGCTGCGCGCCCAGCCACGTGCCCACCAGGACTGGCGGGAAAATTATACGGTGAAGGGCGAACGTCTACGGCTCAATACTGAACAAGCGACAGCCGTGGGAGCCATACGCAGTGCCGACGATCAGTTTTCTGCCTGGTTACTCGCGGGGATCACCGGATCGGGTAAAACTGAGGTTTATCTCAGCGTTCTGGAAAACATTCTGGCCAACGGCCGCCAGGTGCTGGTGCTGGTGCCAGAAATCGGTCTGACACCGCAAACCATCGCCCGCTTTCGTGAGCGCTTTAGCGCCCCGGTGGATGTGCTGCATTCCGGGCTGAACGACAGCGAACGCCTCGCCGTATGGCTGCGCGCGCGCAGTGGCGAAACAGCCATTGTGATTGGCACCCGCTCTTCCCTCTTCACGCCGTTTGCCCGTCTGGGCGCCATCATTATTGATGAAGAGCATGACAGCTCTTACAAACAGCAGGAAGGCTGGCGCTATCACGCACGCGATCTGGCGGTGTTTCGTGCCCGTCAGGAAAATATTCCAATCGTGATGGGCTCAGCGACCCCAGCGCTGGAAACCCTGCAAAACGTTCAGTCCGGTAAATATCGCCAGCTTAACCTCAGCAAACGCGCCGGAAATGCCACCAAAGCCACACAGCTGCTGGTCGACCTGAAAGGCGTCAAGCTTCAGGGTGGCCTGTCTCCGATGCTGATTAAGAAAATTGGCCAGCATCTTAAAGCCGATAACCAGGTGCTGTTGTTCCTCAACCGTCGTGGTTTCTCGCCAACGCTGCTGTGCCATGAATGCGGCTGGATTGCCGAATGCCAGCGCTGTGACCGTTACTACACCCTGCACCAGCATCAGCGCCAACTGCGCTGCCATCACTGTGACAGCCAGCGTCCGGTTCCCCATCAGTGCCCGCAGTGCGGTTCCACGCATCTGGTGCCGGTTGGGTTGGGAACCGAACAGCTCGAACACAATATTAGTGAGCTGTTCCCGGGCGTCCCCCTGACGCGTATCGACCGCGATACCACCAGCCGTAAAGGGGCGCTTGAGCAGCAACTGGCTGAGGTTCATCGCGGCGGGGCGCGCATTCTGGTCGGAACGCAAATGCTGGCGAAAGGCCACCATTTCCCGGATGTCACGCTGGTGTCACTACTGGACGTCGATGGCGCGCTGTTCTCGGCAGACTTTCGTTCGGCCGAGCGCTTTGCTCAGCTGTATACCCAGGTCGCGGGGCGAGCAGGCCGTGCCGGTAAACAGGGGGAAGTATTGTTGCAGACCCATCATCCGGAACATCCCCTGCTGCAAACCCTGATGCATCAGGGTTACGATGCCTTCGCCCACCAGGCACTCAGCGAGCGCAACAGCGTGTTCCTGCCACCGTTCACCAGCCACGCTCTGTTTCGTGCAGAGGATCACGACAACCAGCAGGCCAACCTCTTCCTGCAGCAGCTGCGCAATTTGCTCGAAGCCAGCCCACTTAACAGTGAATCATTCTGGGTCATGGGCCCGGTTCCGGCATTGCAGGCAAAACGCAGTGGCCGGTATCGCTGGCAGCTCCTGCTTCAACATCCTTCGCGCGCCGTCTTGCAGCGCCTGATTAAATCCAGCTTGCCCCTGATCTCAACACTGCCTCAGGCCCGTAAGGTGAAATGGACGTTAGATATCGACCCGACAGAAAGCTGACAACGTAATCGATTGCCTGCAAAGTTGCGCACTGGATCGAAAAAAGTCGCACAAGTCACAATTTTTATGCAAATTAAGTAACAGCCACCTCGCATATCTGTTAAGAATGCGGGGGCGTTCACCGCAAGCGACATGTTGAGTCGCCGGACAATACATCGTTATTAGTTGGTCAGGTCGGCTCAGGGGCTGGCGTGAGGAGAAAAGCGTTGGAGCAGAATCAAGACACATCCGTGGTGACCATGAAAAACGTGGCTGAAAAAGCCGGCGTATCAACGGCGACGGTTTCCCGCGCCCTGATGAATCCGGAAAAGGTCTCTGCTGCAACACGCTATAAGGTTGAACAGGCGGTGATCGCCGTCGGCTACTCCCCGCATTCAATGACGCGCAGCGCGCGACGCAGTGAATCACGGACCGTACTGGTGATTGTGCCAGATATCTGCGACCCATTTTTCAGTGAAATTATTCGTGGCATTGAAGTCGTGGCGGCGGCTGAAGGGTATCTGGTACTGATTGGCGACTGTGCTCACCAGAACCAACAGGAAAAATCCTTTCTTAATCTGATGCTGACCCGCCAGATCGACGGCATGGTGCTGCTTGGCTCCAATGTCCCTTTTGACACCGGAGTGGAAGAGCAACGTAATCTGCCGCCAATGGTGATGGCCAATGAGTTTGCACCGGAGCTGGAACTGCCAACGGTCCATATCGATAATCTGACGGCAGCCTTTGAAGCCGTTAACCACCTGCAAAAGCTCGGACATCGCCGCATTGCCTGCATCTCCGGCCCGGAAGAGATGCCGCTGTGCCAGTATCGCCTGCAGGGCTATATTCAGGCTCTGCGCCGTCACGGCATGGCGGTCGACCCGACCTATATCGTGCGGGGTGACTTCACCTTCGATGCCGGTTCGCAGGCGATGAAACATCTGATGACCCTGCCGAAACCGCCCGATGCCTTGTTCTGTCATAGCGATATCATCGCACTGGGTGCGATGTCACAGGCGAAGAATATGGGCCTGCGCGTACCAAAAGATCTGTCAATCATCGGCTTCGATGATATCGAACTGTCACGCTACAGCGATCCGCAATTAACCACCGTTGCCCAGCCGCGTTTCAACATAGGTCGCGAAGCGATGCTACTCTTGCTGGAGCAGTTGCAGGGCAGGATGGTCAGCAATGGTTCACGCCTGCTGGACTTCGAGCTGAAAATTCGCGGGAGCACCGCGCCCTCCCTGCGCGACGAAGATTGATTTTTCCCAGATAGCGGGTAGCACGCCATGCCTGCTTTTGGGCAAAAATCAGCGGATTCTTAGTAAGATCGCTGCTGGTCAAACTTCCGGCCCTTCAGTAACATGGCGGGCTATCATCGGGTACACATTTTCACTCTTTTAGCCCGGCCTTACCTTCATCGATTATTAGCGGAACGATAGTGGCACAAAAAGATTATGTAGGCCGCGGGCGTTCGACAGGGACGCGTCGCAAAAATACCAACAGTCGCAGCAAGAAGCGCAGCAGTGGGTCCGGTGTATCAAAAATCATGATAGTGCTGGCGGTTGCCGTTCTGGTCACCTTTATTGGTGGCTTGTGGTTTATCGCGCATCATAAAAAAGAAGATACACCAGTGATCCCTGACCACAAGGCGACCGGCAATGGCCTGCCACCCAAACCGGAAGAACGCTGGCGCTATATCAAAGAGCTGGAGAACCGTCAGCTTGGCGTTCCTACGCCTACAGAACCGACGTCAGGGGGCGAAGCACATTCCCAGACCCAGTTAACCGATGAACAGCGTCAGCTACTGGACCAGATGCAGGCCGATATGCGCCAGCAACCTACTCAGCTCAACGAAGTGCCGTGGAATGAACAAACGCCGGCGCAGCGCCAGCAGACCATTCAACGTCAGCAGCAGCAGGGCCAGCTTCAGCAGCAGTCGCGTATGCCGCAGCAGCAAACGCAGCCGCGCACGCAGCCACAGACTCAAACTCAGACACCGCGCCCGGCACCGATAACTCCGGTCACCCGCGAACCTGTTCGCCAGCCGAAACCGGAAATTGCCGCGCAGCCGAAAGTGGAAACCAAGCCAAAAGAAGCGGAAAAAGAGAGCGCGCAGCGCTGGATGGTGCAGTGTGGCTCCTTCAAAGGTACCGACCAGGCCGAGTCCATTCGTGCTCAGTTAGCTTTTGAAGGATTTGAAAGCAGGATCACGACCGGCGGTGGCTGGAATCGTGTCGTTATCGGACCGTATAACAACCGCAGTGCGGCCGACAGCACGCTAAAACGCCTGCGTGGTTCCGGCCACTCAAATTGTATTCCTCTGTCCATCGGGGGTTGAAACCCCTCAAACCCGCCCCATATCTGATTGCATCAGTACCCCGTACAAAACGTGCGGGGTCATCTTCCGACTGCAATAAGGGGTCTGCCCGTGACAACAATAGTAAGTGTACGACGCAACGGCCAGGTAGTAATTGGCGGTGATGGCCAGGCTACCCTCGGCAATACCGTGATGAAAGGCAACGTCAAAAAAGTGCGTCGTCTCTACAATGACAAAGTCATTGCGGGCTTTGCGGGCGGTACCGCCGATGCCTTCACTCTGTTTGAACTTTTTGAACGCAAACTGGAAATGCACCAGGGTCATCTGGTGAAAGCCGCCGTCGAACTGGCAAAAGACTGGCGCACCGACCGTATGCTGCGCAAACTTGAAGCACTGCTGGCCGTGGCCGATGAAAATGCCTCGCTGATCATTACCGGTAATGGGGATGTCATCCAGCCAGAAAACGACTTAATTGCTATCGGTTCAGGCGGTCCATACGCTCAGGCAGCAGCCCGTGCGCTGCTGGAAAACACCGATATCGGCGCACGCGACATCGTGGAAAAAGCGCTAGGTATTGCAGGTGATATCTGCATCTATACCAACCATAACCTCACCATCGAAGCATTACCGTCTAAAGCGTAAGGATCCTAATTTATGTCTGCTATGACTCCGCGCGAGATTGTCAGCGAACTGAACAGATTTATCATCGGCCAGGATGGCGCCAAACGCGCCGTCGCCATCGCGCTGCGTAACCGCTGGCGCCGGATGCAACTGGACGAAGAGTTACGTCATGAAGTGACGCCAAAAAACATTCTGATGATCGGCCCAACCGGGGTCGGTAAAACGGAAATTGCCCGCCGCCTGGCAAAACTGGCTAACGCTCCCTTCATCAAAGTGGAAGCGACCAAGTTCACCGAAGTGGGCTATGTGGGTAAAGAAGTGGATTCGATTATCCGCGATCTGACCGATTCTGCGATTAAAATGGTGCGCTCACAGGCGATTGAGAAATATCGCTACCGTGCTGAAGAGTTGGCCGAAGAACGCATCCTCGATGTGCTGATCCCACCGGCCAAAAACAACTGGGGCCAGAATGAAGCGGCACCCGAGCCTTCTACTGCACGCCAGTCTTTCCGCAAGAAACTGCGTGAAGGCCAGTTGGATGACAAAGAGATCGAAATCGATCTGGCTGCCGTATCCGGTGGCGTAGAAATCATGGCACCTCCAGGCATGGAAGAGATGACCAGCCAGCTCCAGTCGATGTTCCAGAACCTCGGCGGCCAGAAACAGAAACCTCGTAAGCTGAAAATCAAAGAGGCGATGAAACTGCTGGTGGAAGAAGAAGCCGCCAAGCTGGTGAACCCGGAAGAGCTGAAGCAGGAAGCGATCGACGCGGTTGAACAGCACGGTATCGTGTTTATCGATGAGATCGACAAAGTCTGTAAACGGGGTGAATCGTCCGGTCCTGACGTGTCTCGCGAAGGCGTACAGCGTGACCTGTTGCCGCTGGTCGAAGGCTGTACGGTGTCGACAAAACACGGCATGGTAAAAACTGACCACATCCTGTTTATCGCTTCCGGCGCATTCCAGGTAGCCAGCCCGTCAGACTTGATCCCTGAGTTGCAGGGCCGTCTGCCTATCCGCGTTGAACTCCAGGCGCTGACCACGCACGACTTTGAGCGCATCCTCACAGAGCCAAGTGCCTCCATCACCGTGCAATATAAAGCACTGATGAACACGGAAGGCGTAGAGATTAACTTTACCCCTGACGGCATCAGTAAGATTGCGGCTGCGGCATGGCAGGTGAATGAGACCGCTGAAAACATCGGTGCACGTCGTCTGCATACCGTCCTGGAGCGTCTGATGGAAGACATCTCCTACGACGCCAGCGACCTGAATGGCCAGTCGATTACCATTGATGCCGAATATGTAGGCAAACATCTCGACGAGCTGGTGGCTGACGAAGATCTCAGCCGCTTTATCCTGTAAGCAAACGGCTCGACACATCAGGAGGCTTCGGCCTCCTTTTTTTATATCCTGCACCAACTTGACCAGGATTAACTCCCGTTGTTAAAAAGGCGCTTACCATGACACCGATATCGTGCTGGCACTCGCCGCACTGGACCTGAAACGGATCGGAGGCGCAACCTGTCATGGATAATACTCAACTGGCTCCCCCACTCTCAATGCCCCAAGCCTGGTTGGAAAGCCTGCGTCTGCGCACACTGCCGCTGGCCTGTGCCTCGATCATTACCGGTAGCGCTCTGGCGTGGCATCAGGGGCATTTTGACCCCTCCATCGCCCTGCTGGCGCTGCTGACCACCACTCTGTTACAGATCCTCTCTAACCTGGCGAATGACTACGGCGATGCGCTGAAAGGCAGCGATACGCCGCAGCGTATCGGGCCGTTGCGTGGCATGCAGAAAGGGGCGATCACCAAAGAGCAGATGCGCATCGCGCTGATGCTGACCGTGGCCATCACCACCGGCTGTGGCCTGCTACTGATCCTGCGGGCCTGCCAGTCTCCCGCCGATATCCTCGGCTTTGTGGCGATGGGCGCGCTGGCGATAGTCGCAGCCATCGCTTATACCGTGGGGAAAAAACCCTATGGCTATCTTGGCCTTGGGGATCTGTCTGTGATGATCTTCTTTGGCTGGCTGGGGGTCATCGGCAGTAGCTATCTGCAAACACACCAGATTGATCTGCTGCTGCTGCTTCCCGCCAGTGGCTGTGGCCTGCTGGCGACCGCCGTACTGAACGTCAACAACCTGCGCGATATCGACAGCGACCGGCAGAATGGCAAATTTACGCTGGCAGTTCGCCTGGGTGCACATGGAGCACGCCGCTATCATGCCGTGCTGTTAACCACCGCACTGGCCTGCTTTGCTCTCTACAGTGCGCTGGTCAGCCTGCGTCCGGTGGGTTGGTTATTCCTGCTCGCGGCACCTCTGTTGTGGCAGCAGGGACGTTTCATTTTGCGAGAAACCAGTGCACTGGCGATGCGACCCATGCTGGAAAAAACCGTTAAAGCAGCCCTGCTGATCAATATCCTGTTTGCCATCGGCTTAGTGTTCAGCTAAACGCGATGTGCTTGACCCATCGCAATTTTTAACAATTGATGATTTTGCCAACAGTGGCCTTTAAGCGATATACTTAGCCCTCCTGCGGCAAACAGACGAAACCCCTATGAAATACGATACTTCAGAACTGTGCGACATCTACCATGAAGATGTGAATGTCGTTGAACCGCTTTTCTCAAACTTTGGTGGTCGCACCTCGTTTGGCGGGCAAATCACCACGGTAAAATGTTTCGAAGATAACGGGCTGCTCTATGATTTGCTGGAGGAAAACGGCCGTGGTCGTGTTCTGCTGGTTGATGGTGGTGGTTCAGTACGCCGTGCGCTGGTGGACGCCGCGCTCGCAACGCTGGCTCAGCAAAATGAGTGGGAAGGCATTGTGGTGTATGGTTCTGTTCGCCAGGTGGATGATCTGGAAGAACTGGATATCGGCATTCAGGCCATCGCGGCTATTCCTGCCGGGGCTGCAGGTGAAGGCATTGGTGAAAGCGACGTGCGGGTGAACTTTGGTGGCGTCACGTTCTTCTCCGGCGATCATCTGTACGCAGACAACACGGGAATGATCCTGTCCGAAGACGCGCTCGACATCGAATAAAGACGAACATATAAAATGGGTGCCCCAGGGCACCCGTTTTCTGCTTGCTTCCTGCTTTTACGCCAGGTGCAGCATTACACCTCTTCCATTTTTCCCAGCAAAGCCCGCAGACGATCCTGCCAGACATGCTGCTCTTCTTTTAACTGCTGATTTTCACGCACCAGCGCATCACTGCTGCCTGCTGCCTGCTGAACCTGCTGGTTCAAATTACCGTTTTGTTCTTTAAGCTCTTCGATTTCCATCTGCAACAGCGTGATGGTATCAATCGCCTGCTGCACTTTCGCTTCCAGTTTCTCGAATACTTCAAATGACATGTCTATAACCTCTCCTAATCGCAGGGCGTTGATGATGCTAGCCGCAGGGGTGAGGAATGAACCGGCATTCCGCGGATAACAACGATTCTCCGATTGTAAGTAGAGCGACAGCTCAAGTCCAGCAGCGAACCCTTACAGGGCGTAGTCTGTAACAATTTTCAGTCTATACCTGGTCTCATTAACATCTTCCCCCTCCTGATGTAAGGTCAGCGTTAAATAATTGCGCATTTCACACGCGATCAAACGCGCACCAGGTCGTGTTTGGAAAGCAAAAAGACGCGAAAACGCTCATTTTTATGACACAGAACACAATTTTTGATTTCGCTATTTCTCGTTTATGCTCGTTAACGATAAATTCACAACAGCCCTACATAAGATTTGGGTGATTCATGGATGAAACAAAACTAAGAAGCTAAACCATTAACCTCGCCTTCAGGAATTCATCATGAGTCAGACAACAAGTACACTTAAGGGGCAGTGCATCGCCGAGTTTCTCGGCACTGCCACGATCATCTTTTTCGGTGCTGGCTGCGTGGCCGCAATGAAAGTTGCCGGAGCCAGTTTCGGCCTCTGGGAAATCAGTATTGTCTGGGGCCTGGCCGTTGCGATGGCCGTCTATCTGACCGCGGGTATTTCAGGTGCTCACCTGAACCCCGCCGTCAGCGTCGCGCTGTGGCTATTCGCCAATTTCGAAGGGCGTAAAGTGCTGCCCTATACGATTGCGCAGATAGCGGGTGCATTCTGCTCCGCAGCGCTGGTGTACGGCCTGTATCACAATCTCTTCCTCGATTACGAACAGACACATCACATGGTACGTGGCAGCGTTGAGAGCCTCGACCTCGCGGGCATCTTCTCCACGTATCCTAACCCGCACATCAGCGTGGGTCAGGCATTCCTGGTTGAAATGGTCATTACCGCTATCATGATGGCATTGATTATGGCGCTGACCGATGACGGTAACGGCCTGCCGCGTGGCCCGATGGCACCGCTGCTGATTGGTTTCCTTATCGCCATCATCGGTGCCGCAATGGGCCCACTGACTGGCTTTGCACTGAACCCGGCACGTGATTTCGGACCTAAGCTGTTCGCCTGGGTGGCTGGCTGGGGTAATGTTGCCTTCACCGGTGCCCGTGATATTCCGTATTTCCTTGTTCCGATCTTTGGCCCACTGATCGGTGCAAGCCTCGGAGCCTTTGGCTACCGCGCCCTGATTGCCAACAACCTTCCGGGTAAGGTTGTGGAGAAACAGGAAAAATCAGCACCGCGCGCTGCACAGCGTAAAGCGTAATCCTGCTCATTGCTTACACCATCAGGAATCTATTATGACCGTAGAAAAAAAATACATTGTCGCACTCGACCAGGGAACCACCAGTTCCCGCGCCGTGATTCTGGATCATGACTCCAATATCGTTGCGGTATCACAGCGTGAATTCCAGCAAATCTACCCGAAAGCGGGTTGGGTTGAGCATGACCCGATGGATATCTGGGCGTCACAGAGCTCCACCCTGGTCGAAGTCCTGGCGCATGCGGACATTAACTCTGACGAGATTGCCGCGATTGGTATCACCAATCAGCGTGAAACCACCATTGTGTGGGACAAAGAAACTGGCAAGCCGATTTACAACGCCATCGTCTGGCAGGACCCGCGTACCGCCGACTACTGCTCGAAGCTGAAAAAAGAAGGCCTGGAAGAGTACATCCGTCATACCACGGGTCTGGTGATTAACCCGTACTTCTCCGGCACCAAAGTGAGGTGGATCCTCGACCACGTGGAAGGCTCCCGCGAGCGTGCACGCCGTGGCGAACTGCTGTTCGGCACCGTCGACTCCTGGCTGGTGTGGAAAATGACGCAGGGACGGGTTCATATCACCGACTACACCAACGCCTCCCGTACCATGATGTTCAATATTCACAAGCTGGAGTGGGATCAGCGCATGCTGGACATTCTCGATATCCCGCGTGAAATGTTGCCGGAAGTGAAATCCTCGTCAGAGGTTTACGGCCAGACTAACATCGGTGGTAAAGGCGGAACGCGTATTCCAATCGCCGGTATTGCGGGTGACCAGCAGGCGGCGCTGTATGGCCAGCTGTGCGTCCAGCCGGGTATGGCGAAAAATACCTATGGCACGGGCTGCTTTATGTTGATGAACACCGGTACAGAAGCGGTGACCTCAACACACGGCCTGCTGACCACCATCGCCTGCGGCCCACGTGGCGAAGTGAACTATGCGCTGGAAGGTGCGGTGTTTATCGGCGGTGCATCCATTCAGTGGCTGCGTGACGAAATGAAGCTGATCAGTGACTCTACTGACTCCGAATATTTCGCCACCAAAGTCAAAGACACCAACGGCGTGTATATGGTGCCTGCATTCACCGGTTTGGGTGCCCCCTACTGGGACCCGTATGCCCGAGGCGCTATCTTCGGCCTGACGCGTGGTGCCAATGCTAACCACATCATTCGCGCCACGCTGGAGTCCATTGCTTATCAGACGCGTGACGTGCTGGAAGCGATGCAGAACGATGCCAACACCCGTCTGCAATCACTGCGCGTTGACGGTGGTGCCGTGGCGAACAACTTCCTGATGCAGTTCCAGTCCGATATCCTCGGTGCGCGCGTTGAGCGTCCTGAAGTGCGTGAAGTGACTGCGCTGGGTTCTGCTTACCTTGCCGGTCTGGCAGTGGGCTTCTGGAAAGATCTGGATGAAGTGCGCGCCAAGTCCGTCATCGAGCGCGAATTCCGCCCAAGCATCGAAACCACCCAGCGCAACGTGCTGTACGCAGGATGGAAGAAAGCCGTCGCCCGTGCGCAGGCATGGGAAGACGCTGACGACAAGTAATCATCTCCTGCCCGTGGTCGCCTGACCACGGGTATCTCCCTTCCCCGCTCCGCTCCCTGTGATAAACTTCCCGCCTCATTAGTTTCCTTAAAGGCATGTCATGAAACGAGAACTGGCGATTGAATTTTCCCGCGTAACAGAAGCAGCGGCACTGGCTGGCTATAAGTGGCTGGGGCGTGGCGATAAAAATGCGGCAGACGGTGCAGCCGTACATGCAATGCGCATCATGCTCAACAAAGTGGATATCGACGGTCAGATCGTGATTGGCGAAGGGGAAATTGATGAAGCACCGATGCTGTATATCGGCGAGAAAGTCGGGACAGGCAACGGGGATGCGGTGGATATTGCCGTCGACCCCATTGAAGGTACGCGCATGACCGCACTGGGACAGGCCAATGCACTGGCGGTCATGGCCGTCGGGGACAAAGGCACCTTCCTGCACGCACCGGATATGTATATGGAGAAGCTGGTGGTCGGTCCTGGGGCTAAAGGCGCTATTGACCTTAACCTGCCGCTGGAAGAGAACCTGCAACGCGTTGCCCGTGCCCTGAATAAATCCCTGACAGAACTGACCGTGACCCTGCTGGCGAAACCACGCCACGATGCGGTGATTGCCAGCCTGCAACAGCTTGGCGTACGCGTATTTACGTTCCCGGACGGTGATGTTGCCGCGTCGATCCTGACCTGCATGCCGGACAGCGAAGTCGACGTGATGTACGGCATCGGTGGCGCACCGGAAGGCGTAGTCTCCGCAGCGGTGATCCGTGCGCTGGATGGCGATATGCAGGCTCGTCTGCTGGCACGTCATGACGTTAAGGGTGATACCCCTGAGAACCGTCAGTTGGGCGAACAGGAGCTGTCACGCTGTGCGGAAATGGGGATTGCTGCCGGACAGGTGCTGAAGCTGGAAGAGATGGCGCGCAACGACAACGTGGTTTTCTCCGCGACCGGCATTACCAGCGGCGACCTGTTAAAAGGCATCACCCGTCAGGGCAATATGGCGACCACTGAAACGCTGCTGATACGTGGTAAATCCCGCACCATCCGCCGTATTCAGTCGATCCATTACCTCGATCTGAAAGACGAAAGCCTGCACCCGTATATTTTGTGATCGTCTACCGTCTCAGTAGGTGTCAATGCGGGTCGGGCATGCCCGACCCCTACACGGCTTCTGAGACCCTAGGGGTCCCTACACGGCCTCTGAGACCGTAGGGGCGAGGCACGCCTCGCCCGGTACCAAAGCGGGTAAATGACAGCCTTACACCGCGTGCGGCTGTGGATGTTTTGACAGCGGCAGCCAGCACAGCAGGATCAGCAGCGCAGTGGCAAACATCAGCATCCCCAGACTGAACTGACCGGTTTGCGGCAACAGCGCAGACAGCCACGCGACCAGCCCAGAACCAAGATTCTGTAATCCCCCCACCAGCGCTCCGGCGGTGCCCGCCATATACGGCCAGGGCTCCATTGCACCCGTCGTTGCCAGCGGAAACAGCATCCCGGCACCGAAAAAGAACAGCGATGCCGGCACAATCAGCGTCCACAGATTCATCACGCCCAGCCAGCCGGGGATCCACATCATCACGCCCGCCAGCAGGCAGCTGTTCACCGCATACCACATCACCGTGGTGAAGGGTTTCTCACTGCGCCCGGCAAACCAGGCACCAAAGAAGGCCGCAGGCAGGGGCAATATAAACAACACGCTGACGGCGAGGCTGCTCATACCCAGTACACCTCCCATCAGCACGCCACAGCTGGCCTCAAACACCGCAATCCCAGACAGCGCACCGATCAGAATCACCAGATAACGGACAAAACTGCTGTCGGCCAGCAGTGGACGGTAACGGGAGAACAGCGGGCGTGTCTGCTGTCCTGCGGGACGCGTTTCCGGCAGCCAACGCAGCATCACGCCAGCAACAATCAGGCACAACAGCAGTAAAAAAGCGAAACAAGCGCGCCAGCCAAACAGGTGTGTCAGCCCGGCACCAATCACGGGAGCAATCAACGGACTGACCAAAATTCCCATGTTAAGCAGGCTGTTGGCCTGACGCAGCGCACTACCGGCGTAGAGATCACGCGGCATTGTGCGCGCCATCACCCCGGCAACACCCGTGCCCATTCCCTGAATAGCAGCCCCCAGCACCAGGCCATTCAGACTGCCTGCCAACAGTGCGGTGAGCGATCCGGCAATAAACACCGCCATTCCCATCAGGATCACCGGGCGACGCCCGATACTGTCAGACAGCGGGCCGTAAAACAGCTGCGAGGCACCGTAGGCCATCAGATAGGCAGCCATCACCCGTTGTACCGCACCATCGCGTACATGGAAGACATCAGCAATGGTCGACATCGCCGGAACATAGATCGTCTGCGCCATCTGTCCCACCGCCAGCAACGCCATCAGCATCACCAGCAAATGGCCATTTTCTATTTTTTTCATTAAGTTACGACTCTTATAAAAAGCGGAAACTCACCCAACCAGCAAGGGTGGCCAGTCATACCGGCACAATGGCGCTGAAAATATCAGGAATGCGTAGCAAAGCGAGGGGGTCGCGGTAAATAACGCTGGCGCCACTGTCAGTAAAAGCAGGCGTGTCTGTAAAACATTTTTTACGCTACGTTTAAATAGTGCTCATACTTTGTCGATATGAGCTTTCACCCGGGCCGTCGGGTGGAAAAAAAACCGATGGCTGGCGAAGATAGCCGCAGAGACGTCACTTATGTCGCAAGCGAATGAAGGAGTTTTTTTATGGCCGTATGGGTCAACGCCCGCGTTAAACATGTCACCGACTGGACTGACAGCCTGTTCAGTCTGACGGTGACCGCTCCCATCGACCCGTTTACCGCCGGGCAATATGCCAAGCTGGCACTGGAAATTGACGGTGAACGTGTGGTGCGCGCCTATTCCTTTGTGAATGCGCCCAGCAATGAAAATCTGGAGTTCTACCTGGTCACCGTGCCGGAAGGGAAACTAAGCCCACGACTGCATGCGTTGAAACCCGGCGATGAGTTGATGATTACCCAGGATGCTCAGGGCTTCTTTGTACTGGATGAAATCCCTGAGTGCGAAACGCTGTGGATGCTGGCAACCGGCACCGCCATCGGGCCGTATCTGTCGATTTTACAGGAAGGAAAAGGGCTGGAGCGCTTCAAAAATATCGTACTGGTCCATGCCGCACGTTATGCACAGGATCTGAGTTATCTGCCAGTGATGCAGGCATTACAGCAGCGTTACGTTGGGAAACTCCAGATTCAAACCGTGGTCAGTCGCGAAGAGAGCCCGGGCTCACTGACGGGCAGAGTGCCCGCGCTGATAGAGAGTGGCCAGCTGGAAGCGGTGACCGGGCTGAGCATCGATGCCGAACAAAGCCATGTCATGCTGTGCGGCAACCCGCAAATGGTGCGCGATACCCAGCAAGTTTTAAAAGAAACCCGCGGCATGCGTAAACATCTCAAGCGCAAACCCGGGCATATCACCAGCGAACATTACTGGTAATCCGGTGAGCGGCGGCGCAGATACACCACAGGCTGCGTCGCTTTGCCAAACCGGTTATCACCCGGTGTACCCGCAAAACCGCCCAGTTCAACCACCATACCGACCATGATCAATGTGGGAATAAAACGGCCCACCAGCCACTGCGCATCTGCCGGCAATATCGCCCAGTGCCCGGCCATCAGCATCCAGGCGACGATAAACAGCAGCGCCCACTGGCCGCCTTTGTTACGGTCGTGCAGTCGTTTTACCATGACAGCGCTGGTGGGCCACAGCAGGGCCACCACGCAGAAAGCGGCCGTCTGCGTATCCAACAGACCATTGCCTGCCAGCGTAAAGAGCAGCACCAGCATCAGCAGCCAGGCCACCTGCCAGATCCAGAAGTCGCGCCGTCCCAGGCGACCACGAAAAGAGAAACACCATTGCTGTAACGTCATTATTTTTATCTCAGAGTCCGGGTGCCCTTTGACTTTGCCGGTCATTGTCCGTTTTAATCTTGGGCTGAGTTTACTGGTTAGGGTCATTGAAATGAAGAACGCGATTTTGGCAGCAGTTGCACTGCTATCCGCAATGACGATCGCTGCGGCACACGCCGATCCGGACCCGCAGGATCGGACTGAGCATTTGCCTGGCGCGCCCTACTTACAGGCCGGCGCCCCCACCTTTGATATGACTATCGGCCAGTTTCGCGAAAAGTATAATGCTGCCAATAAAACGTTACCGTTAAGTGAATATCGCGCCATTGACAGCAGGAATGATAAAAGCAATCTGACGCGTGCTGCCAGCAAGATCAACGAAAATCTTTATTCGTCGACTGCACTGGAACAAGGCACGGGAAAAATCAAAACGTTGCAGATCACCTGGTTGCCCATTCCCGGCCCGGAACAGAAAGCCTCACGCGATAAAGCGCTGGCGTACATCGCAGCGCTGATTCATTACTTCGAACCGATGCTGAGTGAAGCCCAAAGCCAGAAACGTGCCGAGGCGCTGGTGACCAAAGGCAAAGGCTCTCGCTTTTACCAACAGACCGAAGGGGCACTGCGCTATATCGTGGCCGATAACGGCGATAAAGGATTAACCTTTGCGGTGGAACCGTTAAAACTGGCCTTGAGCACACCCTGAGACGACAGGCCCAAAGGATGACGAAAAGCAAAGCCTTTCCGATGTTTGATCTCTATACTGTCTGGCAGACAATGCTGCCTGCTGGCAGCTTTAATACTCTCTAAGCGTGGAGGATACAATGCGACATCCATTAGTTATGGGTAACTGGAAACTGAACGGCAACAAACACATGGTCAACGAGCTGATCGCCGGTCTGCGTACCGAGTTGAGCGGTGTTGATGGTTGTGGTGTGGCGATTGCTCCGCCTGTTATGTATCTGGATCAGGCGAAACATGCCATTTCCGGTAGCCATATCGCACTGGGTGCGCAGAACGTTGACGTTAACCTGTCTGGCGCTTTCACCGGTGAAGTCTCTGCCGACATGCTGAAAGATCTGGGCGCGCAATACATCATCATCGGCCACTCTGAGCGTCGTACTTATCACGCTGAGAGCGATGAGCTGATCGCGAAAAAATTCGCTGTGCTGAAAGCAGCCGGTCTGATCCCTGTACTGTGCATCGGCGAAACTGATGCAGAAAACGAAGCGGGCAAAACCGAAGAAGTGTGCGCACGTCAGATCGATGCCGTGCTGAACACCCTGGGCGCTGACGCGTTCAACGGCGTGGTTGTCGCTTACGAACCTGTATGGGCTATCGGTACCGGCAAATCTGCCACCCCTGCTCAGGCTCAGGCCGTTCACAAATTCATTCGTGACCATATTGCGAAGAAAGATGCTGCGGTGGCCGCTCAGGTCATCATTCAATACGGCGGTTCTGTGAACGATAAAAATGCGGCAGAGCTGTTTGCTCAGCCAGACATCGACGGTGCCCTCGTGGGCGGCGCATCACTGAAAGCGGATGCTTTCGCGGTGATCGTTAAAGCTGCTGCTGCAGCGAAAAAAGCCTGATGATGCCTCCTGCCCCTCCCCGGGGCAGGATTTAACCGAATGTCCCGACCAGCGCTTTCAGCTGCTGCGCACACGCCTCAAACCCTTCACGTGGGATATTCGTCACACTCAGTACCAGCCCATAACGACGACGCCCCTCATCCTGATACCACACCGACAGCGGTGTTGGCGCCATGCCAAACGCCAGTGCTTCCTGCGCGATGCGCGTATCCTGGCATCCCTCTGGCAGCGCAATGATCACCGCCAGTGCCGCACGCGTTGCCTGCGGGAACAGCGGTTGCAGTGCTGCCAGCAGCGCCACCAGCCGTTCGTTGTACAGCCGCTTCATCCGGCGTAAATGACGCATAAAGTGGCCTTCGTGCAGAAATTCAGCCACCGCGTTGTGCAGCACAAAGGACGAGGCGGGTGCCAGCAACGCAGCTGCCTCAGCAAAATGTGCCGCCTGTGATGCCGGAACAACCAGATAGCCCAGACGCAGCGACGGGCTGATGTTTTTACTGAAAGTACCAATATGCAGCACGCGCCCACCATCCAGCGCAGCCAGGGCCGGGGCCGCCCGCCCTTCCAGCTGCAACTCACCGAGATAGTCATCTTCAATAATCCAGCTTGTCTGGCGTTCCGCCCACGCCAGCAGCGCCGCTCGCCGTTCCAACGACAGCGTCATACCTAACGGGGCCTGCTGACCCGGCGTGACCAGCACCGCAGCGGCATCTGCCGCCAGCCGTATTCCTTCCTCCACGCACAGTCCTTGCTCATCCACGGCAACGGGAACGGCTTCGACACCTGCAAGCGTTAGCGCTTTACGGGCCAGCAGATAACCGGGGTCTTCTGTCCATACCGACTTGCCACGCAAACCCAGCGCCAGGCAGATCAGTCCCAGCGCCCCGGCATAACCATTGGTGATCATCACCTGCGAAGCCTGACAACGTATGCCGCGAGCCATCGACAGATAGCTGACCAGTTGTTCCCGCAGTGCCAGGCTGCCACGCGGATCGGAATAGCCGATCGGTTTACTCACCATTTCCCGGGCATGACGCGTGAGAATGCGCGACCAGACCTTGGCAGGAAAGGCATCGTTGGCAGGCACGCCCATCTGAAACGTCAGCGGCGGACGATCAAAAGCGTGGATAACCGACGCCAGCGGTGCCATCACTGCCGTATCCGACAGCAGACTTTTTCCCGGTGAGTGGTGAACCTCGCTCACCCAGGTGCCCGCCGATCCTTTCGCCACCAGCCGCTGACCGTCGACCAGCATGTCATACGCTGTGCGTACCGTGCCACGTGCCACACCAAGCTGTGCGGCCAGATCGCGGCAGGAGGGGACGCGCGATCCGGGCTTCAGACGCCCTTCATCAATCGCCTGCGTGATCCCCTGACGGATCTGCTCACTCAGCGAGTGGCCCGTATCGCGCCGCAGCAGAATATCGGGAACGGATGGACCATTATTTTTATGAATTCCTGGCACTTTTAGCCGCCCATAAAACAGATGAGAATAGCGCCCTACCCAGATAAAAGGACAAGGCAATGAGCGAACGTATCAACTTCTACACCACTTCACCCGCGGGTATGAAAGCACTGGCAGGTGTCTCAGGCTATGTCACGCAAAGCGGTTTGCCACACGATATTATTGAGCTGGCCTTCCTGCACGTCTCTGAGATCAACGGCTGTGCTTACTGTATCGACATGCACACCAAAGCGTTACATAAAGCGGGCCTGCCCTGGGACAAAATTGTGCTAACCAAAGTCTGGCGCGAAGCGGGTAACTGGTTCTCCCCACGTGAACAGGCGGCGCTGGCCTGGGCAGAATCATTGACGCTGATTGCACAGACCCACGCGCCGGACGCGGTTTTTGCTCAGGTGCAAGCGGAATTTAGTGACAAAGAGATCACCGACCTCACGATCACCATTGGTTTAATGAATGCTTACAACCGACTGGCGATCGCCCTGCGTAAATTGCCGGACAGTGCTCCTCGCCCCTAACTTCATTCTGTTCAAATAGTTACCCCTCATTATCCTGTGGGATATCCTTCGCCCTGGCGGGCCGTTCAACGGCCCGTATCAATGTTGCTTATTTTTTAACGCTCATCATTCTCATTTTTAATCTTTAAACACTTTTTTAATTACCCCGTAACAATGCTATATTTCTGACGCTTTTGAACAGCGATTAAACACTTTGAATTCATGTGGATTTTCGCTGTCAGCAATCCAGAAAGGGCGAAGCAGTCAGACGGGTTCCAGAAGGCCTGCCACTGCTTCTCTACTTAACATGTTGATTTCCTTCAACACGGAGATGTCGTCTCATGCGCAAACTGGCAGTAGAGAAGCACGTCGATGTATTACTGATCGGGGGTGGCGTGATGAGCGCAACACTCGGTACCTACCTGCAAGAGCTGGAGCCAGAATGGCGCATCGGCATGGTAGAGCGTCTGGATGGTGTAGCCGAAGAGAGCTCAAACGGCTGGAATAATGCCGGTACCGGCCATTCCGCTCTGATGGAGCTGAACTACACCCCAGAGAACGCAGATGGTTCTGTCGATATCAAAAAAGCGGTGGAAATTAACGAAGCCTTCCAGGTTTCCCGTCGCTTCTGGGCACACCAGGTGCAGCGTAATGTCCTGCGCGATCCTCGCAGCTTTGTCACCAGCGTCTCGCATATGAGTTTCGTCTGGGGCGAAGAGAACGTCGATTTCCTGAAAAAGCGTTTTGCCGCCTTGCAACAGAGCACTCTGTTTCGCGGGATGGAGTTCTCTGAAGACCCGGATCAGATTAAAGAGTGGGTGCCACTGGTGATGGAAGGTCGTGACAGCGCGCAGAAAGTCGCGGCGACCCGCATTCCGACCGGAACCGATGTGAATTTCGGTGAAATCACCCGCCAGCTGGTGGCATCGCTACAGCAGAGCAAAAACTTTGAACGTCAGACCAGCCATGAAGTGCGTGCGATTAAACGCAATGACGATGGTTCCTGGAGCATCACCGTATCCGACCTGAAGAACAACGATGAGAAAACAATCATCAGGGCAAAATACGTGTTTATCGGTGCCGGTGGGGCAGCGCTGACGCTGTTGCAGGAGTCCGGTATTCCGGAAGCGAAAAACTATGCCGGCTTCCCGGTCGGTGGTGAGTTCCTCGTGACCGATAACCCGGAAGTGGTAAAGCGTCATCAGTCTAAGGTGTATGGCAAAGCGTCGGTGGGTGCCCCGCCGATGTCTGTACCGCATCTTGACTCCCGCACGCTGGATGGCAAGCAGGTGCTGTTGTTCGGGCCGTTCGCCACGTTCTCCACCAAGTTCCTGAAACAGGGTTCACTGTGGGATATGTTCGGTTCCATCA
Source organism: Erwinia sp. MYb416 (assembly GCF_037479575.1). Lineage (NCBI taxonomy): Bacteria > Pseudomonadati > Pseudomonadota > Gammaproteobacteria > Enterobacterales > Erwiniaceae > Erwinia > Erwinia sp. MYb416. The sequence continues at coordinate 43,547 of NZ_JBBGYT010000422.1, forward strand.
CGCCATCCAACCTGATGCCGATGGTACGCGTTGGCCTGGATAACTTTGACCTGGTGAAATATCTGGTCGGTCAGGTGATGCTGAACGAAGATGACCGCATCAACGCCGTACGCGAATACTTCCCGGACGCCCAAAAAGCCGACTGGCGCCTGGTGAAAGCCGGCCAGCGCGTGCAGATCATTCAGAAGGATGCCAACAAAGGCGGCGTGCTGAAACTGGGGACGGAAGTGGTCACCTCACAGGATGGCACGATTTCGGCACTGCTGGGTGCCTCTCCAGGCGCCTCTACGGCGGCACCGATCATGCTGGACCTGATGAGCAAAGTGTTCAAAGACCAGATGGCATCGCCGGAATGGCAGAGCAAGCTAAAGGCGATCATTCCTTTCTACGGTCAGAAACTGAATGGCAATGTGGCAGCCACTGAGCGTGAACTGGCCGAAACCAGCCGTATTCTGCAGCTGGATTACACGCCAATGAACCCGGCCGCGAATGACGAACCTGTGGTTGTCGAGGATTCGGTGGTCGGCAAGTAGTCGCTGTAACGGGCGCGGCACGCTGCGCCCCTACAGCGTTTTGCGATCCCTGCACCTCGTCAGGCCTGCCGCGCTTTTACGATCCCTTGTAGGGGCCAGGCATGCCTGGCCCACCGCCCCTTGTAATTATGACAGCTGGAATGCCTCCACCAGCATCCACACCGTGGTGACCAGCAATGACAGCGCCATCACGCCGTTAAACAGCTGAAGTTTCCATGCCACCTGCAGATGTTTTCCCAGCCGATCGCCCATCATTGCCCAGATCAGAATGCACGGCAGGTTCAGCGCCATAAAACTCAGCATCACCGTCAGAATCGTACTGTTCACGGTGTACATCAGCGCCACGTTGATCGCCATCAGCCAGGCTTTAGGATTCACGGCCTGGAACAATGCCCCACCGACAAACGTCATTGGCCGCGCTTTCTCACGTAACTCCGGCGCACCAGAGCGGAAGATCTTCCACGACAGCCACAGCAGGTAGGTACAGCCGAGCAGAGTCAACGGCAGACGTATCGCGCCCATCCATTGCAGTAATACCTCAAGCATCGCCCCCGCAAGCGCCGTCTGTAATCCGCAGCCGACCAGAATGCCGCTGACCATCGGCAGTGTACGGCGTATGCCAAAGTTCACGCCTGACGTGGCCAGCATCAGATTGTTCGGGCCTGGTGTGATCGACATCACCGTGACGTAGCTGATAAAAGAGGGATCAAGCATGATTTCTGTCCTGCATTCCAAGTGAGAGCCTCAGTGTAATCAGCCGTCAGCAATGGTAACAGATGCAGAAACCCGCTATTGTTATGAGTACAATACGTCAAAAATAGTCACTGTACCCACAGGTTGAGGAGCACATTGTGTCCATCGTTGAACCGCCGATCACGTTGTACCATCAGCTGGCAGAAACGCTGGCGGAGGCCATCCATCAGGGCACCTTTATGCCCGGCAGCCGCCTGCCCGCGATTCGCCGCTGTGCCAGCAACCATCAGGTCAGCGTCAACACCGTGCTCACCGCCTATGGCATCCTGGAAGATCGTGGGCTGATTGAAGCTCGCCCGCAGTCGGGGTACTACGTGCGCGACACGCTGCCTTCGCTGGCCCGTCCCTCTTTTCAGCGCACCAGCGTACGTTCCCCCAGCAGCGAAAAACTCGATCTGATTGATGCAGTGTTCGCCGCACAGAACCACAGTGACTACACCAATATCTCGCTGGCCTGTCCCCAGAGCGGGGATTTTTTCCCGACAGGGAAAATCAGCCGCATTATTGCCTCGCTTCTGCGCAGGGAGCCCGAACTCATTGGCCGCTATGCGCTCCCCCCCGGCAGTCTGCGTCTGAGACGTGAAATCGCACGCCGCTCAATGGAACTGGGCATCACCCTTAGCGCAGAAGACATCACCCTGACGCATGGCTGTATGGAAGCGCTGCAACTCGGGCTGCGTGCCGTCACACAGCCTGGCGACTGCGTCGGCGTGGAAACACCCACCTATTTCTATCTGTTCCCGCTGCTGGCCAGCCTCGGTCTGAAAGTGGTGGAAATCCCAACGGACCCACAGTACGGGTTGTCGCTGGATGCGCTGGAGCTGTTGTTACAGGAAAAACGTATCCAGGCGCTGATCGCCATGCCAAATGCGCAGAACCCGTTAGGCAGTAGCATGACGCTGGATGGCAAAAAACGGCTGGCGCGGCTGGTCAATCACTATCAGGTGCCGCTGCTGGAAGACGGGCTGTACACTGAACTGCAATTCTGCTGGCCGCTGACGCCCGCAGTAAAAGCCTTCGATGACGGCGGCTGGGTGATGTACTGCACCAGTTTTACCAAAACGGTTGCCCCCGACTTCCACCTTGGCTGGATAGCCGCCGGGCGTTTCAGCCAGCAGCTGGCGCGGCTGAAAGCCGTCTCTTCACTGGCAGAGTCTCGCCTGCTGTCGGAAGCGCTGGGGCATTTTCTCGAGTCAGGTGGCTACGACCATCATCTGCGCTCACTGCGCCGTCGTTACGCCGCGCAGCTGGAAGAGGCCCGCGGTATTATCGCCCGCCACTTTCCTCAGGGAACGCGGGCCACGCGCCCGAGCGGTGGCTTTGTCTTCTGGGTTGAGCTGCCGGGTAACGTCGATAGCGTGGAACTGTTCCATCGTCTGTTGCAGGAGAAGATTTGCCTGACGCCGGGAGCGCTCTACACCCTCTCCGAACGCTGCAACAATGCACTGCGCCTCTCCTGCTGTTATCCCTTTGACGAACGCTATACCTGGGCGCTGAAACGTACGGGCGCGCTGGCGTGTGAAATGAGTGGCATTGCGGCGGGGATGTAACGGCGTGGTGTGACGCCACTGCGGGTCGACCGCAAAAAAGTCGACCCGGACGGGTTATGGCGTGCCGTTACGGCCCCAGGTGGCATAACCCTTACGCGCCGTCAGGCGCTCATAGTAGGCACGCACCGCAGGCAGATTAGCGTGATCGAGCGGTGTCTCATACCAACGGTTCACGGACAGGCCTATCGGAATATCAGCCAGTGAGAATGTCTGCCCGGCCACATATGCACCCGTGCGCTCCAGCTGCTGGTTGAGAATCCCCATCGTGTAAGCCCAGCCTTTTGATGCGGCAGCCAGCAGACGCGGGTCCTGATGCGCCGGTGAGTGACGCACCAGTGACATAAAGGCATAGCGCCAGGCAGTATTCAGTTCCGTCGCCTGCCAGTCAATCCACTGATCGACACGGGCACGGGCCTGTGGTGCCGTGGGATACAGCGCTTCGCCACCGTAAGCGTTCGCCAGATAGCGAATGATGGTGTTTGACTCCCAGAGAATAAACTCACCGTCCTGAATCACCGGGATCAACGCATTGGGGTTCATCGCCTTAAATTCTGCCTCCTGCGGTGACTTAAAACCATCGCCCCACTCTTCGCGGTGAAAATCGATCTCCAGCTCATCGCACAGCCAAAGCACTTTTCTGACATTGATAGATGAGGCACGTCCCAGTATTTTCAGCATAAAATCATCACTTTTTTAACCACTGTGGTTTATTAATACCCATAATAGTCGGTACTGACAACCGCCAGGCGGATCGTCAACCAACGGAACCTTCACGCTGACAGGAAGAGCTATGACGCAATTACGCCCTTTTAAACAGGTCGATGTATTTACTTCCACCCCGTACAACGGCAACCCGCTTGCGGTAATTATGGATGCCAGTGGTCTGAGTGATGAGCAGATGCAGTCAATCGCCCGCTGGACCAACCTGTCGGAAACTACGTTTGTCCTGCCCCCCACCGATCCGACGGCCGACTATCGGGTGCGTATTTTCACCCCGGATACCGAATTCCCGTTTGCAGGCCATCCCACGCTGGGCACGGCACATGCGCTACTGGAGGCGGGCATCACACTTCACCACCCTGGCCAGATTGTGCAGGAGTGTGGGCTGGGACTGGTGCGGGTCAAAATTAGTGACGACGGCGCGCTGGCTTTTGCTGCCCCGGAAGCGATCCTCACGCCCTTCAGCGATGCGCCAATCAGCAGCGCGCTCAACAGCGACCACCTGGAAACAGAACTGCCAGTGATGATTGCCGATATGGGGATTCGCTGGCTGCTGGTGCCCATGACGTCAGCCAATGCCGTACTGGCGCTGAAGCCAGACGTGGTGGAGTTTTCTCGCCTGGTGCAGAAAGCCCGGGTCGATGGCGTGATGCCGTTTGGCCCCTTGCCCGGTGGGCAAGAGCAATACGAAGTGCGCGGCCTGCTGATTGAGCAGGGCTCGCTAACCGAAGACCCGGTCACCGGCAGCGCCAACGCGTGCCTGGCGCGTTACTTCCAGGCACGTGGCGTCGAGTTGGATTACCGTGTACGCCAGGGAAGCGCGATGCAGCGGGCCGGGCGCCTCAGCGTGCGCTATGCGGCTGACGGCATCTGGATTGGCGGTCAGACCGTCACCGTGATTGACGGCTCGGTCCGGGTATAATCCTTTCCCCGTAGAGGCGGACCTTCTGTTTCGGTCCGCCTGCCCCCAGAATTACAGGAACATTCCGCCCGAAGCCTCGATACGCTGACCGTTCACCCAGCGGCACTCTTCGCTGAACAACGCGGCAACCGCATGGCCGATATCATCTGGCAGCCCAACGCGTCCCAGCGCAGTCTGTGAGGCGACAAACGCATTCATTGCCGCATCATCACGGACTTTTCCGCCACCGAAGTCCGTTTCAATCGCGCCAGGTGCCAGAATATTTACCGCAATACCGCGCACGCCCAGTTCTTTGGCCTGATAACGCGTCAGCACCTCCATTGCCCCTTTCACCGCCGCATAAGCGCTGGAGCCCGGCAGGCTGAAGCGTGCCAGACCGCTGGAGACATTCAGGATGCGCCCACCGTCAGCCATCAGCGGCAACAGGATCTGCGTCAGGAAAAACGGCCCCTTAAAATGGACATTCACCAGATGATCAAACTGCGCTTCCGTGGTGTCAGTGAAAGGGACGTACAAACCCGTACCGGCATTGTTTAATAAATAATCAAAGGTTTCACGCTGCCATACCGTTTTGAGCTGTTGGGCAACCTCAGCGGCAAATGCGCTGAAGCTCTGGCTGTCCGCCACATCCAGTGGAAGTGCCACCGCACGGGCCCCGAGCGCCTGAATGCGGGCCACAACGGCTTCCGCTTCCTGCTGCTGGCTACGGTACGTCAAAATCACATCAACGCCCTTTGCGGCGAGTTTCAGGGCTGCATTCTGGCCTAAACCACGGCTTCCGCCGGTAATCAGTGCTATTTTCTGGCTCATTTTTTTCTCCAGGGAGTGGGCTGTGGACAAAAAAGAGGATATTACCTGCCAGCTGAACTATAAATGTCTTCAAATACGCTTCACTGTTCCATTAATAACAACAATGAGCTCAGCAATGGATAAAATTCACGCAATGCAGGTGTTTGTCAGAGTGGCAGAAATGCAGAGTTTTACCAAAGCAGCGGAGAGCCTGGGCCTGCCAAAGGGTAGCCTGTCGCGCCAGATCCTGGCGCTGGAAAACAGTCTCGGTTCACGTCTGCTGCACCGTACCACACGCCGGGTGCAGCTGACTCAGGATGGGCAGGTTTACTTCGAGCGCTGCCGTGATGTGCTGGCCACGCTGGATGAGATGGACTCGCTGTTTCAGCACGACCCCGCGACCCTGAGCGGACGACTGCGGGTCGATATGCCGGTAAGCCTGGCCAGTAACTACCTGATCCCGCTGCTGCCGGATTTTTTACAACATTACCCGGGAATTGAGCTGGAGCTGAGCAGCAGCGATCGGCGAGTGGATGTGATTCGCGAGGGCTTCGACTGCGTAGTGCGCGTTGGCGTACTGGAGGATTCCGGGCTGATTGCGCGTCAGCTCGGCCATCTACCGTTGATCAACTGTGCCAGCCCGGGCTATCTGGCGCGCTTTGGCACACCGCATACGCTGGAAGCCCTCTCTCAACATGCCATGGTGCATTACAGCCAGCATCTGGGGAGCCAGCCTGAAGGGTTTGAATATTACGATGGGAAAACGGCCCGGCTGATTAAGACCGGCGGCGTGATGACTGTCAACAGTACTGAAACTTACCGCGCCGCCTGTATCGCCGGCCTGGGGATTATCCAGGTCCCACGGGCAGGGGTATTGCAGGCGTTGAAAGAGAAAAAACTGGTCGAAATCCTGCCACAGTTCCCGGCACGCGCCATGCCCGTCTCCCTGCTCTACCCCCACCGCCGTAACCTGGCACGCAGGGTGCGAGTGTTTATTGAATGGCTCAGTCAGGCCCTTACGCGTTACGTCACCTGACCAGCAGGCTATAATTAGCGGCAGTCTTACCGTCAAACCAGGATAAAGAAGGATTCATGGCAGAGAAACCACAACGTACGACCCGACCCGAAGAGCAGTCCGCAGAGAAGCCGCTTATCAACCTGAAAACCGGCAATCATACGGTAGATAAATCCCTGACGCGGGTATCGCGACTGGTTGAGTGGTTCCGTGCTATTCCAGCAGTGGCGCATTTTATCCGCGCCGGTGAGCGCTTTAACGATCGTCTTGGCAGCCAGTTTGGCGCTGCGATCACCTACTTCTCTTTTCTCTCACTGATCCCGATCCTGATGGTCTCTTTCGCCGGCGTCGGTTTTGTGCTGGCTTCTAACCCTGATCTGCTCGCCAGGTTGATCAATACGATCGTCAGTAATATCAGCGATCCATCACTGGCCGCCACGCTAAAGAGCACGGTGAACACCGCTATTCAGCAACGAACCACCGTTGGCCTGACGGGCCTGCTGGTGGCACTGTATTCCGGGATTAGCTGGATGGGCAATCTGCGCGAAGCGATACGCGCTCAGTCACGCGATGTTTGGGAGCGTACGCCGCAGGATCAGGAAAAAATCTGGTTTAAATATTCGCGCGATTTTATTTCGCTGACCGGACTGGTGCTGGCACTGATTATCACACTATCACTGACGTCGATTGCCGGTGCAGCACAGGCCGCTATCGTACGTGCCCTGGGTCTGGAGGGGATTGAATGGCTGCGACCGGCCATGACGTTGATTGCCCTGTCGATTTCCATTTTCGCTAACTATTTGCTGTTTCTGTGGATTTTTTGGATCCTGCCGCGCCATAAGCCGCGTAAAAAAGCCCTGTTTCGTGGCACATTGCTGGCCGCAATAGGGTTTGAAGTGATTAAATTTATTATGACGCTGACGCTACCGAAACTGGCCTCTTCGCCATCCGGTGCGGCCTTTGGGTCGGTGTTAGGACTGATGGCATTCTTCTATTTCTTTGCACGCCTGACACTGTTCTGCGCAGCATGGATTGCCACCGCCCGTTATAAAAATGATCCGGAACCGGTGCAAAAAAACGAAGCGGTATAGTGTTAAAAGGAGCCGGTTTTACCGGCTTCTGTCAAAGCTCACTACCGGATGTCGAATTCAATAATGCGCAGCGATGGTCTTGTAATTCCTCAGCAGAGGCGCGATTAAGCAACAGCAGATTACGCTTCACCACCATCAACACTCGTCTGCCATCACCCAAAGCGGCAATGGCAATACCATAACTGCCCATGTTTTCACGCGCACCTGGCAACTCATTTGCCATACGGATAAACGGGCTGGTGCGCTTAAACTCATCACGACTGATCACTCTGACCAGATACTCATGGCTGCCAAGACGCTGGTTTTGCCAGCGATCATTCAGCCGCGTACTGAGCGCATCTAACTGGTGACGAATATCCGGGCGCAGGCAAGAAATATGAACATGTAACTGATTTTGGGTACGTCCCCAGCGCGAATTAACCGCCAGTGAATAGATCCGATCATCTATAACCGCACCGCGTTTCTCTTCCATAAAATGACGTGCACGCCAGGCTTCCGCCAGATAATTAGGCGTAGAGGGATTAAGTAAACCCGGGCTCTCCACTCCCGTTATTTTCGCTACCGGCATCAGCAAAAATTGCAGCGCACCGTTCCTGTCTTTTAATACCACATACCCGTCCTGAATATTGACCTGACGGCAGGGGGACGGATTGTTTTTTTGCTCCTGGCCTGGTACACATTGCTGGCTGACTATTTTCCATAACTGGTCAGAATTTTTTAAGTAATTCAATGCAATATAAGCACAACCGACGGTTACCAATACCACCATAGTGACCAGCGTGATAACAACCCGCCTTCGTTCCAGCATCTTTTCCAAACCTCTACCCAATTGTTGTTCACAATGTAATCTAAGCTGCGTGAAATATCATGCGAAATCATCACTTCACGGTACTTTTTTGGAAACCAGGCTGCCTGATAAATACTTAAATCAAATAACGAAAAAGGGCCGACAAATGTCGGCCCTTCGGAACAATTCAGGGTTACGCGAATTAGCGCTTCATCACCTGGTCGTAAGTCCCCCCTTCCGCGAAGTGGGTTTTCTGCGCCTGCGTCCAGCCACCGAACTTATTATCGATAGTAAACAGTTTCACCGGCTGGAAGGTGCTGGCATATTTCTTCGCGACTGCAGCATCACGCGGACGATAGAAGTTCTGAGCGGCAATATCCTGCCCTTCGGTGGAATACAGATACTTCAAATACTCGTCAGCGACTTTACGGGTATCACGCTCGTCCACCACTTTGTCGACCACGGAAACAGTCGGTTCTGCGAGGATCGATTCGCTTGGCGTGATGATTTCAAACTGATCTTTGCCCAATTTGTTCACCGCCAGATAGGCTTCGTTTTCCCATGCAATCAGCACATCGCCAATGCCACGTTCAACGAAGGTATTGGTGGCGCCACGTGCGCCAGAATCCTGCACTTCAACGTTTTTAAACAGGGCCTTCACGTATTCCTGAGCTTTAGCCTGGTCACCTTTGTTCTGGTCCAGTGCCCAGCCCCAGGCCGCCAGATAATTCCAGCGTGCCCCACCAGAGGTTTTCGGGTTCGGGGTTATAACAGACACGCCAGGTTTGGTTAAATCCTGCCAGTCATGAATTTGTTTCGGGTTACCTTTGCGTACGAGGAACACGATGGTGGAGGTATAAGGAGCGGAGTTATCTGGCAGGCGCTTGATCCAGTTCTTATCAATACGGCCGCGCTCGGCAATCGCATCCACGTCGGAGGCCAGCGCCAGCGTCACCACATCGGCTTTGATGCCATTGATGACCGAAGTTGCCTGTTTACCTGAACCACCGTGAGACTGGCGGATGACGACATTATCGCCCGTTTCCTGTTTGTAATGCGCGCTAAACGCTTTGTTGTACTGCTCGTACAGCTCACGCGTTGGGTCATAAGACACGTTCAACAGCTGGATATCCTTGGCCAGCACGCTGGTTGAGGCCAGTAACAGGGTAATTCCTACACTCCACTTCTTCATTGCACGTACTCCCAAAGGTTTATCTGATAAGGAGCGTGACACAAAGTGTAGAGTGAATTAAAGAATTAAAAATTAGCTGTAATAACTATATGGAATAACGATTTGCATAATAAAGGCGCTGACCAGCAGCGCCTTGTTTTTCATCAGTAAAGTTTTTTAGCGGTATCCAGCCAGTCGCCTTTAAACGGACGCTTCATGTTTTCAATCGCGTCAATGATGTCATGGTGCACCATCTTCTCGTTTTGAATACCGACGCAGCGACCGCCGTAGCCCTGCAACAGCAGCTCAATGGAATAGGCACCCATACGCGAGGCCAGAATGCGGTCATAGGCTACCGGTGGGCCACCGCGCTGAATATGGCCAAGCACCGTGGCACGCGTCTCGCGTTTGGTTTCTTCTTCGATAAATTTCGCCAGCTCGTCGATATCGCAGATGTGCTCAGTGATGGCCACGATGGCGTGTTTTTTGCCTTTGGCAATCCCCGCTTTGATTTCGCTCACCAGCTCTTCACGGGTGTAAGGGATTTCCGGCAGAACGATAAACTCACAACCACCGGCAATCGCCGCAGCCAGCGTCAGATCGCCACAGTAACGGCCCATCACTTCCACGATAGAAATACGCTGATGTGATGATGAGGTGTCACGCAGGCGGTCAATCGCTTCGACAACGGTTTCCAGCGCGGTGAAATAGCCAATCGTGTAATCCGTTCCCGCTACATCGTTATCAATGGTGCCTGGCAGGCCAATACACGGGAAGCCCATCTCGGTCAGGCGCTTGGCGCCCATGTAAGACCCGTCACCGCCGATCACCACCAGCGCATCAATACCGCGCTTTTTCATATTTTCGATGGCAACAGTGCGCACATCGTCATTACGGAATTCAGGGAAACGCGCAGACCCGAGGAAGGTACCGCCGCGATTAATCATATCCGATACGCTGTAGCGGTCGAGATTGACCATGCGATCTTCATACAGGCCGAGGTAGCCGTCATAAATGCCACAAACTTCCAGCCCTTCACTGAGCGCGGCGCGAACAACACCCCGGATCGCAGCATTCATACCTGGGGCGTCGCCGCCGCTTGTCAGTACACCGATTTTTTTGATCATGACAACCTCTGAACTTGATGATGCAAATGATGAATTCTGGACGCCGGAGCGGGATTAAAAACATACATACGAGATAACCGGCTCAATTATTGGCAATAGTATATCAAACACTTCAAGCTGAATTGATTCAGGTCAGGCAACTTTCGGCTATTTTTTTTGCGGTGTATCACGTTTTAAGTAGTGTAAACGCTAACCATTTCATTTAAAAACGCTTTACAGCTCAAATTTGCCCTGCGGCCTGTCGGGTATCACAGAACACGGGTCCTGATGAATAATCACATCGGAACCCGGAAACTGATGCAGCAGCGCCTGTTCAACCTGCTCCGCAATCTGATGAGCCTGGTACAGCGGAAGGTGGTCGTCCATTTCCAGATGCAGTTGAATAAAACGCGTCGGCCCGGACTGACGCGTGCGAATGTCATGCGCCCCCTGAACACCGGGCCAGGCCGCAATGATGTCTATAATCGCCTGATGCTCCTCAACGGGCAGGGCGCGGTCGAGCAGGGCCTGAACGGCCTCATAACCCATACGCAAAGCACTGTACAGAATCCACACGCCAATCCCTAACGCAAACAGCGCATCGGCACGATGAAAGCCGTACCAGCTGAGGGCCAGGGCCAGCAAGATGGCACCGTTCATCACAACGTCAGATTGATAGTGCAGCATATCAGCGCGAATAGCCTGACTGCGGGTACGCCGAACCACCCAACGCTGGAATGTGACCAGCACGAGCGTTGCCACCAGTGCAATCACCGTGACGACCATCCCCACCAGCGGGGCTTTCATCGGTGCAGGAGACGCAAGGTGTTGTAAGCCAGTGAGGAATAAAAACAGTGCAGAACCGGAGATAAACATACTCTGCGCCAGTGCTGCAAGGGACTCCGCCTTGCCATGACCGAAGGTATGTTCAGCATCAGCCGGTTGCAGTGAGTAGCGCACCACAAACAGGTTGGTCAGCGAAGCGGCAATATCCACCAGAGAATCCACCAGCGCCGCCAGTACGCTCACTGAGCCCGTATACCACCATGCAAAAATCTTGATAATTAACAGCATCGAGGCCAGCACCGTCGCTGCAAGGGCAGCGGCATTCACCAGCCGGGCGTAATTTGCATTCATGGAATACCCCGTGACGTCGGAGTGCTAAGTATACTGAGTTTTGGGCAAAAAAAACCCCGCCATCATGGCGGGGGAAGACAGGGATACGTCTATGGCAAGGAAAAACAGGGATACTATGTTACTGGGTACTGCCGGTACTGCTTGCTGCCTGCAGCGGTGAAGCCTGCTGCATGTTCGTTAGCCGGCGCATTTCATCAAAGCGCTGCTGATGTTTCTGTTCTAAAACGTCCTGCTGCTGAGGCGTTAACAGGTGATACATCTGGTTGCGAACCCGAGCCATCTCGATTTGGCGCGCTACCTCTGCCTGTGAAATTTTTTCCGCCTGAGCCTTGTAGGCCGCTTCATCAAATTTATCTGCAATAATCAGTTCGTGCAGTCGCTCTAAATCGTTAATACTTATAGGAGAACGATCGTGTCGTGCCTGCTGCATCAGATCTCGTAGCTGCTGACGCTGCTGTTCCGTGAGGTTGATGCCATCAAACATATGACTCTGCGGAACCTGCCTCAGTGTACGGTTTGCTCCGTCATCCTGATGCATCTCGTCAGTCGTCGCGACGTTGTCAGCCCATGCGGCGGAGAGAGTGAACATCAGCGCCGGAACAACAACGACGGCGGTAACTTTGCGCATCGTTTACTCCCAGGTTTGTTTCCGTATTTCGATTCAACGAGAATGAGTCTACGGTGCCTGCTGCAAACATGCGTCAGGGGGTGTAAAACTACGTAAAGTCATGGATTGAGCGCATTCGTTCACGGTATTTTGCCTGCGGAGGGCAATAAAAAATGAATAAGATCCTGTTGGTTGACGATGACCGCGAATTGACTTCGCTACTGAAAGAATTGCTTGAAATGGAAGGATTCAATGTCCTGGTGGCCGGTGACGGCGAACAGGCACTGGCGCTACTGGACAGCACTGTCGATCTATTATTACTTGATGTGATGATGCCGAAGAAAAACGGTATCGATACCCTGAAAGAACTGCGTCAGCAGCACCAGACGCCGGTCATTATGTTAACCGCACGTGGTAGTGAACTGGACCGTGTCCTTGGTCTCGAACTGGGCGCAGATGACTATCTGCCGAAACCGTTTAACGACCGCGAACTGGTTGCCCGTATTCGTGCCATTTTGCGTCGTTCTAACTGGAGTGAACAGCAGCAACAGCACGACAACAGCTCACCCACGCTGGAAGTGGATTTACTGCGCCTGAACCCGGGTCGTCAGGAAGCCAGTTTCGATGAGGTCACGCTGGATTTAACAGGAACGGAATTCACGTTGCTCTACCTGCTGGCACAGCATTTGGGCCAGGTCGTATCCCGTGAACATCTCAGCCAGGAAGTTCTCGGCAAGCGACTGACACCGTTTGACCGGGCAATTGATATGCATATCTCTAACCTGCGGCGTAAGCTGCCGGAGCGCAGAGACGGCCATCCGTGGTTTAAAACGCTACGTGGCCGGGGATATCTGATGGTGTCTGCTACATGATATCCAGCCTGACCACCCGCATCTTTGCCATTTTTTGGCTGACTCTGGCACTGGTATTGATGCTGGTGTTAATGCTGCCCAAGCTCGATTCCCGTCAGATGACGCCGCTGCTGGATAATGAGCAACGGCAGGGGATTATGATTGAGCAGCACGTTGAAGCGGAGCTGAGTCAGGATCCGCCCAATGACTTAATGTGGTGGCGCAGACTATTCCGCGCCATCGATAAATGGGCTCCGCCCGGTCAACGCCTGCTGCTGGTCACCAGCGAAGGGCGTGTGATTGGCGCTCAGCATAACGAAATGCAGGTGATCCGTAACTTTATCGGCCAGTCCGATAATGCCGATCATCCGCAGAAGAAAAAATATGGCCGACTTGAGATGGTCGGGCCATTTTCCATACGCGACGGAGAAGATAACTATCAGCTGTATCTGATCCGTCCGGCAGGCAGTTCGCAGCTCGATTTTATTAATCTGCTGTTTGACCGCCCGCTGCTACTGCTGATTGTCACGATGCTGATCAGTTCACCGCTGCTGTTGTGGCTGGCATGGAGCCTGGCGAAACCCGCACGTAAGCTTAAACATGCTGCCGATGATGTTGCGGCGGGCAATCTGCGTCAGCGGCCTGAACTGGAATCCGGACCGCAGGAGTTTCTGGCCGCGGGTGCCAGTTTTAATCAGATGGTCAGTGCGCTGGAACGTATGATGAACTCTCAGCAGCGGCTGCTGTCCGATATCTCTCACGAATTACGCACCCCGTTGACACGCTTGCAGCTGGCGACCGCGTTGATGCGCCGTCGTCATGGTGAAGGCAAAGAGCTGGGACGTATTGAGATGGAGGCACAGCGTCTGGATGGCATGATCAACGATCTGTTGGTGTTATCACGCACTCAGCATACCAATGCGCTGGTCAGTGAAGCCATTAAGGCTAACCACTTATGGTCCGATGTTCTGGAAGATGCACGCTTCGAAGCGGAACAGATGGGGAAAACACTGGAGGTGCCTTATCCACCCGGTCCGTGGCCGCTGTACGGGAACCCCAGTGCGCTCGAAAGTGCGTTGGAAAATATCGTTCGCAACGCGCTTCGCTATTCACACAGCAAGATTTCCGTCAGTTTTGCCGTGGATAAACAGGGTATCACCGTGCATGTGGATGATGATGGGCCTGGTGTCAGCCAGGAAGATCGCGAACAGATTTTCCGTCCGTTCTATCGAACTGATGAAGCACGCGATCGTGAATCCGGCGGCACAGGTTTGGGCCTGGCCATTGTTGATAATGCTATTCAGCAGCATCGCGGCTGGGTCAAAGCTGACGACAGCCCGTTGGGTGGATTGCGTCTGACACTCTGGCTACCGCTGTATACCACTCAGCGTGAATAATTTGCTATCCTTCGGCCCTCGTTCCTGAGGGCCGTAACATGCTAAATATCGTTTTATTTGAACCCGAAATTCCGCCGAACACCGGCAATATCATTCGTTTGTGCGCCAATACGGGCTTTAAACTGCACTTAATCGGTCCGCTCGGTTTCGCCTGGGATGACAAACGGCTACGCCGTGCCGGGCTGGATTATCATGAGTTCACCGCCATTACCCATCATGAGAGCTATGCGGCATTTGCGGCCTCAGAAGCCCCACAGCGCATGTTTGCCCTAACGACCAAGGGAACACCTGCCCACAGCGCTGTCAGCTATCAGGCGGGGGATTACCTGCTGTTTGGACCTGAAACACGTGGCCTGCCCGCGACCATTCTCGATGCACTTCCTGCGCAGCAAAAAATCCGCATCCCAATGATGCCGGATAGCCGCAGCATGAATCTCTCGAACGCAGTGTCGGTGGTGGTTTATGAGGCGTGGCGGCAGCTGGATTACGCAGGGGCACTGCTGAGGAATTAAGCCGGGCGAGGCATGCGAAATGTGATGGCTGTACGTAGGGGTCGGGCATGCCCGACCCGCTGTCAGATCCCGTCGCCGAATTCGAAGCCTGGCACCATGCCATTGAAATGCTGATCCATATCCATCGACGGCTTATCGCTGCCCGGCTTGCCGACAATACGTGCCGGCACGCCAGCGGCAGTGGTATGCGGCGGTACGGGCTGTAACACCACAGAACCCGCCCCAATTTTTGCTCCACGCCCGACTTCAATATTGCCGAGGATCTTGGCACCCGCACCGATCATCACGCCTTCGCGGATCTTAGGATGACGATCACCACTGGTTTTGCCCGTACCGCCCAGGGTGACTGACTGCAGGATCGATACGTCATCTTCAATGACTGCCGTCTCACCGACAACGATCCCGGTGGCGTGGTCGAGCATGATGCCACGGCCAATTTTCGCTGCCGGATGAATATCGACAGCAAAAGAAACAGACACCTCGTTTTGCAGGTAAACCGCCAGTGCACGACGACCTTCGTTCCATAACCAGTGGCCAATACGATAAGCCTGCAACGCATGGAAGCCTTTCAGGTACAAAAGCGGCGTCGAGTACTTGTCGATCGCCGGGTCGCGCTGACGTACCGCCTGAATGTCACAGGCAGCAGAGATGATCATCGAGGGGTCCTGACGATAGGCATCCTGAATGACTTCACGGATGGCGATCGCTGGCATGATTGGGTTTGCCAGCTTATTGGCCAGCATATAGCTCAGAGCGCTACCCAGATCGTCATGTTTGAGTAGAGTGGCGTGGTAAAAACTGGCCAGCATTGGTTCACAGTCGGCCAGCGCACGCGCTTCCGTTTTAATGTTATCCCAGATCAGTTCAGGCTCTACACACGGCATGGCTCTCTCCCCATTAAAAATGGCGTCCGGTCAGACGCCACAGGCTACAACACGCTCAGTTCAGCTCCCGCTGTTTTCGTCCTTCCTTGTGCGGCCGAGCAGATTTAATGCTGCCTCGCGCGCATCTTTTCCGCAATAGAGCACCTGATAAATTTGCTCGGTGATCGGCATCTCCACGCCATAACGCGCGGCCAACGCCTTCACTTCTTTGGTATTGCGGAAACCTTCCACGACCTGGCCGATAGTTTGCTGTGCACCTTCAACATCAGCACCCTGCCCCAGCATCATGCCAAAACGACGGTTACGCGACTGGTTATCGGTACAAGTCAGCACCAGATCGCCCAGCCCGGCCATGCCCATAAAGGTGGTGGGATCGGCACCCAGTGCAGCACCCAGGCGGCTCATTTCAGCAAGGCCTCGGGTAATCAACGCGGTACGCGCATTGGCACCAAAACCAATACCGTCCGACATGCCAGCACCGATAGCGATGACGTTTTTCACGGCTCCGCCCAGCTGCACGCCGATAAAATCAGGATTATTATATACGCGGAAGCTTTTGCCACAGTGCAATAGCTGCTGCAAATCATCAGCAAACACGACGTCTGTTGCCGCCAGTGCAATCGCCGTAGGCAGACCTGCTGCCAGCTCTTTGGCGAAAGTCGGGCCTGAAATGACAGCCAGTGGAATGGTATCGCCCAGGATCTCACGCGCCACATCTTGCAGCAACCGCCCGGTTTCTTTCTCCAGACCTTTCGTCGCCCAGACCAGGCGAGAATCCGCACGCAGGTGTGGCTTGATCTGCTTGAGCACATCGCCAAACACATGGCTGGGAACCACTACCAACAGATCGCGGCTGGCGGATATTGCTGCGGCAAGGTCGGTTTCGAGGCGAAGGGTATCCGGGAAAGGAACATCAGGAAGGAAAGCGGTATTACAACGGTCAGCCTGCAACTGCGCCTGATGCTGGGGATTATGGCCCCACAACACCACTTCGTGGCCGTTACGGGCCATCGTAATCGCCAAAGCGGTGCCGTACGAGCCGGCACCGATTACGCTCATGGATGCATGAGGGCTATCCATTAAGCATCCTGCTGAGGCGCTGCACCTTCTGACTGCTGCAGGTAGTTCATAAACAGCGCGTCAAAGTTAACCGGAGCAAGATTCAGCTGCGGGAAGGTGCCACGTGATACCAGGCTGGTGATGCACTCACGCGCATACGGGAACAGAATGTTCGGGCAGTATGCACCCAGGCAATGTGCCATCTGGTTTCCTTCGATACCACCGATAGAGAAGATACCTGCCTGCTGTACTTCGCACAGGAACGCGGAATCTTCGCCAACAGTTGCGGTAACCGTCACGCGCAGCACGACTTCATACACATCGTCAGCCAGTTGGCTGGAGGCAGTGTCGAGATCCAGTTTAACTTCCGGTTCCCATTCTTTCTGGAAAACCTGCGGTGCGTTTGGCGCTTCAAAAGAGATATCTTTAGTGTAGATACGTTGGATCTGGAAAGACATCTCGGTGTTGTTCTGTTCTGACATGGTACGTAATCCTATAGGTTAATAATCCGTTACTGTGCTGCAGCAATAGTCAGGCAATATGCGCCATAATGCGCAGCCTTTCCTTATTTTAACAACGGGCTAAGGCCGTCACGACTTTCAAGTGCAAAGAGATCGTCGCAGCCGCCGATGTGCTGTGCACCAATAAAAATCTGTGGAACAGTCGTCCGGCCGCTACGTTTTATCATTTCTTCACGCAGGGAAGCATCCCCATCAATTGGGATTTCCTTAAAAGTCACCCCTTTCTGACTCAGCAGTGCTTTAGCACGATGGCAGAAAGGACAGGTTGCTTTGGTGTAGATCTCAACGTTTGTCATGCCAGAACTCCTGTAGTTTATTTACCGCGAACCAGCGGCAGGTTATCGCCACTCCAGCCGGACACGCCATCTTTCAGCACGTAGACCCGCTCGAAGCCTGCTGCATTCAGCTTGGTGGCTGATTCAGATGCAGAAGTCCCGGTTGCACACACGACGATCACTGGCTGTGCTTTATATTTTTCAAGCTCGCCGAAGCTGCTTTTTTTAATATCTGCAGCCAGTACATTCATCGCGTTAGAAATATGGCCCTTGCGGTAATCATCGCGCCCACGCACGTCCACTACCACGGCTTCTTCTTTGTTAATTAAACGGGTTGCTTCACCACGACTAATCACTTTTACTTTGGAGAACATGCCCTTAACGGTGGTCACGATCACCAGAACCAGCAAAACAACCCACGCCAGACCTAAAATTGTGTGATTGCCTGCGAACTGCATAATATCTTGCATGAGGGGTAACAACTCCCGAAAGGGTTAATAAGCTAAAAATAAGGCTTCTGAGTATACCTGCCAGGAGTGTCATGTACAGTCGAGAAGGCCTTCAGAGTTATGATTTCTGCGCCAGTTTACAAAAAAAAGTTGCCTTAAGTGAAAACGGCTATCCTGTGATGACACTGCGGCGAAGTTAAGCGGTGAAATGTTGCGCAATGGGGATTTCTGTCGCGCTGCGTTATGCGCTCGTTTCAGCCGCTTCTGGGCAATTATTCCCACAGGCAGAAGGTCGGGCCTGTTACTGACAGAAATAGAAAACCACTCAGAGATGGCTGGTAAGCTGCTGTTCATCGTGGAATAATCCACGTATATGAGGTAAAAAGCGACAGTGTTACATCCAAGGACCCCGCGTCATTCATCGGCTGTTGTTCAGCCGTTACGCGCAAGCTTGTCCGCCCTGACCGTCAGTGCGCTTTGCACCGGCGCATTGTTGTTCTCTTTTTCCGCGCTGGCCGCCGAAGATAACAAATCACAACTGCAAACCATTCAACAAGATATTGCCGCTAAAGAGAAAAGCGTGCAGTTGCAGAAACAGCAACGAAATCAGTTGCTCGACCAGCTACAAAGTCAGGAAAAAATTATTGCACAGGCCAGCCGTCAACTGCGTGAAACGCAGGGCAGCCTGACCACGCTCAATAAAGACATCACCAGCCTCACCGCCTCGATTAGCAAACTTCAGCAACAGCAAAAGCAGCAGGAAGAGATCCTTGCGCAACAGCTGGATGCGGCATTTCGTCAGGGGCAGCATAACGGATTACAGCTTGTTCTGAGTGGCGAAGAGAGCCAGCGCAGTGAACGTATGCTGGCCTACTTTGGTTATCTCAACGACGCCCGGCAAAAATCAATCGAAGCGCTGAAGCAGACCCGCAACGACCTGTCGGCGCAAAAAACCAGCCTGATCGATAAACAAGCTCAGCAAAAATCACTGTTAGACCAGCAACAAAGCCAGCAGCAAAAGCTTGAAGGCGCTCGCCAGGCGCGCAAGAAAACCCTGACAACGCTGGAATCTTCGCTGGAGAAAGATCAGGCACAGCTCGTTGAGTTACGGCAGAACGAAAGCCGCCTGCGCGACAAAATCGCCAAAGCCGAGCAGGAAGCCAAAGCCCGGGCAGAGCGTGAAGCCCGTGAGGCAGAAAAAGTTCGTCAGCGAGAAGCACAGGCGAAAAGCAAAGGCAGCACCTACAAACCGACCGACAGTGAACGCTCACTGATGTCGCGCACTGGCGGTCTGGGTCAGCCCGCAGGGCGGGCCGTTTGGCCGGTACGGGGCAATATTGAACACCGGTTTGGCGAACAGCTGCAGGGTGAGTTGCGCTGGAAAGGACTGGTGATTGATGCGCCTGAAGGCACCGAAGTCAAAGCGATTGCCGATGGCCGTGTATTAATGGCTGACTGGCTTCAGGGCTACGGCCTGGTGGTCGTGGTTGAGCACGGTAAAGGCGACATGAGTTTATATGGCTACAATCAGAGTGCGCTGGTCACCGTCGGAACCCAGGTGCGTGCAGGTCAGCCTATCGCGCTGGTCGGCACCAGCGGTGGCCGCGGTACGCCGTCGCTCTATTTTGAAATCCGCCGTCAGGGACGAGCAGTCAATCCACAACCGTGGTTAGGAAGATAGTTTTGTTTCAACCTCGAAAACTCAGCGGCCTGCTGGTCGCACTGCTGTTATCCAGTCCGGTCTACGCCGGTAAGCTTTCGATTGTCATTGATGACTTTGGCTATCGGCCCGCTCAGGAAAATCAGGTATTGCAGATGCCTGCGGCTATTTCAGTCGCCGTGCTGCCTAATGCACCCCATGCACGCGAAATGGCCACCAAAGCCCACCAGCGTGGCCACGAGGTACTGATCCACCTGCCGATGGCTCCCCTCAGTAAACAGCCGCTGGAAAAAGATACGCTGCGTCCGGATATGTCGGCGGAAGAGATCGCACGCATTATCCGTGAAGCCGCTGCGGATGTCCCGTTTGCCGTTGGTCTCAACAACCATATGGGCAGCGCGATGACCTCCAGCCTGCCAGGGATGCAGAAAGTGATGCAGGTGCTCGATCACTATAATTTCTACTTCCTTGACAGCATGACCATCGGTAACAGTCAGTCGACCCGCGCCGCAGCGGGTACCAGCGTGAAAGTGATCAAGCGCCGGGTATTTTTGGACGATACCCAGAATGAAGCTGATATTCGTAAACAGTTTACCCGCGCAGTGCGGCTGGCCCAGCGTGATGGCTCAGCGATTGCGATTGGCCATCCCCATCCGGCAACCGTCAGGGTATTACAGCAGATGCTGCCCACTTTGCCCGCTGATATCACCCTGGTGCGCCCGAGCCAGTTGCTCAACGAACCGCAGCGCGTGAACAATAAGCCATTGCCACCAGACAGCAAATCTCAGCCATCCATGCCACGTAACCCATTCCACCCTGAGGGTATTTGTCGTGTGAAAGTGGTGCCAGTACCGGCAACGCGGGCGCTGGAAGTCGTGAGCGAAAGCATCAGCAACAGTCCGTTATGGCAGGATTTGAAGAATAAACTGTCAGTGAAGTTCAGTAGATAAGTCTGGAGTCACATACAGGGGCAGACCTTCTGTTGAGGTCTGCCCGCACCAAAATAGTTACGACCAGTTCAGGATCACCTTTCCGGAGTGCCCACTACGCATCTCATCAAATCCCTGCTGAAAGTCTTCAACAGGATAGTGGTGGGTGATCACGGGTGTCAGGTCCAGGCCAGACTGTAGCAATGCCGCCATTTTATACCAGGTTTCAAACATCTCCCGCCCATAGATCCCTTTGATAAACAGCCCCTTGAAAATCACCTGATTCCAGTCAATAGACATTGACGACGGCGGAATACCCAACATGGCAATACGCCCACCGTGATTCATCACCTCCAGCATGGAACTGAACGCCGCAGGAACACCGGACATTTCCAGGCCAACATCGAATCCTTCCGTCATCCCCAGATCATTCATCACCTGCGACAGGTTTTCCTCGCTGACATTCACCGCTCGCGTAACTCCCATCTGACGCGCCAGTGCCAGACGGTACTCATTCACATCAGTGATCACCACATAACGCGCCCCAACATGACGGCAGATAGCCGCAGCCATGATGCCAATCGGTCCAGCACCGGTAATCAGCACATCCTCACCAACCAGATCGAATGACAGCGCGGTGTGCACAGCATTGCCAAAGGGGT
Source organism: Erwinia sp. MYb416 (assembly GCF_037479575.1). Classification (NCBI taxonomy): domain Bacteria; kingdom Pseudomonadati; phylum Pseudomonadota; class Gammaproteobacteria; order Enterobacterales; family Erwiniaceae; genus Erwinia; species Erwinia sp. MYb416. Next base: position 64,927 of record NZ_JBBGYT010000422.1, read on the forward strand.
CAAAAATAGCGGCCATATCATCAGAGATATTATCGGGAATTTTGAACGCATTGACCGCCGGGATCACCAGATACTCGGCAAAACATCCCTGACGGTTAACACCCACGCCTACGGCATTCCGACACAGATGCGTACGTCCACCGCGGCAGTTACGGCAATGCCCGCAGGTGATGTGCCCCTCGCCGGAGACACGATCGCCGATGCTAAAACCTGCGACTTCCTGCCCAATGGCCACCACATCTCCCACGTACTCATGGCCGGTGATCATCGGTACCGGGATGGTTTTTTGCGACCACGCATCCCAGTTGTAAATATGGACATCGGTGCCACAGATCGCCGTTTTGCGGATTTTGATCAGCACATCGTTATGGCCGGGTTCCGGGATTGGCGCATCGTCGATCATCCAGATGCCGGGCCGGGGGTGCAGTTTTGCTAATGCTTTCATGGTGTTTCTCCCTGGGGGATCACACGCAGTTCCTGGCCCACCCGGCGGAAGGCTGCGACCGCACGTTCTAACTGAGCCGGGGTATGAGCCGCAGAGATTTGCGTGCGAATGCGTGCCTGACCTTTAGGCACAACGGGATAACAGAAACCCGTGACATAAATCCCCTCCTGCTGTAATCGGGCGGCAAACGTCTGTGCCAGCCGCGCATCGCCCAGCATCACCGGAATAATCGCGTGGTCGGCCCCGGCCAGCGTAAAACCTGCTGCGCTCAAAGCTGTACGAAAATAGCTGACGTTTTCCCACAACCGCTGACGCAGTCCCTGTCCGTCAGCCAGCATCGTCAGTACCTGCCGGGAAGCCGCCACAATGGACGGTGCCAGTGAGTTTGAAAACAGATAAGGCCGCGAGCGCTGCCGCAGCCATTCAACCACCTCTTTTTTCGCGGCGGTATACCCACCGGAAGCCCCACCCAGTGCTTTGCCTAACGTGCCGGTAATAATATCAACCCGCCCCATCACGCCACAGTGTTCATGACTTCCTCGTCCAAGGTGCCCGACAAATCCGACAGCATGAGAGTCATCAACCATCACCAGCGCCTGATAACGATCTGCCAAATCGCAAATACCTGCCAGGTTTGCGATCACCCCATCCATAGAAAACACACCATCGGTGGCGATCAGAATATGGCGGGCACCTTCAGAACGGGCCTGCTCCAAACAGGCTGCCAGTTCAGTCATATCATTATTGGCATAACGGTAACGCCGGGCTTTACACAGGCGAATACCGTCAATAATCGAGGCATGATTTAACGCATCAGAAATCACCGCATCTTCAGGCCCCAACAGCGTTTCAAACAGACCGCCGTTGGCATCAAAGCAGGAAGAGTAGAGAATGGCATCATCCATCCCGAGAAACTCTGCCAGCGCCCCTTCCAGCTGCCGGTGGCTGTCCTGGGTGCCACAAATAAAGCGCACGGAGGCCATACCGAACCCATGACTGTCCATACCTGCTTTTGCGGCAGCAATCAGAGCGGGATGATTCGCCAGCCCCAGGTAGTTATTGGCGCAAAAGTTCAGCACTTCACTGCCATCAGCCAGCATAATGGCCGCCTGCTGCGCGCTGACGATTTGCCGCTCCCGTTTAAACAGTCCCTCACTTTCAGCGCTGATAAGTTGCTCATTAATCTGCTGATAGAATTTCTGATTCACCTTTATCCTCCCAGTTAGATTTTTTGCGATACAGATAACTGAAAGTGAAGCACATGGCTGTTCATATACGCGGAATAATCTGCTTTTTGCCACATAAATCACGGAAAACACCCCCGACACGCCCTCTCCCCCCCCGCCTCTGGCTGTCGACTTCGCGATGAGATGTTATGATATGGGCCATTAGCGAGTGGAACCCCCTGTTCCACCCCACCATTTAGGGTTAAAGCTCATGATTATCGTCACTGGCGGCGCTGGAATGATTGGCAGCAACATCATCAAGGCACTGAATGATAAGGGTCACACCGATATTCTGGTGGTAGACAATCTGAAAGACGGCACCAAATTCGCCAACCTGGCCGATCTGAACATTGCCGACTATATGGACAAAGAAGACTTCTTGATCTCCATCCTGGCGGATGAAGATTTCGGTGATGTTGAAGCGGTATTCCATGAAGGCGCATGCTCTTCCACAACTGAGTGGGATGGCAAGTACATGATGGATAATAACTATCAATACTCCAAAGAGCTGCTGCACTGGTGTCTGGAACATCAGGTTCCCTTCCTGTACGCCTCTTCTGCTGCCACCTACGGCGGCCGTAATGCCGACTTTATTGAAGAACGCCAGTTCGAAGAGCCACTGAACGTTTACGGCTACTCCAAAATGCTGTTTGACCATTACGTGCGCGAGATCCTGCCTGAAGCACAGTCTCAGGTCTGTGGTTTCCGCTATTTCAACGTCTATGGCCCACGCGAAGGGCATAAAGGCAGCATGGCAAGCGTAGCTTTCCACCTCAACACCCAGTTGAACAACGGTGAAAACCCGAAACTGTTTGAGGGCAGCGACAACTTCAAGCGTGACTTCATTTATGTAGAAGACGTCGCCTCGGTTAACCTGTGGTTCTGGGAAAATGCCGTGTCCGGCATCTTTAACTGCGGTACTGGCCGTGCCGAATCATTCCAGGAAGTCGCTGATGCGGCGCTGAAATATCACAAAGACGGTGAAGTTGAGTACATCCCATTCCCGGAAAAACTAAAAGGTCGCTACCAGGCATTCACCCTGGCAGACCAGACCAAACTGCGTGCCGCCGGGTATGACAAGCCTTTCAAAACGGTGGCTGAAGGTGTGGCAGAGTATATGGCCTGGCTGAACCGTAAAGCGTAAGAGGCACTGTTCGGGAATGAAAATTCTGGTTATCGGCCCATCGTGGGTCGGCGATATGATGATGTCGCAAAGTCTCTATCGCAGCCTCAAAGCCGAGCACCCCGATGCCGTCATTGATGTGATGGCACCTGCATGGTGCCGTCCGTTATTGTCACGGATGCCGGAAGTGAATGAGGCGCTGGCGATGCCACTGGGCCACGGTGCTCTGGAGATAGCCGAACGCCGCCGCCTGGGAAAAATGCTGAAGGCAAGCGGCTATGACCGCGCCTTTGTGCTGCCTAACTCGTTTAAATCCGCTCTCGTTCCGTTTTTTGCCGCTATCCCACGCCGCACAGGCTGGCGCGGTGAGATGCGTTACGGGTTGCTGAACGATCTGCGTCGACTGGATAAAACCGCATTCCCACTGATGGTCCAGCGCTATGTGGCGCTGGCGTACGATAAAGCACGTATCCACCACGCCGACGATCTGCCACAGCCACTGTTATGGCCGCAGTTAGCGGTGCAGGAAGCGGAAAAACAGGCGACCGTCAGCGCCTTTGGTCTTGCTTCCGGGCGCCCAATGATTGGGTTCTGCCCTGGCGCGGAATTTGGCCCTGCTAAGCGCTGGCCACATTACCACTATGCTACCCTGGCACAACGCCTGATCGACAAGGGCTACCAGGTGGTCCTGTTTGGTTCCGCCAAAGACAATGAAACCGGGCAGCAGATTCTGGCGGCTCTGGCAGAAGATGCACGCCAGCACTGCCGTAACCTGGCCGGAGAAACCCAGCTGGAACAAGCCGTCATTTTGCTGGCGGCCTGTGATGCCGTGGTCAGTAACGATTCAGGCCTGATGCATATTGCTGCCGCTCTGGATCGCCCGCTGGTCGCCCTCTACGGGCCAAGCAGCCCGGACTTTACCCCGCCACTGTCCCGCAAAGCCCGCGTGATCCGTTTAATTACGGGTTACCATAAAGTTCGCAAAGGTGATGCCGATGAAGGTTACCACCAAAGCCTGATTGATATTACGCCAGAGCGGGTCATGACTGAGCTGGCAACGCTTTGCCCACGGCATGGAGTCTGAATGCGGGTTTTGATTATTAAAACATCCTCAATGGGGGATGTACTGCACGCATTACCTGCTCTGACTGATGCCATGCGCGCTATCCCTGAGATTCGCTTTGACTGGGTAGTGGAAGAGGGTTTTGCTCAGATCCCTTCCTGGCACCCGGCCGTGGATCGGGTATTACCGGTGGCCATCCGCCGCTGGCGCAAACACTGGTTTGGCAGCCAGGCGCGCGAAGAACGCGTGGTGTTTAAACGTGCACTTCAGTCGCGCGAATACGATGCGATCATTGATGCACAAGGGCTGATTAAGAGCGCAGCGCTGGTAACACGTCTGGCGAAAGGTGTTAAACATGGGCAGGACAGCCGCAGCGCGCGTGAGCCGTTTGCCAGTTGGTGGTATGACAAACGCCATGAAATCAGCAAACAGCAGCACGCCGTTCAGCGCACCCGCGAGCTGTTTGCGAAAAGCCTGGGGTATGCGCTCCCGACAACCATCGGCGATTACGCTATCGCCCAGCACTTTACTCAGGCACTCCCCGCCGATGCGAATCAGTATCTGGTGTTTTTGCACGCCACCACGCGCGACAATAAGCACTGGCCGGAAGCGCACTGGCGCGAACTGATCGAGTTAATGCAGCCTTCAGGTTTAACGATTAAATTACCCTGGGGTGCAGAGCATGAGCATCAGCGCGCGTTGCGGCTGGCAGAGGGCTTCGATTTTGTCGAGGTGCTGCCAAAGCTGACGCTGGAACAGGTCGCCCGCACGCTTGCCGGCGCTCGTGCCGTGGTGTCGGTGGATACCGGGTTAAGTCACTTAACTGCCGCGCTCGACCGTCCGAACATTACTCTTTACGGCCCGACCGATCCGGGGTTGATTGGCGGATATGGGAAGAATCAGGTTGCGCTACGCCCTACAGAATCAAAAGAGATGGCAGCCATCAGTGCGCATGACGTCATGAAAAAAATAGAAATATATTTGGCTAACTAACCTCTCGGATTGATTTCAGTGTAGGAAATGGAATCAATCCGATGGCTATGCTGTTATATTTTTTAATACTCTATCGAATTCATCCTTAAGCATATCAAAAGGTAGTTGACTAATATACTCTTGTTCAATAACCAATTGAAAAGCACTTGGATAATTTGGCGCCCATATTTTATACCCAACCATTCCAGTATCTTTCAACTTTCTTTTATTATAAATAGCCAAAAGTGGTTTATTAAATGCTCTGCACATATGAACAATAGATGTGTCGGGAGAGATGATAACATCGGCTCTTCTGATAATTTCCGCTGCAGTATTAACCGTACTTTCTTTCACATAGATGATATCGTTAATCTCTAGCGAAGAGATTTTTTTATCTATGCCGATAAGAATAACCTGATCATCTGGGTATTGATTTTTTATATGATCAACGAGTTGCTGGACCTGTTCAGAGGATAAATCTTTATCATCCGAACCGGTAAGAGGATTAATGGCGATCAACCGCCGATAGTTCAATGAACATAGCAATGCTTCAACACGGGCAATCGAACCCTGGCTAATGGGAACATAATAGCCATAGTCGTTTCCCGTTACACCAAAAAGTTGCAAAACGCGAGCGTGTCTTTCAGTTACATGCTGATTTTCATCAAAAAATTCTATGGATTGATTATAAACAGGCACATTTTTCTTGTTAAATCCGATGGTATTTTTTGCTGAAATCTTATGAATAAGATTACAGCGTTCATAAGTCACGACATCATCGAAGTCAATAACAACGTCAAAACACTCCTGGGTAAGGTAGTTTAGAGAATGACGACGTTGATAAATAAATATTTTTTCCACATACTCAGAGTCAGCCAGAAGATTGGCACAAAGTGGGCCAGTAAGCAGATACACTTTAATATTTCTATCGAAGAGGCTTTTGATTACACCCGTAGCCACGACCATATCGCCAATCTTATCATCCAGGCGCAGTAACAGGACTTTATCAATATTATTATAGTCTAAATTATTCGCATTTTTTCTTATTTTATAACGCGTTAATAAGAAGTTGAGCTTTATCATCCTAAAGAGTTCATTTTTTTTACGTACTATTTTTTTAGATAAACTCATACTTTTCAGAAAAGACAATCTCCAATCCTCTCTTGTTACCACACCATTTATTAGTGTTAGTTTCCAGCCCATTGTGTGGGCAATAATGTCCTATAATACATAGTAAAATGTGCAAATTGAAGTCAATAAAAGTTAAAAAAATGCTAATACACTTCATTTTTATTACCGCCCCCCTGCAAAAAGGCAGCCACAGGCAGGCAGCTGACAACCTGACCTGAAGCCGTCGATCATCGCTATGTTCGTACAGATATGATTTTTTAAACAACTCTTATGGATACTTGATGGAGGCAATGTAAAATGGGCAGGATGGGACTTATCTTACCCACAGCAACACAGAGTATGGCAGCCTTGTTTTGTACCTCTTTTTGAGGATGCGAGCCTAAACCCACCAAGACGTTTATCACTTCACTTCGAAGTAGCAAAACGTGTGAGGACACTGCAGTACAAATGCGAACTTTTTTTAAACAAATTTATCGTTACACTCATCCACGTAGCTATCGGCATAATGAGAATCTCTGGCCATATGTGAAAATTACACGCGCCAGTGAAGGCCATATCAGCAGTATGACTCTGCGGGGGCATTCCATTCCCGTAGTCAACCTCTCCAAACTTCATAAAAAATATTCTGGAGATCTGCTGGTTGTCGCCTCTGGCCCGTCAGTCAATGACACTGACTTTGGCCCACTACAGCATCTGCCAGCGATGGGTGTGAATGGCTCATGGTTTTTACGTGATAAAGCTGACTTCAAATTCTTCGTGATTGTTGATATGACGTTCATTGACCAGAGACAAAGCATGGTCAAAGAAATGGTTAATGATTCAGAAATACTGTTTTTCACTACAGTAAGTGGCGTTGTAAAAATCATTGATTACTTCGGCCATTCTGCTATTCGTTGTCAGATTGCAATAATTGAAGATGCTTGCTTTAAAAATTTCCAGCCAAAAGTCCTGACACAGGATATCCATCAACACTACCAGCATGAAAAAAGTGTTCATTTTAGTGAGGCAGATAATAAAATTGCTTTTTTTGAGGATATTAGAAAAGGCATTTTTGATGCTGGCACAGTAGTGCATTGGGCATTACAGATAATTCAGTTCATGGGATTTAGCAGGATAATTATTGCAGGTCTGGATATGAATAATTTCCAACAGCCTCGTTTTTATGAAAATGAAAATGATAAATCCCCTAGCGAACTTGATCAGCAGTTTGCGGGTTTGATAGAGCCTGCTTTTAGACATGCCAGTCATGTTTTAAAAGAGCGTTCTGTCGAAGTATTGAACCTCTCATTAAATAGCGCATTAGATAGCAGTATTTTTAAAAAGGTAAGACCTCATGATGTTCAGTAAGCACAATGAATTCAACATGAAATCAATGACATTATTTTATGCAGCATTTCTTTTTTTCCTTCCGCTCGTGGGTGGATTGAGTAAAGTTAACAACACCTTTCACATTGCTTTAATTTTGAGTGTGTTTTTTTTATTTTTAAATAAAAACACTCGCGACGCCATATTTAATAAAACCAAATTCAACACTGGCCTGATATTTATATCTACCCTCTTACTTTACTTTTCCTTAAGTGGACTATGGAGCGAAAACTCTGGCTCTGTTATTTCAGAAATAACCCACAGTGTTTATATCATTTTCTTTATTATTATTTTTTCCATAACCACTTTTCATGACAAAAAAAACGTTATACTCGCTGCGATTTTTTCATCCATCGTTATTTTATGTTTACTGACTTTAATTTATGTCGATAAGCAAACACTTTTGCGGAGTCGTCTGGAAAATGGCTTCTCACTGGCCCCTGAAAACGTCATTGATATGGCTGGTTATTACGGCATCGGCATCTTTTGCGGATTAATTTTACTACGTGAAACCGGTAAAAAATGGCTTTATTTACCCATTGCCCTGCTTTTTGTCGCCATGCTACTAACGCAAAGTCGCGGCCCTTTGTTCTCATTGGTAGTTGCCCTGGCACCGTTAGTGCTGCTACTTAAGCATCTGCAGCGGAAAGACTGGCTGATCATTGGCGCGATTTTAGTGATTCTCGCGTTAGCTATGGTGTTCAGCAATGGCTACGACGTACTGTCAGCGCGAATAGATAAGAGCTACTCACAAAGCTTTACCCGTTTTGGCATCTGGGAAAATGCACTGAGCTATATACAACAAAAACCGTGGTTTGGTTGGGGTTTCAGTCAAGAGTTAGATTTCGTTAATGCCATTGGACAACGAGTACATACTACACACAGTCTCTATTTCGCGACGTTGTTGAAAGGCGGCATCGTTGGAGGACTGCTGCTGCTGGCGGTGATTGTTTATGGCTGCTATATGGGATGGCTGCTGATAAAAGCCAATCAGGCACTTGAAGCATCCATGTTTTTGTTTGGTCTGATGTTTTATGCAACTCAGGGGATGTTTTTGCTCAGTAATCCAAGTGTTCCATGGGTAATGTTCTGGCTACCATTGGCGCTGGTGATGGCACAACCTAAACGCCATTAATTGATATTATCTAGCACACTGGTATCACACCAGTGTGCCTGTTACTGGGTGGTAAGCCGCACAACTTCTTGTTTTACTGTCTCTGCATTTATCTGTTCCAGCGGCTGCCTGCTTCCTGATAGCTTATTCGCGATCTTTAGAACACTGTGGTGCGATTTATCCTGATAAGGGCCAGTGTATTTTGGCTCTGCGTCCGCATACAGACTCACGGTGGGTGTCTGAAGTGCGATGGCGAGATGAAGCGGTCCCGTATCTCCCGTTACTAGCACATCCAGCCCATCAATCACCGTCAGCAATCCTGTCAAAGACGTTTTACCCACTTGGTTTTCTGTGTGAGAAAGCCATTCATCGGCTAACGACTGATTAAATTCATCAACCAGATGCTGATCTTTCGGACCACCAATCAGTACGACCTGATAGCCACCCTCACTGCATAATTGAGCTGCCAGTTCAGCAAATCGCGCTACTGGCCAACAACGCTTTGCTTCCGAAGCTCCCATCTGGAAACCCACACGGATGATGGCATTAGATTGATTCGAGGCGATATAAGAAACAGGAATGTGCATTAAGGGGTTATGAGTGTCACACCCCAAAATACCTAACAGATCAAGCTTACGCTGAATTAAATGCTGACCTTCCGATTTTGAGTAAGCATTTAACCAACTATTCATTAATGGACTGTCAATGCGGTAATTATCACGAATTATGTATTCACTATTAGAAACTACGGCACAGAATATGTCGTAAGGCATATGGGAATGTAAAATTACCGTCAACTGTGGCTTAAATCTGCGTAATGATTTAATCAGCCGATGTGCATTACGAATTTTATTATCCCAATAAAAAACATCGTCAAACCATGGACTTCCTGCCACCAGAGTATAATTTTTCTCACTGGAAACCAAAACAAAAGAAGCCCGCGGATAGCGACGCTTCAACGCATCAATCGCTGGGGTGTTGAACATGAGATCCCCCAACGCTGTCGTTGAGTAGATAGCGATCCGCTGAAACTCTTTCTCAGCATTGAGTGTTTTATTTTTTTTCAGATGGCGCGAAAAAAAAGTGTATAGCGTCAGCGCCCTGCTAATCCACTTTATTTTATTTTTTTTCATGATCCTTGCTCAGTGTGTGCTGATAATACTCGGTCAGAGTCATCCCCTGAGTCCGGGTTTTCAAATATTCAAAAAGCTGCTCCAGGTCGTTATACAGAGCATCAATATCGGCTTCAGTTTTAAACGTGGGACTTCCTCCAGGCATAAACTCGGATGAGTGCAGCATAAATTCAACATAATCACTGCCGCCGGCCAGTGTTTTTTCAGCAACATGAATCATTTGCGCCACGTTACCGCCCATCGGGCGTAGCCAGTGGACGGAAGGGCTGCGCTGTTTTCCACGTAGGCGATCATAACCCTGTTTGGCTGCATTCATGATCGGGGAATGCTTATACTGGATGCTCATTGGCACTTCCAGCAACGACGAATGACCAGGCTTAGAAATATCCCTTTCATCAACAAAGTAAGCTCGGTCCGGAAAGTGCTGGTAATTAGTCCCGCCATTACCCTGCGGTGAACCCGGCGAAAATTGCCAGTTCACCCGTGGCGTCACTGAGCAATCCACCTGATAGCCTTGCTCAATTAACAGCTGCGCGTAATATTCATTGAATGCCCATCGGCCCGCACGGTGGCTACGCATTTTGACCTGCAAAGTCTCTTCCAGAAGTTGAGTCATGTAGCTGACTTTATCCCGGATGTTATCTGAGGGATACTCAATCAGGTAGGGTTTATGTCGCCAGTCATCGCCCGTCAGATCATACAGCGGGGGACTATTCCATGCATGCAGATGCATGCCAATTTCGCCGCTGTTTCGGGCAATCACATCAAGGGCGAATTCAACATAAGCAGGATCGATCGCCATTTCATAGTTAGTCAACCAAGTGGGCTTGAAAGAATACTTCTCGCAAAGTTGCTGAAATCGTGGCAAAAAGCGCGTATTTTCCGTCACGATGCGGTCATGATTTTGCCAAAGGTTATCGCCTTCAGTATCGATGGTGATGATAAACGCGGGCTGACCCATTTTCCTTCCTGCGGTAAGATTTCTATGCCCCCAATGTTACGTAGCGATGGCCCATTGCGCAAAGTTATTCTCTCAGATGATCAGCTTGCACCTGGCGATGCTAGCCACGTCCCAGTGACTGCTTTAGAATCAGCAACTGGCTTACTCAACAGCGATCACGTATGAAAAACCCGGCCCTGCCGCTTTCCCCTCATCAAGCTGCCCGCATCCTGGTGATCAAGTTTCGTCATCACGGCGATATGCTTTTAACCACTCCGGTTATCCGCTCACTGAAAGCGGCCTGGCCTGATGCCAGCATCGATGTATTATTGTATGAAGAGACACGCGCCATGCTCGCATGTCACCCGGATATTGACAAAATTTACGCCATTGACCGCACGTGGAAAAAACAGGGTGTTCGCTTTCAGCTTCGTCAGGAGTGGAAACTGCTCAGGACACTAAGGAAACGTCGTTATGATATTGTTGTGAATCTTGCCGATCAGTGGCGAAGCGCGATAATAACTCGGCTGACCCGTGCGCCAGTACGACTAGGTTTTGATTTCCCCAAACGTCGTGGTGCTCTCTGGCAGCACTGCCATACGCATTTAGTCTCGACAGACACCCACATTAAATTGCATACCGTTGAACAGAATCTGTCACTGCTTACCCCCCTGCAGTTACCTAACATAGAAAGCACTGTCGGTATGCATTACACAAACAGCGACCGGCAGGCGGTACAACTGCAATTGGCTGACGTGTCGAAGTATATTGTCATCCAACCAACCTCACGCTGGTTTTTCAAATGCTGGAGTGAAACCAAAATGGCGGCCGTCATTCAGTCACTTCAGGATGAGGGACATAACATTGTCCTGACCTCCGGGCCAGACCGCAAAGAACTGGCTATGGTCGACAATATCCTGGGTAACCTCACAACCCGTGACAACGTTTATTCCCTGGCGGGTCAGCTTACGCTGAATGAGCTGGCAGCGCTGATCGATGAAGCCGAACTGTTTATTGGTGTGGACTCGGTACCGATGCATATGGCCGCGGCACTGCAAACCCCTTGCGTGGCGCTGTTTGGCCCGTCAAAACTGATTTTCTGGCGTCCGTGGCAGGTGAACGGGGAAGTGATCTGGGCGGGTGACTTTGCTCCGCTACCGGACCCTGATGCTGTCGACACGAAAACTGCCGAACGCTATCTGGATGCCATTCCGGTTGAAACCGTATTGGCAGCCGCCCGGAGGTTATTAGCATGAAGCCCATTCGACTGGCGATAGTTCGCCAGAAATATCGTCCTGACGGTGGCGCCGAACGTTTTATTTCGCGGGCGCTGGAAGCCCTCGATCAGCAAGCCATGGATCTCAACGTCATTACGCGCCAGTGGCAGGGTGAGCGTCAGGCAAACTGGCATCTCCATCTGTGTGACCCGGTAAAATGGGGGCGCATCAGCCGTGAGCGCGGCTTCGCGGTTGCCGCACGCGCACTCTGGCAGCGGGAAAAATTTGATATTGTGCAGAGCCATGAACGCATCGCCGGCTGCGATATTTATCGCGCTGGCGATGGCGTACACCAGCGCTGGTTGGAGCTACGCTCGCGCCTGCTCCCCAGCTGGCGACAGAAATTGCTGATGAGCAATCGCTATCATCGTTATGTGATGGATGCCGAACGCGCCATGTACCAGGCACCGGAATTGAAGGCGGTGATCTGCAATGCCCACATGGTGAAGCAGGAAATCATCGAACGCTTTGGCGTTGCCAGTGACAAAATTCATGTTATCTATAATGCAATCAATACCACTCAGTTTGTTCCTGTCGATGAGGCAGAGCGTCTGCAACAACGTCAGAAACTGGCTCTGCCGCTGAACGCCAGCATATTAATCTATGTCGGTTCTGGTTTTGAACGCAAAGGACTGGCTGCCGCCATTCAGGCCATTGCCGGTACCAATCGTTATCTGGTGGTGGTGGGTAAAGATAAGGCTGAAAAGCAATACCGTGCCCTGGCCAGCGAGTTGGGTTGTAGCGATCGGGTGATATTCGCCGGCATGCAGGCAGATACGCGCCCCTGGTATCAGGCGGCGGACGGACTGTTACTGCCAACACTGTATGACCCCTTCCCCAACGTGATACTGGAGGCCATGGCCTGCGGCTTACCGGTGATCACCTCCACCACCTGCGGTGGCAGTGAATTTATTCAGGCGGGAGAAAATGGGTATGTCTGTGACGCGCTGGATATTATCGCGTTGCGCGATGCCATCATGGCACTTCCTGAACAGGCCATCGGCAGCGATATGGCAATTCATGCGCGTGAACGCGTGATGGATTCTTCCCCTCAGCGCTTATCACAACAGCTGATCTCTCTCTACCAACAGATTCTGGACTAATCGATGCGTATCTTGATGATTATTGATGGGTTGCCCGGCGGCGGTGCAGAGAAAGTTGTCCTGACACTGTGCGAAGGTATGCAGAAAATGGGGCATCAGGTCAGCCTGTTTTCCCTGCGGGATGTCTGCAATTATGCACTTCCTGCCGATATTGACTATCAGGTTATCGAAAGCCCTAGCCGTGCTCCCTGGCGTAAAATCACCGAACTGAAACGCCGCGCTGTGGCGCTTGACAGGGCTGTTGAGGACAACGAAAAACAGGGCGGACGTTACGATCTCATTTTCTCTCATCTGCATAAAACCGATCGCATTGTCGCTCGCTGCAAGAGGCTGCCTGCTGAGAAATTATGGTTCTGTATTCACGGTATTCTCTCCACGTCCTATCTGGGGCACCGCCGTGGCTTGGGACGCTGGCTGAAAAAACAGAAAATAGGCAAGGTCTATCAGAACGCAAACATCGTTGCTGTTTCACAAGCAGTAGCGGAAGATTTGACGCAAAAACTGGCGATCACACCACGTCGTCTGGCGGTGATTAATAATCCTTTTGATATCAACACCATCCTTGCCCAGGCCGCTGAACCCTTTGTGCCAGCCGGGGAAGCCTATCTGGTTCATGTCGGCCGTTTTCATCCGCATAAACGTCACGACCGATTGCTGGAAGCCTTTGCCGCATCTGGCATAGCGGCAAAATTAGTGCTGGCGGGAACGGGGGATGAGCAACGGATTAACCGCGTTAAACAGCAGGCGCAACAACTTGGCATCGCCGATCGCGTTATTTTCGCCGGCTTCCAGGCTAACCCCTACCCGTTAATCAAACACGCAAAAGTCTTGGTTCTCAGCTCGGACAGTGAAGGCTTTGGCAACGTTCTGGTTGAAGCCTTACTCTGCGGTACACCCGTCGTCAGCACACGTTGTCCCGGCGGCCCCGCCGAAATACTGGAAAGGGCAGGCATGGGGGACATGCTGGCCGAACTCAGTAGTCAATCGCTAGCTGAAAAGATGGCGTTGGTCTGGCAGTCTCCCCCGACGATCGATCACCAGCAGTTAATGAGCTACGATTTGCAGCCCATATGCCAGCAGTATCTTTCGCTTAAGGATTAGTCTGTTGCATTCAATCTGACAAGACTCTGCCAAACATCATCGACAGTGACATCGACACAATCTCCGGACGGCGTCTGTAAGATTTGGTACTGACCAGACCAGGGATGCCAGGACTTTTGGTCAGTGTCACCAAACAGGACTACCTGTTTTTTATTCATCGCCGCGGCAAGATGCATCTGCCCGCCATCACTGCATAATACCAGTTCGCATCTTTCGTAAGCCGCAACCAACTCGCGAACAGAGGCGGTGGGATAGAGTGATACACGCGGGCTTTGACACGCGGCAAGCACCTGCTCGGCGCGATGCTGATCGCCAACATCATCCGGTGCCAACGTGCCCTGTGGAGACCAGAAGATCATTACGCTGCCACTGTTTTCCTGCAAATAACGCTGGATCGTCTCCACATAGCGCTCCAGCGGCCAGCGGCGTTTTTCACTGCGGCTACTGATATGCACGGCCAAACCAATATTTTTTCCCGGCTGTAACTGTTCGATACGTCGCCCGGCCTGCTGGCGTTCCTGTGCAGTCAACCAGATACTTACGGGTGGAATAGCCAACTTTTGTTGCGTTATTGCAGACAGATAACTGAATGTTCGCTCAACCTGATGTTCACCCAAGAAATCAGAGCGTTCAAACGGTACGCTGATACTTTTATCGCCAGTTTTGGCACCGATAATATGCTTCGCTCCGGCCATTTTCGCCAGACGCAGACTGTATTTACAGGGCACAGGATTAGCAAGGATAGTCACGTCAAAATGAATGCGGCGTAGCTGGATGAACATCTTAAAACGATCAAAATAAACACTTAACTTGGCGCGATTACCGGAGGCATGCTTGGCCTTACGGTAGACAAAAGTACGTGTAATATGCGGATTGTTTTTGACCACATCATGGCTGACAGTGTTGATTAGCAAATAAACATTCGCATCAGGATATGCCGTTTTAACCCCTTCAATCAAAGGGGTGGTACAAACCAGATCGCCAATATTGTCACGGCGTATAATTAAAATATTCTTCATTACCAACCTGCTAACAAACTGTGTGCATAAGTCTATGGAGTTCTGTCCTGCAGGACGTCACTCGCCTGAAACCCTTCCTCTTCCGTTAGAAACGATCTCCTCCCACATCCTTACCTGTGGGGTCGGCTACCTTTTGCCGGTGAAACCACGACTCCCTGACCTGCTCTGACAACATTACGTGATGAATTGCACACTTAAAGCTAAAAAAAATCCACTAAATCATTTAGCATTTACTAACTAATTGAAATTTCAGCGGAATGAGGTTTTTATAATGAAAGGACTCTGCTTATGCCTACCGCTCCATTGCTGAGCGTTGTTATTCCCCTCTACAATGCGGGGCCGTTATTTGATCCCTTTATGACCTCATTGCTCGGGCAAACATTGCAGGATCTGGAAATTATTTTGGTGAATGATGGCTCGACCGATGGTTCAGGAGCTCGCGCACAGGCTTATGCCATGCAAGCAGAGAATATCTACGTCATACATCAAGCTAATGGCGGCGTTTCACGAGCTCGCAACGCCGGGTTGCAAATAGCGAAGGGAAAATATGTCACCTTTCCCGACGCTGACGATATTCTTGACCCTGAACTTTACAGCACCCTGATGAGGCTGGCACTCTCTGACGATCTTGATGCCGTGCAGTGCAATGCCTGTCGTGTCAGCTCGCCTACCGATACAGGCCGGGTCGTTATCCCACTGAACCGGCTGCGCTCAACCCATGTCATGGATGGTGGCGAGTGGCTAAACCGGGCTTTAAAAACCCGCCGCTATCTTCACGTGGTATGGCTAGGGATATACCGATCATCATTAATCAGGCAAATCGGATTGCAGTTTGTCCCCGGACTGCATCACCAGGATATTCCCTGGACGACTGAATTTATGTTGAACGCAAGCCGCGTGCGCTATACCGAGAAGACACTGTACCGATATCTGATTCATCAGCAATCGGTCAGCAACCGCCGACGTACTGGCAGAGCCGGTGTCATATACCAACGCCATTATTTGAAAATTTGCCATCTGCTGGAAAAAATTAATCAGCGCTATCAGGACAAAGTCAAAATTTATCGGCCTCTACATTGGCAGATAACCCGGGAAGCGCTAAGTGTTTGTCATGCCATCCGGCGTGAACCAAACCAGGCCGCAAAACAGGCAATGATTGCCGACATCTGGCGTACACAGACTCATCTCCGCATGCTACGCAATGCACGCGGTATTAAGCAGTGGTACCAACTGCTCCTGTGGCTGACTCGCCTGCTGCTATGGCGCAAAAACCTCCGTAAAAGTTAAGCCTGCTAACGACAGCAGGCTCCCTACAATGAAGTAGTGTGAGCAGGCCTCACTTATCTGCTAACATGCCGCATTGTTTCTCTTTTTTCGGCTATCCCTGGGCATATGTCTCTGTTCAACTGAAAACAATGTGATGATTACCATTTATACCGCCTTGCTGTATCTCATTCAGCCTCTCATCTGGCTGCGCCTCTGGCTACGTGGTCGAAAGGCTCCTGCCTACCGTAAACGCTGGGCTGAACGTTATGGATTTTGCACGGGGAAAGTGAAGCCAGAGGGTATTCTGCTGCACTCCGTATCGGTCGGTGAGACACTGGCGGCGATCCCTCTGGTTCGTGCGTTGCGCCATCGCTACCCCGACCTGCCGATTGTCGTCACCACCATGACCCCGACGGGATCGGAGCGCGCCAGTTCGGCATTTGGCAAAGATGTTCATCACGTTTACCTGCCCTACGACCTACCCGGCGCAATGAATCGCTTCTTCGATACCGTTCGTCCGCGACTGGTGATCATTATGGAAACCGAACTATGGCCCAATATGATCACTCAACTGCATGCCCGTAAAATCCCTCTGGTCATCGCCAATGCGCGCCTGTCTGAACGTTCAGCAAAGGGTTATGCAAAGATCGGCAAATTCATGAAACGCCTGCTGCAACGCATCACACTGATTGCCGCGCAGAATCAGGAAGATGGCGAGCGTTTTATCGGTCTGGGCGTCAAGCGCTCACAGCTTTCAGTTACCGGTAGCCTGAAATTTGATATTTCTGTCACACCTGAGTTGGCGGCACGTGCTATCACCTTGCGCCGTCAGTGGGCACCCCGTCGTCCGGTCTGGATTGCGACCAGTACCCATGAAGGCGAAGAGAGCATCATTCTGGAAGCACACCGTAAGCTACTGGAACGTTTCCCCAGCCTGCTGCTGATTTTGGTGCCACGCCATCCGGAACGTTTCGATACCGCACGCGCACTGACCCAAAAAGCCGGGTTCAGCTATACCTTACGCAGCAGCGGTGAAATCCCCTCTGGCAGTACTCAGGTCGTCATTGGCGATACGATGGGCGAACTGATGCTGTTGTACGGTATTGCCGACCTCGCCTTTGTCGGTGGCAGTCTGGTTGAGCGTGGTGGCCACAATCCGCTGGAACCGGCTGCGCATGCCATTCCGGTGTTGATGGGGCCACATATCTTTAACTTTAAAGATATCTGTGCACGCCTGCAGCAGGCCGATGGCATGATCACCGTGACCGATGCCGACTCGCTGGATAAAGAGATTGGTACCCTGCTGACGGATGAAGATTACCGCCTTTACTACGGCCGTCATGCCGTTGATGTGCTCCACCAGAATCAGGGTGCATTACAACGTCTGCTACATTTACTTGAACCTCATCTGCCACAGCGGAATCATTAAATGCGTTCACGCCAGACACTGTCGGTAGTGATTATTGCCAAAGATGCGGCAGACCTGCTGCCAGAATGTCTTGAGTCAATCAGTTGGGCAGATGAGATCATCCTGCTCGACTCAGGTAGCAGCGATGGTACCCCGGACATTGCGAGCCGCCATGGCGCAAAGGTCTTTCACTCTGAGGAGTGGCATGGATATGGTAAACAGCGCCAGCTGGCACAGAGCTATGCCAGCCATCCGATGATTTTGATGATCGACAGCGATGAGCGCGTCACTCCTGAACTAAAACAAACCATTGAAAAGATGCTGGAGCAGCCGCCATCTTCCACAGTGTACAGCATTGCACGGCGCAACCTGTTCCTGGGGCGTTTTATGCGTCACAGTGGTTGGTATCCTGACCGAGTCACCCGCCTGTACCCCCGTCAATATCAATACAACGATAACCAGGTACATGAATCGCTGGAAACGGCGCAAACGAAAGCCACACCGTTACGCGGCGATCTGCTGCATCTGACCTGTCGGGACTTCTCTGCATTCCAGTGGAAACAATTCGCCTATGCGGAAGCCTGGGCGAAACAACGCCATCAGCAAGGCAAACGCTGCGGTATCGCGGCTATTTTTGGCCATACCATCGGCGCTTTTCTGAAGACACTGGTACTGCGTGCGGGTTTTCTTGATGGTAAACAGGGCTGGCTGCTGGCCGTGGTCAATGCACAATATACTTTCAATAAATACACGGCCCTCTGGGCTCTTAATCACGCATCCAGGAACGGCAGACTATGAGCACCAAAGCCATCTACCCCGGTACCTTTGATCCAATGACCAACGGGCACCTCGATATCGTGACCCGCGCCGCGCTGATGTTTGATCACATCATACTGGCGGTGGCGGCAAGCCCGAGTAAGAAGCCTATGTTCTCACTGGAGGAACGCGTCGCGCTGGCAAGCGAAGTGGTGGCACATCTGCCGAATGTTGAAGTGGTGGGATTCAGTGACTTGATGGCTAACTTTGCCAAAGCGCAGCAGGCCAATGTGCTGGTACGTGGCCTGCGGGCGGTGTCTGATTTTGAATACGAACTGCAACTGGCGCATATGAACCGTCACCTGATGCCCACGCTGGAAAGCGTATTTTTGATGCCTTCCGAAGCCTGGTCCTTTATCTCTTCATCCCTGATGAAAGAGGTGGCGCGCCACGGAGGGGAAGTCCAGGCGTTCCTGCCTGCCCCGGTGTATGAGGCACTGAAAGCGAAACTCTGATCAAGAGCGGCTTACTGCTGGCAGTGACGGCAGAAAAAGGTGCTGCGCTGCCCGTGCTTACTGCTCTCGATTGGCATGCCGCACTGTCGGCAAGGTTCACCCGCACGGCCATAAACCTGCAGTTCCTGCGCAAAATACCCGGGCTTACCGTCACTTTGTAGAAAGTCGCGTAAGGTAGTACCACCTTGCTCAATAGAACGCAGCAGGACCGCTTTGATGGTGGCAACCAGCAGCCCGGTGTCGGCTTCAGTTAAGTCCATTGCAGGACGATCGGGTAAGATCCCCGCCACAAACAGCGATTCACTTGCGTAGATATTTCCCACGCCCACCACCACTTTGTTATCCATCAGCCAGGGTTTGACCGCTGTACGCTTACCCCGTGATTTTTCAAACAGATATGCGGCTGAAAAATCCTCGCTAAGCGGCTCTGGCCCCAGATGCGACAGCACAGAGCTGGCGGCAAGGTCAGGACACCACAACCAGGCACCAAAGCGGCGTGGATCGGTATAACGCAGAACCTTACCGTTGCTCATGACAAGATCAACATGATCGTGCTTTGCCGCAGGCAGGTCTTCCGGCAATACGCGCAGGCTGCCCGACATTCCAAGATGCACAATGATCCAGCCTGTTGGCAGTTCCAGCAGCAGATATTTAGCACGGCGCTGGACGCTCAGAACGGGCTGGTCACTCAGAGCATGGATTTCTTGCGAAACAGGCCAGCGAAGGCGTGCATTACGCACCACTGCATGCAGAATCGTTGCTCCAACAAGATGTGGCTCGATCCCGCGTCGACTGGTTTCGACCTCTGGTAACTCTGGCATTGCCTCGCCTCCGTAGCGCCTGGCCAATTTTTCACACTGCAGCGTACTATACAGAAAACCCCAGAAACAAAAAAACCCGGCCGGGGCCGGGTTTTTCATCCACTGAGATTAATTACTTAATCTTAGCTTCTTTATAGATCACGTGCTGGCGGACAACTGGATCGAATTTCTTCAGTTCCAATTTTTCCGGCTTAGTACGTTTGTTCTTCGTGGTGGTATAGAAGTGACCTGTACCAGCAGAAGAAACCAGCTTGATCTTCTCACGAATACCTTTAGCCATGTTTCAGTTCCTTACCTTAGTACTTCTCACCGCGGGCACGGAGATCGGCCAAGACCGTATCAATACCCTTTTTATCAATTACGCGCATGCCATTGGCAGATACGCGCAGTGTAACGAAGCGCTTTTCGCTCTCAATCCAAAAACGATGAGAGTGCAGGTTCGGCAGGAAACGGCGTTTCGTCGCGTTCATTGCGTGGGAACGGTTGTTACCCGTTACCGGACGCTTGCCAGTTACTTGGCAGACTCGTGACATGTCTATTCTCCAAAAATCAAATCAGCTCGAGCTTTAAAAATAAGGTTCTGGCCGCCTCGTCAGGCTTATAGCCCATCCAGGCGAGTTCTATGTGAACCCGCTGAGTAGGCTCAAACGCCAAACCCGAGATTCTCAAAGGTGGCGTAGTATACGCCCTGAAGCGCGACCGCTCAAGTCCCGAACAGATAAAGATCCCTAAGGATCGCGTACATTTGTCTTTTTTGTACAGGAAGCGTCCGGTTTATGCACTGTATTTCCTGAACTAAATCGTAAAACGGTTAAATAACAGCCCACTCATTATAGCCATCCCCGCTCAGCAAAAGACACATACTCACCCCGCCCGATCACCATATGGTCAAGTACCCGGATATTCATCAGGGTACAGGCACGCACAATTTGCTGCGTTATATCACGATCGGCGCGGCTGGGTTCTGCCAGCCCGGATGGGTGATTATGCGCCAGAATGACCGCCGCTGCATTGCGTTTTAGCGCTTCGCGTATAATCTCACGGGGGTGCACTTCAACGCTGTTGAGCGTGCCACTGAACATTTCACTGGTATGAATGACCCGATGCTGATTATCAAAAAAGACCACCTGGAAAATCTCCCTTTCCCGGTGCGCCAGTGAGCTGTTAAGAAAATCCAGCATCTGTTCAGCACTGCTGACAACACGGTTTTCCAATGCCTGCTGGCAGGTAAAGCAGCGCCGGGCGAGTTCGGCCACCGCATTGAGTTGCGCATATTTTGCCATGCCGATACCGTGAATCGCCTGAAAATCTTCGGCGGGTGCCGTCATCAATTGGTGTAACGAGCCAAATACGTCAAGCAACCGCTGCGCCAGCGTCATCACGTGGACCCCACGCGTTCCGATGCGCAGGAAAATAGCCAGCAGTTCAACATCACTCAGCGTTTGTGCGCCACATTTCAACAATTTTTCACGCGGGGGTAACCCCATCCAGTTCTCATCCATCTGCCGTTTCTCCTTCCTGAAGATAAAAAAGCATGGCATTATATACAGTAGTTTCCTATTGCGATGTGCTGACTTTACGCGCCAGCTCGCAAAAAATGTGTGGTGCTAACCCGCCCGCCGGAGTGTGATAAAATAATCAGATTACGGCGCGAGAGCACCGGGCAGGCTAAACAGAAGGCGAACAGCAACATGATGGGATTAACCGGAAAACGTATTGTTCTTGGCGTCAGTGGGGGTATCGCTGCCTATAAAACCCCTGAACTGGTACGCAGGTTACGCGACCGTGGCGCAGAAGTACGTGTCGTCATGACTCACGCAGCGAAAGCCTTTATCACCCCACTCAGTTTGCAGGCTGTATCTGGCTATCCGGTTTCCGACGATTTACTCGACCCGGCTGCTGAGGCCGCTATGGGTCATATTGAATTGGGGAAATGGGCAGATCTGGTCATCCTTGCCCCTGCAACTGCGGACCTGATCGCCCGTGTTGCCGCGGGTATGGCGAACGACCTGGTGACGACCCTTTGCCTCGCAACGGCAGCACCGGTGGCAATTGTCCCGGCAATGAACCAGCAGATGTACCGCGCACTGCCTACCCAGCATAATGTACAACTGCTGGCACAACGCGGAGTGCTGGTTTGGGGCCCTGACAGCGGCAGCCAGGCCTGTGGCGATATCGGCCCAGGGCGTATGCTCGACCCGCTGGCGATTGTTGACCTGGCGATAAACTGGGCTGCTCCCGTCAACGATCTGCAACATCTCAATATTATGATCACCGCCGGCCCGACCCGGGAAGCACTCGATCCGGTGCGTTTTATCAGCAATCACAGCTCAGGAAAGATGGGGTTTGCTATTGCGGCGGCGGCGGCGCAACGCGGTGCCAGCGTCACGCTGGTGGCGGGCCCGGTTACGTTGCCGACACCGGCAGGCGTTAATCGTATTGATGTCACTTCGGCGCTGGACATGCAGCAGGCAGTGATGGCGCAGGCAGCCGCTCAACAGATCTTTATTGGTTGTGCGGCAGTAGCCGACTACAGGGCGGCGGCAGTGGCGGAAGAAAAAATCAAAAAACAGGGCGAAGAAATCACCCTGCGAATGATAAAAAATCCCGATATTGTGGCAGGTGTTGCAGCGATGCCGCACGACAGACCGTATGTTGTAGGATTTGCCGCTGAAACCCAGAATGTGGAAGAATACGCACAACAAAAACGGACGCGCAAGAATCTGGACTTGATCTGCGCCAATGATGTAGCCAAAACCGGGCAGGGTTTCAACAGTGATACCAATGCTCTTCACCTTTTTTGGCAGGAGGGAGATAAAGCCTTACCGCTCTGCGATAAGACACTCCTTGGCCAACAGCTATTAGACGAGATTGTCAGCCTTTATGATGAAAAAAATCGACGTTAAGATTCTTGATGCGCGAGTCGGCACCGACTTCCCCCTGCCAACCTACGCCACGTCAGGTTCTGCCGGGCTTGATTTGCGTGCCTGCCTGGATGAAGCCTTTGTGCTTGAGCCTGGTGTAACAACGCTGGTGCCAACGGGTTTAGCGATTCATATTGCTGACCCACAGCTGGCTGCCGTGATCCTGCCGCGTTCCGGGCTGGGGCATAAGCATGGCGTCGTTCTGGGTAACCTGGTCGGTTTGATCGATTCCGATTATCAGGGTCAACTGATGGTTTCCGTCTGGAACCGTGGGCAAGACTCCTTTACTATCGAACCCGGCGAACGTATTGCGCAGATGGTTTTCGTGCCTGTCGTCCAGGCCGAGTTCAATCTGGTCAACGACTTTGACACCAGCGTGCGTGGTGAAGGTGGTTTCGGCCATTCTGGTCGCCAGTAATTCTCCACGGGCCGCACAACGATAATCTGAATTGACTCGCCGTGACCACGCGTTCACGGACGTTGTGTGGGCCTTTGCCCGTTTTATGGTGATGTTTTCAGGGGTCTTTTAAGACATGGTAGAAAAGAAGAGTGCGAAAAGGAATCGCCGCGAAGAAATTCTACAGGCGCTGGCGCAAATGCTGGAGTCTGGTGATGGCAGCCAGCGCATCACCACCGCCAAACTGGCGGCGAATGTAGGGGTTTCTGAAGCAGCGCTTTACCGGCATTTTCCCAGCAAAACCAAGATGTTTGACAGCCTGATCGAATTTATTGAAGACAGCCTGATTACGCGCATCAATCTGATTCTGAAAGATGAAAAAGAGACGCTTCCGCGCCTACGTATGATCACTCAGTTAATTCTGGGCTTTGGTGAGCGTAATCCGGGTTTAACGCGCATTCTGACCGGCCATGCGCTGATGTTCGAACAGGATCGCTTACAGGGGCGTATAAACCAGCTTTTTGAACGTATTGAGGTGCAGCTGCGCCAGGTGATGCGTGAGAAGAAAATGCGTGAAGGTGAAGGGTTTATTACCGATGAAACGCTGCTGGCCAGCCAGCTACTGGCATTTTGCGAGGGATTGCTGTCACGGTTTGTTCGTTCCGAATTCCGCTATCGCCCTACCGTCGACTTCGACGTACGCTGGCCACTACTGGCCGCACAACTCGTGTAATGTTGCGGGTCGACCAGAAAGAGGGTCGCCCCGCACAACGACATCCTGTCAGATACCAAACTCGCTGCGATAAGCACGTACAGCAATCAGATGATCGGCCATTTCTGGCTTTTCTTCCAGGTAAGCAATCAGTTCTTTTAGCGTGATGATCGAAATCACCTGACATCCATAATCACGTTCCACTTCCTGAATCGCTGAGATTTCGCCACGTCCGCGTTCCTGACGGTCGAGGGAAATCAATACGCCAGCCAGCGTCGCCTGATGCGCCGCGATAATTTCCATCGATTCGCGAATAGCCGTGCCTGCAGTGATCACATCATCCACCAGCATGATTTTACCCTGCAACGGGCTGCCCACCAGCGTGCCACCTTCGCCATGGGTTTTGGCTTCTTTGCGGTTAAAACAGTAAGGAACATCACGGTCGTGATGATCGGCCAGAGCTACCACCGTCGTGGTCGCAATCGGGATGCCTTTATAGGCTGGGCCAAAGACCAGATCGAAATCGATACCCGAATCCACCAGTGCCTGGGCATAGAAACGGCCCAGCAGGGCAAGATCACGCCCGGTATTGAACAGACCGGCGTTAAAGAAATAAGGGCTTTTGCGCCCTGATTTCAGCGTGAACTCACCAAACTTCAGCACCTGCTTGTTGATGGCGAATTCGATAAATTGGCGCTGCCAGGCTTTCATGTCGTTTTCCTCAAATAGGGGGCATAAAAAAGGCGACTTCATCGTCGCCTGAAAAAATCAGTTGGCCAGCGCCGCTTTTTGCGCTGCAACCAGAGTATCGATACCGCCTCGTGCCAGCTCCAACAGCTTCAGCAGTTCGTCATGAGTGAACGGTTCACCTTCTGCGGTGCCCTGCACTTCAATCATGCGACCGTCTTCCGTCATCACCACATTCATGTCGGTTTCGGCGGCAGAGTCCTCAACGTACTCCAGATCGCACAGCGCTTCGCCCTTGACGATGCCAACAGAGATCGCGGCGACCATGCCTTTCATCGGGTTAGTCTTCAGCTTACCGATAGAGACGAGATGGTTCAGCGCATCAGCCAGTGCCACGCAAGCTCCGGTGATGGAGGCAGTACGGGTGCCACCGTCGGCCTGTAACACGTCACAGTCCAGGGTAATGGTGAATTCACCCAGCGCCTTCAGATCAATTGCCGCACGCAGCGAGCGGGCGATTAAACGCTGGATTTCCAGGGTACGACCGCCCTGCTTCCCTTTAGCCGCTTCACGCGCATTACGGCTGTGGGTGGCACGTGGCAGCATGCCGTATTCGGCGGTGACCCAACCCTGGCCCTGACCTTTCAGAAAACGTGGTACGCCTTCATCAATGGTGGCGGTACACAGAACTTTGGTATCACCGAATTCAACCAGCACAGAGCCTTCTGCATGTTTGGTGTAATGACGGGTCAGGGTGACGGGGCGCACCTGTTGTGCGCTACGGCCTGATGGACGCATAATTTCTCTCCGGCTAGCTAAACATAATTGGCTGCGCATTATACGGATTTCGCCATGGATTGCCTATCGCAGGCGAAACTGAACGCAGTTTGTTATGAAAATAACGACTATTTAAACGCTAAAACAGCCAGATAGCGCCCGGCTGGATGTAAATCAAACTGAAATATGGCTAAATGCCTCTCATCATCAATCATTCCTCATGCCGGACCTGCGTATGACCTCTGTTTTTCATTTTATTCTGGCCCTGGCCATTATCTGCTGCCTGGCGTTACTGTTCAGTAATGACCGGAAAAAAATTCGCCCACGCGTGCTGTTGCAACTGGTTGTCATTGAAGCTGCCCTCGCCTGGTTCTTCCTGCACGCTTCTGGTGGGCTGACCGTTGTTACCGTCTTTTCAGGCTTCTTTGAGGTTCTGCTGAAATACGCAGCGCAGGGAACCGATTTTGTCTTCGGCGGGATGAGTTCACAGGGGCTGGCGTTTATCTTCCTCGGCGTGCTCTGCCCAATTGTCTTTATCTCTGCCCTGATCGGGATTTTGCAGCACCTTAAAATTCTGCCGCTGTTGATCAGGGGCGTTGGCACCGTTCTCTCTAAAGTTAACGGTATGGGTAAGCTGGAGTCATTTAATGCCGTCAGCACGCTGATCCTCGGCCAGTCGGAAAACTTTATCGCCTATAAAGGTATCCTGGCAGAGATTTCACCACGTCGCCTCTACTCAATGGCAGCGGCCGCGATGTCCACCGTGTCGCTGTCGATTGTTGGCGCCTATATGTCGATGATTGAGCCACGCTATGTTGTGGCGGCGCTGATCCTCAACATGTTCAGTACCTTTATCATCCTGTCGATTATCAACCCGACACCGGTGGGCGATGAGCCGGAGATTCGTCTGGAAAAGCTGCACGAAGATCAGAGCTTCTTTGAAATGCTGGGTGAATACATTCTGGCTGGCTTTAAAGTGGCGATGATCATTCTGGCCATGCTGATTGGCTTTATCGCCTTAATTGCAGCGGTGAATGCCGTGTTCTCAGCCGTTTTCGGCATTAGCTTCCAGCAGATCCTCGGCTATGTGTTCTGGCCATTTGCGTGGCTGATTGGCATCCCGACCGCAGATGCTCTGCCGGCTGCCAGTATTATGGCGACAAAGCTGGTAACGAACGAGTTTGTGGCCATGATTGAGCTGAAGAAAATCGCCGCAGAATTGTCGCCGCGCGGACTGGGTATTCTGTCGGTGTTCCTGGTCTCCTTCGCGAACTTTGCCTCTATCGGCATCGTCGCCGGGGCGATAAAAGGGTTGAATGAGCAACAGGGGAATGTGGTTTCACGCTACGGCCTGAAGCTGATTTACGGCTCCACGCTGGTCAGCTTGCTCTCTGCAGCCTTTGCCGGGCTGGTGCTGTAATCTCTACACCCGGCGCATTCGCGCCGGGTGTTCTTGATTAAAAGACAGGTCAGAACGCCACACAGGCCGCCGCATCCACCCGCATCACTGAATCCTGGGCAAAGCGCTGTTTATAAATAGCACGCAGTGCCTCAATCCCCTGTTCACTGGCTTTATCCGGAGCATGGATCAGCAGCAGCGCCTTGCTGTTTTCCCGCGCCAGTTTTCCATCATTTCCCAGCCACTGCCCTTTTGCCGCAAAGACCGTCAACCCTGCTTTGAAGCGAGGTGTGACTTCTGAATCAACAAACGTCTGCCATTCTGCCTCGGTGATAACGGCACCCTGCGGGCGATTCAGACCGAAGTAGAGGGTAGTTTGCGTCAGGGCGTCGCCCACGGTACAGATCGGGGCGGTCATCTGGCTGGCTGGCCGTGACGGTGTCGTGCAGCCTGACAGCGCCAGTACCAGAAGGGAAAATGTGAATACGCGCGGCATCATAGTGGCTCCTGAAGTGAGTGATGTTTCTTATTTCGGCATCTTAAGCTTCTGGCAACAAAACGTCAGCCAAAACACGGCCATTTGACCGAATGCCTGTTAAGGCATCGTAAGCATCGCTATAATCGCTGCATCTTTTCCTAATAACGGTACGCAAAATGATCCGCAGCATGACAGCTTATGCCCGACGCGAAACGAAAGGCGAATGGGGCAGCGCAGCCTGGGAGCTGCGTTCCGTCAACCAGCGCTATCTTGAAACCTATATTCGTCTGCCAGAGCAGTTTCGTGGCCTGGAACCGGTAATTCGTGAACGCATTCGTAATCGTCTAACCCGTGGGAAAATCGAAGTTAACCTGCGTTTCGACGCTGACCCGCGTGCCCAAAGTTCGCTGGTACTGAATGAAAAACTGGCCATCCAGCTGGTGCAGGCTGCCAACTGGGTCAAAATGCAGAGCGACGAGGGTGAAATCAATCCGGTCGATATCCTGCGCTGGCCTGGCGTGATGTCAGCCGAAGAGCAGGATCTGGATGCGATTTCTGCCCAGTTGCTGAAGGCGCTGGATGCTGCCATCGACGAATTTATTATTGCGCGTGAAAGCGAAGGCACGGCTCTGAAAGCGCTGATTGAACAGCGTCTGGAAGGGGTGAGCGCGGAAGTGATCAAAGTCCGTACGCATATGCCAGAAGTACTCAAATGGCAACGTGAACGACTGGTTACCCGCCTGGAAGAGGCGCAGGTACAGCTGGAAAATAATCGCCTGGAGCAAGAGCTGGTGATGCTGGCGCAGCGTGTGGACGTCGCGGAAGAGCTGGACCGTCTGGAAGCCCATGTGAAAGAAACCTATAACATCCTGAAGAAGAAGGAAGCGGTCGGCCGCCGCCTCGACTTTATGATGCAGGAGTTCAACCGTGAGTCGAACACACTGGGATCAAAATCCATTAATGCTGATATCACCGCTTCTGCCATTGAGCTGAAAGTGCTGATTGAGCAGATGAGAGAACAGATTCAGAACATCGAGTAATGCAATGCTCACTGTGTAAAAAAGCCCTGTTTACAGGGCTTTTTTATGCTGTTTTCCCGCCGCCAGCAACAGCGGCTCACGATAGATCCAGTGAAAACTGAAATCCTGTTCGCTGTGCAGACTTATTTCCCCGATGATCACTATATCCATCTGGGCTTTAGACAGCGATTAAAGTTAAACATTGATTCCTTTCATAGCGATTTTACAGTGAATATTATTCAGAACCACAATATCTGACGCATCGAGTATCAGGTCAGCAGCCGCTGCGTTCTCTGCGAGATACTGTGCAGGTATCAAAATCCTCGGCCAAACAGCAATAGGAAGAACGTCTCCGACAAGGTAAACTATCCCCTTACTTTATTATGGATTTACTTAAGGATTATCATGGAAACGTTACCTCCTTGCCCAAAATGTCACTCAGAATATAGCTGGCAAGATGGCGTGATGCTCAACTGCCCGGAATGTGGCCACGTGTGGGCTGATGGCGCTGACGCCGCGACTGATGACACCCTGATTGTTAAAGATGCCAACGGCAACCTGCTGGCAGATGGCGATAGCGTCACGGTGATTAAAGACCTTAAAGTCAAAGGCAGTTCAACACCGCTGAAGATTGGCACCAAAGTAAAAAGCATTCGCCTGGTAGAAGGTGACCACAATATTGACTGCAAAATCGATGGCTTTGGCCCGATGAAATTGAAGTCTGAGTTTGTGAAAAAGAACTGATCCCAGCCAGTAGCCTCTGCGCTACTGGTTCCCTTTCCTCACCCGCCCGATTTGCCCTCAGGATTGAAACTGCTAGTATCACAAGGCACCCGCTTACGGTGTTAGGGGCGTACGGCGCTCAACGGACCGGTTCAATATTCCCCAGGAGGCAGAGTGAACAAGACGTTAGGCGTGTTTTTCCCGCTTTATACCACTACGCTGTTAATGCTGCTCGGTTCCGGGTTGCTGACGACCTATGTTTCCCTGCGTCTGACATCGGCCCATGTCTCCGGCGGTCTGATCGGGGCCATTATTGCAGCGAACTACATCGGCCTGG
This sequence comes from Erwinia sp. MYb416, assembly GCF_037479575.1. NCBI lineage: Bacteria > Pseudomonadati > Pseudomonadota > Gammaproteobacteria > Enterobacterales > Erwiniaceae > Erwinia > Erwinia sp. MYb416. The sequence goes on from NZ_JBBGYT010000422.1 coordinate 94,158, forward strand.
TGATCGGCGGCAAAGTGGGTCATTTTCTCATCGCCCGCGTCGGCCATATTCGTACCTATGTTTCCTGCGCCGGTATTATTACCGCGGCCGTGCTGTGCCACGGGCTAACCGGGTTTATCCCGGTCTGGGTCGGGCTGCGGTTGATCATCGGTCTGTGCATGATGTGCCAATATATGGTGCTGGAAAGCTGGCTTAACGACCAGTCAGAATCTGAACAGCGTGGCAAAGTCTTTGGCTGCTATATGGTGGCGACCTACCTCGGCATGTCGCTCGGGCAGGTGGTGCTGATGCTGCAAACCGATCTGGGTCTGAGCACGTTGCTGTTAATCGCCCTCTGTTTCTCACTCTGTCTGGTGCCAATTGCCTTGACCACGCGGACACACGCCCGCCAGCTTTCCCCAGCCCCGATGGAGTTGCGGTATTTTATCGGTGCTATCCCTAAAGTACTCGCAACCACCCTCGCTATTGGCATGCTGGTCGGCTCTTTTTATGGACTAGCACCGGTTTATGCCAGTCAGCAAGATCTGACAACAGGCCAAACCGGTCTGTTTATGGCCATCGCTATTTTTGCCGGGCTGGTCGCACAGTTTCCTCTCAGCTGGTTGTCTGATCGCTATAACCGCACCCTGCTGATGCGACTAAATGCCATTGTGCTGATTGTTGCAGCGCTACCCCTGGCAGTCCTGCCACACATCAGTTTCTCGCTGCTGCTGGGGCTGGGTTTTATCGTCAGTATGCTGCAGTTTTCGCTATATCCTCTGGCTGTCGCTCTGGCGAATGACCTGGTTGAGCCGGAAAGACGCGTCTCACTGGCAGCGTGCCTGCTGATGGCCTTTGGTGTCGGCGCCAGTATTGGTCCACTGGTCGTAGGCCTGCTAATGGAGCCTCTGGGGGGCAATACGCTTTATGCCTTCTTTGCGCTGTGTGGCCTGATCATTGTCGGCCTGAGCAGAACAGTGAAGGAAGACGAGGCACAATTTGTTGAGGATGCGCCCGTTCCACATATTGCGATGCCAGACAGCCTGATGAGTTCTCCGCTTTCTCCGGCACTGAATCCGGCATTTGATGAACAGATGATTGAGGAAACGATGCCCTCTTTTGATAGCGAATCGCTGACGGAAGAAGAAGCAACCTCGGCACAGGGAGCCGACCCCGATGAAGAAACCGGACTGAAAAAAGCCTGGGAAAAATTGTAAGTCGTCAGACAGGCTGCTGACGGGAAATAACGCTTCCCACATCGAGAGACCAGGCTTTGCCCTGGTCCCCCACGATTCGAGCGTGCTGTTCTCTTGCAGAACAGAAGGACTGAATGTCCGACAGATACCACTTGCCCCACATGGGTAATACTGCCCCAATGATGCCCCTCGTGATGACAGTTAATCACCTGGGGCATTTTCGTCTTGGTGTCGCTACCAAAAATAAGAACAACCGCATTAGAAATAATCGCTACAACTGAAAAAATGGAAATAACCTTCCAACTAAATACTATTTTTACCTTACGATACCAAAAAACTAGATTAACCCTTTTGCGTATGCATAGCGTATCAGCTCAATGTTAGAGGAGACACCCAGCCTACGCATCGCATTATACTTTTGAGTGGAAATTGTGCTGATGGTTCTGTTTTGGCGCACTGCAATTTCTGACAACGTGTATCCAGAAGAGAATAGTCTAATCACCTCTAACTCTTTAGGAGTAAGAGGGCTTCCTTTTTCCTTTCCTTTTACTAGATAATTCTTAACATGGCTACATGATGAAGAGAAGAAATACCCTTGCTGGGTCATGACGTGTTGGCAAGCCATTACCGTTTCCTCTACAGGGTCAGATTTACTAACGATTGACTTAACGCCATAATCGCATGCACTTCTCAGAATGGCTGTATTACTTTGTGAGGTAAGCAGGACAACCTTCACATCAGGAAACCGCCCTTTTAGAGCACGAAGCTTGGCAAACCCATCCATCGTCGAACGGTCTGAACTCAATGAAAAATCAGTAATAACTATGTCCGTTTGTTTAGAAGCCAGACCTGACAATAAGTTTTTCCCACATATTGTTTCGTTTGAAACAACGAACAAATCGCTATTTTCGAACAGCATCTTTATCGAATATATGATATGTGGGTGGTCATCAGAGATTGCTATTGTGTGCCGGTTAGACATACTCCCTCCATGTAGATTATCATCACAGCCCTGAATAAACATTCCGTTCATTAACAATTTCACAAAACATCTTAAATGCGCTCAGTACGGAATGGCAAGCAATTTGCACCAGATAAAAGCAAAGCATTGACTTACCTGTAATAAAAAAAACATAAATTAATGATGATAATTATAACCAGCTGGATATTTATAAATAAAATCTGAACACTTTAGAACAAAAAAATCATAAAATATAACTGTAAAACCAAACACAGAGAGACTTATTTATCAAACAATAATAATCAATAAAATCAGACAGACTCCATTCTGAAAACATCCATTTACACTCATTCCTATTTCATCTCCACGCATTTATTGTTTTGCTACGGCATTCATCGTTAGTGGCCCCCCGTTGAGCCACCTCATACGACAAGGCTTCCCCTGTGAAAATTTCAGTCGCCGTTTTGACGCTAACCCCTTAGGATTGCCGCCAGGTTTTAAGGAGATGGCAATGTTACTCACGGTCCTTTATATCATCGGTATTACAGCGGAAGCCATGACAGGCGCACTGGCGGCTGGCCGTCGCAAGATGGATATGTTCGGTGTGATCATCATCGCGTCTGTCACCGCGATTGGCGGGGGTTCAGTCCGCGATATGCTGCTAGGACATTACCCACTCGGTTGGGTGAAACATCCTGAATACATCATGATTGTTGCTGCCGCCGCCGTCATCACTACGCTGGCAGCCCCCCTCATGCCCCACCTTCGTAAGGTTTTTCTTGTCCTTGATGCATTAGGCCTGGTGGTCTTTTCCATCATTGGTGCGCAGGTAGCGCTGGATATGGGGCACGCTGGAATTATTGCAGCCATCAGCGCAGTTGTGACGGGTGTGTTTGGCGGTGTTCTCCGCGATATGTTCTGCAACCAGATCCCCCTGGTTTTCCAGAAAGAGCTTTATGCTGGCATCGCCTTCGCCTCGGGCTGGGTCTACATTCTTTTGCTAAAAACCGCGCTGCCCACGGAAACTGTCATTATCATTACGCTGCTAGCCGGATTCATCGCTCGTTTGTTGGCGCTTCGTTTCAAACTGGGCTTGCCTGTATTCAATTACCCGCACGATGACCATTAATCTGATGATACAGCCAGGGCGGCCGGCTCCTCCAACCAATGGATAAGCTGCCGCACCTCCTGATGTTGCAGGAAATTGATAATCTTTTGCGCCAGCCCGTCACCAATACCGGGTAACGTCTGCCACTCCTCTACCGTGCGTGACAATAGCTGCGACCAGCTATCATCCACCAGTGCATTCATGGCCTTCTCAGGGATCGGAACACCTAATGCCCTGACCCAACGCTTGAAAGGCCGCTGTCGACTTAAGCGAAATTGCTGCCAGAAAAGATGTGATCTCGCCTCTCCGATTCCAGGAACAACCTTTAACTGTTCCTGCGACAGTGCCAGCCATGAAAACAAGTGTGTCAGATAGCCCGACTGAAGCAACTGCTGCCAGTTCTGGCGCCCCATACCCGTCAGGTTAAGCGCAGACTTACTGCTCAGCCACTCCAGCCGTGCCAGGAACTGCTGCCGACATTCTGGTGTCAGATGAAGGCAACTAAGATGACTGAAAGATGCCGCATCGGGAAACTGAGGATAATCTCGCTGCGCCACCCGCCACAGTACCTCATTCAGACGCGGGATCCCCTGACCCGCAAGATCAATACTGACGTGGTCTCCGGCGATCACATTCCATTTCCGCCAGCGTGACACTGAGCCAACATTCACCCGACTGATGCGTTTGTCATCCAGCTGTACTGGTTGCAGAATAAGCACCACATTCGTTTTTCCCGTACGGCCAACAGAAAACGCCACGGAACGGACTTCGCTGGTCGCTTGCGGTGGGGGATATTTCCAGGCCACCGCCCAGTTCCCCTGGCCAGGGATCCAGTTCCATCCCTGTTCCGATGGGAGGCTATGTACCACAACACCATCGGTAACAAAGGACAACGGCTGATGGAACCAGCGCTCACGCCAGCTTTCGACTTCGTCTGCGCCAGTCACTCTGTGCGTCCATTCACTGACATCGGGAAAACCCGCCTGACGCAGAGCCAACAGGCGCTGTGTTAAGTTTTCCGGTCCGTCTGGCCATGCCCAGACAAACAGACCGATATGCGGCAGCACTTCGGCAGGTGTTTTCGCCATTAATGCACCGGCAACAATTGAACGGGCATTTTTTCCCCCATCAGTAGCCTGCTGGTGATCGGTCATCTTGAGATACAATTCGCCCTGAAAAATCTGCTGCCTGGACAACAACGGAATCGTAAGGGGAATATCGCTAATCAACGCAGCTTTTGTCGTCCAGTCTTCGCCTGACAGGCCGTTACCACGACTGATCATCTTTACCAGTTTTCCCTGACGATAGATCAGCGTAACAGCCACTCCATCAATCTTCGGTTGTACCCAGAGCTCTCGCCTGTTAATCATCCAGTGGGCTACATCATCCTTACGGGACAGTTTTCGGACCCCGACATGGGCGACAGGATGTGACACCTTGCCATCGGTCTTCAGCACTGGCGGGTGAGGCTCGAGAGTGGGATGAAAACAACGTTGCCACTGCTGTAACTTACTGCGCAGAGCATCATAGTGCTCATCGGTCACCACGCTTTTCCCCTGACGATGGTAGAGGTCATCCCACTGAATGAGTTGGGCTTCAAGACCCGCGATCTCCTCCTCAGCGCGTGTGGGCGCCCAAACCGGACACATTGCCGAAACCCCGAGGCTAAAAAGCCAGACCAGTAAAATGAGATAGTGCATCCCTGCTTCTCCTGCGCATTCAATGAATACCCGGCAGTAAAACGCAGCAAAGGGGAACTGGCGAGGGGGAAAGCAGAATGATGGAAGCTGGCTTCAGGGGTTTCTGCTGCAGGGCACATCACACGACAAAAAACTTGAGAAACATTGTCCATTTCGACAGAAAAAGGCGTATTACAGGGCCTAAACGCTGCATCACGCGCTGCACCTGTGTATACTGTGCAGGAAGTAGACTCCGCTTTATTGGCATATCAAGAATAATCATGGCTCAAGGTACACTTTTTATTGTTTCCGCCCCCAGCGGCGCGGGTAAATCCAGTCTGATTCAGGCGTTGTTGAAAACGCAACCGCTGTACGATACTCAGGTATCTGTTTCCCACACCACACGTGGGGTACGGCCGGGTGAAAATCACGGTGAGCACTATTACTTCGTCAATCACGACGAATTCCGCACCATGATCAGCGAAGATGCGTTCCTCGAACATGCTGAAGTGTTCGGCAATTACTATGGAACATCGCGTAAAGCGATTGAACAAGTGTTGTCGACTGGCGTTGATGTGTTTCTTGATATTGACTGGCAGGGTGCAAAACAGATTCGCGAGAAAATGCCGGCAGCCCGCAGCATTTTTGTGCTGCCACCGTCGAAAGACGAACTGGACCGCCGCCTGCGTGGCCGCGGCCAGGACAGCGAAGAAGTGATTACCAAGCGTATGGCGCAGGCTGTTGCCGAAATGAGCCATTACGCAGAGTACGATTACCTGATCGTGAATGATGATTTCGATCTGGCATTGTCCGATTTGAAAAACATTATTCGCGCAGAGCGTCTGCGTATGGCTCGTCAAAAAGCCCGTCATGATGCTTTAATCAGCAAACTATTGGCAGACTGAGGACAACTCAGTATGATGCCCAGTCATTTCGTCACCACCCGTGGAGTATCACACTTATGGCACGCGTAACCGTACAGGACGCAGTAGAAAAAATTGGTAACCGTTTTGACCTGGTTCTGGTAGCAGCACGTCGCGCACGTCAGATGCAGATTGGTGGTAAAGACCCACTGGTTCCTGAAGAGAACGACAAATCTACCGTTATCGCGCTGCGCGAAATCGAAGAAGGCCTGATCACGAATCAGATCCTCGACGTTCGCGATCGCCAGGAGCAGCAAGAGCAGGAAGCCGCTGAATTGCAGGCTGTTACCGCTATCGCTGAAGGTCGTCGTTAATTCGCTTTGAAGGCCCGCCTTGTATCTGTTTGAAAGCCTCAATCAGCTGATTGAAAAATACTTGCCTGAGGAGCAAATTAAGCGCCTCAAGCAAGCTTATCTTGTCGCACGTGATGCTCACGAGGGACAGACACGCTCCAGCGGTGAGCCTTATATCACCCACCCGGTCGCCGTAGCCTGCATCCTCGCTGAAATGAAGCTCGACCATGAAACACTGATGGCCGCACTTCTGCACGATGTTATCGAAGACACCCCCGCCACTTACCAGGATATGGAACAGCTGTTCGGTCAGACCGTTGCTGAACTGGTAGAAGGGGTTTCTAAGCTCGATAAACTGAAGTTCCGCGACAAAAAAGAAGCGCAGGCTGAAAACTTCCGCAAGATGATCATGGCGATGGTGCAAGATATCCGCGTCATTTTGATCAAGCTGGCCGACCGCACGCATAATATGCGCACCCTGGGTGCGCTGCGTCCGGATAAAAAACGCCGTATTGCGCAAGAAACACTCGAAATTTATAGCCCACTGGCACACCGCCTGGGTATACACCACCTGAAAACCGAGCTGGAAGAACTGGGCTTCGAAGCCCTGTATCCGAACCGCTATCGCGTGATTAAAGAGGTGGTGAAAGCCGCACGTGGCAACCGTAAAGAGATGATTCAGAAAATCCTCTCTGAAATTGACGGCCGCCTCGAAGAAGCGGGAATTACCCGCCGCGTCAGCGGTCGCGAAAAGCATCTCTATTCTATCTACTGCAAAATGCACCTGAAAGAGCAACGGTTCCATTCGATTATGGATATCTACGCTTTCCGGGTGATCGTGCGTGATGTGGATACCTGCTACCGCGTGCTGGGCCAGATGCACAGTTTATATAAACCGCGCCCAGGCCGGGTAAAAGACTACATCGCCATTCCTAAAGCCAACGGCTATCAATCCCTGCACACCTCAATGATCGGTCCTCACGGCGTCCCGGTTGAAGTGCAGATCCGTACTGAAGATATGGATCAGATGGCAGAGATGGGGGTCGCGGCGCACTGGGCTTATAAAGAACAGGGCGAAAGCAGCACTACCGCGCAAATCCGCGCACAGCGTTGGTTGCAGAGCCTGCTGGAACTGCAACAAAGTGCCGGTAGCTCCTTTGAATTTATCGAGAGCGTGAAATCCGATCTGTTCCCGGATGAGATTTACGTTTTCACCCCAGAAGGGCGTATTGTCGAATTGCCGGCGGGTGCCACACCGGTTGACTTTGCCTACGCCGTTCACACCGACATTGGCCATGCCTGCGTCGGTGCACGCGTAGACCGCCAGCCTTACCCCCTGTCGCAGTCGCTGACCAGCGGCCAGACCGTGGAAATCATTACTGCACCAGGCGCCCGTCCGAACGCCGCCTGGCTGAACTTTGTCGTCAGCTCCAAAGCGCGCGCCAAAATCCGTCAGTTGCTGAAAAACCTTAAGCGTGATGACTCCGTCAGCCTCGGCCGTCGTCTGCTTAATCATGCGCTGGGTGGCAGCCGTAAACTGGCAGAGATCCCTGAAGCTAACGTCCAGCATGAGCTGGAGCGCATGAAGATGGCGTCACTTGACGACCTGCTGGCTGAAATCGGTCTGGGTAACGCAATGAGTGTGGTCGTGGCGAAAAACCTGCAACAGAGCGACCAAAATGCTCCGGCCACCAGCACATCAACAACCAGCGGTACGCGTAGCAAGCTGCCGATCAAAGGGGCTGACGGTGTTTTGATCACGTTTGCCAAGTGCTGCCGTCCGATCCCCGGCGACCCGATTGTTGCTCACGTCAGTCCAGGCAAAGGTTTGGTCGTGCACCATGAATCCTGCCGTAATATCCGTGGCTATCAGAAAGAGCCCGAAAAATACATGGCGGTCGAGTGGGACAAGGTCACCGAGCAGGAGTTTGTGGCTGAAATTAAAGTGGATATGTTTAACCACCAGGGCGCACTGGCCAATCTGACTGCGGCGATCAATACCGCCGCTTCCAATATTCAGAGCCTGAACACCGAAGAGAAAGATGGTCGTGTGTACAGCGCCTTTATCCGTCTGACGGCGCGCGATCGTGTTCATCTGGCGAATATCATGCGTAAAATTCGCGTGATGCCGGATGTGATCAAGGTGCACCGCAACCGCAATTAAGGGAATGACGGAGCAAACCTCCGTCTTTTCCTGCTCCCCGATCGCCGGTCTGACGGAATGACTTATTTTTAGGGAGTCTACTTCGCATGAATGCTCAACGTTATGCCCGCATCCGCGCAATGCTTGCCGCCCGTCAGCACGATCTGACAGTGTGTATGGAGCAGGTGCATAAACCTCATAACGTTTCGGCGGTAATCCGTACTGCTGATGCCGTTGGCGTACATGAAGTCCACGCGGTGTGGCCGGGTAGCCGTATGCGCACCATGGTCTCTTCCGCCGCGGGGAGCAACAGCTGGGTGCAGGTTAAAACCCACCGCACCATCGCCGACGCCGTCACCCATCTGAAAGACCAGAACATGCAGATTCTGGCAACCAACCTTTCCGATAAAGCCGTCGATTTTCGTGAAATCGACTATACCCGCCCGACCTGCATTCTGATGGGTCAGGAAAAAACAGGCATCACTCAGGAAGCACTCGATCTCGCCGATCAGGACATCATCATTCCGATGATTGGGATGGTGCAGTCACTGAATGTATCCGTTGCCTCTGCATTGATCCTCTATGAAGCCCAGCGCCAGCGGCAAAACGCCGGGATGTATCTGCGCGCAGAGAGCACGCTGGAATTCAGTGAACAGCAGCGGCTGCTGTTTGAAGGTGGCTATCCTGTGCTGGCCCGCGTGGCAAAGCATAAAGGGCTGCCCTATCCGGAAATCAACGATCGGGGTGAGGTCGTTGCCGACCCGGAATGGTGGGCTACCATGCAGTCCCGGGCGCGTAAATAATGCAGGGCCGCCTGCTGGATGCAGTGCCGCTTAACACGCTATCAGGCGTGGGTGCCAGCCAGACGGCGAAACTGGCCAAACTGGGCCTGCTGACCGTGCAGGACTTGCTGTTACACCTGCCAATGCGCTATGAAGATCGCACCCAACTGTATGCGATTAACGACCTGCTGCCGGGGATTTATGCCACGGTCGAAGGTGAAGTCCTGCATAGCGATATCTCATTTGGCCGCCGTCGAATGCTGACCTGCCAGATCAGCGATGGCAGCGGTGTGCTTACCCTGCGCTTTTTTAACTTCAATGCAGGAATTAAAAACAGTCTCGCGACCGGGCGGCGCGTCACCGCTTACGGTGAGATCAAACGGGGTCAACGCGGCGCCGAAATCATCCATCCCGAATATAAGGTGCAGGGCGATCAGAGTATCACTGAGCTTCAGGAAACGCTGACACCGGTTTACTCCACCACCGAAGGTATACGGCAGGCAACGCTACGTAACCTGACCGATCAGGCATTAACTCTGCTGGACACCTGTGCGATTGCTGAGCTGCTGCCGCCAGAACTGAGCCGGGGGTTAATCAGCCTGCCCAATGCGTTACGTACCCTGCACCGTCCGCCGCCCGATATGGCGCTGACCGATCTCGACAGCGGTACCCATCCGGCCCAGCGACGTTTGATTATGGAAGAACTGCTGGCGCATAACCTCAGCATGCTGGCGGTGCGTGCCGGAGCGCAGCGTTATCATGCGCTGCCGATGGAAGCCCGCCACAATCTGAGTGAAAAACTGCTGGCGGCGCTGCCTTTCAAACCCACCAATGCACAGGCACGCGTGGTACGCGAGATCGAAACTGACCTTGCCCACGATTATCCAATGATGCGCCTGGTACAGGGCGATGTTGGCTCAGGTAAAACGCTGGTCGCCGCACTGGCTGCGTTGAATGTGATTGCTTACGGCAAGCAGGTGGCGCTGATGGCACCGACCGAGCTATTAGCCGAACAGCACGCGAATAATTTCCGTCAGTGGTTTGCGCCACTGGGGCTGGAAGTGGGTTGGCTGGCAGGAAAGCAGAAAGGTAAGGCGCGCATCGCACAACAGGAAGCCATTGCCAGCGGTCAGGTGTCAATGGTTGTCGGTACCCACGCCATCTTCCAGGAACAGGTACAGTTTAACGGCCTTGCGCTGGTGATTATCGATGAACAACATCGCTTTGGCGTCCACCAGCGTCTGGCGCTGTGGGAAAAAGGTGAGGAGCAGGGCTTCCATCCGCATCAGTTGATCATGACAGCCACCCCCATCCCCCGAACGCTGGCGATGACCGCCTATGCCGATCTGGATACCTCTACCATTGACGAACTGCCGCCAGGCAGAACGCCGGTGACAACGGTCGCCATCCCGGACACGCGCCGTGCCGATATCATTGCGCGAGTGAAAGGCGCCTGCGGCAGCGAAGGTCGCCAGGCCTACTGGGTCTGTACGCTGATTGAAGAATCTGAGTTGCTGGAAGCGCAGGCGGCCGAGGCCACCTGGGAAGAACTGAAGCTGGCCTTACCTGAGCTGAACATCGGGCTGGTGCATGGCCGTATGAAGTCACAGGACAAACAGGCCGTCATGCTGGCGTTTAAACAGGGTGAGATCCACCTGCTGATTGCGACTACCGTGATTGAGGTTGGGGTGGACGTTCCCAATGCCAGCCTGATGATTATTGAAAATCCTGAACGCCTGGGTCTTGCACAGCTTCACCAGTTACGCGGGCGCGTAGGCCGTGGTGCTGTCGCCTCTCATTGTGTACTGCTGTACAAAGCCCCATTAAGCAAAACCGCTCAAAAGCGCTTACAGGTGTTACGCGACAGCAACGATGGGTTTGTCATTGCCCAGTGCGATCTCGAAATTCGCGGCCCCGGTGAGCTCCTCGGGACGCGTCAAACCGGTAACGCCGAGTTTAAAGTGGCCGACCTGCTGCGTGACCAGGCGATGATCCCCGAGGTACAGCGCGTGGCACGCCATATTCACCAGCACTATCCGGAGCAGGCGGTCGCCCTGATTGAACGCTGGCTACCGGAAACCGAACGCTATACCAACGCCTGATCATGAATGTTTTCGATTCCTGTTCGCTGCGTTGGCAAACGATTGCTTTTACGCAAAAGAAGATTAAAATCGCCACTTTATTGCCCCGGGAAGCCTGAAGATGTCCGTTGAAACCCAAGATGCTGCCGCCGACCGTAGCCCTGTTGCTACCGGCAAAAGCGAACTGATTTACCGCCTTGAAGATCGTCCGCCGTTACCGCAAACCCTGTTTGCAGCCTGTCAGCATCTGCTGGCGATGTTTGTTGCCGTGATTACGCCGGCACTGCTGATTTGCCAGGCACTAGGCCTGCCTGCACAAGATACGCAGCATATTATCAGTATGTCCCTCTTTGCTTCCGGCGTGGCATCCATCCTGCAAATCAAAACCTGGGGACCGGTGGGTTCCGGTCTGTTGTCGATTCAGGGCACCAGCTTCAACTTTGTTACACCACTGATTATGGGTGGTCTGGCATTGAAAAACGGCGGCACTGACGTCCCAACGATGATGGCCGCCCTGTTCGGCACGCTGATGCTGGCCTCCTGCACCGAGATGGCACTGTCACGCGTACTGCATCTGGCGCGTCGTGTTATTACTCCGCTAGTTTCCGGTATTGTCGTGATGATTATCGGCCTGTCGTTGATCCAGGTCGGTCTGACCTCCATCGGTGGGGGGTTTGCCGCGATGAACGATCACACCTTTGGCGCACCGAAAAATCTGCTGCTGGCAGGTGCTGTGCTGGCGGTGATTATTCTGCTGAATCGCCAGCGTAACGCTTATCTGCGCGTCGCATCACTGGTGATTGCGATGGCAGTCGGTTATCTGCTGGCCTGGGCGATGGGCATGCTGCCGGAAAACACGACCCCGGCAAATACCGCGCTGATCGCCATTCCTACTCCGTTTTATTATGGGTTGGGCATCGACTGGAACTTGCTGATCCCACTGATGCTGGTATTTATGGTGACTTCGCTGGAAACCATCGGTGATATCACCGCCACTTCTGATGTCTCCGAACAACCGGTCAGCGGCCCGCTGTATATGAAGCGTCTGAAAGGCGGCGTGTTGGCCAACGGCCTTAACTCGTTTGTTTCGGCATTGTTTAATACATTCCCCAATTCGTGCTTCGGGCAGAATAACGGCGTGATCCAGTTAACTGGCGTGGCCAGCCGCTATGTCGGCTTTGTCGTGTCGTTAATGCTGATCGTACTCGGTCTGTTCCCGGTGGTCAGTGGCTTTGTGCAGCATATTCCTGAGCCCGTCCTCGGCGGTGCCACCATCGTGATGTTCGGGACCATTGCCGCTTCAGGCGTGCGCATTGTGTCACGCGAGCCGCTGAACCGCCGTGCAATTATGATTATCGCGCTGTCGTTAGCTGTTGGTCTGGGCGTTTCTCAGCAGCCGCTGATTTTACAATTTGCCCCTGACTGGCTGAAAACGCTGCTCTCTTCCGGTATTGCCGCAGGCGGTATCACTGCCATCATTCTGAATCTGGTTTTCCCGCAGGAAAAATAAACCTTTCTCTGTCCCGGATCCGGGCGGTTTAATTCCGCCCGAAGCCGGGACAGGTTGAGATACGGCGATAAATCAGGCATAACAATCCATTACCAGAATTCATAGGGATGGATGTGATGAAGTTCTTCGGCAAAGTATTACTCACCCTGCTGCTCCTGCTGCTGCTGGTGATAGTCACCGTCTATGTGCTGTTGCAAACCCAGTGGGGCGCAGGCTGGATTGGCCGTCAGGTCAGTGCCGACAGTGACTATCAGCTATCGCTCAGTAAGATGGAGCATGACTTTTCCGATCCCAGCCATCTGCTGTTAAACAATGTCTCCTTCGGCCGTAAAGGCCAGCCCGCAACACTGGTGGCTAAACGCGTCAATCTCGGGCTTGGGCTTATCCAGTTCAGTAACCCACTCCATTTCGCCAGCATTCGTCTTGAGCAGGGAACACTCAACCTCAGCGAAAAGAGCGCGCCGCTTTCATTACAAGCTGACCGCCTGCAACTGAGCCAGATGGCGTTAAACCGTAACCAGGGTGAATGGCCGTTACAGGCACAACGGGTTGACGGCGGTGTGATGCCGTGGAAACCGGAAGCCGGTAAGGTGCTCGGCAACGAGGCCAGCTTCCAGATGAGTGCAGGTTCGCTAACGTTGCAGGGCATTCCCGCCGCCAACGTGTTGATTCAGGGCAGTCTGAAAGGACAACAGCTTATCTTCAGTAATCTTGGCGCCGATGTGGCACTGGGATCCGTCACCGCCAGCGCGCAGCGCGATGTGAAAGGCGTCTGGCAGGTATCCAATCTACGTCTGAACAGCATCCGTCTTCAGAGTAATAAAAACCTTAGCGATTTCATGCAGCCCCTGCGCGCACTGCCGGCGGTGCATTTTGACCGTGTTGACGTGACCGATGCGCGCCTTGAAGGGCAAGACTGGGCTGTCACCGATCTCGACCTGACCCTAAAAGATCTGAGCGTCAGTCACGGCGACTGGGAAAGTGATAACGGCTCACTGTCGATGAATGCCAGCAGTTTTGTGAATGGCAGCATGCAGTTGAACGATCCGATTGCCAATATGGACTTCACCGCGCAGGGCGTGGCGCTCACGCAGTTCAGCTCTCGCTGGGTCAACGGCCTGGTGCGGGCGCAGGGAAACTGGACGCGCAGCGACAAAAAACTGACGCTGGATGAGCTGGTCATCGCCGGGCTGGAATATACCCTGCCGCTGAACTGGCGTGATCACTGGATGCAACCTCTGCCCTCCTGGCTTGCGAGCGTTGAGGTGACCAAATTCAGCGCTAACCGCAACCTGATTATCGATATCAATCCGGACTTCCCGTTCCAGATGACGTCACTGGACGGTACGGGCAACCATCTGCTGATGGCTCGTCAACATCAGTGGGGAATCTGGTCAGGCGATCTGAGCGTCAATGCCGCCGAAGCCACGTTTAACCGTGTCGACCTGCGCCATCCCTCGCTGGCGCTCAACGCCGGGGATAATAGCATCAACGTGACGGAGATGAGTGCTTTCAGCCATGAAGGTATGCTGGAGGGCCTGGCCACGGTCAGCCAGCAACCGCAACGTACGCTATCGTTGACCCTGAGTGGCCGTCAGGTGCCCGTGAATGTGTTACATGACTGGGGCTGGCCACAGGTGCCACTGCAGGGTAACGGCAATCTCCAGCTGAAATTACAGGGCAGTCTGTCGGCGGCACAATCACTGAAATCGTCTGCTAATGGTGCGCTGACAGTGACGGCAGGCGAGAAATCGGTGCAACAGACCATGCAGGCAGGCCAGGTCGCTGGCGCGCAGTAATTCTCGTTCGGGGCAATATCTGCCCCGTCCGGGCTTCGCAACCTCACGCGGGTAAGGTATAGTCCGCTTTTTTACGGGGGAACTATGCTGACTAACTCATCCATTCGTCTTAACAAATACATTGGCGAGAGCGGTATCTGTTCTCGCCGCGATGCCGATCGTTACATCGAACAGGGAAATGTTTTTATTAACGGCAAGCGTGCCTCGGTGGGCGATCAGGTCTTTGCCGGCGATGTGGTGAAAGTGAACGGTCAGCTTATTGAACCGCGTAACGAAGACGATCTGGTGCTGATTGCACTGAACAAGCCTGTCGGTATCGTTAGCACTACGGAAGATGGAGAGCGCGACAACATCGTTGATTTCGTTAACCACAGCAAGCGCGTCTTCCCTATTGGCCGCCTGGACAAAGACTCTCAGGGATTGATCTTACTGACCAACCACGGCGATCTGGTCAATAAGATCCTCCGGGCCGGTAACGACCACGAAAAAGAGTACATCGTGACCGTCAACAAACCGGTTACCGAAGAGTTTATTCGCGGTCTGGGCGCAGGCGTGCCGATGCTCGGTACGGTCACCAAAAAATGTAAAGTGAAGAAAGAAGCTCCGTTTGTCTTTCGCATCACACTGGTACAGGGACTAAACCGTCAGATTCGCCGTATGGCCGAGCACTTTGGCTACGAGGTTACCAAGCTGGAACGTGTTCGTATTATGAACATCAGCCTGAAAGGCGTGCCGCCGGGAGAATGGCGCGATTTGACTGACGATGAACTGATCGCGTTATTTAAACTGATTGAGGATTCGTCCTCCGAAGATAAATCTGCGAAGAAAGCTCCGGCAAAAAAAACGACCGCGAAAAAGCCGGTATCAGGCGGGGCGAAATCCGCCGATAAAGCCCCTTCCAGTCCGGCGGGTCGCAAACGTTTTGACCAGCCAGGCCGTAAGAAAAAGGGCCGCTAAGGCCATTTTCTCATTAACCGCCGCACCCGCCCTGCTCTAACGGGCCGTCCGGGTCGGCGGGCAATACGATATATACCCCTTCAAACACCGCACCCGACTCATCGTTACCAAACAGTTCCACCTCCAGCTGCACACGCGCCTTACGGCCACGCGCCAGACGGTCAAGGTCGCCAGACAGTGATCCGAGGTCAGCAATTGCGCCCGGCTTACCGCTGATAGGCTTACTGTAACGAATATGGGCATCGGCCAGGATGATCGTCCCACCAAGGTGACGTTCACGCAACAACAGCCAGATAAGCCCCCACCCGGTGAGCGTCGCCAGTGAAAACAGGCTTCCGGCAAACAATGTGTGGTGAGGATTCTGGTTGCCGGTTTCCGGCATCGTGGTGATAAATTTCTGACCGGTATACTGCAGAATGCGCACGCCCATTTTTTCACTGAGCGGAATGTGCTGATACCAGGCCTGCTGCAACTGCCCACACCAGTCCGCACGGTGCAGAATATCATCCAGTGTCACCACGGGTTTAATCATCAGGAAATGGCGTACCGGCGTGGTTTGCGGCGCCGTGATTTCGCCCTGATTGAGGTAGCCAAGCTTAGAGAAGAAATCGACCGCATCTTCACGGGCGCTACACACCACGCGCTTGACCCCTTCCTGACGGGCAACAGACTCCAGCGTCATCGCCACCAGTGTTCCCAGGCCTTTCCCCTGGACAGACGGATGAACGGCGAGGAAGCGGATGGCGGCTTCGTTATCGGCATTGATATACAACCGGCCGATAGCCACCGGATTGCCCTGTTCGTCCACGACCATCTGATGATGCGCCAAGGCATCCCAGGCATCACGTTCTGAGCCCATCGGCTGGTGTAATGGCTTACGCAGCATCTCCCAGCGGAACTGGTAATAGGTATCTAACTCTTCTGCAGTTTCTGGCACGCGGAGGTGATACATAAAATGGTTCTCTCTTTCAGGTCCCGCCAGGCCATTCCTTTGCCGCTCGGCTAGCTGCTTCAAACCTGCAGCCAGAAGGTCACGGGGCCATCATTAATCAACGCCACTTTCATATCAGCGGCGAAACGCCCGGTTTCCGTGGCTATTCCTTTATCACGACAGCAGGCAGCGAAATACTCATACAGTTTTTCAGCATCAGCGGGCGCAGCACCACCAGAAAAACTCGGACGCATCCCTTTTTTGGTGTCAGCCGCCAGCGTGAACTGCGACACGACCAGAACACTTCCCCCCGCCTGTTGCACGTTGAGATTCATCTTGTCGTTTTCGTCGCCGAAGATACGGTAACCAAGGACTTTATCGACTAACTTTTTCGCGTGCTCAGGCGTATCGCCTTTCTCCACACCCAGTAAAATCAGTAGCCCAGGCCCGATTTCCCCGATGGTTTCCCCCGCCACTGTCACGCTGGCGGATAACGCCCGTTGAATTAAGGCAATCATGATTCTTCGTTCTCTCTTTCTTGTTCTTCTTGTTTAAGCTGGCGGTAATCCCCCAGCGTGGCGGTAATTTCTGCCCCTAATAAAACAATACACCAGGTCCAGTAAACCCATAAAAAAAGAATGGGAATAACAGCAAGCACGCCGTAAATCAGCTGGTACGAGGGAAACATCGTAACATACAGCGCAAAGCCCTTTTTACCCAGTTCGAAGAGTAACCCGGCAACAACCGCACCGATTAGCGCATCGCGCCCTGCCACCTGGGTGGTCGGGACAATGCTGTACAGCAGCCAGAACGACAGGCAGGAGAGCAGCAGCGGGAATATCCGTAACCCGACATCCACCAGCATGCTCACGCCGCTGACCGTCGCCCAGTGTAACGACAGCAGATAGGAGCTGATCGCCAGGCTGGCACCCGCCAACAGCGGCCCGAGGGTCAGAATCATCCAGTAGACGGCAAACGAGTAGACCAGTGGCCGCTTACGTTTACTGCGCCAGATGGTGTTAAGCGCCGAGTCTATCGAATACATTAACAAGAGCGCAGTGAACACCAGACCACCGACGCCAACAGCGGTCATTTTGCTGACGTTAGCCACAAACTGTTCCAGATAGTTTTGGATCGTGGCGCCAGCCGCTGGCACAAAGTTGTTAAAGACGAAGTTTTTCAGCTGAATACTGGCATCAGAAAACATCGGGAAAGCGGCAAACAGGGCAAAGACCACGGCAATCAGTGGCACCAGCGACAGTAACGAGACATAGGCCAGGTGCCCGGCCAGCATGGTCATGCCATCTTCATCAATGCGTTGCCACAGCAGCTTCACCCATGCCCAAAAGGCCCGTAGTCGGTGCCGATAATGATTGAGAAAGCGCATTTATTGGCGATCGGCAAAGAAAGCCGGTAACACGCTGGCATCGGTAATCAGCAGGCTGTGAATACCGAGCTTGCGCGCCGCTTCAATGTTATCGGGGTTATCATCAAAGAAGATCGCTTCTTCAGCGGAGAACTCTTCTTCATTGAGCAGGTGTTGATAGATCGCCGGGTCAGGTTTACGCAATCCCATTTCCTGCGACAGATAGACTTTGTCGGCGGCAGCATTCACCTCCGGATATTGTGACGGCCAGAACTGACAGTGCAGACGGTTAGTGTTTGACAGGATAACCACGCGCTCACCCTGCTGACGCAATTTATGCATGATGGCAATGACTTCCGGGCGCACGCCGACGAACACCGCCTGCCAACCGGCAGCAAACTGTTCATAGCTTAATGACAGCCCCAGCTCATCAGACATTTTTTGTGCGAACGCTTCGTCACTTATTTCACCACGCTCGTGCTGGTGAAAACTCTCCCCCATTTGAAAACGACTTTGCAGCGTCGAGAGTGGTACGCGGCTCAGATCGCTCCAGACACCGAGAACCCGGTTGAAATCAATATCAACAATGACGTTACCTAAATCAAAGATATACAGCATGGCCATCTCCTTTTGTTCCGGTGAGTTATTCACTCTAGCGGTAAATGGAGAGACTGAACAGGTGAGGATTTTGAAAACTGCGGAGAAGATTCAGAAGGAAGCTCAGGACCGGAGAAAACTCCGGCCCTGAGAAAAGCGGTATTACGCTTCTTTCGGACCGCGGCTTGCGCGCTTACGGTCGTTTTCAGTCAGGTGACGTTTACGGATACGTACAGACTGTGGAGTCACTTCGACCAGTTCGTCATCATCAATGAACTCAAGCGCCTGCTCGAGGGTCATTTTCTGAGGTGGAACCAGAGTGGTGGCTTCATCAGTACCGGAAGCACGCATGTTGGTCAGCTTCTTACCGGTCAGGCAGTTCACAGTCAGGTCGTTAGAACGTGAGTGAATACCGATGATCTGGCCTTCATACACTTCAGCACCGTGGCCGAGGAACAGCTTACCGCGATCCTGCAGGCTGAACAGGGCGAACGCGACTGCTTTACCCTGGCCGTTAGAGATCAGCACGCCGTTCTGACGCTGGCCAACTTCGCCTTGACGCACATCGTCGTAGTGGCTGAAGGTGGAGTAGAGCAGACCGGTACCGGAAGTCATGGTCATGAATTCGTTACGGAAACCGATCAGACCACGGCTTGGGATCTCATAGTCGAGACGCACACGGCCTTTGCCATCCGGATCCATGTTTTTCATGTCACCTTTACGCTCACCCATCGCCTGCATCACAGAACCCTGATGCTGTTCTTCGATGTCGAGGGTCACGTTTTCGAATGGCTCCTGCTTGCGGCCTTCGAATTCACGGAAGATAACTTTTGGACGGGATACCGCCAGCTCGAAACCTTCACGACGCATGTTTTCGATCAGAACTGACAGGTGAAGTTCACCACGACCTGATACGCGGAAGGCGTCAGCATCTGGGGTTTCTTCAACACGCAGTGCCACGTTGTGCACCAGTTCTTTGTTCAGACGGTCAAGGATCTGACGTGAAGTCACATACTTACCTTCTTTACCGCAGAACGGAGAGGTGTTAACGCAGAAGAACATGGTAACCGTTGGTTCATCAACGCTCAGGGCTGGCAGCGCTTCCACATTCTGAGTATCACAGATGGTGTCAGAGATGTTCAGTTCGCCCAGACCGGTGATAGCGATGATGTCGCCGGCTTCCGCTTCAGTCGCTTCGATACGCTCCAGGCCCATATGGGTCAGAACTTTACCGACTTTAGCGTTACGGGTTTTGCCTTCGCTGTTGATCACAGTGATCTGCTGGTTAGGACGCACTTTACCGCGCTTGATACGGCCGATACCGATAACACCCAGGTAGTTGTTGTAGTCCAGCTGGGAGATTTGCATCTGCAGCGGGGCTTCCAGCTCAACCTGTGGTGGAGAGACGTGCTTAACAATCGCCTCATACAGCGGGGTCATGTCTTCCGCCATATCGTTGTGATCCAGGCCTGCAATACCGTTCAGGGCTGAAGCATAGATAATCGGGAAGTCGAGCTGCTCGTCGGTCGCATCCAGGTTAACGAACAGGTCAAACACCTGATCAACAACCCAGTCAGGACGCGCGCCAGGGCGGTCGACTTTGTTAATTACCACGATCGGCTTCAGACCATTAGCAAACGCTTTTTTGGTCACGAAACGGGTTTGCGGCATCGGGCCATCCATTGCATCCACAACCAGCAGCACCGAGTCGACCATTGACATCACACGCTCTACCTCACCGCCGAAGTCGGCGTGTCCTGGGGTATCCACGATGTTGATGCGGTAGTCATTCCATTTAATGGCGGTGTTTTTTGCGAGGATGGTAATCCCACGCTCTTTCTCCAAATCGTTGGAGTCCATTACGCGTTCGGTTGCTTCGGTACGGGCATCAAAGGTCCCGGACTGCTGCAGCAACTTATCAACCAGGGTAGTTTTACCATGGTCAACGTGGGCAATAATGGCGATGTTACGCAAATTTTCGATCACAGCTTTGCCTCAGGCATTAGAAATAGCGCGCTATTGTACACGGATTAATCGAAGGACTGAACAGGATCACATATTTCATATAAAGATAACTGTCCGGATTGCATTTACAGCCATTTTCAGTGCAAACATTGCACTTGGACGAAAATTTGCACCAAAAGAGTGCCCATTTATCATTCAATGGCACCAAAATGGTGCGCGACTTCCATCGTGGTGCAGTCCTCGTCTCACGAGAGGGCGCATCATAGCGCTTTTTTCGTTAAATAAAAAAGTTGGCATAGATTTCGCAAATACTCATTAAGCGAAAAACGCCAGTTTCCACAACGGTTGTAAGCTTGTGAGAGATCTTTATTATCGGAGTTAGCGCGGCGAATAGCAAAGCGCACCGGTGAAGTTCTCTAAACACGACGCCAATGACAAAATCCAGGAGAGTTAAGTATGTCCGCTGAACACGTTCTGTCGATGATGAACGAGCACGAAGTCAAATTTGTTGACCTGCGTTTTACCGATACCAAAGGTAAAGAGCAGCACGTGACTATCCCTGCTCATCAGGTTAACGCTGACTTCTTCGAAGAAGGCAAAATGTTTGACGGCTCCTCGATTGGTGGCTGGAAAGGTATCAACGAATCCGACATGGTTCTGATGCCAGACTCAACCACCGCAGTCATTGACCCGTTCTTTGCTGATTCTACACTGATCATCCGTTGTGACATCCTCGAGCCAGGCACCATGCAGGGCTACGACCGCGACCCGCGTTCCATCGCGAAACGCGCTGAAGATTTCCTGCGCTCTTCCGGCATTGCAGACACCGTTCTGTTTGGGCCAGAGCCAGAGTTCTTCCTGTTCGATGATATCCGTTTCGGCAGCAGCACTTCAGGTTCACACGTTGCTATCGACGACATCGAAGCTTACTGGAACTCCGGTAAAGAATATGAAGGCGGTAACAAAGGCCACCGTCCAGGTCTGAAAGGCGGCTACTTCCCAGTGCCACCCGTCGACTCAGCGCAGGATATCCGTTCTGCAATGTGTCTGACCATGGAACAGATGGGCCTGGTCGTTGAAGCTCACCACCACGAAGTGGCAACGGCGGGTCAGAACGAAGTGGCAACCCGCTTCAATACCATGACCAAAAAAGCTGACGAAATTCAGATCTACAAATATGTTGTGCACAACGTCGCTCACGCTTACGGCAAAACCGCGACCTTCATGCCAAAACCGATGTTCGGTGATAACGGTTCTGGAATGCACTGCCATATGTCTCTGTCAAAAGGCGGCACTAACCTGTTCGCGGGTGACAAATACGGCGGCCTGTCTGAAATGGCGCTGTTCTACATCGGTGGTGTAATCAAACACGCTAAAGCAATCAATGCTCTGGCGAACCCGACCACTAACTCCTATAAGCGTCTGGTCCCAGGCTACGAAGCGCCAGTTATGCTGGCTTACTCTGCCCGTAACCGTTCTGCTTCTATCCGTATCCCAGTGGTTGCCAGCCCGAAAGCACGCCGTATTGAAGCGCGCTTCCCTGACCCTGCTGCAAACCCATACCTGTGCTTCGCTGCACTGCTGATGGCTGGCCTGGACGGCATCATCAACAAGATCCACCCTGGCGATGCAATGGACAAAAACCTGTACGACCTGCCACCGGAAGAAGAAGCTGAGATTCCAAAAGTTGCAGGTTCTCTGGACGAAGCCCTGGCTGCACTGAACGAAGACCGCGAGTTCCTGACCCGTGGTGGCGTGTTCACTGACGATGCTATCGAAGCTTATATCGAGCTGCGTAAAGCAGAAATGGACCGCGTTCGTATGACTCCGCATCCGGTTGAGTTCGAACTGTACTACAGCGTTTAATTTAGAAGTAAGCCCGACGAATTTCATGTTGCAGCAAGGCGGCAATCGAAGGAGGCCCGATGAGCTTAGTCCGCTAAGTGATTCGGGTGACTGAGAGAAGCCAACACAGCTGCGGCGTGAAAGACGTCTGGGATTTTGTTGCCGTGGAAACTTTCAGCCCATCTCAGGATGGGCTTTTTTCACCACGAATTCCCGGTAATGTCAGACGATTTTCGCGTTTTATGGCTATAATGCACTAAATTGGTGCATAACTACTTCAGGAGAATGCTGTATGGCAACTGGCCCGCTGCCCGATGCTGGGCAGATTCTCAATTCACTGATCAACAGTATCTTACTGGTTGATGGTGCGTTGGTGGTTCATTACGCCAACCCTGCCGCGCAGCAACTGCTGGCGCAAAGTTCCCGCAAGCTGTTTGGTACGCCACTGCCGGAACTGATGGGTTATTTTTCCCTGAATATTGAGGTCATGCTCGAAAGTCTGGATGCCGGACAAGGTTTTACCGACAGCGAAGTGACCCTGGTGGTCGACAGCCGTGCGCACATTATGTCGCTCACCGCACAACGTCTGCCCGAAGGATTGATTCTGCTGGAAATGGCGCCCATGGATAATCAGCGCCGGCTGAGTCAGGAACAGCTACAACATGCGCAGCAGGTAGCAGCACGTGATTTAGTGCGTGGACTGGCACACGAAATTAAAAACCCGCTGGGTGGGCTACGCGGTGCAGCACAACTGCTGGCCAGAGCCCTGCCCGACCCGGCGTTAACGGAATACACCAAGGTCATCATTGAACAGGCCGATCGCCTGCGCAATCTGGTCGACCGTCTGCTTGGCCCGCAACAGCCCGGTATGCATGTCACACAAAGCATCCATCAGGTGGCTGAACGTGTGGTGAATCTGGTCTCGATGGAGCTGCCCGATAATGTGGTGCTTGTCCGCGATTATGACCCGAGCCTGCCTGAACTGCCGCACGACCCGGACCAGATAGAACAAGTCCTTTTGAATGTAGTACGCAACGCCCTGCAGGCGTTGGGTGAAGAAGGCGGCACGATTACTTTACGTACCCGAACGGCGTTCCAGTTAACGCTGCACGGAACACGCTATCGCCTGGTGGCACGCATCGATATTGAAGATGACGGCCCCGGCATTCCGGCACAGCTGCAGGATACGCTGTTTTACCCGATGGTAAGCGGCCGCGAAGGCGGTACCGGGCTGGGGTTATCGATTGCCCGCAGCCTGATCGATCAGCATTCGGGAAAAATAGAGTTCCACAGCTGGCCTGGACACACTGAATTCTCGGTTTACCTGCCTATTCGCCAGTGAGGTTTCTATGCAACGAGGGATAGTTTGGATCGTCGATGACGATAGCTCCATCCGCTGGGTGCTTGAACGCGCGCTGACCGGAGCTGGTTTAAACTGCGCAACGTTTGACAGCGCAAACGAGGTACTGGAAGCCCTTGCGACCAAAACCCCAGACGTTTTACTGTCAGATATTCGTATGCCCGGTATGGACGGCCTGGCGCTGTTAAAGCAGATCAAACAGCGGCACCCTATGCTGCCGGTGATCATTATGACAGCGCACTCAGACCTGGATGCTGCCGTCAGCGCTTATCAACAGGGCGCGTTTGATTACCTGCCGAAGCCTTTCGATATTGATGAAGCCGTTGCACTGGTTGAGCGCGCCATCAGTCACTATCAAGAGCAGCAGCAGCCGCGCAATCAGCCCGTCAGCGGGCCTACCACCGATATCATCGGTGAAGCGCCAGCAATGCAGGATGTTTTTCGTATTATCGGCCGCCTGTCGCGCTCGTCGATCAGTGTGCTGATTAACGGTGAATCCGGTACGGGTAAAGAGCTGGTTGCTCATGCACTGCATCGCCACAGTCCGCGTGCGAAAGCGCCATTTATCGCGCTGAATATGGCGGCGATCCCTAAAGACCTGATCGAATCAGAACTTTTTGGTCATGAGAAAGGGGCGTTTACCGGTGCCAATCAAATTCGACAAGGTCGTTTTGAACAGGCCGATGGCGGTACGCTGTTCCTCGATGAAATTGGCGATATGCCACTGGATGTTCAGACCCGTCTGCTGCGAGTGCTGGCCGATGGTCAGTTCTATCGTGTCGGGGGCTATGCGCCGGTCAAGGTGGATGTGCGTATTATTGCTGCGACCCACCAGAATCTGGAGCTGCGCGTGCATGAGGGGAAATTCCGTGAGGATTTATTCCACCGCCTGAACGTGATCCGTGTGCATCTGCCTCCCCTGCGTGAGCGTCGTGAAGATATTCCGCGTCTGGCGCGTTACTTCTTACAGGTCGCCGCCAGAGAATTGGGGGTGGAAGCCAAGATCCTGCATCCTGAAACGGAAACCGCGCTCACGCGGTTGCACTGGTCTGGCAACGTCCGCCAGCTGGAGAATACCTGTCGCTGGCTGACGGTGATGGCCGCCGGGCAGGAAGTCCTGATCCAGGATCTACCGCCAGAGCTGTTTGAAACATCGACGCCAGAAAACCCGGTTCAGTCATTGCCGGACAGCTGGGCGACGTTGCTGGCACAGTGGGCGGACCGCGCACTGCGCTCCGGTCATCAAAACCTGCTGTCGGAAGCGCAACCCGAGATGGAGCGTACGCTGCTGACTACCGCCCTGCGTCATACGCAGGGTCATAAACAGGAAGCGGCTCGTCTGCTGGGCTGGGGACGCAATACGCTAACACGTAAGCTGAAAGAGCTGGGAATGGAATAACAGACGAGGGCGGATAAAGAGCGGACCGAAAAAGAAGGTCCGCCCCTACACGTTCCAGCTGTAGGGTCCGATCATTTTTTCCGATCGGGCCTTTGGGGCGACCATTTTTTTCGGTCGCCCCGGCCATCAGATCACCCGTGAAAATTGTCCCCCAGATGCTTTCTGACGCAGGTAACGGTCGAAGCACATGCAGATATTCCTTATCAGTAAACGGCCCTTAGCGGTGACGACAAGGCGGCTGTCGTGGCATTCCACCAGCCCGTCCACCATCAGTGGCGTCAGCAGAGCCAGATCGTCGGCAAAATACTCACGGAAGTGAATTCCCCATTGCGTACTGATGGCGTCAAATGACAGCGAGAAGTTGCAGATCAGACTTTTAATCACATCCCGCCGCAGACAATCATCTTCACTCAATTGCAAGCCGCGCCACAGGGCGGTTTTTCCTGCCCGTATTTCTGCGTAATAGTGTTTCAGCTCTTTGTGGTTTTGCGCGTAACTGTCCCCGATCATACTAATCGCTGAAACGCCCATTCCCAGCAGGTCACTGTCACCCTGCGTCGTGTATCCCTGGAAGTTGCGGTGCAGTTTCCCCCCACGCTGAGCAATAGCCAGTTCGTCATTGTGCCGGGCAAAGTGGTCCATGCCGATAAACTGATACCCTTGCGCGGTGAGCGTCGTGATGGTTTGCCGCAAAATCTCCAGCTTTTCCAGGGCGCCGGGCAGCTCCTCATCCTTGATTTTACGCTGAGCGGGGAACAGTGCGGGCATATGAGCATAGTTAAAGACACTCAGACGATCCGGGTTCAGCTCAGCCACTTTTTGCAAAGTGAAAGCAAAACTCTCTGGGGTCTGTGCAGGCAGGCCATAAATCAGATCAATATTCGTGGAGGCAAAACCCAGCTCACGCGCCCGTGCCATCAGGGAAAAGATCATCGCTTCATCCTGTACGCGATTCACCTTCTCCTGCACCTGCTTATTAAAATCCTGCACGCCCATGCTCAGGCGGTTAAAACCTTCGGCTCGCAGATGATCAAGCACGGTGAGCTCAATTTCCCGCGGGTCGACTTCAATTGAGATCTCAGCACCCTCCGTAAAGTGAAAGTGCTGGCGCAGACAGGTCATCAGTCGGCTGATTTGCGCTTTATTGAGGAAAGTGGGAGTGCCGCCCCCCCAGTGCATCTGACTGACGGTGCGATGCTGGAACAGCGGTGCACGCAGGGCGATTTCCTGCACCAGTACATCCAGATAGTCATCCGCTTTATGCTGCTGACGCGTGACCTGCTTATTACAACCGCAGAAGTAACATAGCTTGTGGCAAAAGGGGATGTGCAGATAGAGCGACAGCGGCCGTTCAGGGTAACGCTGCGTTGCCTGAAGAAAAGCCGGCTCGTCGTAATCCTGATGGAATTCCAGTGCGGTCGGATAAGAGGTATAGCGGGGACCGGCGGTATTGTACTTCTGAATGAGCGGGAGATCCCACTCTGTGGTCTGCATCTGCATGGCGGCTTCCCTTATCGTCGTCGCATTGACCGCCGCGTGACAGGAAGCTGCTGGCTGACGATCTTGCTGCGCAGCCGGGTTTTCAGCCGCGATAGCCGCTGTAGTTTAACGAATAACCACCCCAGCCAGCACAGCAGAATCAACGCAATAATTGATCCAGGCCAAATCATCACCAAAAACCCTACAAAGAAAAGGCAGCGCTAAATTGCGCTGCCTCATGTTACGTCAGAGAGACGAGAGGATCACTGGCCGCCTTTGAGCAGGCGATACATATCTTCTTCTGCCTGCTCATCTTCTGCATCATCGTCCAGGGCAATCCCTAACTGCTCCATCAGCACGTCGATACGATCCAGTGACTGATCCAGCCACGCCTGCTCTTCAGCTGACAGTGCATCGCCATTTTCCAGACGATCGAGCAACGCATCCAGACGCTCGTCATTTTCCAACTGCGCCAGTTCTTCTTCTGGTGACAGACGAGCCTTCTTCTCTACAACGGGTTTTGCCACTTTTGCCGGCTTCGGCTTGCTGGCAACCACATCCGGGCCCAGGGCAATCGGTTTTTTACTGCCGATACGTGGGTCTTTGGCCGGTTTGCCGTTAGCGCCTTTCTTGCTCTCGGCGACCGGGTTAGCCCGACTGCCGGAAGTATTGCCGCTGTGCTTTTTATCACGCTTGCGGTCTCGCGCTTCCTGATTAATCTCATCACGCGTTTTACGTTTCACTTTGGCTCCCGGTTTTTTATCCTGGGGCGTGCGTGCAGGTTGCTTCATGGTTTCTGCTCTCAGACGTTTATCTTCAGTATAGAATTGCCGCGAAATCTAGCAGAAAGCAGACAAAGAAAAAAGGCGGCAGGTCACCCTGTCGCCTTTTTTCGCACCTTCCGCAGAAGGACTGACAATGTCAGCATCCTTATTAGCAGCCAGCATCCCTGTTTTCCTTTGCCTTTACTCAATCCTGTGAGCGTTCCTGAATCCTTGTCGCGCACACCTGTGCACATTTCCTTCCCTGCCCAAGATCGTCCTGATGCTCCCTGAGCACTTCATCCTGAAGTGAAATATCCTGTTTCTGGATACAAATGTAGACTAACCAGTCCGGCAAACAAGGTGACATAAGTAATTTTTACTCTGTTTTTTTTGGCCATTTCACAACCCTATGAAAATTAGTAAAAAATCCATTTTTTTAATTTCAAAATACAGAGAGTACTCGCAGGGTGAATGGTCAATGTCTCACAGCACTCGATCATGCAGTGTCTTACCGGGCGCTTTACCGCTATACAGGGTATAATCAGCACAATTGTCCTTTCTTACCTGGAGTATCTATTTTGTCTGGCTGGAATTATCACGTAACCCATTTTGTCACCAGCGCCCCCGATATCCGCCACCTGCCTGCCGATACTGGCATTGAGGTTGCTTTTGCCGGGCGTTCTAACGCGGGTAAATCCAGCGCACTGAATACGCTGACTAACCAGAAAGGCCTGGCTCGTACCAGTAAAACCCCTGGTCGTACCCAATTGATCAACCTTTTCCAGGTTGCTGAAGGCTACCGTCTGGTCGACCTGCCAGGCTACGGTTACGCGCAGGTCCCGGAAGAGATGAAGCTCAAATGGCAACGTGCGCTGGCGGAATACCTGCGCGATCGTCATTGTCTGAAGGGACTGGTAGTGCTGATGGATATTCGCCATCCGCTGAAAGATCTCGATCGTCAGATGGTGATGTGGGCCGTACAGAGCGGGATTGAAGTACTGATTTTGCTGACTAAGGCCGACAAACTGGCATCCGGGGCGCGTAAGGCCCAGCTGAACGCGGTTCGTGAAGAGGCAAAAACCTTCCTCGGCACTGTCGATGTTGAAGCGTTTTCATCACTCAAGAAAATTGGTGTGGATAAACTGAGCCAGAAACTGGACAGCTGGTATCGTGATATTCCTCCGGCAACCGAAGACGATATTCCTGCCGAATAACCCGCCTGCCCCCTACGTTTCGCCCAATAAAAAACGCCCCAGTCATTACTGACTGGGGCGGCTAAAATATTCAGCCAAATCCGATTACGTGAAGTAAAAGGTCTGAAAGATAGAACATCTTACCTCTGTACCCTACATCTGAAACTTTACATCATTTTTTGAGCGCTCAAAAGGGTTTTTTGTAGTTAATTTTCAGAAAACGACATGCATTATCCAACTCAAGTCACATAATGCAGTCGATCATGTAGCTTAATTACTAAAAAAGTGTTGCGGCAGAGATGGTTAGATGATGTCACTGGCGAAAAGGGATAACGCGAGTGGCTGAACCGTTTAAAGCGACAATGTTAGCAGGGACAATCCTGCGAGCTGATTTCGGGAGAGTCATCAGCCCACAGGACAGAGAAAAATGAACTTAGTGAGCCTGATCCCAGTTGTCACCCACACCAATATCAACGCGCAGCGGCACATCCAGTTTCATGCTGCCTTCCATCAACTGACGGATTTTCGCTGATGCGCTATCGACTGCATCGGCACGCACTTCAAACACCAGTTCATCGTGTACCTGCATGATCATTTTCACGTCACCGTTTGTCTGAGGCTTCAGCCATTCATCCACGGCAATCATTGCCCGTTTGATGATATCCGCTGCGGTCCCCTGCATTGGTGCATTAATCGCAGCACGCTCTGCCGCTTTACGACGCATCGCATTGCTCGCTTTAATCTCTGGGAGATAGAGTCGGCGGCCATCCAGCGTCGAGACATAGCCTTTCTCTGCCGCCAGTTCGCGGGTACTCTCCATATACTGCAGTACACCCGGGTAACGTTCAAAGTAGAGGTCCATGTACTTCTTCGCTTCACCGGCACCAATATTGAGCTGACGTGACAGACCAAAAGCACTCATGCCGTAAATAAGGCCAAAGTTGATCGCTTTAGCGCTACGGCGCTGCTCGCCGCTGACTTTATCCAGCGCAACGCCGAAGACTTCAGAGGCTGTCGCACGGTGAATATCCTGCTCGCTGGCAAAGGCGGTCAGCAGCCCTTTATCCTGTGACAGATGCGCCATGATGCGTAGCTCAATCTGTGAGTAGTCAGCCGCGACAATGCGACAGCCTTTCGGCGCGATAAATGCCTGACGAATACGTCGCCCTTCATCATTACGCACCGGGATGTTTTGTTGGTTCGGATCGCTGGAAGAGAGACGCCCGGTAGCCGTGACTGTCTGGTGATAAGAAGTATGTACTCGTCCGCTGTGTGGATTGATCATCAACGGAAGCTTATCGGTATAGGTGGATTTCAGCTTAGAGAGACCACGATGTTCCAGAATCACCTTCGGCAGCGGATAGTCCAGCGCCAGCTCAGCTAAGACTTCTTCGCTGGTCGACGGTGCGCCACCCGGCGTTTTCTTGGTGGGCTTGATGCCCTGCTTTTCAAACAGGATGGTTTGTAATTGCTTCGGCGAAGAGAGATTGAACGGTTCACCTGCCAGCTCGTGTGCCTTCAGCTCCAGCTCTGCCAGGCGGCTGCCCAGCTCCTGCGAGTGCACCGCCAGAATATTCTGGTCAATAAGCACACCGTTGCGCTCAATACGGGAGATGACCGGCACCAGCGGCATCTCAACCTGTTCAAAGACCTCTTTTGGCCCCTGCTCTTTCTGCAACTCTGGCCACATTTTCAGATGCAGCCGTAGCGTGACGTCGACATCTTCCGCCGCGTAATGCGCCGCCTGCTCCAGCGCGATCTGGTTAAACGTCAGCTGATTCTTACCTTTGCCGGCAATCTCTTCAAAGCTTACGGTTTTATGGCCCAGCCAGCGTGATGCCAGGGTATCCATATCATGGCGCCCGACAACGCTACTCAGCGCATAAGATTCCAGCATGGTATCGAACTGAATACCTTGTAGTTCAATGTCATAGTTTGCCAGCACGCCACGGTCGTACTTCAGATTCTGTCCGACTTTAAGCGCTTTGGGGTTTTCGAGCAGCGGTTTAAGCCGTGCCAGTACGGATTGACGATCTAACTGATCCGGTGCATCAAGGTAGTCATGTGCAACGGGCAGGTAAGCGGCTTCACCTGGGGCGATGGCAAAAGACAGGCCGATGATGTTAGCACTGAGCGTATCCAGCGAATCGGTTTCCAGGTCGAAGGCAAACAACTCGCTTTGCTGAAGCTTCGTCAGCCAGCTATCGAAGGTCGCTTCATCCAGAATGGTGACATAACCTTCGGAAGAGAGCACGCTAGCGACTTCTGCGGCATCCGGTTCCACGCTTGCATCCACTTTGCCTTTTGCGGCAGTGGGTCGACTCTTATTCCCTTGCAGCCAGGTACCTTCTTCCAGATCAACAATCCAGCGCTTAAATTCGTAGTGTTTAAATAACCCCAGCAGTTCTTCAACTGCCGGTTCTTCAACGGTCAGCTGATCGCAGGTCAATTCCAGTTCCACGTCGGTCTTAATCGTTGCCAACTGATAGGAGAGGAGGGCCATCTCCTTATTCTGTTCCAGTTTCGCGGCCATGGTTTTAGCCCCGCGGAAAGTCAGTGTCGCCACTTTATCCAGGTTGGCGTAAATATCCTTCACTCCGCCTAATCCCTGTAACAGTGCCTGAGCCGTTTTTTCACCGACACCCGCTACGCCCGGAATGTTATCGGAGGAATCGCCCATCAGTGCCAGGAAATCAATCATCAACGAGGGAGGGATACCGTATTTCTCAACCACTTCATCCGGGCCAAGAATCGCATTATTCATCGTGTTGATTAAGGTGATATTTGGCGTTACCAGCTGAGCCATATCTTTATCACCGGTGCTGATCAGCACCGGTTTACCGATTTTCTCTGCGGCCAGCGCCAGCGTACCGATGACATCATCAGCCTCCACACCTGAGATGGCCAGCAGCGGCAGCCCCATCGCTTTGACCATGGTATGCAGTGGTTCAATTTGCGCACGCAGATCGTCGGGCATCGGGGGACGGTGAGATTTGTACGCTTCAAATAATTCGTCGCGGAAGGTTTTACCCTTGGCATCAAATACCACTGCTACATGACTTGGCTTATATTGCAGCAGCAGGCTGCGCAGCATATTTAATACGCCGTACATTGCACCGGTAGGCTCGCCTGCGCTGTTGGTCAGCGGAGGGAACGCATGATAAGCACGGTACAGGTAGGAAGATCCATCTACCAGAATCAGCGGGTTTTCTGCAATTTTAGCCATAAGTCGTCACGTTCTTCTTTGGTTTTTGATTGGCGTTAAGGATGCCACAGCTCGCTATGAAAGATGAAATCTCAACGGCGAATAATCCACGGACAATTGTCATTTTGCGTTACGCTTCGCATTGACACGTTGTGGATAAGTTTGTGTGTAAATTTACTAACAGCAGCTAACCCGTGGAAATTCATTTAAAAATAAAATTAAATTTTGTTTATAATCATTTAGTTATTTATTCACTCCAGGATTAACTTTATGTTTTCCGGAATAAAGCTGATGTGGATATAAGTTGGTACGCTCAGAGAAAGAGACGATATCTACAACTGATGAAAGGGCATTTTTACGATAATTATCTCGTCAGGCGAGAAAGAAAACGCCGGCATTGCCGGCGTTAAGGGAAGTCTGTGCAGGCTTACTTCTGGGAAGTCAGGAATTTCACCACGTTGGCATACTGCTGAACATAGTTTTCCTGTGAACTGGTATCCAGGCCACCGTTGTTCACCATGTATTTGCCGTTGACGAACATCGCTGGCACACCACGCAGATCCAGATCTGCTGCGGCTTTCTCTTGCTGAGCAACCAATGATTTCACCACGAAGCTGTTCCAGGCGGCATCGTACTCTTCAGGCTTGATACCCGCAGCTTTAACGAAGACCGCTTTCAGGCTGGCAGGATCAGTGATGGTTTGCGTCTGCTGAATACCGTCGAAAATGGGTGCCGTTACTTTGTCTTCCACACCCAGAGCCATCGCTACTGCCCAGGCCTGCGTTACGGTTTTACCCATTTCGCCACCCAGGAATTCAACATGATACTTGGTGACTTTCACATTCTCTGGCAGGCCTTTCTTCACGGCATCACTCACATGCCATACATGCTCAAACTGGTAGCAGTGTGGGCAATAGAATGAGAAGAATTCGAGAACCTGTGGTTCGCCAGTCGCCGGTTTATCCAGCGTGACGTATTGCTGACCATCGGTAAATTGTGCGGCAGAAGCGCTGAATGCCAGAACCATACCGACGAGCGCAAATAAAATCTTTTTCATCGTCAAACTCTCTCCTGATTACATCTCAATAGGCGAACCAAAGGGTGATCACACCTGGAAAACAGGTGCAAGCTGTAGCGGAGGCTCTTGCAGCAGCTTGTTCTGTTCGTTAAAAGTGGAAATCTGTCTGCGCCAGAAATCCTCATCCGTCATCCACGGAAAACTGGCCGGGAAAGCCGGGTCGTGCCAGCGGCGTACAACCCATGCAAGATAATAAACCATCCGCATAGCACGTAAAGGTTCAATCAGTGACAATTCATGAGTATCAAATTCACAGAATTCACCGTACGCCTCTAGCAAAATGTCCCATTGCAGACGCTGCTCCTGGCGATCGCCATTGATAAGCATCCACAGATCTTGTACCGCAGGGCCATTACGCGCGTCATCCAGGTCAACAAACAGTGGGCCATCACGCCACAATATATTGCCCGGATGGCAGTCGCCGTGTAAGCGCAAAGGCTGCCACTGAGTATGCCAGCAGTTTTGTAAAGTTGTGCGCAGACGCCCGATACTGGCCAGTAAATCAGTTTTTAGCTTTGCGGGGACCAGCGTGCTGTCGGTGAGAATCTGTAACGGTTCATCAATGTATTCCTGTAATCCGATAGTCGGCCGCGACTCAAAGGTTTTCCGGCGGCCCACCTGATGGATTCGCCCGAGGAAACGCCCTACCCATTCCAGGTGATCGTAATTATCGGTTTCGTACTGGCGCCCGCCGAGGCTGGAAAAAACAGCAAACCAGAACCCCTGGTGCTGGTGCAGCATTGAGCCCTTCAGTTCCAGAGGGGCTGCCAGTGGGATCTCATCAGCAAACAGCTCAGAAGCGAACTGATGTTCTTCTTCTATCTGCGCCTGCGACCAACGCTGCGGGCGATAGAACTTCGCCACGTAGCGCCGTTTGTCGTCATCGGAGAACTGGTAGACGCGGTTTTCATAGCTGTTTAGCGCCGTCAGGCCGGATTCCACGCGCAGACCGGTCTCCCACAACGCATCCAGGATGGTATCAGGCGTCAGGGTGTGGAAGTTAAAAGCAGGTTCTTTCATCCGGCATGCTCGCTGATAATCGATAAATAATAGCCTGCAAGAGTACCATTAAATGGCAGCGGCAGCGGGTCAACCGCCTGATTTAATCCTTAATCACGCCCCGAGCACGCAGTAATGCTGTTTTGAAATCATCCTCATAGTCTTTCTTCAGCCCTGGAATTTCAGCATCTTTATCACTGCCCCGCATCTTGAGATGATAGATCAGTACATCATCCGTTAATTCACTAAAAGGCTGCTTAAAGCCGGCTTCATCGGCTAATTTCTGTAAAAACTCAAGTAAATTCAGATCAGGATCGTCCTGCCAGGCAGGCTGCAGCAAGCTGATTAATTCGTTAAGGCGATGGCATTTCATGCAGTTGTCCCTGTATAAAGAACCCAACATTAAGCATAGGGTATAAAACTAATGAATCGAATTTCCGCCCCTGAACGCGAAACCGTGACCGGCGTCATCCTTGCAGGTGGCCGTGGCAGCCGTATGGGGGGCGAAGATAAAGGGCTCATGCTGTGGCAGAACAAACCACTCTACCAACATGTTTTGCAGCGTTTTCAGCCCCAGGTCACTACTGTATGGATTAATGCCAATCGAAATATTGAGGTATATCAACAGAGCGGGTTGCCTGTGATATCCGATACGCTGGCAGCTTTCCCGGGACCACTAGCAGGAATGCTGGCAGCACTGCAACAGACAGAAACTGAGTGGGTAGTATTCACTTCCTGTGATACGCCATTGCTCCCGGATAATCTGGTTCAGAACTTGTGGCAGCATAAAGGAACAGCATCTGCGGTCTGGGCACGCACAGAAGAGCGAGATCACCCCACGCAAGCATTGCTGCACCGCAGTATTGCGGGTTCACTGCAACGCTATCTGGCGGACGGTGACCGTAAGTTGATGCTATTTCTTCAGCAGGCAGGGGGGCACAGTGTTTTGTTTGAGCGAGCAGAGGCTGCATTTCGCAATGTTAACTATCCGGAAGATCTCATTTAGGCTTTTATAGCAGGTAATCCCCTGACAAAACGGAGATTTTTCGTGTCAGATCGACGATTATCGCCAAATTCAAAGCACAAAAAAGCCTCATACTTTCGTATGAGGCTTGTCTGCTTATTTGATGCCTGGCAGTTCCCTACTCTCGCATGGGGAGACCCCACACTACCATCGGCGCTACGGCGTTTCACTTCTGAGTTCGGCATGGGGTCAGGTGGGACCACCGCGCTAAAGCCGCCAGGCAAATTCTTTGTGCTCTGTCCTGTGTCTTTTGTGCTCTGACTGCGTTGCCTGCGCTCGTAAGCTCAGTCACATACTTATCTATGCTCCTTCCCTCACTTCACTGGCCGCCTTGTCACAGCGCAAAATCCTTCGGACTTAATTCCGGTAACAAGCTGAAAATCTCTTTTGCGTCTCTCGAACGCCACCAGAACGCTTCTGGCGTTGTAAGGTTAAGCCTCACGGGTCATTAGTACCGGTTAGCTCAACGCATCGCTGCGCTTACACACCCGGCCTATCAACGTCGTAGTCTTCAACGTCCCTTCAGGGGTCTCAAGG
>NZ_JBBGYT010000423.1:0-26170 GCF_037479575.1 Erwinia sp. MYb416
ATATTCCCCACTGCTGCCTCCCGTAGGAGTCTGGACCGTGTCTCAGTTCCAGTGTGGCTGGTCATCCTCTCAGACCAGCTAGGGATCGTCGCCTAGGTGAGCCATTACCCCACCTACTAGCTAATCCCACCTGGGCACATCCGATGGTGTGAGGCCCGAAGGTCCCCCACTTTGGTCCGAAGACGTTATGCGGTATTAGCTACCGTTTCCAGTAGTTATCCCCCTCCATCGGGCAGTTTCCCAGGCATTACTCACCCGTCCGCCACTCGTCACCCAAGGAGCAAGCTCCTCTGTGCTACCGTTCGACTTGCATGTGTTAGGCCTGCCGCCAGCGTTCAATCTGAGCCATGATCAAACTCTTCAATTAAAAGTTCGATTTGCTGCAACAAGTGCAGCGATGCTCAAGTGTAAAACGTCATAATGAATTTCATTATGTGTTCACTCTTAAGACTTGATATTTTTTGTCACCCGGAGGTGACTGATATCAATCCTGCGAGTGCCCACACAGATTGTCTGATAAATTGTTAAAGAGCGGTGCAATCAGTGCCGAAGCTTCCTGTTGCGAGGTGGCGTATATTACGCTTTCCTCCTTCGGAGTCAACTTCTTTTTGAGAAGTTTTTTCCGGCGGTTCAGATGCTTCCTGAACCTCCTGAGCCGCTGGCCGTAAGCCGTTGTGCCGTCTCAGTGGTTGCGCATTATAGGGATCCGAATTTATTGCACAAGCCTTTTTTAGATCTTTCTTTTTGGTTGCTGAGTTTTCACTCTTTTCGCTGAGATCTCAGGCGATCCGCACAAAATTACCGCGTCTTTTCAGCCAATCATTGATCAAAGATCACTTCCGGAACTAGGCTACTGGGATCGTATCGGTAAAGGAGAGAGTGATGAGCGACAATATACGTGCATATAAAGGAGTACGCCCTCAGTTAGGCGGACGCGTGATGATTGATCCCACCAGCGTTGTGATTGGTGACGTCGTGCTGGCTGATGATGTCGGTATCTGGCCTCTGGTAGTCATCCGGGGAGATGTTAACAAGGTCACCATTGGAAAACGCAGCAACATCCAGGATGGGAGCGTTCTGCATTTAACTCATAAATCAGCCGCTAACCCTGAAGGTCATCCACTGGTTGTTGGAGAAGATGTCACCATCGGGCATAAAGCGATGCTACACGGTTGCACGATTGGTGATCGTGTTCTGGTTGGGATGGGATCGATTCTGCTAGATGGTGTAATAGTAGAAGACGATGTGATGATAGGAGCAGGTAGCCTGGTCTCCCCGGGTAAACGCCTCGAAAGTGGTTACCTCTATTTAGGAAGCCCAGCAAAAAAAATACGCCCACTGACAGAAGAAGAGATTGGCGGATTGCTTTATTCAGCTAATAACTATGTTGGCTGGAAAAATGACTATTTATCAGAAGAGAGCCATACCCAGCCCTGAGTATCTTCTTTCTGTTGTTTGATCGCCAGCTCGGCATCCTCTTCCAGCTCCCAGCGATTCAGGCAGAAACAGGCCAGAGGATCACTTGTTGTAGGAAAACGGCGAAGCAACACTTCGCCGTCAATCGCACAAACCAGTTGAAAACCATTGACCAGCGCACTGAAGCAAACGGCCTGTATCGTTTCATCCCACCATTCACGCTCAGGAAACTGAATCGCCTGATTCACGCACTCATCTCTTGTTTCAACACATCAATAATTGGCGTGATTTCTGGCATCACCCCATGCCACAGCATAAAGGAGTGCGCCGCCTGCCCCACCAGCATTCCCAGGCCATCAGCAATCTGAGTCGATCCTTGCTGGCGACACCATTGCAGGAAAGGTGTATCACCCACCTGATAGAACATGTCATAGCAACGGCTACGCTCATTCAGCAGTCCAACAGGCAGATCAGGA
This sequence comes from Erwinia sp. MYb416, assembly GCF_037479575.1. Classification (NCBI taxonomy): domain Bacteria; kingdom Pseudomonadati; phylum Pseudomonadota; class Gammaproteobacteria; order Enterobacterales; family Erwiniaceae; genus Erwinia; species Erwinia sp. MYb416. Next base: position 1,893 of record NZ_JBBGYT010000423.1, read on the forward strand.
ATCCCCCCTTCGACACCGCTTGACGTTGCATTGATGACCAGATCGAACTGCGCATCGCGCAATTCATTCTGCGCAAGCGAACGGATACCACCGTGGTGCTGGAAAAGTGCCACCAACTCTTCAGCCCGCGCGTGAGTGCGATTCGTCACTGTTACACTGCAATTAAACGCGAGGAGCGGCAGGATCACGCCCCGTGCGGCCCCACCGGCACCGATCAACAGGATTCGATCGTCGGGATGAATCAACTGCAAACGCAGAAGATCGCTTAACAGGCCGATCCCATCGGTGTTGTCCCCCAATAGACGACCATCATCCAACTTCTTTAGCGTATTGACCGCGCCTGCCAGCGCTGCGCGTTCCGTCAGTTCACTGGAGAGGGCAAAAGCCTGCTGTTTGAACGGCAGAGTAATATTTGCCCCCCTGCCATCCTGAGCAAAAAACTCGCGAGCGGACTGCTCAAATCCATCAAGCGGTGCACATAGCCGGCCGTAAGGATGCGGAATACCGGTTTGTTCAGCAAATAGCTGGTGAATACGCGGCGATTTGCTGTGGCTAATCGGGTTACCGAAGACGACGAAAGACGGCATAAGTGTTCTCTTTATCCCTGGCGAATGAGTTCGCCGGTTAATACATCGCGGATTTCTGATGGATTCTGACGACCACCGGTTTCGCCGAGGAATACCGGGAACGTCTCGCCAAACTGTGCCAGTACTTCAGCGACATCGCGACAAGGCGGTAAACTCGTCAGATTGGCACTGGTAGAAACCAGGGGTTTACCAAAGGTTTTGCACAATGCCACAACACCGGGATGATCGCTTACGCGAACGGCCAGCGAGGAAAATTGCCCCGTCAACCAGCCCGGGGTCGATGCACGCGCGGGTAACACCCAAGTGACCGGTCCTGGCCAGAGGGAAAACATCCGCTCTTTTTGCTCCGCAGAGAGCTGCTCATCGGCAATATAAGGAATCAGTTGCTGATAGTCAGCCGCAATAAGAATGAGCCCCTTCTCTATCGGACGATGTTTTAACTTCAGCAGTTTCATCACTGCTGCTTCGCTATCAGGATCACAACCCAAACCGAATACGGCCTCGGTCGGATAAGCAATCACTGCAGACTGACGCAGCACGTTAACGCAGTGCGTTAGTGACTCATCCACGGATTTCATCTTCACTACCATTATCTAATGTTACAGGTTTGCCACAGGCTTTACTGGCGCAAAAACGCCTGACACCTCTGGCCGTGTTGTTTTCAATAAGCAGCGGAAACTGGCAGAACTCGCAGACCCCTTCCAACGGTGTGAAATTAACCGCGAACTGACAATCCGGATAACGGTCACAAGCATGGAAGGTTTTACCGAAGCGCGAGCGACGTTGAACCAGCTTTCCCCCCTGGCACTGCGGACAGGCAAGTGTGGTTTCATCTGGCTTATCGATGGTTTCGGTATGTTCGCATTCGGGATAATCGCTACAGGCGATAAACATGCCATAGCGCCCCTGGCGCAGTACGAGGTCAGCACCGCATTTTGGGCATAGCTGACCTTCAAGCACTTTAATGATGTGCCCGTCAGCCTGGCCTTTTAGCGGACGAATAAAGTCGCATTCAGGATAGAGTGAGCAACCAAGGAAAGCGCCATGTTTCCCGGAGCGAATAACCAGTTCTGCCCCACACTGGGGGCAGGGTTCATTTTTTCGCACAGCGAAAAGCGCTGTTTTATTCATAACATTGTGTACACGAAGGCAATCTTCAGTGCAGCATTCCTTCATTGACGTCGAAAAGTAGCTCTTCCATTTGCTGATAGGCGTTTTCACATCCTGGGATATTAAACAACACCATCAGCACCACCCATTTGAGATCGTCCAGATCAAACTCGAGAGTATCAAGTGCCATAATACGTTCGATAACCATTTCGCGCGTGTCCAGATTCAGCACCTGAATTTGCTCCAGGAACAAAATAAAGCCACGACAGTTGGCATCTAAACGCTGACTCTCTTCCTCGGTGTAGATACGCATAGACAGCGGATCGGTAGTCAGCTGAATCGGGGCGACCAGACCTTCCTGATAATCCGCCAGCTTCTCCAACCAGTTCAACGCATTATAAATATCTTCACGATGAAAACCTGCATCGGTTAAATCATCAGTCAATTTATCCTGATCAACACGCATTTCTGCTTCGTTGTGGATATACGTTTCAAATAAGTACATTAGTACGTCGAACATGGCTTGCCCTCCTCAATCGGACATAGCCGCCGGGTACAGCTGCGATCCACCCTGCTAACTCCAACTCAAGCAACTTCGCTACGATGGTTGGCACAGGTTGGCCGGCACGTTCAGCGACGACGTCAACAGGTGTAACCTCATCTCCTACGTTAGCCAACACATCGGGAAATGGCAATGGAGGATTACTACTCTGCGCTGAATTGTTTTCCCGTTGGGGCAAATCTGATAGCCAGGAGAGGTCGCTCTGTATTTGTTCGATAATATTATTGGGATGAGCCACAAGTAATGCCCCCTGCTGAATCAGCCAGTGTGTTCCCTCGCTGCCGGGGCTGGCCAGGGACCCCGGTAGCGCATACACGTCTCGGTTCTGCTCCAATGCCAGTTTAGCTGTAACCAGTGAGCCACTGCGTAACGTCGCCTCCACGACCAGAACACCGAGGCTCAGGCCGCTAATGATCCGGTTGCGCCGGGGGAAATGCGCGCGTAATGGCTGCACCGACAGAGGAAACTCAGAGACCAGCGCACCGCCACCGGCAATGATCTGCTCTGCCAGTGCCTGATGGCGCCGTGGGTAAAGAACATCAAGTCCACTACCCAGCACGGCTATCGTCTTACCTTGCACCTCCAGCGCAGCACGATGAGCGACACCATCAATGCCTAACGCCAACCCACTGGTAATCGTCAAGCCACTGAGAGCCAGCGCCTGGCTGAACCAGTTGCCCCATTCACTACCATAATGGGAGCAATGCCGACTGCCAACCACCGCCAGCTGAGGAGAGGAAAGTATGGCCGGATCACCCGCAACAAATAGCATCAACGGAAAACGTGTGATCGCCTTCAACTGCTCTGGGTAATAAGGGCTAAGAGGTGTAATAAAATGGTGCTGTGGTGCCTCCAGCCATTCAATACTCTGAGCAATAATCTGTTTATCATAATCAAGGAACGCCTGCTGCTGTAAAACCGACAGACCTAGCGATGCCAGATCGCAGGCGTCAGGCAACGCGATCGTCTGTAATTCAGTCATTAAAGTCAGGCGCTGTAAACTTGATAGCCCGGACAGAGTTGAAAGCCGCAAGGCGCACTCCACTGGTAACATGAATCTCTCCCTGATATTGCCCCTTCCCCCTGAAGGTTACCGCCACGAATGCTGTCAATCGCAGCGCGAAATGTCTACAATAAGAGAGATAAATATCTAATCCCTTGAACACAGATCTGGAAAGTTATGTCAGTTTTGCAGGTATTACATTTTCCTGACGATCGCCTGCGCATCGTTGCGGAACCGGTAAAAGAAGTGAATGCTAATATTCAGCGTATCGTCGATGATATGTTTGAAACAATGTACGCAGAGGAAGGTATTGGCCTGGCAGCAACACAGGTGGATATTCATCAGCGTATTATCGTGATTGATGTTTCTGAGAATCGGGACGAGCGGCTGGTACTCATCAATCCGGAATTGCTGGAAGAAAGTGGCGAAACCGGTATTGAAGAAGGTTGTTTGTCTATTCCTGAACAACGCGCACTCGTGCCTCGCTCTGAAAGAGTCAAAATTCGGGCACTGGACCGTGACGGCAACAGCTTTGAATTGGAAGCGGATGGCCTGCTGGCAATCTGTATTCAACACGAGATGGATCATTTGGTTGGTAAGCTGTTTATAGATTACCTGTCGCCAATGAAACGTCAGCGTATCCGTCAGAAGCTGGAAAAACTGTATCGTCAAAGCGCCCGCGACTGAGTTCGCTGACTGAAGGGAATAATGTGTCCGAATCATTAAAAATCATTTTTGCCGGCACCCCTGACTTTGCAGCGCGTCATCTTGACGCGCTGTTGTCATCCGGGCATCAGGTTGTCGGTGTATTTACTCAGCCAGATCGACCCGCGGGCCGTGGCAACAAACTCACCGCCAGCCCCGTAAAACAGCAGGCCGAACAACACAACATTCCGGTTTTCCAGCCTAAATCACTACGTCCCGAAGAGAACCAACAACTGGTCGATGCGCTTAATGCTGATGTCATGGTGGTCGTTGCCTACGGGTTGATTCTACCGAAAGCCGTGCTGGATATGCCACGTCTTGGTTGCATTAACGTTCATGGTTCCCTGTTACCGCGCTGGCGTGGTGCCGCACCCATTCAGCGCTCGCTGTGGGCAGGTGATGCAGAGACAGGTGTGACCATCATGCAGATGGATGTTGGGCTTGATACCGGCGATATGCTCTTCAAGTTGGCCTGCCCGATCGAAGCCAGTGATACCAGTGCCACGCTGTACGACAAGCTGGCGAACCTCGGGCCTGCCGGAATGCTGAGCACTCTGACACAACTGGCAGAAGGCAGCGCACAACCTGAAGTGCAGGATGAATCGCTGGTCAGTTATGCCGAAAAACTAAGCAAGGAAGAGGCCCGTCTTGACTGGTCACTTTCTGCGTCACAGCTTGAACGCTGTATCCGTGCGTTTAATCCATGGCCAGTCAGCTACTTCGTCATTGATGAGCAACCGGTGAAAGTATGGAAGGCATCGGTGCTGGCCGCCGTTAGCGGACATCAGCCAGGCGAAGTCCTGCAAGCTGATAAGCATGGCATTCAGGTAGTGACTACCGATGGCGTGCTGAATATCGAAGAACTGCAGCCTGCCGGCAAAAAGCCGATGAAAGCCCAGGACCTGCTCAACTCCCGCCGTGAATGGTTTACTCCGGGCAATATTATTGCCTGATGCGTTGCCCGGCACTCATGCCGGGCAATCGTAAGAATTGCGAATCCACTATGAAAAAAAATACTAACTTACGCAGTGTTGCTGCTCAGACTATCGAGAAAGTCGTTGAGCAAGGGCAATCGCTCAGTAACGTGCTGCCCGCTGCACAGAAATCTGTCGGTGAGAAAGATGCAGCCCTGCTACAGGAGCTTTGCTACGGCGTACTGCGTACGCTTCCGCAACTGGAGTGGATTATCAGCAAACTGATGTCACGTCCGATGACAGGCAAGCAACGCACTATTCACTTCCTGATTATGGTCGGCCTGTATCAGTTGATGCATACACGAATCCCGGCTCATGCTGCACTAGCGGAAACGGTAGAGGGTGCCATTGCGCTGAAACGTCAGCAGCTAAAAGGCCTGATCAACGGAGTACTGCGGCAGTTCCAGCGTCAACAGGAAGAGTTGATGCTGCAGATGAATGATGGCGATCAGCAGTACCTGCATCCAAAGTGGTTACTGGAACGCCTGAAACGTGCCTGGCCAGATCAGTGGCAACAGATTGTCGAGGCTAATAACCAGCGGCCACCGATGTGGCTGCGTGTTAACCGAAACCATCACAGCCGCGATGCGTGGCTGGCACTGCTTGAGGAAAGCGGTAAAACGGCATTTGTTCATCCGCAACACAGTGATGCATTAAGACTGGAAACCCCGTGCGCAGTGGGCCAGCTTCCGGGGTTCGATCAGGGGTGGGTCACTGTTCAGGATGCCTCAGCCCAGGGCTGTGTGGCACTGCTTGATCCACAGAATGGCGAGAAGATCCTCGACCTCTGTGCTGCACCAGGCGGTAAGACGACACATATTCTGGAAGCGGCCCCTCAGGCTGACGTCATGGCCGTAGATGTTGATGCCCAGCGCCTGGCAAGAATTAGTGAGAATTTGCAACGCCTGAACATGACAGCGGAAGTTAAGCTGGGTGACGGCCGTACCCCAGAAGCCTGGTGTGGGAATACGCAATTCGATCGTATTCTGCTGGATGCGCCATGTTCAGCAACCGGTGTCATACGGCGCCATCCTGATATCAAGTGGCTGCGCCGCGATCGTGATATCCCAGAACTTGCCTTATTACAGCAGCAGATTCTGGATGCAGTCTGGCCACATCTGAAGTCAGGCGGGACGTTGTTATACGCGACCTGTTCAATATTACCGGAAGAAAATCATCAGCAAGTAAGCCAGTTCCTGCAGCGTCATACTGATGCGCGTTTAAGTGATACAGGTGACCTCTCACAACCGGGTATTCAGGTATTTCCGCAGACCGATGGCGGTGATGGCTTCTATTACGCAAAATTGATAAAACAATGACCAGCGTGGCGCGTTACACTGCGCCACAATCTGAACGATAACCAACAGACTGAAGCATAATGAAAATCATCATTCTTGGTGCAGGACAGGTCGGCGGAACACTCGCTGAGAACCTGGTCGGTGAAAACAACGATATTACCGTGGTCGATACCGATGCCCTGCGTTTGCGTCAGCTGCAGGACAAGTTCGACTTACGCGTGGTACAGGGGCATGGTTCACATCCCCGTGTATTACGCGAGGCCGGCGCTGAAGATGCTGATATGCTGGTTGCGGTAACCAATTCAGATGAAACCAATATGGTCGCCTGTCAGGTTGCCTACTCTCTTTTTAACACGCCAAACCGCATCGCCCGTATCCGCGCCCCGGACTATATCCGTGATGCTGATAAGCTATTCATTCCTGAAGCCGTTCCTATCGACCATCTGATCTCACCCGAGCAATTGGTGATCGACAATATCTACCGACTCATTGAGTACCCGGGTGCTCTGCAGGTAGTTAATTTTGCCGAAGGCAAGGTGAGTCTGGCCGTGGTGAAAGCCTATTATGGTGGGCCGCTGGTCGGTAATGCCTTATCAGTGATGCGCGAGCATATGCCGCACATTGATACCCGCGTAGCAGCGATCTTCCGTCAGGATCGCCCGATCCGCCCCCAGGGTTCCACCATCATTGAAGCGGGAGATGAAGTGTTCTTCATCGCTGCCAGCCAGCATATCCGCGCGGTAATGAGTGAATATCAAAGGCTGGAAAAACCCTACAAGCGCATTATGATCGTCGGTGGTGGGAATATTGGTTTTGGTCTGGCACAGCGTCTTGAGAAACATTACAGCGTAAAACTGATCGAACGTGATCAGCAGCGAGCTGCTGAGCTGGCCCAGAACCTGCAAAACACCATCGTCTTTTATGGCGATGCATCGGATCAGGAACTGCTGGCTGAAGAACATGTTGATCAGATTGATCTGTTTATCGCCATCACTAACGATGATGAAGCTAATATTATGTCAGCCATGCTGGCAAAACGTATGGGTGCCAAGAAAGCGATGGTACTTATCCAGCGTCGCGCCTATGTTGACCTGGTCCAGGGCAGCGTGATCGACATCGCGATTTCACCTCAGCAGGCAACAATATCAGCGCTGCTAGGACATGTACGTAAAGCGGATATCGTGGGTGTTTCTTCTCTGCGCCGTGGTGTTGCCGAAGCCATTGAAGCTATAGCTCATGGCGAAGAATCTACATCGAAAGTTGTAGGACGTCAGATTGATGACATCAAGCTACCGCCCGGCACAATCATTGGCGCCGTTGTGCGCGGTAGTGATGTGATCATCGCTAATGACAATCTGCGTATTGAGCAGGGCGACCATGTCATTATGTTTCTCACCGACAAGAAGTTTGTTTCTGACGTCGAACGTTTATTCCAGCCCAGCCCGTTCTTCCTCTAATCGATCTAATCTCACTTCTCACCCGGTTCTGACCGGGTGTTTAGCTTTTTATCTGCAATCTCCGTGGAAAAAGCCCGATCGTTTGTTAGACTTAAAAAATTGGCAAATACGGGAGATAACAATGAGTTTATTCAAAGAGTTTCGCGATTTCGCGATGCGTGGCAACGTGGTGGACCTGGCTGTCGGTGTCATCATTGGTGCGGCGTTTGGCAAAATCGTGTCCTCACTGGTGGCAAACATCATTATGCCACCGCTGGGATTATTGATTGGGGGAGTTGATTTTAAACAGTTTGCCTGGGTATTGAAGCCTGCAGAAGGGGAAACCGCAGCAGTCGTAATGCAATACGGTATTTTCCTGCAAACCATTTTTGATTTTGTCATCGTTGCCTTTGCCATCTTCATGGCCATCAAAGTGATGAACAAAATGTACAAAAAGAAAGAAGTGGAAAAACCGGTGGCAAAACCTTCTGCAGAAGAAACTCTTCTGAGTGAGATCCGTGACCTGTTGAAAGAGCAGAATAACAAGCCGCTGTAAGCGAGCCTGGACTTCTGAAAACCGCCATAACTGGCGGTTTTTTTATGCCTGAAAAACCAGGAGGCCAGTGGTAAATACGCGATTTGCGCACTGACCACTGGCCTCCCAGTTACCTTTCTTCGCGTGTTTATCTTTACGTCGGAAGCTGCCTTTTCCTTTCTGATTGACTTCGATACGCGTTTTGAATAATGGGTCATGTAACAATGCTTCCAGAGCATTATCGCGGATAGTGCCCTTTTTATGCTGATAGACAGTCATAGTTTTTCCTGTTGATGGATGACGTTGGAGAATATAGACCTCTGGCAACGGAAATTCAATCGGTGCTTTTCGCCACCGTAGTAGTCGCGCCTTTTTCTAAGGCTTCAAGAATCGAACAATATACACTGCTGTGAGACGTGCCACAGCAGGCATCATTAAGGCGAGTAAGCGAGCGTTGCATATGATGTAATTCCGTAAGCATCGCTTCAACTTCATTCAGCCGCTTCTGTACGATGGTCTTTGATTCCTGGCAGGTATGATGCTCAGGGTCGACGCGAATTGACAGCAATTCACGAATCGCCTCAAGAGTGAAACCCAACTGTCGACCATAGCGAATAAACTTAAGGCGCTGCAGATCGCTGTCACTGTAAAGTCTGAACCCGCCTTCGGTACGCACCTTATGATCCATCATCTGCTGTTTTTCATAAAACCGGATAGTATCCGGCGTCACATCAGCCAGTTTCGCCAGCTGTCCAATACGGTACATTACTCTTCCTCCCGAAAGTGCTGCTGTATTCTGCGGCCATAGCCGCCCTGCAAAAAATCAGTACTGATTCCCGCCTGTTTCAACTTCACCTCAAGTAAGCTCAGACGTTTTGCCTGTTGATAGTAGCGCTCTTCATTTGGATCGACCGTTCGCATTAATTCATCCAGCTCTAGAGCTTCGCGTTTCATCTCCAGCTCTGGTGGCAAGAAGCCAGAATTCTTCAGAATACGATAGCCCGCACGCAGCTCAGAAGGCACATGGCTATCATCATCCAGCTGTAGGGGATGACCTGCTCCGGGGAGATTATCGAGCTCACCCTGACGAAGGGCCGCGAGGATATGCTTTTCTGCGAGTTGATCAAGTAAAGACATGATGGCCTCCGTTTACCAGATTGAGGTCAGCATAACGCATTTGAGAGAGAGATAAAGGGGGCAGGAATTTTGGATATAAAAAAACCCCGCAAGCGGGGCTTTTTCAATACTGCGGCAGATTACTCTGCTGCAGCTTCTGCTTGAGCTTCTGGACGATCAACCAGCTCGATGTAAGCCATCGGAGCGTTGTCACCAGCGCGGAAGCCACACTTCAGAATGCGAGTGTAACCACCTGCACGGCTCGCGAAACGCGGACCGAGCTCATTAAACAGTTTTGCCACGATCTCGTTATCACGAGTACGGGCGAATGCCAGACGACGATTAGCTACGCTGTCGGTCTTGGCAAGAGTAATCAGCGGCTCAACTACGCGACGCAGCTCTTTCGCTTTTGGCAGGGTCGTCTTGATAATCTCGTGACGAACCAAAGAGCCAGCCATGTTGCGGAACATAGCCTGACGATGGCTGCTGTTGCGGTTCAGTTGACGACCACTCTTACGATGGCGCATGACCTTATCCTTCTCAGTGAAACCTTAACCTGTGATCGGGTTATTCATCAGCGATGCTAGCGGGTGGCCAGTTTTCCAGGCGCATGCCCAGAGACAAACCACGAGAAGCCAGCACATCTTTAATCTCAGTAAGAGATTTTTTACCAAGGTTAGGCGTTTTAAGCAGCTCAACCTCGGTACGCTGTACCAGATCACCGATGTAGTGGATAGCTTCTGCCTTAAGGCAGTTAGCAGAGCGGACAGTCAATTCCAGATCGTCAACAGGGCGCAGCAAGATCGGATCGAATTCTGGTTTCTCTTCTTTCACTTCCGGCTGACGTACATCACGTAAGTCGACGAAAGCTTCCAGTTGTTCAGCCAGAATGGTCGCTGCACGGCGGATCGCCTCTTCAGGATCGATAGTACCGTTAGTTTCCATTTCGATGACCAGCTTGTCCAAATCGGTACGCTGTTCTACACGCGCTGCTTCAACATTGTAGGCAATTCGCTCTACAGGGCTGTAGCAGGCATCGACCAACAGACGACCAATTGGGCGCTCATCTTCTTCCGAATGAATTCGGGCAGAAGCCGGCACATAACCACGACCACGCTGAACTTTGATACGCATGCTGATAGCGGCGTTTTCATCGGTCAGGTGACAGATCACGTGCTGCGGCTTGACGATTTCGACATCCCCATCATGGGTGATATCGGCTGCAGTCACAGGGCCAATGCCAGATTTATTCAGAGTAAGAATAACTTCATCTTTGCCCTGAACTCTTACCGCCAAACCTTTTAGGTTGAGCAGGATTTCCAGGATATCTTCCTGTACGCCCTCTTTGGTGCTGTACTCGTGCAGTACACCATCAATTTCAACCTCGGTCACCGCGCAACCCGGCATTGATGAAAGCAGAATACGGCGCAGTGCGTTACCAAGAGTATGGCCAAAGCCACGCTCTAAAGGCTCAAGGGTCACCTTGGCGTGCGTCGAACTCACTTGCTCGATATCTACCAGGCGCGGTTTTAGAAACTCTGTCACAGAACCCTGCATTGTGTCCTCTCTTTGGTACTAAGCCTTACTTGGAGTAAAGCTCGACGATCAGGTGTTCGTTAATGTCCGCAGACAGATCAGTACGTTCAGGAATACGCTTGAACACACCTTCCATCTTAGTTGCATCAACTTCCAGCCAGGTTGGCTTTTCACGCTGTTCAGCCAGCTCCAGAGCGGCTTTCACGCGAGACTGCTTTTTGGCTTTCTCACGGATGCTAACAACGTCATTCGGAGTTACCTGATAAGAAGCGATGCTAACAACGCGACCGTTTACCATAATAGATTTGTGGCTAACCAACTGACGTGCTTCTGCACGAGTGGCACCAAAGCCCATACGGTAAACAACGTTATCCAGACGACCTTCCAGCAGAGCTAACAGATTTTCACCTGTGTTGCCTTTCAGACGAGCTGCTTCTTTATAATAGTTACGGAACTGACGCTCCAGCACGCCGTAGGTACGACGAACTTTCTGCTTTTCACGTAACTGCACGCCATAGTCAGACAGACGTGGCTTGCGCGCACCGTGCTGACCAGGAGCTTGTTCAATCTTACACTTGGTATCAATCGCGCGAACGCCAGACTTGAGGAACAGGTCTGTGCCTTCACGACGGCTCAGCTTGAGCTTAGGACCCAAATATCTTGCCATTTTCTTTCTCCAACATTCCTAAAAAACGGGGCGTTATACGCGACGTTTTTTCGGCGGACGACAACCGTTGTGAGGGATCGGAGTCACATCAGTAATATTAGTGATGCGGAAACCAGCAGCGTTCAGAGCACGAATTGTTGATTCGCGGCCTGGACCAGGACCCTTAACCATAACTTCCAGGTTCTTAATACCGTAATCTTTCACGGCCTCTGCGCAACGCTCTGCAGCAACCTGCGCAGCGAACGGCGTAGACTTACGAGAACCACGGAAACCGGAACCACCGGCTGTTGCCCAACCCAGCGCATTACCTTGACGATCGGTAATAGTTACGATGGTGTTGTTGAAAGATGCATGGACATGAGCCACGCCATCAGAGACTTGCTTTCTTACACGCTTACGTGCACGAACTGGTGCCTTTGCCATTATTCAATCACCCCGATTATTTCTTGATCGGTTTACGCGGACCCTTACGGGTACGTGCGTTAGTCTTGGTACGCTGACCGCGCACTGGAAGACCACGACGATGACGCAAACCACGATAGCAGCCAAGGTCCATAAGACGCTTGATGCTCAGGGTGACTTCACGACGCAGATCGCCTTCAACAACAAATTTAGCTACTGCATCACGCAGAATGTCGATTTGTTCTTCAGACAGCTCACTGATCTTAACATTTTCAGCAATACCCGTTGACGCACAGATAGCCTGTGAGCGGGTTTTACCGATACCGAAGATTGCAGTTAATGCGATAACGGTATGTTTATGATCAGGAATGTTAATGCCTGCTATACGGGCCACTATGCACTCCTATTTAATTACTTATGCGTCCCATGCCGAAAAGCCCGTTTTCAGGATACTCAAATGGAAACGCATAGACATACAAAAGATTGGCTGGCTAATCTAGCCAGCTCAACCCGACTTTGCAAGAAAAATATGCGATTAAATCAGCCTTGGCGCTGTTTATGCTTAGGCTCGGCACTACAAATCACACGAACGACGCCGTCGCGACGAATGATTTTGCAGTTACGACATAATTTCTTGACGGAAGCACGAACTTTCATTTTTACTCTCCGTAACTTCTCAAGCGCCTGAATTAACGGCCGTAGCCCTTCAGGTTTGCTTTCTTCAATGCAGACTCATACTGACTTGACATCATCAGAGTTTGCACTTGAGCCATAAAGTCCATGATGACAACGACTACGATCAGCAGTGATGTACCGCCGAAGTAGAATGGAACTTTCATCGCATCACGCATGAACTCCGGGATCAGGCAGATAAAGGTAATGTACAACGCACCGATTAATGTCAGGCGTGTCATTACTTTATCGATATACTTCGCCGTCTGTTCTCCCGGACGAATACCTGGTACAAATGCACCAGACTTCTTCAGGTTATCTGCTGTTTCACGCGGGTTGAAAACCAACGCTGTGTAGAAGAAACAGAAGAAGATGATTGCAGTCGCATAGAGTAGCACATAAAGCGGTTGACCTGGCTGTAATGACATCGAAATAGTCGTCAGCCAGTTCCAGCCAGTTCCGCCCCCGAACCATGACGCGATGGTTGCTGGGAACAAGATAATGCTGGAAGCAAAGATAGCAGGTATTACACCGGCCATATTAACTTTCAACGGTAAATGTGTGCTCTGCGCAGCATAGACACGACGGCCTTGCTGACGTTTCGCATAGTTCACCACAATGCGGCGTTGACCACGCTCAACGAAAACAACGAAGAAGGTCACTGCAAATACGAGAACTGCAACCAACAGCAACAGGAGGAAGTGCAGGTCGCCTTGCCGCGCTTGCTCGATGGTATGGCCAATGGCCGGCGGCAGACCCGCAACAATACCAGCGAAGATAATGATCGAGATACCGTTACCGATACCTCGCTCAGTTATCTGCTCGCCCAGCCACATCAGGAACATTGTCCCCGTGACCAGACTGACAACAGCGGTAAAGTAGAAAGCAAAACCTGGATTTAGTACCAGACCTTGCATTCCTGGCATATTCGGCAGGCCGGTAGCAATACCGACCGCCTGGAATATACCTAATACCAGAGTACCGTAACGGGTGTACTGGCTAATCTTACGACGGCCAGCCTCCCCTTCTTTCTTGATTTCTGCTAACGCTGGATGAACCACCGTCAGCAGCTGGATAATAATAGAGGCCGAAATATACGGCATAATACCCAGGGCAAAGATAGAAGCACGGCTCAGAGCACCACCAGAGAACATGTTGAACATTTCAATGATGGTGCCACGCTGTTGCTCAAGCAGTTTGGCAAGTACAGTGGCATCGATACCAGGGATCGGAATAAAAGAACCAATGCGGAAGACAATTAGCGCACCAATTACAAACAGAAGTCTGCGTTTTAGTTCGCCAAAACCACCTTTGGCACTTTGAAAATCTAATCCCGGTTGCTTAGCCATCTGCTACTTATTCCTCAATTTTACCGCCAGCAGCTTCGATTGCAACACGAGCGCCTTTAGTTACACGCAGACCGCGAATCGTTACCGGTGCAGAAACTTCGCCAGACAAGATCACTTTCGCGAACTCCATCTGAATACCGATAATGTTTGCTGCTTTCAGCGTGTTCAGGTCGACGATACCGCCTTCAACTTTCGCCAGGTCAGACAGACGAACTTCTGCAGTGACCATTGCTTTGCGAGAGGTGAAACCGAATTTCGGCAGACGACGGTACAGAGGCATCTGGCCGCCTTCAAAACCACGACGTACGCCACCGCCAGAACGTGAGTTCTGACCTTTGTGACCGCGACCGCCGGTTTTGCCGAGACCAGAACCAATACCACGACCCAGACGTCTAGGAGCGTGCTTGGAGCCGTCGGCCGGAGACAGAGTATTTAAACGCATCTGTTACTCCTCCACTTTAACCATGTAGGAAATCGCGTTAACCATACCGCGTACAGCTGGCGTGTCTTCACGCTCTACGGTGTGGTTAATACGACGCAGACCCAGGCCAAGCAGTGTTGCCTTATGTTTAGGCAAACGACCGATCGAACTACGGGTTTGAGTAATTTTAATAGTCTTAGCCATGGTCATTACCCCAGAATGTCTTCAACGGATTTGCCACGCTTGGCAGCGACCATTTCTGGGGAATTCATGTTGGCCAGGCCATCCAGAGTTGCACGAACCACGTTGATCGGGTTGGTGGAACCGTAGGCTTTAGCCAAAACGTTATGAACCCCAGCAACTTCCAGAACGGCGCGCATTGCACCACCGGCAATAATACCGGTACCTTCTGAAGCTGGTTGCATGAACACACGAGAACCTGTGTGCACACCTTTAACAGGGTGCTGCAGGGTGCCGTTGTTCAGCGCGACATTGATCATATTGCGACGAGCTTTTTCCATCGCTTTCTGGATCGCTGCTGGAACTTCACGCGCTTTTCCGTAACCAAAACCAATGCGACCATTACCATCACCAACAACAGTCAGAGCTGTGAAGGAGAAAATACGGCCACCTTTAACGGTTTTAGATACGCGATTTACCGCGATCAGCTTTTCCTGCAGTTCGCCAGCTTGTTTTTCGATGTGTGCCATCTTACACCTCTACCTTAGAACTGTAGGCCAGCTTCACGGGCAGCATCTGCCAGTGCCTGGACACGACCATGATATTGGAAACCAGAACGGTCGAAAGAAACACCAGTGATGCCTTTTTCGATTGCGCGTTCAGCAACTGCTTTACCAACAGCAGCAGCAGCGTCTTTGTTTCCAGTGTACTTCAGTTGCTCACTGATAGCTTTTTCTACTGTAGAAGCAGCGACCAGGACTTCAGAACCGTTGGGTGCGATTACCTGTGCGTAAATATGACGCGGGGTACGATGTACCACCAGGCGAGTAGCACCCAGCTCTTTGAGCTTGCGACGTGCGCGGGTCGCACGACGGATACGAGCAGATTTCTTATCCATAGTGTTACCTTACTTCTTCTTAGCCTCTTTGGTACGCACGACTTCGTCGGCGTAACGAACACCCTTGCCTTTATAAGGCTCAGGACGACGGTAGGCGCGCAGATCCGCTGCAACCTGACCAATCAGCTGTTTATCAGCGCCTTTCAGCACGATCTCAGTCTGAGTTGGACATTCAGCAGTGATTCCCGCTGGCAGCTCATGGTCAACAGGGTGAGAGAAGCCCAGGGCTAAGCTCACAGAGTTGCCTTTTACGGCTGCACGATAACCTACACCAACCAGCTGCAGCTTCTTAGTGAAGCCTTCGGTAACACCGATAACCATAGCGTTCAACAGCGCACGAGAGGTACCCGCCTGCGCCCAACCATCCACAAAACCTTCGCGCGGAGCGAAAGTCAGGGTGTTGTCAGCATGCTTAACTTCTACAGCTTTGTTGAGCGTACGAGTCAGCTCGCCGTTTTTACCTTTAATCGAAATAACCTGACCGTCGAGTTTTACCTCTACGCCGGCAGGAATCGCGACTGGTGCTTTAGCAACACGAGACATTTATTCCTCCGATTAAGCTACGTAGCAGATAATTTCGCCGCCAAGACCTGCCTGGCGTGCTGCACGATCGGTCATAACACCTTTAGAGGTAGAGATAACAGCGATACCCAGTCCAGCCATAACTTTTGGCAGTTCGTCTTTGCGTTTGTAGATACGCAGACCTGGACGGCTTACACGCTGAATGCTCTCAACCACTGCCTTGCCCTGGAAATACTTAAGAGTCAGTTCCAGTTCAGGCTTGGTGTCGCCTTCGATTTTAAATTCTTCAATATAGCCTTCTTCCTTCAGCACGTTGGCAATAGCCAATTTCAGCTTGGAGGAAGGCATGGTGACCGCAACTTTGTTCGCGGCTTGACCGTTACGGATACGGGTCAGCATATCCGCGATCGGATCTTGCATGCTCATCTGTCTTTACTCCCGTGATTCAATTGGTAATTACCAGCTAGCCTTTCTCAAGCCAGGTACTTCACCGCGCATGGCGGCTTCACGCAACTTGATACGGCTCAGACCGAATTTGCCCACATAACCATGTGGACGGCCAGTTTGACGGCAGCGGTTACGCTGACGAGACGGGCTGGAATCACGCGGCAGAGTTTGCAGCTTGAGAACAGCATTCCAACGATCTTCGTCGGATGAGTTCACATTTGAAATGATAGCCTTCAGTTCCTCGCGTTTAGCGCGGTACTTGTCAGCCAGTTTCACGCGAACGACTTCACGTGCTTTCATCGATTGCTTAGCCATCAGTAACCCTGCCTTACTTGCGGAACGGGAAGTTAAAAGCAGCCAAAAGTGCGCGGCCTTCATCATCAGATTTCGCAGTAGTGGTAATGGTGATATCCAAACCACGAACGCGGTCGACTTTGTCATAGTCGATCTCTGGGAAGATGATCTGCTCACGAACGCCCATGCTGTAGTTTCCACGGCCATCGAATGACTTAGCGGACAAGCCACGGAAGTCACGGATACGTGGAACAGCAATAGAAATCAGACGCTCAAAGAACTCCCACATGCGTTCGCCACGCAGAGTTACTTTACAGCCGATCGGATAGCCCTGACGGATTTTGAAGCCTGCAACTGATTTGCGTGCTTTGGTGATAAACGGCTTTTGACCGGAGATTGCTGCTAAGTCAGCTGCTGCATTATCCAGCAGTTTCTTATCAGCGATCGCTTCACCTACACCCATATTCAGGGTGATCTTCTCGACCCGAGGGACTTGCATGACAGAATTGTAGCTAAACTCAGTCATGAGTTGTTTAACTACTTCGTCTTTGTAGTAATCATGCAGTTTCGCCATCGTACTACTCCAAATTACTTGATAGTTTCGCTGTTCGACTTGAAGAAACGGACTTTTTTGCCGTCTTCGAATCTAAAGCCTACACGGTCAGCCTTGCCGGTTGCCGAGTTGAAGAGTGCAACGTTAGAAACCTGAATAGCAGCTTCTTTTTCAACGATGCCACCTGGTTGGTTCAGAGCCGGAACCGGCTTTGAGTGTTTCTTAACCAGGTTAATACCTTCAACAATCAGTTTGCCTGAAGACAGAACATTTTTTACTTTACCGCGCTTACCTTTATCTTTGCCGGTCAGCACGATAACTTCGTCATCGCGACGGATTTTAGCTGCCATTTTTCGCTCCTTAGAGTACTTCTGGTGCCAGAGAGATAATTTTCATGAACTTTTCAGTACGAAGTTCACGAGTTACCGGCCCAAAAATACGCGTTCCGATAGGCTGCTCACTGTTATTATTTAAAATAACGCATGCATTACCATCGAAGCGAATGACAGAACCGTCCGGGCGACGAACACCCTTCCTGGTGCGCACCACTACCGCTTTCAGCACATCACCCTTCTTAACCTTACCGCGAGGAATTGCTTCCTTGATGGTAATTTTGATGATGTCGCCTACGCCTGCGTAGCGACGGTGCGAGCCACCCAGAACCTTGATACACATTACGCGACGTGCACCGGAGTTGTCGGCGACGGTCAGCATAGTCTGTTCTTGGATCATTTTAGTGCTCCGCTAATGTCAACTACTACTTCGGGACCTGATTCAGGTCGTATAAAAGCCCCATATTGAGGGCGCAGCATTATAACACTGCTTCCTGTATATGGGTAGAAAAAATAAACGGCTCTTGCGAGCCGTTTATCTTATTTTTTAGAGACGGCAGATTCTATTACAGAATTGCTTTCTCTACAACGCGAACCAGCGTCCAGGACTTAGTCTTGGACAGTGGACGGCATTCGCGGACTTCAACCACGTCGCCGATACCACATTCATTGTTCTCGTCGTGTACGTGCAGTTTGGTCGTACGCTTGATGAATTTCCCGTAGATTGGGTGCTTCACAACACGTTCGATAGCAACAACAATAGATTTCTCCATTTTGTCACTAGTCACACGACCTTGCAGAGTACGGATTTTATCGGTCATTACGCACCCGCCTTCTCAGTCAGTAAAGTCTTAACACGTGCAACATCACGGCGCACATTCTTCAAGACGTGAGTCTGTTGAAGTTGGCCGGATGCTGCCTGCATGCGCAGATTAAACTGTTCACGCAGCAGGTTAAGAAGCTCAGTGTTGAGCTCTTCAACGCTTTTTTCACGCAGCTCTGTAGCTTTCATTACATCACCGTCTTAGTTACAAAGGTGGTTTTGATAGGCAGTTTTGCTGCTGCCAGCTTGAAGGCTTCACGGGCCAGCTCTTCTGGAACGCCGTCCATTTCATACAGGACTTTGCCAGGCTGGATCAAGGCAACCCAATACTCTACGTTACCTTTACCTTTACCCATACGCACTTCCAGCGGCTTCTCGGTAATTGGTTTGTCCGGGAATACTCGGATCCAAATTTTACCTTGACGCTTAACTGCACGGGTCATAGCACGACGTGCTGCTTCGATCTGACGTGCAGTCAGACGACCACGGCCAACAGCTTTCAGACCGAAAGTACCGAAGCTAACATCCGTACCCTGCGCCAGACCACGGTTGCGGCCTTTGTGCACTTTACGGAATTTTGTACGCTTTGGTTGTAACATCAGCGACTCTCCTTACTTACGGCCTTTACGCTGCTGCTTTTTAGGTTGAGCAGCCGGTTCCGGTTGTTCAACAGCAGCCATACCACCCAGGATCTCACCTTTGAAGATCCATACCTTAACGCCGATTACACCATAAGTGGTGTGGGCTTCAGAGGTGTTGTAGTCAATGTCTGCACGCAGAGTGTGCAGTGGCACGCGGCCTTCACGGTACCATTCAGTACGCGCGATTTCTGCACCGCCAAGACGGCCACTAACTTCAACTTTGATCCCTTTAGCGCCCAGACGCATTGCGTTCTGTACAGCACGCTTCATCGCACGGCGGAACATCACACGACGCTCCAGCTGTGAAGTGATGCTGTCAGCAACCAATTTAGCGTCCAGTTCCGGTTTACGGACTTCGGCGATATTAATCTGTGCAGGAACGCCAGCGATATCCGCTACGACCTTGCGCAGTTTTTCTACATCTTCGCCTTTCTTACCGATAACGATGCCTGGGCGAGCAGTGTGAATGGTCACACGGATGCTCTTAGCCGGACGCTCGATAACGATACGAGAAACGGATGCTTTAGCCAGTTCTTTAGTCAGGAACTGACGCACTTTAAAGTCGCTGTCCAGGTTGTCAGCGAATTCTTTGGTATTTGCGAACCAGGTAGAGTTCCAGGGTTTAACAATACCCAGGCGAATACCATTAGGATGTACTTTCTGACCCATTGCTAGTCTCCAGAGTCTCAGCGATCGGACACAACCACAGTAATGTGGCTGGTGCGCTTCAGGATGCGATCTGCACGACCTTTTGCACGAGGCATAATGCGCTTCATGCTTGGGCCTTCGTCTACGAAGATCTTCGTGACTTTCAGATCATCAATGTCAGCGCCATCGTTGTGTTCGGCGTTAGCAATGGCAGATTCCAGAACTTTCTTGACCAGTACAGCCGCTTTCTTATTGGTGTAGGTCAAAATGTCCAGAGCCTGCGACACTTTCTTACCGCGTACAAGATCCGCTACCAGGCGAACCTTCTGTGCAGAAGAACGAGCGTGGCGATGTTTAGCGATAGTTTCCATCTCTTCCTCCTGCCTTAGCGTTTCTTGGCTTTTTTATCAGCCGCGTGGCCGCGATAAGTACGGGTCGGTGCAAATTCACCCAGTTTGTGACCGACCATTTCGTCGGAAACAAAGACAGGAACGTGCTGACGACCATTATGGACAGCGATGGTCAAACCGATCATGTTAGGGAAGATCGTTGAACGACGGGACCAGGTGCGCAGTGGCTTCTTGTCTCCGCTTTCCAAAGCTTTCTCTACCTTCTTCAGCAAGTGCAGGTCAATAAAAGGACCTTTCTTGAGAGAACGTGGCATGGCTTATCCTCTAAAATTATTTGCTACGGCGACGTACGATGAACTTATCGGTACGCTTGTTGCTGCGGGTTTTCTTACCTTTGGTCTGAACGCCCCACGGAGTTACCGGGTGCTTACCAAAGTTTTTACCCTCACCACCACCGTGCGGGTGATCAACTGGGTTCATCGCAGTACCGCGAACGGTAGGGCGAATACCACGCCAACGAGCTGCACCGGCTTTACCCAGAACGCGAAGCATGTGCTCAGCGTTACCGACTTCGCCCAGGGTTGCGCGGCAGTCAATTTCGACTTTACGCATTTCACCAGAACGCAGACGCAGGGTAACGTAAGAACCATCACGCGCAACGATCTGCACGTAAGTACCAGCAGAGCGAGCAATCTGACCGCCTTTGCCTGGTTTCATTTCTACGTTATGCACGGTAGAACCCACTGGGATGTTACGCATCGGCAGAGTGTTACCTGCTTTAATCGCAGCATCAACGCCAGACTGAATCTGGTCGCCAGCTTTCAGGCCTTTAGGGGCCAGGATATAACGGCGTTCGCCGTCTTTGTACAGAACCAGTGCGATGTTCGCAGAGCGGTTCGGATCGTACTCAAGACGTTCAACGGTCGCTGGGATACCATCTTTGTTGCGTTTGAAGTCAACAATACGGTAAGCCTGCTTGTGACCACCACCGATATGACGGGTAGTGATGCGACCATTGTTGTTACGGCCACCGGATTTGCTGTTTTTTTCTACCAGCGGGGCGAATGGTTTGCCCTTGTGCAGCTCCGCGTTTACCACTTTAACTACATGGCGACGACCCGGAGATGTCGGTTTACATTTAACAATTGCCATTGTTCTTCTCCTCCGACTTACTCAGCGCCGCCTGCGAAGTCCAGATTCTGGCCTTCTTTCAGGGTGACGTAAGCTTTTTTCCAGTCGCTACGACGACCAATACGCTGTCCAGAACGCTTAGTTTTGCCTTTAACCAGCAAAGTGTTCACGACTTCAACTTCTACTTCGAAAAGTTTCTGTACAGCGGCTTTGATTTCTGCTTTGGTCGCGTCTTTCGCAACTTTGAGAACGATGGTGTTAGTTTTTTCCATCGCAGCAGATGCTTTTTCAGATACGTGCGGCGCGCGCAGTACTTTCAGCAGACGTTCTTCACGGATCATGCCAGCATCTCCTCAACTTGCTTAACTGCGGCAGCAGTCATAACGACTTTGTCGAAGGCGATCAGGCTAACTGGGTCGATACCCGCTGCATCACGTACGTCAACCTTGTACAGGTTACGCGCGGCCAGGAACAGGTTCTCTTCCAGTTCGCCAGTGATGATCAGCACGTCTTCCAGAGCCATGTCTTTCAGTTTCTCTACCAGCAGCTTAGTTTTAGGTGCTTCCAGAGAGAACTGCTCGACAACGATCAGACGATCTTGACGTACCAGTTCGGACAGGATGCTTTTCAGCGCGCCGCGGTACATCTTTTTGTTAACTTTTTGACTGTGGTCCTGTGGCTTCGCAGCGAAGGTAACACCACCTGAACGCCAGATTGGGCTCTTTACAGAACCTGCACGAGCGCGGCCGGTACCTTTCTGGCGCCATGGCTTTTTGCCAGAACCAGTTACTTCAGCACGAGTCTTCTGAGCACGAGTACCCTGACGAGCACCTGCTGCATAAGCAACAACAACCTGGTGTACCAGCGCTTCGTTGAAATCACGACCGAAGGTAGTTTCGGAAACAGTCAGCGCGCTTTGCGCGTCTTTCAATACTAATTCCATTGCTATCCCCTTACGCCTTCACAGCTGGTTTAACGATAAGGTCGCAACCGGTAGCACCGGGTACTGCACCTTTAACCAGCAGCAGGTTGCGCTCAGCGTCAACACGTACAACGTCCAGACTCTGAACAGTTACACGCTCGTTGCCCATCTGGCCTGCCATTTTCTTGCCTTTGAACACTTTGCCCGGAGTCTGGTTCTGACCGATAGAACCCGGTACGCGGTGTGACAAGGAGTTACCGTGCGTAGCATCCTGAGTACGGAAGTTCCAGCGCTTTACAGTACCGGCAAAACCTTTACCTTTAGATGTTCCAGTCACGTCAACTTTTTTCACGTCAGCGAAAATGTCAACATTAATGCTCTGACCTACAGTGAACTCTGCGCCATCAACGGTGCGGAATTCCCACAGACCACGGCCAGCTTCAACGCCAGCTTTAGCAAAATGACCTGCTTCAGGCTTAGTCACGCGGTTAGCTTTTTTAGCACCGGTAGTTACCTGGATAGCAGTGTAACCGTCGTTTTCCAGGCCTTTGACCTGAGTAACGCGGTTTGCTTCAATTTCGATCACGGTTACAGGGATAGAAACGCCATCTTCTGTGAAGATACGGGTCATACCCACTTTTTTACCGACTAAACCAATCATTGTTTCAACCTCTCAATCGCTCAATGACCTGATTAACCCAGGCTGATCTGCACGTCAACACCTGCAGCCAGATCCAGACGCATCAGAGCATCAACCGTTTTTTCGGTTGGCTCAACGATGTCAACCAGACGCTTGTGAGTGCGAATCTCATACTGATCGCGCGCATCTTTGTTGACGTGCGGAGAGATCAGAACGGTAAAGCGCTCTTTGCGGGTCGGCAGCGGGATAGGACCACGTACCTGCGCACCAGTGCGCTTGGCAGTCTCTACGATTTCCGCAGTTGATTGATCGATCAGACGATGATCAAACGCTTTAAGACGGATACGGATTCTTTGGTTCTGCATGAGACCAGAGCTCCAATTATTTATAAACGAAAAGAATTACTACTCGCATCCATTACGATTGATGGAGGAGTGTAATCGTTGAGCACATAACCCGCATATCGCGAGTATTGTTGACAGGTACTTTCGTACTTGTCTGCGATTCATATCGAATCGCGCCTTACCATATTGGCAGGCCCGCGTATTATACGTACATCCGGAGGTAAAGCAAACACTATGTTCGTTTATCACCAAGGACGGGCATAAAAAAAGAGCGCCGAAGCGCTCTCTTTTCGTGCTCTGGCAGAGCACGCTCTGCCAGACAAGTTTCGACAATTAAGCGATAACTTTAGCAACAACACCCGCACCAACAGTACGGCCGCCTTCGCGAATTGCGAAACGCAGACCGTCGTCCATTGCGATTG
This sequence comes from Erwinia sp. MYb416, assembly GCF_037479575.1. Lineage (NCBI taxonomy): Bacteria > Pseudomonadati > Pseudomonadota > Gammaproteobacteria > Enterobacterales > Erwiniaceae > Erwinia > Erwinia sp. MYb416. The sequence goes on from NZ_JBBGYT010000423.1 coordinate 25,413, forward strand.
GGTGGATCAGGGTAACAACCATCTGAATGTTGTCGCCTGGCATAACCATCTCAACGCCTTCTGGCAGTTCGATGGTACCGGTCACGTCAGTTGTACGGAAGTAGAACTGTGGACGGTAGCCTTTGAAGAACGGAGTATGACGGCCGCCTTCATCTTTAGACAGAATATAAACTTCTGACTCGAACTTGGTGTGTGGCTTGATTGAACCTGGCTTAGCCAGAACCTGGCCACGCTGGATATCTTCACGCTTAACACCGCGCAGCAGGATACCACAGTTCTCACCCGCACGGCCTTCGTCCAGCAGCTTACGGAACATTTCAACGCCGGTACAAGTTGATTTCACGGTATCTTTGATACCAACGATCTCAACTTCTTCACCCACTTTAACTAACCCGCGCTCAACACGACCGGTAACAACAGTACCACGGCCGGAGATGGAGAATACGTCTTCGATTGGCAGCAGGAATGGCTTATCAATCGCACGCTCTGGTTCTGGGATGTAGTTATCCAGGTGACCAGCCAGTTCGATGATCTTAGCTTCCCACTCAGCGTCGCCCTGCAGTGCTTTCAGTGCAGAACCACGAACAACCGGGATGTCGTCGCCAGGGAAATCGTAAGCAGACAGCAGCTCACGCACTTCCATTTCAACCAGCTCCAGCAGCTCTTCGTCGTCAACCATGTCGCATTTGTTCATGAATACGATCATGAATGGAACGCCAACCTGGCGACCCAGCAGGATGTGCTCACGGGTCTGAGGC
>NZ_JBBGYT010000424.1:0-16901 GCF_037479575.1 Erwinia sp. MYb416
GCCCTGAACAGGGCCGCCCGCTTTGTCTTCTGGTTACGCGCGCAATGTATCGATATCAATCACGAAACGGTACTTCACATCGCTTTTCAGCATACGCTCATAGGCTTCGTTGATCTGATTAATATTGATCATCTCAATATCGGAGGTGATGTTGTGCTTACCGCAGAAATCCAGCATCTCCTGAGTCTCTTTAATCCCGCCAATCAGTGAACCCGCAATGCTGCGGCGTTTAAAGATCAGATTAAACACCTGCGGTGACGGATGATCATGTTCCGGCGCACCGACCAGCGTCATGGTGCCATCGCGGCGCAGCAGGGTGATAAACGGGTTCAGATCGTGCTGTGCAGCAACCGTGTTAAGAATGAAGTCAAAACTGTTGGCATGTTGCGCCATCTGGTCGGCATCTTTCGAGATCACGACTTCATCTGCGCCCAGGCGCTTACCGTCTTCAATTTTAGATGGCGAGGTGGTGAACAGTACGACGTGCGCGCCCATGGCATGCGCAATTTTTACGCCCATATGGCCGAGGCCGCCCAGGCCTACGATACCGACTTTTTTACCCGGGCCCACGCCCCAGTGGTGCAGTGGCGAGAAGGTGGTGATCCCGGCACACAGCAGTGGCGCGGCACCGGCCGGATCGAGATTTTCAGGCACGCGCAGTACGAAGTCTTCATGCACTACTACTTGGGTGGAATAACCCCCAAAGGTGATATCGCCGTTGATGCGGTCTTCGCCGTTATAGGTGCCAACAAAGCCTTCTTCGCAGTACTGCTCCAGGTCCTCTTTACAGCTGTCACAGGTACGACAACTGTCGACCATACAGCCCACGCCAACCAGATCGCCCACCTTGTATTTATGGCCGTGTGCGCCGACTGCCGTCACGCGACCCACAATCTCATGGCCTGGCACGACCGGGAAAATGGTGTTGCGCCATTCATTGCGTGCCTGGTGCAGGTCAGAGTGGCAAACGCCGCAGAACAACACCTCGATCTGCACATCATGTTCACGCAGTTCGCGTGGCTGAAACTCAAACGGAGCCAGTTTCGATTTCGCGTCCTGGGCGGCATAAGCATGCGTAATATTCATTGGTCTCTCCAGTTATTGATGATGTGGCGCAGTGGCCGTGAGGGTGGGAGCAGGCAGTGGAATAGCGTCACCTTCTCCGCAAAATGATGAAGGTTAAGCATAGTCAGATAATGGTGAAGGGGGTATATCCAAAACTCGCTAAGTCTTGCCTGTTTCTGCAAAATTTTGTGGCGATTGTAAGAAAAGTGCAGCAAACCACGGAGAAAAATACCGTTCGTGATAGCGGGTCGGGCATGCCCGACCCCTACGAAAACCGTACAACCGTACAACCGTACAACCGTACAACCGTACAACCGTACAACCGTACAACCGTACAACCGTAAAACCGTAATCGTAGGGGCGCGGCACGCCTCGCCCGATGCATTGTCCGATGCCTCGCCCAAATAATTAACGCTGTAACAGCGGCTTCAGGAAGCGCGCGGTGTGCGAACGTTCGCACTCTGCCACTGTTTCCGGCGTACCGGACACGAGGATCTCGCCGCCACCGCTGCCGCCTTCCGGCCCGAGGTCAACAATCCAGTCAGCGGTTTTGATCACATCAAGGTTGTGCTCAATCACCACGATGGTGTTGCCCTGGTCGCGCAGCTGGTGCAGCACTTCCAGCAGTTGCTCTATATCGGCAAAGTGCAGGCCGGTGGTGGGTTCATCAAGGATGTACAGCGTCTGACCTGTGCCGCGTTTCGACAGCTCACGCGCCAGCTTCACGCGCTGCGCTTCACCACCGGAGAGCGTGGTGGCCGACTGCCCGAGACGAATATAGGACAGGCCGACATCCATCAGGGTTTGCAGCTTACGCGCCAGCGCAGGAACGGCATCGAAAAACTCACGGGCTTCTTCAATGGTCATCTCCAGCACTTCGTGAATGCTCTTACCCTTGTATTTCACTTCCAGTGTTTCACGGTTATAGCGTTTGCCTTTGCACTGGTCACAGGGCACGTAGATATCCGGCAGGAAGTGCATCTCCACCTTGATCACGCCATCACCCTGACAGGCTTCACAGCGCCCACCGCGCACGTTAAAGCTGAAGCGCCCCGGCGTATAGCCGCGTGTACGTGACTCCGGCACCCCGGCAAACAGTTCACGCACTGGGGTGAAGATCCCGGTATAGGTGGCCGGGTTTGAACGCGGCGTACGCCCGATAGGGCTTTGATCGATGTCGATCACCTTATCGAAATGCTCCATCCCAGAGATATCACGGTACGGTGCAGCTTCGGCAATAGTGGCGCCGTTCAACTGGCGCTGGGCAATCGGGAACAGAGTATCGTTGATCAGCGTCGATTTCCCGGAGCCGGACACGCCGGTCACGCAGGTAAACAGCCCGACAGGCAGTGTCAGTGTGACGTCCTTCAGGTTGTTACCGCTGGCGCCGGTCAGCTTCAGCACCTTCGCCGGATCGCCCTTAACGCGCTGTTTCGGGATGGCGATGCCACGCTTGCCGCTGAGGTACTGCCCGGTCAGGGACGACTCCACCGCCATGATGTCATCCACCGTCCCTTCTGCGACGATCTGTCCGCCATGCACCCCGGCACCGGGGCCGATATCAATCACATGGTCGGCCGCGCGGATGGCATCTTCATCGTGCTCAACCACAATCACGGTATTGCCCAGATTGCGCAGATGCACCAGGGTTTCCAGCAGACGCTCGTTGTCACGCTGATGCAGGCCGATAGAGGGCTCATCCAGCACGTACATCACGCCCACCAGGCCCGCACCGATCTGGCTGGCAAGACGGATACGCTGCGCTTCACCGCCGGAGAGGGTTTCCGCCGAACGCGACATCGATAGATAGTTCAGGCCAACGTTCACCAGGAACTTCAGGCGGTCGCCAATCTCTTTCAGCACTTTCTCAGCGATTTGCGCGCGCTGGCCGCTGAGTTTCATATTCTGGAAAAACTCCATCGCATGGCCGATGCTCATATCTGAGATGGTCGGTAGCGTGGTGTTCTCCAGGAAGACGTGGCGTGCTTCACGACGCAGACGTGTACCGCCGCAGCTGGTACAGGAGCGGTTGCTGATATATTTCGCCAGTTCTTCGCGCACCGCGGACGATTCCGTCTCTTTATAGCGGCGTTCCATATTGTGCAGTACGCCTTCGAACGGATGGCGGCGCACCGAGGTATCGCCCCGGTCGTTGACGTACTTAAATTCGATGTTCTCTTTGCCTGAGCCGTACAGGATCACTTTGCGGTTGTAGTCGCTGAGCGAGCTGAACGGCGCTTCGATATCAAATTCCAGATGCTCAGCCAGCGAGCGCAGCATCTGGAAATAGTAGAAGTTACGGCGATCCCAGCCGCGAATGGCACCACCCGCCAGTGACAGCTCAGGGTTCTGCACCACGCGGTCAGGATCAAAATACTGCTGAACGCCCAGCCCGTCACAGGTCGGGCAAGCCCCGGCCGGGTTGTTGAAGGAGAACAGGCGCGGTTCCAGCTCATTCATACTGTAGCCACAAATCGGGCAGGCAAAGTTGGCTGAGAACAGCAGTTCTTCGGCGCTGGTGTCATCCATATCCGCGACGACCGCACTACCACCGGACAGTTCGAGCGCAGTTTCAAACGACTCTGCCAGGCGCTGGGCCAGATCGTCACGCACCTTAAAGCGGTCAACCACCACTTCAATGGTGTGTTTCTTCTGCAGTTCCAGCTTCGGCGGATCGGACAGATCGCAGACTTCACCGTCGATACGCGCACGGATGTAGCCCTGGCTTGCCAGGTTTTCCAGCGTTTTGGTGTGTTCACCCTTACGATCTTTCACGATCGGTGCCAGCAGCATCAGACGGCGGCCTTCAGGCTGCGCCAGCACATTATCCACCATCTGACTGACGGTTTGTGCTGCCAGCGTGACATCGTGGTCCGGGCAGCGAGGCTCACCCACGCGAGCAAACAGCAGGCGCAGATAGTCATGAATTTCGGTGATGGTGCCGACGGTGGAACGCGGGTTGTGCGAGGTCGATTTTTGTTCAATCGAAATCGCCGGTGACAGCCCTTCGATATGGTCGACGTCTGGTTTTTCCATCAAGGAAAGGAACTGGCGCGCATAGGCCGATAGCGACTCGACATAGCGGCGTTGCCCTTCTGCGTACAGCGTATCAAACGCCAGCGAGGACTTGCCAGAGCCTGACAGGCCCGTAACGACGATCAGTTTGTCGCGCGGGATGGTCAGGTTAATGTTTTTCAAATTGTGGGTGCGGGCACCCCGTACTTCGATCTTATCCATTCACAATTCCCGGATTAGCACAAACCTCACCATGCCTGCCCGGCACGGCCAGAAAGAAACGCGTTAGTATGGCACAAAAAAACCTGAATGGATAACCAGTGTTTTGGCGTAGAATGCCATACAGAGCGATGTAATACTGCAACGAACAGCGGTGTTTTTCGAGGCATCTCCTAAATGTAGGATCTGGGGGTATGCCATGATAGAATTTTGCGCTTAGACTTAAGTCAGAACATTTAACCGGAGACAGCAACATGGCCAGCAGAGGCGTAAACAAAGTAATTTTAGTCGGAAATCTGGGTCAGGACCCGGAAGTTCGCTACATGCCAAATGGCGGTGCCGTTGCCAACATTACTCTGGCCACCTCCGAAAGCTGGCGTGACAAGCAAACCGGTGAAACCAAAGAGAAGACTGAGTGGCACCGTGTTGTGCTGTTCGGCAAACTGGCCGAAGTGGCGGGTGAATACCTGCGTAAGGGTTCTCAGGTTTATATCGAAGGCGCACTGCAGACCCGTAAATGGACTGACCAGGCTGGCGTTGAGAAGTACACCACCGAAGTCGTGGTTAACGTTGGCGGCACCATGCAGATGCTGGGCGGTCGTGCTCAGGGCGGCGGCGCACCAGCAGGTGGCGGTCAGGGCGGCGGCAGTAACAACGGTTGGGGCCAGCCACAGCAGCCACAGGGCGGCGCACCGGGCGGCAACCAGTTCAGCGGCGGCGCGCAGCAGTCTCGCCCGCAGCAGGCACCACAGCAGAACAGTGCGCCTGCCAACAATGAACCCCCAATGGACTTTGACGACGACATTCCTTTCTAAATACGGAATGTATGTTGCTTAAAGCATAAAAAAAGAGGCCTGATGGCCTCTTTTTTTATGCACGCAATCAGCGCATTCGTCACATCCAGTGGGCGACGATGGCGGGATACTCACCGGTGGCGCGGGACAGATGCAGCCACTGGTCGACGTAAAGCTTCCAGCTGATATCGTCGGTCGGTAGCATGTAAGACTTCTCGCCATACTGCATCGGTTTATCAGGGTTCACCGCGCAAAGCGACGGGTGCGACTTCTTCTGATACAGCGCTTCAGATGCCTCGGTTATCATCACATCGGCCTTTTTGTCGACCAGTTGCTGGAAGATGCCGGCATTATCGTGAGAGAGCGTCAGCGTGCTTTTCGGTAAGAAAGCGTGGGCAAAAGCCTCGTTAGTGCCGCCTGCCGGCTCGATCAGGCGTACTGAGGGTTTGTTGATTTGCTCAATCGTTTGATACCTTTTCACATCCGCGCAGCGTACCAGCGGGATTTTACCGTCAACGTCGATCTTCTCGGCAAAGAAAGCCTGCTGCTGACGCGCCAGCGTGACCGAAATTCCGCCCATCGCAATATCGCATTTGCCTGCCACCAGATCGGGCGTCAGAGTCTTCCAGGTCGATTTCACGATGTTCACCTTTACCCCCAGGCTTTTCGCCAGCGATTCAGCCATCGAGATATCAATCCCTTCATAGCTGCCATCGGGTTTCAGGAAGGTGTAAGGCTTGTAATCACCCGTAGTACAGACAGTTAACGTGCCCTGCTTTACCACTGTTTGCAGATGTGATTCTGCGCTGGCGCTCCCGGCGGCAACCAGCAATACCAAAGGTAATAATGTTTTCATTTTTTCCCTGTCTCAGAGGTTATTGGTTTCAACAATCGTGCCCACATGCGCGGTGTTTTTCTTTTTTCTTAACTGATAGCTCACGGTCAGCACCAGCAGCCAGACGGGGATCAGCCAGACGGAAATCGCGATGCCCGGCGTCATAAACATAATCACCAGAATACCGGCCAGGAACAGCAGGCACAGAATATTGGTCAGGGGATAGCCCAGGCTGGCGAAGCGGGTTTTCTGCCCGGCAACGCGCATGGCGCTGCGGAATTTCAGATGGGTGATACTGATCATCGCCCAGTTGATCACCAGCGCAGAAACCACCAGTGACATCAGCAGCTCGAAGGCTTTGCCCGGCATCAGGTAATTAAGCAGTACGCAAAGGGCGGTCACCAGCGCCGAAACGCTAAGGGCGTTGAAAGGAATACCGCGACGATTAATCTTTAATAATGACGCCGGAGCGTTACCCTGTTTCGCCAAACCAAACAGCATACGGCTGTTGCTGAACACGCAGCTGTTATAAACGGACAGCGCAGCAGACAGCACCACGGCATTCAGCAGCGTCGCGACCAGATTGCTGTCGAGTGCGTGGAAAATAAGAACGAACGGACTCCCGCCTTCGACCACTTTCTGCCACGGATAGAGTGACAGCAGCACCGCCAGCGCCCCCACATAGAACAGCAGGATGCGATAAATCACCTGATTGGTAGCCTTCGGAATACTTTTCTGAGGATCATCGGCTTCGGCGGCGGTAATGCCTATCAGCTCAAGCCCACCGAAAGAGAACATGATCACGGCCATCGCCATCACCAGCCCACTGATCCCGTTAGGGAAAAACCCGCCGTACTGCCACAGGTTAGCGACGCTGGCCTCAGGGCCGCCATGACCGCTGGCAAGCAGCCAGGCGCCAAAGCCTATCATGCCGACAATCGCCGCGACTTTGATGATGGAAAACCAGAACTCCACCTCACCGTAGATTTTCACGCTGGTCATGTTGATGAGGTTGATCGCAACAAAGAACACCCCGGCAGAAACCCAGGTCGGAATGTCCGGCCACCAGTACTGAACGTAAATCCCGACAGCGGTGAGCTCAGCCATACTGACCAGCACGTAAAGCACCCAGTAATTCCAGCCGGAGACGAAACCGGCAAAGCTGCCCCAGTAGGTGTTGGCAAAATGACTGAACGAGCCTGCAACCGGTTCGTGAACCACCATCTCGCCGAGCTGGCGCATAATAAAGAAGGCAATCATGCCGGCAATCGCATAGCCCAGCAGAACCGACGGGCCTGCCATTTTGATGGTTTGCGCAATACCGAGAAACAGCCCGGTACCGATTGCGCCACCCAAAGCAATCAGCTGAATATGGCGATTTTTCAATCCCCTGTGCAGCTGACCTTCTGACTGATTGTGATCCATATATGCTCCCCAGCGTATTGATATTTGTTGCAGGGTAATTAGCAATTCCCGGGCCAGCGGCAGCGCTTATTAAGGAGCGATATGCTCAACACAATGAAAAATAAGACTAATTATTTTTACGCTCGACTCACAGGCTATGCATGCAACACGCCTTATGCACCGATGTTGTGCTCTTTAGGGCGTTTTTGTGCACGAATTGAGCAGGGAGTGCGTTTTTAATGACGGATGTGAACCATAAAGGTGCAGGGTGATGTGTCGCTCTGCGCATTCTTACTGAATAACTCTTCTAAGAACGCGGTTTTTCCGTTAATTCAAATGACTTATCCCAAATTCTAAAATAGATAAGTAACCCATTTGTATTATTAATTAGCTGAACCTTTAACGGTAAGTCATTTTAACTTATCCAGACAGAAGCGTTTTCGTGTGAATAATAAAAAACGGATACATTCCTGCTTGATTTTCATTTTATTGAATGGATAATGCACGAAAATTACATTGTGTTACATGCCTTTAAAATGGACTTACATTAGCATGACTTTATTTTTGCGTTTCTTTCAGCAGGGATTTGCTACATCTTTACTTATGAGTGCGGCAATTACCGCTACACCCATCGCCTTCGCGGCAGCACTCCCTGATAACGATACCCGTACGGGCGCAACGCTGGATGCCCAGGAGCAACTGCGCCAGCAGGCGCGAGAGCGTGCACTCCAGCAGCAAAATGCGCCGGACAGTGATGTCCGTCTGGCACGCCCCGATGCGGTGACCCCTGACTATCCTGTCGACGAAAAACCCTGCTTCATGATCCACTCCCTGCGTCTGCAGGGCGATCTCGCACCCCGTTTTCAGTGGGCGCTGGACGCGGCTGAGGGGGCCAAAGGCCGTTGTCTGGGCGGGCAGGGCATTATGCTGGTGATCAACAAGGTGCAGAATGCCATCCTGGCAAAAGGCTTTGTCACCACCCGGGTGATGGCCCAGGAACAGGATTTGACCCAAGGTGTGCTGACATTGACGCTACAGCCCGGACGCATCGGTCGCGTGCAGTTTGAAGAGCCGGTCTCATGGCGTGCACGTATGTGGAATGCTGTACCGGCATCCTCAGGAGATGTGCTGAATCTGCGCGATATTGAGCAGGGGTTGGAAAACTTCCGGCGGGTGCCCAGCGCCACTGCCGATATCAGCATCCTGCCCGGTGAGCAGGATGGCACCAGCGACCTGCGGGTGAACTGGAAAGAGGGCCGCCCGGTTCGCCTCAGCCTGGGGCTGGACGACAGCGGTTCAAAAAGCACCGGGCGCTACCTCGGTTCCGCCACGCTGGCGGTGGATGCACCTTTTGCACAAAACGATCTGTTCTATGCCAACATCGGCAAAGATCTGTTTCAGCACGGCCCCTTTGGCAACCGCTCGCATACGCTGAACTACTCGGTGCCTGTGGGCTACTGGGGGCTGGCCGCCAACTACAACAATTACACCTACCACCAGAATATCGCCAACGCCAACGAGGTGTTGAGCTACAGCGGAAAGAGCGACAACGTACAGTTGACGCTCTCGCGCCTGCTGTTCCGCAATCAGTTGCATAAAACCACCCTCAATATGCGCCTCTGGCGCAGAAACTCCTCTAACGCAGTGGAGGACGTCGAGATCGAACAGCAGCGCCGCCGTACGGCGGGTTGGGAGTTGGGGCTGAATCAGCGCAGTTATCTTGGCAACGCCACGCTGGATGCCAACCTCAACTGGCGGCGTGGCACCGGCGCTTTCAATGCGCTGCGGGCACCCGAAGAGGATACCCAGAGCGGCAGCGCCCGTACCGGCATTGCCATGGCCGATATCAGCCTGAACCAACCCTTTACCCTGGGCAGCGAACCCTGGCGTTATGTCACCAGCGTACGCGGCCAGTGGAGCGCCAACCCGCTGACGCCACAGGATCGCATAGCAATTGCGGGGCGTTACTCGGTACGCGGTTTTGACGGTGAGCAGATCCTGTCGGGTGAGAAAGGGGTGATATGGCGTAATGAGCTGGCGTGGAATGTGCTGTCACGCGGCCATGAGCTGTACGCCGCGCTGGACTACGGTCGAGTTGACGGCCCCGGTACCCGTTATCTGGCCGGGCACCAGCTGGCAGGGAGCGCCATCGGCGTGCGCGGTGCTGTATTGAGCCACCTCAGCTACGACCTGTTTGCCGGGGTACCGCTGCAAAAACCCGAACAATTCCATACTTCAGGTGCGACGGCAGGTTTCAGCCTCAACCTGGACATTTAACGCGGCCATCCGCCCTCGCGGCGGCTGCACTATGACGTGAACGGACAGTGCTCTTTCAGGGACGACTTCTATGAACAAACATTGCTATCGCCTTATCTTCAGCCGCACTCACGGGGAGCTGCGCGTGGTGTCCGAACTGGCCCGCAGTTGCAGCAGTGAGCCCGGCCAGAGCCGTGGCATCGGCGCGCCGCGTCTGTGGGTGACGGTACGTCGGGTGGTCTGGATGCTCGGCCTGTCACTGTTTGCCGCGCCGACGATCGCCGCCGGGATTGTTGCCGACGGCTCGGCACCTGCGGGCCAGCGCCCGCAGGTGATCGCCACGCAGAACGGACTGCCACAGGTGAACATCGCCGCGCCGAACCGCTCCGGGGTATCGCATAACCAGTACCGCCAGTTTGACGTTGATAAACGCGGGGCGATCCTCAATAACTCCGCGTCGATGACCTCGACCCAACTGGCGGGGATGATCCAGGGTAACCCGAATCTTAAGCTGAATTCAGCCCCGGCGCGGGTGATTCTTAACGAAGTGAACAGCAGCAACCCCAGCGAACTGCGCGGCTTCCTTGAAGTCGCAGGCGGGCGTGCACAGGTCATCGTCGCCAACCCGGCGGGGATCGTCTGCAATGGCTGCGGCACCATCAACGCCGGGCGCATGACGCTGACGACCGGTAAAACTCAGTTGAACGCCGATGGCAGCCTGGCGGGTTATCAGGTGGAGCGCGGCACCGTGCGTATTGAAGGCGGCGGGCTGAATGGCGATGCCCGGCATGATACGGAATACGTTGACGTGCTGGCGCGTGCAGTCGACGTGAATGCGGGCGTGTGGGCGAAACAGGGGCTCAACGTGGTCGCAGGCCGGAACCGCATCAGCGCAGACGCGAAAACGGTGAGTGCGCTGGCCACCGACGGCAAGGCGCCTGAACTGGCGATCGACATGGGACAGATGGGCGGCATGTACAGCGGCCATATTCGCATGATCGGGACGGAAGCGGGCGTCGGCGTGCGCAACCAGGGCGGGCACATTCAGGCTGAGAAAACGCTGACAGTGAGCAGCGAAGGTAAACTCACCTGGCAGTCTGGCAAACAGGAGGCGGTGACCGAAGCGGGCGGGGATATTCAGCTGGCGGCCCGGGACAGCATTGAACACCACGGCAAACTGCACAGCGGTGGCACGCTGTCCGTCGACAGCCGCGAAGGTGATGTGAAACAGTCCGGCACTCTGGCAGCGGCGGGCGACGTCACACTGAAAGCAAAACGCGGTATAACCAGCAGCGGCAACCTGCTGGCAGGCAGTGATGCGAACAGTGTCCTGACGCAGGATGCGGATCTTACGCTGACCAGCCAGGGCGATATCCAGGCCAGCGGCAAGCTGTTGAGCAAAAAGGACGTGAAGGTCAGCGGGCAACGGGTTGATCTCAGCCAGAGTACGCTGGCTGCCCGCCGTGCCGACATCCGTGCGCAGGCGGCAGGCGTAGCATTAAAAAATGCCAAAGTGGACAGCGCCGAGCTGATCGTTAACACCGCAGGGAGCGTTGCGGCGCAGCAGGCGCAGGTGAGCGCGGGCCGCTGGGACATTAACGCGGATAGTCTCTCCGTACAGCGTGGCATCTGGTCGCAGACCGGAGAAGGGGAAAGCCGTTTTGCCCTTTCTGGCCAGCTGGATAATACCGATGGCAGCATTGAAGCCCGGCAGTTGAGCCTGACCAGCGCTACGCTGACCAACCAGAATGGACGGCTGGTGGCACTCAATGATACGGCGCAGCACTGGCAGGTCAGCGGTTTGCTGGATAACACCCATGGCGCTCTGGGTAGCAACGGTAATCTGACGCTGGCGGTCGAGGGCGGCCTGGGCAACCGCGGTGGCCTGATCTTCAGCGACCAGCAGCTTGATCTGACGGTGAATAACGCGCTGGACAATCAGGGCGGCACGGTGAGGAGCAGCGACGATCAGCGCATTGTGGCCAACCACATTAATAACCGCCAGGGGCTGTTCAGCAGCGGCGCAGGGCTGGAACTGACCGCGCAGCAGCTGGATAACCCGGACGGCACGCTGATCAGCTATGGCAAGGGTGTGTACCATGTTGCCACGTTGAATAATCAGCAGGGCAAGCTTCATAGCGGCGATGCACTGGCGATTGAGGCCAATGAGGTCAACAACCAGGGCGGCCAGCTGGTTGCAACGCGGGCGCTGGACGTGCATACGACGCAGTTGAATAATCAGGATCAGGGAAAAATCAGCAGCCAGCAGGCGCTGACCGTACAGGCGGATCGGTTGAATAACCGTGACGGCGGGCTGCTGCTGGGTACCACGGACACCGATGTGACGGCCCGCACGCTGGATAACCGCGCCGGGAGTGTACAGAGTGCAGGAACGCTCACCCTTTCACTGCTGGAGACGCTGGATAACCGCCAGGGACGTGTTGTGGCGAATCAGGCGCTGACGATCCAGGGCGGCAATCCGGGCGCACGCAGTGCCGGAGTTCCCGCGCTCGATCTGATCAATCAGGGCGGCGTGGTGCAAAGCGGCGCAACATTAAGCGTTCAGACCCACACTCTCAACAACCAGGGCGGTACGCTGCTCAGCCAGCAGGATCTGAATCTCGCGGTCCGCCAGGATTACACTCACCGTGCGGGCGACACCCTCAGCAGCAACGGCACTGTTACGCTTTCCGTGGCGGGCGTGCTGACCAACCTGACGGATTGGCTACTGCCTGGCGGCCTGATCGTTAACAGCCAGGATTTCACGAATCAGGGATCGCTGGTCGGTAAAACGCTGCACCTGACGACCGGCCTGCTGCTTAACCGTGGGCGACTGGAAGCCGACAGCATGACGCTGAACGTGGATACGCTGGACAACCCGGCGACCCTGATCGGCGATAACATCACCGTGCGTGGCCGGGTGATCGACAACCACGGTAATGCTGCGGTAATCGCGGCGACCGACCGTCTGGATCTGCATAGCGGGGAACGCCTGACGAACCGCGATGGTGGCCTGCTCTACAGCAGCGGCAGCCTCTTCCTGGGCAGTGATGATCTGATTGAAAATCGCGCCAGCAGCATCGAAGCGGACGGTGATGTCACGGTGGAGGCCAAACGCCTGAACAACCTGCGCGAAGGATTGAATATCGCCCGTAATGCGGCCAGCAGTGACTACAGCTGGCATCGCTACAACTACTACTGGCGCTCATATGGTTCAGATGTGGGTCGCAACAAAAACACCATGACGCCAACCACCCAGCGGCTCACCTTTAAGGATGACGCGGCTGCTGCCAGCAATCGCTACGGCACCTTGCTGGCTATCGATGCCGGGTCCAAACGCGCCCAGGTGCGGGTGAAAAACAGTCAAGGGGTGATGACGAATCTGTGGGTCAACTACCTGGCCCTGAAGCCGAATGCGGATGGCAGCTATGCCATGACGTTCTATGAAACGCGTGGCTATCGCCAGAATACGGTGCCAACACCGTATCAAAACACCGTCTGGCGAGAACACGACCAGGGACGGCTGGAACAGTGGGATCCGAACAAACATCTTGATATTGCCGATGCACCGTACGTCAGCGATTACAACAACCTGCGTGAGCGTACGGTCACTGGCACGGTAACCCGTGACAAACTGGTGTCTGCGGGTGTCGGTGCGCATATTCTGGCGGGCGGCAATATGGTGCTGCGTGTGGACGGGCAGCTGCTTAATGATGCCAGCACCCTCAGCGCGAACGGGGATCTGAATGTTGCAGGCGCGAAAAATATCGTCAATAAAGGCTATTCGGTTAACGAACGCCGCCAGGAACATATCGTCGACCACTACGATCGTGACACTAACCACTGGTATCCCACCTTCAATCGCGATGAGACCACCGCGCTGACCACCATTGATGCCATTATGACGGGCAATGGCTCGGTGACGATCCAGGGCGCCAGCATTGAGAACGTCACAGTCAATCAGGCGCAAATCAGCAGCGTGGCAGCGGCGGAGAAAGCAGCGCAAGCCGGGCGCGAAGAGTGGGAACGTAACCCGCTGACGGCCAACGAGGACGGCACCCAGCCGCTGACGCCGGGTGAACTGGCGCTGGCGAATCAACAGCAGCTCGATCGTGTGGCGACCTCCATTCCCAATAACGGCCTGTTCCGCCAGGATACCGCTAAAGGCAGCCCTTTCCTGGTGGTGACCGACGAGCGCTTTACCAGCCGCAGCAAGTTTATCAGCAGTGATTACCTGCTCGACCGGGTGGGATACGATCCGGCGCTGGTGATCAAGCGCCTGGGCGATGGCTTCTACGAGCAGCGTCTGGTCCGTGAGCAGATGCTGGCGCTGACCGGGCGGCCCTCAGTGAAAGGTGAAGATGCCATGGCGCAGTATCAGAACCTGATGAACAACGGCAGCAAAGTGGCACAGGACTTCCACCTGGTGCCTGGCGTGGCGCTGACGCCAGCACAGATAGCCGCGTTACAACAGGACATCGTCTGGCTGGTGAGTGAAACGGTCGATAGCGCAGAAGGCCCGCAGACGGTCTGGGTGCCTAAAGTCTATCTGGCCAACAATACCGTGCGCCTGTCAGGTGACGGGGCGCTGATCGCCGGTGGCAACCTGCAACTCTCGGCCAACAGCCTCAGCAATGCCGGGAACCTGGTGGCTGACCAGGCGCTGAAGATTGATGCCGACCAGTTCCTGCACCAGGGCGGCGATATTCGTGCTGACAGTATTAACGTACAGGCCACTCACCTGACCTTAAGCACCAACCTTCAGGATGCCCTGCGCCAGGCCTCGATGAGCGCCAGTGACATCAGCCTGAGCGGCACCGATGTGAAACTGCAGGGGGCGAAGCTGGATGCCACACAGAACCTCAGCCTGAGTGCGCAAAACAGCCTGGAGATTGGCGCGGCCCGCAGCAGCCACACCGCCAGCCTTGAGGTGATTTCCGGGGCGATGGGCAACCGGACGCGCGATGGCATGGAAGACGCCGGCTCACGTAAGGCACAGGTGAGCGGTGAATGGCAGCAGGCGTTAGGCAGCTCTCTGAATGCCGGCGGCAACCTCAGCCTGAATGCCGGGCAGGACGTTATCCTGCAGGGCAGCCAGGCAAAAGCCGGCGGCAGCACCCAACTGCAGGCGGGCGGTGATGTAAAACTGCTGGCGGAAACCACTACCAACACCACCCACCTGAAAGCGAACAGCAGTACCTCATCGGTGAGTAACACCCGCCAGGAAGATCGCCTGCTGCTCAGCACCCTGAGCGGTGACCAGGGCGTGACGCTGGTGGCCGGTAAAAACCTGCGCGTGGAGGGTGCGCAGGTGGACAGCCAAAAAGGCAGTATCGGCGTGAGCGCGCAGGATGTGATCATCAAAGAAGTGCGTCAGGTCGTCATCGATCAGGACAGCGAAAAGAAACGCGAAGGCAAAACCAAAAGCCAGCGTGAGATGGAGACGGTGCGCGACAGCGGCATCGGCAGCACCTTCAGCGGCGAGAAAGGCGTGACGGTAATCGCTCGTGAAGGCGATATTGCAGTCGCGGGCAGCACCCTGCACAGCGAAGATGGCGCGATCGCGCTGCAGGCGAAACGGGACGTGCTGATAAGCAGCGCCACCGACCGCGAATCGCAGTTCTCCGAAGAGCGCAGCGAGAAAAAAGGATTCCTGTCAAAAAGCAGCAGCCACACGATAAAAGACGATCGCTCTACCCTTGAACAGGGCTCTCTGCTCAGCGGGGAAAGCGTCAGCATCAATGCCGGACGCGACCTTGCGGTGGTGGGATCGGCCATCGCCGCCGATAACGATGTCACCCTCGCCGCGGGCAACAATGTGGATATTGTCGCAGCTACCGAGACACAGTCGCATTATCTGCTGGAAGAGAAGAAAAAGAGCGGCCTGATGAGCAGCGGCGGCATCGGCTTTACCGTTGGCAGCCAGTCAACGCGCCATCAGGTGGATGAAAAAGGCACCACGCAGAGCCAGAGCGTCAGCACCGTGGGCAGCAGCCAGGGCAATGTCAGCATCACTGCGGGCAACCGGGCGCATATTGGCGGTGCCGATGTGGTGGCGGGCAAGGATATTGCCATCACCGGCGACAGCGTGCTGATCGACCCAGGTTATGATAAACGTACCAGTACCGAGACCTTCGAATCGAAGCAGAGCGGCTTCACCCTTGCCCTCTCCGGGGCGGTGGGCAGCGCGCTGAATACCGCCGTCAGCACCGCGCAGCAGGCAAGGAAAGAGGGCGATGGACGCCTGCAGGCACTCCAGGGAACGAAAGCGGTGCTGTCCGGGGTGCAGGGGGCGCAGGCCTACAGCCTGGCCGAAGCGGGTGGCTCCGAAGGCAGCGTGGTGGGGGTTAACCTTTCTTACGGCAGCCAGTCGTCGAAAAGCGAGACGACCACGAAAAGCAGCCAGTCGCAGGGCAGCAGCCTGACGGCGGGCGACAACCTGACCGTCACCGCCACCGGCAAAGGCAAAGGGCCGGACAGCGGCGATATCAGCATCGCGGGCAGCCAGCTACAGGCCGGAAAGGACGTAAGCCTGAACGCAGCGCGTGACGTTAACCTGGTCTCGGCGGAGAACACGCAGAGCCTGGACGGGAAGAACGAGAGCCACGGCGCGTCGGTCGGCGTCGGGATAAACTTTGGTCAGGGTGCCAACGGGCTGTCGCTCAACGCCAGGGTCAACAAGGGGCGCGGCAGCGAAACGGGCAACGGAGCCACGCACAGCGAAACCACGGTGAACGCGGGTAACAACCTGAGCATCACCAGCGGGCGGGACGCCACGCTGCACGGTGCCCAGGTGAGCGGCGAGAAGGTGGTGATGGACGTGGGGCGTGACCTGACGCTGAGCAGCCAGCAGGATGAAGATTATTACGACTCGAAGCAGCAGAGCGTCAGCGCCGGGGGCAGCATCAGCTTCAGCGGGGGCAGCGGGTCGGTTAACGCCAGCCGGGATAAAATGCACAGCAGCTGGCAGTCGGTGCAGGAGCAGACCGGGGTGTTTGCGGGCAGCGGCGGCTATGATATCACCGTGGGTAAACATACCCGGCTGGACGGAGCGGTTATCGGCTCGACGGCCACGGCGGATAAGAACAGGCTGGATACCGGCACGCTGGGCTTCAGCAACATTGAGAACAGGGCTGAGTACCAGGTTGAGCACCAGAGCGTGGGCATCAGCTCGGGCGGTAGCGTGGCCGGTCAGTTTGTGGGGAACATGGCCAACGGCCTGCTGGCGGGAATGAACGGCAGCGGGAGCGACAGTTCGACGACGAAGGCGGCGGTGAGCGAGGGCACGATAGTCATCCGTGATACGGCGAACC
>NZ_JBBGYT010000425.1:0-18086 GCF_037479575.1 Erwinia sp. MYb416
CGGAGTGAACGCACCACTGGTGTTCGGGTTGTCATGCCAATGGCATTGCCCGGTAGCTAAGTGCGGAAAAGATAAGCGCTGAAAGCATCTAAGCGCGAAACTTGCCTCGAGATGAATTCTCCCTGGGTCCTTGAGACCCCTGAAGGGACGTTGAAGACTACGACGTTGATAGGCCGGGTGTGTAAGCGCAGCGATGCGTTGAGCTAACCGGTACTAATGACCCGTGAGGCTTAACCTTACAACGCCAGAAGCGTTCTGGTGGCGTTCGAGAGACGCAAAAGAGATTTTCAGCTTGTTACCGGAATTAAGTCCGAAGGATTTTGCGCTGTGACAAGGCGGCCAGTGAAGTGAGGGAAGGAGCATAGATAAGTATGTGACTGAGCTTACGAGCGCAGGCAACGCAGTCAGAGCACAAAAGACACAGGACAGAGCACAAAGAATTTGCCTGGCGGCTTTAGCGCGGTGGTCCCACCTGACCCCATGCCGAACTCAGAAGTGAAACGCCGTAGCGCCGATGGTAGTGTGGGGTCTCCCCATGCGAGAGTAGGGAACTGCCAGGCATCAAATAAGCAGACAAGCCTCATACGAAAGTATGAGGCTTTTTTGTGCTTTGAATCTGGCGATAATCGTCGATCTGACACGAAATAGTCTGAAGCTGTCACTACTGACCCAGGTTCCATAATGCATAGCCGGTGGCAGCACCGGCGACATCCCAGCTAAAATCCTTCCAGCTCCAGCCGCTTCCACCCTCTCTGCTATCGTACAGCTCTTTTACCGCGCCGAGGCTAATCGCAAACATCACCCCGAAGCTGCCGCTATGGCCTTCACGCCAGTTTTGATGTTCTCCATAGGCGCTTCCGGCGGCAGAAAGAAAAGCGGATGAGAGAAAATGCTGGGCTTTATCACGCCCGGTCCACTCATCCTGGGCCATATGAGTACAGCCACTGCAAAATAGTACGGCAGACAGCAGGCAGATACGCATACATCCTCCCATAAAAAAGCCCCGGCTGAGCGGGGCGCGAAAACAGAGGCAGATTAGAGAATACGGCTGATTAACCGGTCAATACGAATACGTCGTAAGCGGCGGATAAGTTTACGAACTTTCACCGGATAATCTGCAATGCTTTCCAGATCGTGGAAATGCTGCACGGTGGTGGTATGTTCACGGATCAGGTTCAGCTCGTGATCGCGCTGCGCGGTCAGTTGCTGGAGGGGATCGTGGATCAGTACAGCATTTTCCAGATCCAGGCGCCAGGCGCGCGGATTCAGGTTATTCCCCGTGACCATCATCCATTCGTCATCAACCCACAGCCCTTTGAGGTGGTAGCTATTCTCACCATCTTTCCACAAGCGTACGGTGAGTTGCCCACTGTTGACATAATACTGTAAGCGGCTAAGGAAACGACGCAGGTTAATTTCATACAGATAAGGCAGCGCGCCGATGATCTTGAATGGCTGATCTTCCGGGATATAGAAATCGTTCGCCGTTTTGTCGCCAACAATAATCTCGACATCTTTGCCCTGTCGTAACAGATAGATAATGTTACGCACCAGAATAGCGGGCAGATTGAAGTAAGGTGTACAGATCGTCAGCTTCTGCTCTGCGCAAGGCATCAGATGATAGATGGTTTTGTTCAGAAGACTACGTTTACCGAGGCCAACCAGAGGCGTAACCGCCAGCTCTTCGTTGTTGGCATCCCCGTTAAACTGGTAGTCGAAGCCACGCAAATCCTGACGGAATTGCCGGGTTTCATTTTTTATTTCCGGGCTTTTTGGCCGCTCATACTGGTCAAGACGATTGACCGCTTCCGCCTGGATCAGATTGTTTTCAATCCAGTCAAACATGGTATCTGCCAGCGTGCGATTACCGATCAACTGGTAGCGGTCATAGCGATATCTGTCTTGCTGATGCAGATACACATCGTTAAAACTGGCCCCGGTATACAGCACGGTATCATCAATGATGGAGCCCTTCAGGTGTAAAACACCGAGTGCTTCACGCGTATTGACCGGGATACCATAGACTGGAATCGCCAGACCGGGGTGTTGAGCCGCCATGTCACAATACCAGTCGGCATTGGTTGCTCCGGCCGCCGCGCCGATGCGCCCACGCTGTGCACGATGCCAGTCGACCAGAACGCGAATATCCAGTTCAGGGCGCTGCTGTTTTGCTGCATAAAGTGCAGACAGGATGGCGCGACCACCCTCATCATTTTCCAGATAGAGGGCCACTATGCAGATACGCCGTGTGGCAGACGCAATTTTTTCCAGCAGCGTTTCGCGAAATTCTGCGGGTGAATACAGCGTGGTGAAATCAGCAACTGACTGAGCTATTTTAGGCAGTTGCGCAAGGTGCTGTTGGTGTTTATTGCGTTTAAATTTTGACAACATCACAGTGCGTTTCTTCTCTGTTCATAGAATGGCCTTTTGCCATAAAATCATGACCCTAACCGCGAATAATACCACTAGTTGGTCATGATGCTATCAGATTTACTTTTCGTCGCCTGTGTGAGCGTTTTGCAACAGCAGTGACAGGCCGACAATGCCATCTTCAAGTTGGATATCGATGGCAAAACCCAGCTTACGTGCCAGAGTGACCATACCTCTGTTACCCGGCATGGTAATGCCGTTCAACTGCTGTAAACCATGCTGCCGGGTATAGATGATCATCTTTTCCAGCAGACGCCTGCCGAGGCCAAGTCCTTTCAAATCTGAGCGTACCAATACCGAAAATTCGGCATCAATGTTATCGGCATCAGAGATGGCACGGGTCACGCCGATGATCTCATCCTGCCCCTGATGCTGACGTACTGCGACAATCGCCATTTCACGATCGTAGTCGATCTGCGTCATGTTAGCCAAATCGTCATGGGTGAACTCGTTGATCTGACTAAAATAGCGGTAGTAGAGATCTTCTTTCGTTACCTGAGCAATAAACTGCTGCAGCAGCGGTTCATCCTCCGGGAGAATAGGCCGGAACAGACACTGCTGGCCATTTTTTAACTGCACGGCCTCTTCCAGTTCATGAGGATAAGGGCGGATCGCCAGCCTGCCTTCGGCATCTCCGTTGAACTCAGCCAGCTGGAGCGTCACATCCAGCAGGGTAAATTCATCATGACTGGCCAGTAACGGATGAATATCAAGCCGCACGATTTCCGGGCAGTCAACCACCATGTTGGATACCCTGACCAGCACCTGGCTCAGGCCCACAATATCCAGTGGATGAAGCGCGCTGCGGCCACGTATTTTTCCCTTCTTAATGGCCTGAATCACCAGATAGCGAGCCAGAGTCATATTCAGCGGCGGCAGGGCGATAACCGCTTGCTTGTCGGCATGCCAGGTCACTCCGCCTTCTCCCAGCATAATCACCGGCCCGAACAGCGGGTCCTGCTCTACCACGATGCGCAGTTCCTGCGCTCCGGCGCGGTTCGCCATGCTTTGTACCAGCAATCCCTGGATGCGTGCCTGCGGCCAGGCGAGCTTCACGCGATCGATAATGGCTTCGGCGGCCTGTTGTACCTCGTCCGGGGTACGCAGATATAACATTACCCCCTGCACCTCAGATTTATGCGGAATATCCGGCGAGCGCAGTTTCAGCGCTACCGGATAGCCAATCTGCCCGGCGATCTGCACGGCTTCTGCGCTGTCGCTGGCAATCCAGGTGGGAAGTGTGGTCAGGCCGAAGGCTTGCAGAATAGGCTGAACTTCATGCGTATCCAGCGAGGTGGCACCGTCTTTTAATGCCTGATGGATCAAACGATGTGCATCGGTGGTATTTGCGGTCAGGTTGGCGGGCAATGCAGGCGTTTCACGTAGCTGTTTCTGGTTACGGCGGTACTCTACCATATGCATAAAGGCCGTAACCGTCCCTTCGGGGGTGCGATACGTTGGAATACCGGCATCATTAAACAGACGACGTGCGTCCAGTGATGAATACTCACCACACCAGTTGGTCAACAGGGTGAGCTGTTTACCGCGCGGATGCTGTTTCACCAGGGCGATAATCTTCTGGGCCGTTAGTGTCGGCGGTGCGACTGCGCTGGGCGCATGAATGATCAAAATGGCATCCAGGTCATGGCTGGAGAGCAGCAGGGACAACGCCTGTAAATAGTGCTCCGGGGTGGCATCATCTTTCAGATCGAGCGGGTTACCTGGCGTGACACCTTCCGGGAGCAGTGAGGCCATTTCAGTAAGTAAAGACTCACTCAGCGTAGCAAGCTTACCGTTACGGGCATAGAGTGCATCCAGTGCCAGTGCCGCCGGTGCCGCACCGTTACTGATGATCATCAACCGCTCCCCACGTAGTGGGCGCATATGGCTGAGTGTCTCCACCGCGGAGAACAGTTCATGGGTATCCTGCACACGCAATAGACCCGCACGTTGAATGGCGGCATCCCAGGCGGCGTCCATCCCACCGTGGGTTTTCAGTAACTTTTGGGCATGAGGGCTGCGGCCACTTTTAATCACCAGAATCGGCTTATTACGCGAAGCGCTACGTGCCGCAGAAACAAAACGACGGGCATCGCTGAGATGCTCAAGGTACAACAAAATGGCGCTGGTTTTCCCGTCTCTCGCCAGGAAGTCCAGCAGATCATCGGCATCAATATCCAGGCTGTCACCTAATGCGATAAACCAGGAGAAACCCAGTTGTCGCTGTTGCGCCCAGTCAAGAATGGTATTGGACACCGCCGCAGACTGGGAAATAAAAGCCAGTTTGCCAGGAGTAATAGGCACCGGGGAGAAGCTGGCATTCAGCCCCTGCCACGGCGCAAGCAAACCCAGGCTGTTAGGCCCAAGAAGTCGAATTTGCCAGCGGCTGGCACAGGCTTTCAGTTCAGCAAGTTGCTCGGCAGGAGCAGAGAGAATGATACAGGCTTTACAGCCACGTTCGCCCAGCGCCGTGAGCAACTCGAGATTGCGTTTTGCATGGGTGCAGATAATGGCGAGATCGGGAGAGAGTGGCAGGCTGGGAATATCAGGCCATGCCAGCACGCCACAAACCGCCTGATATTTGGGCGTCACCGGGAGTACCGGCCCACTGAATCCCCCGGCCAGCAGGTTACGCATCATCAGATAACCGGCACGTTCAGGCCGGGTGGAGGCACCGATCACGGCAATGGATTTCGGTTTAAGCAGGGCTTCTAATCCGCGTTGACTCATCTCCGCTCCCTTCGAGAATGACCCGCTATGCTGCCGGGCAAAGTAGCTTGAGTCTACTCCGGGTCTGACGAAGATGCTGGATTGCGTATCAGTTAATTGATCGCAGCCAGAATTTATTCATCATTTTCAGCCATCTGCTGTGGGTGATGAGGTTTTCCTGCGAGGTAACGTTGGCGAAACAGATCAAAATGGCGAAACAGGGCCTCGCCCGCAGCGGTGTCGCCCGCCTGTAACAGCAACTCGGCGGCGACTTCTGCCGTGCAGTGCTGGCCTTCGGCGTGAGCGACGCGTAACTGATAGTTAGAAGGGCGGGTCAGAGTCAGCGACATCACCGGGAGAGTGTCCAGCCACGGGCTTTTGCGAAACATTTTACGCGCTTCGGTCCAGGTGCCGTCCAGCATGATAAACAGCGGTGGTTTTCCGCTGGTGGGTGGGCTGTTCAGTACTGCACGGCCAGCGTCGGCATAGGATTCCGGGAAAACGACAACGGGCTGATAACGCGGGTCGCGTACGGCTTCAAGCAGGGCGGCATCGGGTTCGGTCCGCGACCAGCCAAACGCCAGCGTATCCGGCAGAATATCTGCGATCAGCCGTCCGGTGTTACTGGGTTTCAGGGGTTCGCTGTCAAACATTACCAGACAAAAGCGGCTGCGTGCCTGCTGGCTATCAATGGTGTCGCACAGGCAATTTTTTTGCGGCAGCAGACAACGCTGGCAGCGCGTAATGCGATTACCTCGGGCAAGGAAAGGACGGGTGGCTCGGGCAAGGCGTGCAGCGCGCAGCAACAGAACAGCGTTATCGGTCATGATCGGTCATCAAGGAAAAACGCTATTCTAACGGATTCTGGCCGGGCGTGCCCGGCCAGATGGTTACAGATTTTCGTCCAGCCAGGCTTCGAAAGGCGCTTTTGGCATCGCACCGTTTAACATATCCGCCATCTGGCCCTGTTTAAACACCATAATGGTCGGAATGCTGCGGATGCGAAAGCGTGCACTCAGTTCTGGCTCAGCTTCGGTATTCACTTTCAGGAAACGAATCTTACCGTTACGTTCCTGCGCCACCGATTCATACACCGGGGCAAAGTTAACGCACGGGCCGCACCAGGGCGCCCAGAAGTCGATCACTACCGGCAGGTCATCCTGCAGGTATTTGTCCAGCGTCGCGGCGGTGGCATTGACCACATGGCCGTCAAACAGCACATGACCACAGCGGCCGCACTTGGCGCCGTCAGTCAGCCGTTCAGCCGGTACGCGGTTGGTCGCCTGGCAGGATGCACAAACCGTATTCATTATTCACCTCAGTTCAGGAGTAAGTGATTACTTACTGCAATTCTTAGTAAATCAGCCAACATTATGCTGTCGGGTGAAGAGGCTAACAACGAGATTTGTTCAATGGGTATAATAGGTAATGTCTCATAACAATGATGCGGATTAGCGGCTACTGGCTTTTATTGGAAGTTGATAGCTAAGTGCTGCCACATCAGGTAATCTGCGCGCTTCGCGCTCAGGCCAGGTGGAGGAAAAATGAACGACGAATTTAAAGGTAAGAGCGGCAAGGTCAAAGTGATGTATGTCCGCGGTGATGACGAGAGCAGCAACAAGGGCGGGAATCCCCGTACCGGTAAAGGCGGCCCACGTCAGCAGGATGGCGCACGCCGTCCTTCACGTAATGCAGACAGCAAGCCACGTGGCGGGCGCGATCGCGACGAAGGGCACTCTGACTCTCCGTGGCGTACCGTTTCCCGTGCGCCAAATGCTGCGCCCGCTGTTGATGATAAACCGGACCATGGTGGCATCAGCGGTAAAAGTTATATCGATCCCGAGCAGATACGCCGTCAGCGTATGGAAGAGACGCGTGTGTATGGCGAAAATGCCTGCCAGGCCCTGTTCCAGAGCCGTCCGGAAAGTATTGTGCGTGCCTGGTTTATCCAGAGCGTCACACCGCGTTTCCGTGAAGCGTTAAAATATATGGCGGCCAACCGCAAGGCTTACCACACTGTGGATGAAGCCGAGCTGCAGAAAGCTTCCGGCACTGAACACCACGGCGGTGTTTGCTTCCTGATCAAAAAACGCGTGGGCATGCCCGTTAGCGAATGGCTGGCAACAGCCGGTGAGAAAGATTGCGTGCTGGCATTGGAAGATATCGGCAACCCGCACAACCTCGGCGGCATTATGCGTAGCTGCGCACACTTTGGTGTGAAAGGTTTGCTGGTGGATGATGCTTCCCTGCTGGAGTCGGGCGCCGCTGTGCGTACCGCTGAAGGTGGTGCAGAGCATGTTCAGGCGATTAGCGGCGAGAACTTTGCTGCGGGCCTGAGCGCGTTCCGTAAAGCAGGCTATACCATTGTTACCACGTCCAGCCATAAAGGTGTGCCGCTCTCACGAGCTGAACTGCCGGCAAAAATGGTACTGGTACTGGGTCAGGAACGTGATGGTCTGTCTGACAGCACCTTCGACCAGGGTGACCTGAGTGTTTCTATCGGTGGTACCGGGAAAGTGGAAAGTCTGAACGTTTCCGTCGCAACCGGTGTACTGCTGGCCGAATGGTGGCGTCAGAACGTTTGATGTAGCCATGAACGAACGGCAATAAAAAAGGGGTGGCCCGTCAAACAGGCCACCCCCTGATTCCAGGGGCAGATCAATGATCTGCCCCTTTTTAATGGGCGCCGCCCCCGCCCCCACCCGCACCAAACGGCGGACGGGCAAACCACACCAGCACCAGCAGCAGGATAAACACCCCCGCAGAAGCCCAGAAGATCTCATTGGCTGAGATGATGAGCCCCTGATTGGTGATCTGCTGTGCAAGGTAGGCTGATGCCTGGTCATGGGTCATCCCCATTTGTTCCAGCTTCGCGTACATCTGTTGCGCGTTTGTATTGTATGGCGTTATCGATTCCGTCAGATGAGCATGATGCAGCGACTCACGATCGGTCCACATGGTGGTGGTAATCGAGGTGCCAATCGAACCCGCCAGCGTTCGGGTAAAATTCGACAGGCTGGATGCCGCCGCCAGTCTTTCCGGTGGCAGCCCCGAAAGGGTAATGGTTGTCAGTGGCATAAAGAAGCAGGCCACCGCAAACCCCTGGATAAACTGCGGCCAGGCGGAGGCAGCAAAGTCCATTCCCGGTTCAAAAGTATAGGCGCGCCAGTAGAAGCACACTGCATACATAATGAAGCTGAATGTCACCAGCCGTCGCATATCGAGCTTATGCGCAAAGCGGCCGATAATGGGTGACAGTATGACCGGAATAATCCCCACCGGTGCCGAGGCCAGCCCCGCCCAGGTTGCCGTATAACCGTAAACCTCCTGCAACAGTTGCGGCAGCAGAACGATTGAACCGAAATAGAGCATATAGGCAAGGCTGATCGACAGGCAGCCGATGGTGAAATTGCGCGATTTGAACAGTGACAAATCCACGATCGGGTGGTCGTCGGTCAACTCCCACACCAGTAGCACCGCCAGGGCTACGACGGCGATGACCGTTAATGTGATGATTTCAGGGGAACTGAACCAGTCCAGCTCTTTACCGCGATCCAGCATGACCTGCAGACAGCCGATACCGACCACCAGTAGCACCAGACCGACGGTATCTATCGGACGGATGACCGTTTCCGTTTCGCGATGACGTAATGTCTGTAAAGCCAGGATCACCACCACCACGCCGATAGGCACGTTGATAAAGAAGATCCATCCCCAGTGATAGTTATCACTGATCCAGCCACCCAGAATAGGGCCGCAGATCGGCGCAACGATCACGGTCATTGCCCACAGTGACAGTGCCACACTGCGTTTTGCGGGGGGGTAATTACTTAACAGCAGGCTTTGTGACAGCGGGATCAAAGGGCCCGCGACGATCCCCTGGATCACGCGGAAGAAGATCAGCATGCTCAGGCTTTCAGACATGCCACATAGCCAGGAGGCGATGACGAAGGCCACCGTCGACCACAGGAACAGTTTCACTTCCCCGAAACGCTTGGCCAGCCAGCCGGTGATCGGAATCGAAATTGCGTTAGCTACGCCAAACGAGGTGATCACCCAGGTCCCCTGGGAGTTCGAGGCCCCCAGGTTCCCGGCGATGGTGGGGATCGCCACGTTAGCAATCGTGGAATCCAGCACCTGCATAAAAGTAGCCAGCGACAGCGCAATGGTCATCAGAACCAGTTGCGCGCCTTCAAGCGGTTTACGCGCCATAACAGTCTCCCGCCGTTTTAGCCGGCATTGGCACGGATAATATCGCTAATCAGCTGATTCGCTGGCGTCAGGTCCAGTGCCAGAGCATCACTTTCGTAGGCAGGCTTGCTGCGTACGCTGGTGGCGAGTACGGCACCTTCACTGTTGCTGGTATCGATTTTGACCAGCGTCGACAGGCCAATGCGCAGTGGATGTTTCGCCACTTCCTGTGGGTCAAGTTCGATACGTACAGGCAGACGCTGAACGACTTTGATCCAGTTGCCGGTAGCATTTTGTGCCGGTAACAGGGAGAACACGCTGCCCGTTCCCATATCAAGGCCGACCACTTTGCCCTTATACACCACGTCATCACCGTAGATATCACTGACCACTGTGGCTGGCTGGCCGATACGAACGCCTGCCAGTTGCGTCTCTTTGAAGTTAGCATCCACCCACAGATTATTGGCCGGAACAATCGCCAGCAGCGGCGTGGTTGTACCGATTTGTGAACCTACCTGCACGCTGCGGCGCGACACATAGCCATCAATGGGGCTGATGATGTTGGTACGTTGCAATGCCAGCCAGGCATCACGCAGGGCGGCGGCGTTCTGTTTCACTGCGGGTTGGTTTTCCAGTGACGTATCCAGAATCATCGCCTGGTTTGCGTTGTACTGCTGCATCGCCACATCAAGCTGAGCTTTCGCTGTGGCAACCGCATCACGCGCATGTTGCAGATCTTCTTTGCCAATCAGGTTAGATGCACCCAGCGGCTCACGACGACGTAAATCTGCCTGAGCCTGTTCGAGGGCCGTTTTCTGCAAGCCGATAGTGGCCTGATACTGCCTGCCATTGATAATCAACTGGTGCGTCTGACGTACGCTGGTTGCCAGTGCCGTCTGCGCTTTCTCGAAAGCCTGCTCAGCATCGGTACGATCCAGCGTGACCAGCACATCGCCTTTTTTCACGAAGTCAGTATCGTCAAACCAGACTTTATTGACGCTACCGGAGACTTGCGCCATCACCTGCGCCTGGTTTCCGGCAATATAGGCATCGTCTGTTTCCTGAAAATGACGTAATACCAGGAACCAGTACGTCAGATAAGCCACCCCGATAATGACGAACAGTACAGCCAGAAAAATCAGTGCATTTTTGCGCGTCTTTTTCTTATTGCGTGGCTGCTGCGGGTCTTGTGTCACCGCGCTTGCACTCATGATGTTCTCCTGATTCTCTGCCATTCGGGGGCCGCTATCATCAATACGCGCGATCGCCCGAGTCTAAAATGCCAGCGGGGTAAGCGCTGGCATGAATGTGTTCTAAAGGGGCTTAAAGTAGCGATTTCCAATAAATGGTGTGTCGCACATTATGCTATTAGTGGATCAATTATCTGGAAAGGGAGGCGACAACTTCCTCTTCATCCATTTTATCGAGGCGGGTCAACAGTTTGCGGGTGATTCCCTCAAGCTGTGATTTTTCTGATGAGCTCAGTGCAGACCACAATAATTGCAGGCACTGATGCTGTGGTGGCAGCAACTGGCGCAGGAACTCGTGTCCTTTTGGCGTCAGATGCAGATGCAGACAACGGCGATCGTTATCACTTTCACGACGCTCAATCCAGCCGCGTTTTTCCAGCTCATCGGCAATACGCGTGGCGTTAGTGCGGGATGAGCCTAGCGCAGAACTCAGTTCTGATGGTTGAATGCTGTGATCTTCCTGCGCATCCAGCGTAATTAATGCCATAAACAGCGTTTCGTTGATCCCCTGTGCCTTCAGCATTTTGTTGCGGTTTTCCAGCAACTTACTCTGCATGTGCATACACAGACGGGTCAGCATAATTTCCTGTAACGGGAAATCTTTCTGACGATTAGCGCGAAAATTCAGCATCTGTTCAATGGGAGTAAACGAACTTTCCATTATGTAGGAACCTCACTAGTTGCAACTGGTATAATAACAATGATGATTAATAAAGTAATTCCACTTCTCTGCAGACGGTGATTCACTCACGTTTATGCTGCCATCATCAGTAGTTTCCAGGTCACTCCATAACCCAGGGCGCTCAACAGCATTGAAAAAACAATGCTGCGCGAAAAATTGAAGGTAATACTCAGCAAGCCGAAACCCACAAGGGTTGGCAAAATCGCGAAAATATCGGTCAGTGACGAAGATGAAACAGAGGCTTCAGTTGGAGTAAAACCAGGGCGGGAGGCATTCAGACCAAAGGCAAATGCCACAGGCAGGTAGCCAATAACAATTGGCAGACTGTCTGTGGCGCCTTCACGCCAGCTGGCGCGCGGACGATTTTCATTTTTAACCGGGTTCTGAAGCTCAGCCATGAGCAAATGTTACTCTACTGTTACTGAATAATTTCATCTGAAAACATCACCAGCCTGAATAAATTGCGCCTAACCTTACCAGAGTACGAAATGTCTTAACAGGCCGCTGGCATTGAAAAAACTTCATTTTCACTGCAAAAAATCAATGCAATTCAGCCTCATAATGATGACTTCGCCACCAGTTAAATAGATTAACTAAGGTTAACAGAGCACCCACGGTGCAGACACCATACCAGCCTGCCGTCTGAAAAGCGGATGCGGAAAGCAGTGAGCCGGCGGCACCGCCGATAAAATAGCTGGTCATATACCCGGACGTCAGTCGGTTCCGTGCTTCTGGCATATGACGATAAATCACGCTCTGATTGGTAATATGCACACCCTGTACGGCCAGGTCGAGTAGGATAATCCCGATAATCAGAGCGATTAATGAGTGCGCACCAAACGCGATAATGCCCCATGAAGCCAGCAGGATCAGCAGGCCAGCGCTGGTGGTCAGGCGGGCTTTGCCTTTATCGGCCAGTGACCCGGCTTGCCGTGCTGCCAGGGCACCCGCTGCGCCAACCAGGCCCAGCAGACCAATCTCGCCTTCAGAATAATTCCACTCTGGTGATGACAGCAGAAACGCCATTGAGGTCCACAGTACGCTGAAGTTAGCAAACGCCAGGCAGCCAGTAATGGCACGGGTACGCAATATCGGATGCTGTGCGAACAGGGTGAAAATAGATCCCAGCAGCTGGCCATAATTTAACGGAACCGATTGCTTATAGCGTGGCAACCCGCGCCACAAGGCCAGTGCCATCATCACCATCAATACACTCGCTACCCAGTAAACCAGTCTCCATCCGCCCAACTGCGCCAGCCCCCCGGCAACGGTGCGCGCCAGCAGGATACCCAGCAACAGGCCGCTCATGACAGTGCCGACGACTTTTCCCCGTTTTTCCGGTGCCGCGAGACTGGCAGCCAGTGGCACCAGAAGCTGCGCGACCACAGAAAACAGTCCGGTCAGAACGGTGCCCAGTAGCATCATCATCAGCGAACCTGACAGCGCAGTGATCACCATACCGCCGGCTGCCAGCAGGCTCATGATGACGATCAGCCCCCGGCGCTCAAGCATATCGCCAAGCGGCACCAGCAGAAGCAGCCCTGCGGCATAGCCTAACTGAGCGGTGGTGACGATAAATCCTGCCTGATGGAATGAGAGATCGAAGGTCTGAGCAATGGTTGCCAGCAAGGGCTGCACGTAATAGTTACAGGCAACGGATAAGCCTGTAGCGATGGACATCAGGGCGACAAGTGCAGAATTCAGGCCGGGACGAGGGGATGTCATAACAACCAGTATGAGTGTGAGAATTATCTGAGTGGCTAATAATAACCTAAAAAACTATTTCACTCACATGATAATTGACAGGACAAACCAGTTCGGCAGCAGGGTTGTCCTGTTTTATCTGATAAGAAAAGGGTCGACCGAAAAAGAGGTCGACCCTTACGTCAGTCTGAAGGTGATTCACGCTCATGGCACAACCGTTGTTCTGGTTGCCCCTGGCGAGTGATTATTTACCCGCAGCCAGCGCGTCTTTCACCCAGCCATCAAACTGTGCCTGGTGGGCTTTGATCCAGCCGTCAACGTGTGCGTTGATATCGGCTTCAGAAGACTGCCCCTGATGCATACGTGAGTTCTGCGCATTGATATCGGCAATCGGCAGCTTCATCTCAGCAAACAGTTTTGCCGCCGCCGGGTTTTTCTCAGCCCAGGCTTTATTGGCAACGATGTGCATAGTGTTCACCGGGAAGCCGTAGTTCGCACCGTTAGGCAGCTTGGTATCTACGTCTTTCTGTTCGCCAGGCATCGAAGAGAAAGGCACCTGCAACCAGACGACATCACGGCCTGGCACCAGCACATCGCTCACCCAGTATGGCGTCCAGGTGTAATAGAAGATGGGTTTACCTTCTTTAAAGCGGGTGATGGTATCGGCGATCATCGCCGAGTAGTTACCCTGGTTATGCTCAACGGTCTTCGTCAAATCAAAGGCCTTGATCTGGTGATTAATCACCGCTTCACAGCCCCAGCCTGGCGTACAGCCGGTCATATCGGCTTTACCGTCATCATTGGTATCGAACAGTTTCGCCAGCTTCGGATCTTTCAACTGATCGATACGCGTGATGTGGTATTTTTCGGCAGTTTTTTTGTCAATCAGGTAGCCCTGGGCTGCCCCTTGCACATAGGTTCCCTGACGATAGAATTTAGCGTCACCGCCTGCCGCTTTATACATATCGTCATGCAGCGGTTTCCAGTTAGTGGCAATAAAAGTGGTATCGCCGGACGCAATCGAGGTGTATGCCACGTTGTAGTCGACTTCACTCGGCGCTTCAACGGTATAGCCCAGCTTCGTGAGTGCACGACTGACCAGCAGCGTCTGGAACGTCTCTTCGGTGATGGTGCTCTGTGCGGGCTTAACGGTAATACCCTTACCAGGCAGATCGGCGGCGGATACCTGGGCGGCGGCCAGCGTGGTGAACGCGGCGGCCAGCAGTGTTATTTTTCGCATAGTCATCAGTACCTTTTTGTTATTTGGTTTTGCAGAAAGGGCGAGTCAGCAGACCCAGAGGGCCACTGGCGTACCAGCGACGGTTGCCACGACTGCGGCTGTCGCGTCCCAGCGACTGCGTCAGGCGGTCGAGAATAATCGCCAGAATCACAATGCCGACGCCACCGACGGTGGCCAGCCCCATATCCAGGCGGCCGATACCGCGCAGCACCATCTGGCCGAGACCACCGACGGCGATCATCGAGGCAATCACTACCATCGACAGTGCCAGCATCAGCGTCTGATTGACCCCCGCCATAATGGTGGGCATCGCCAGTGGTAGCTGTACTTTGAACAACATCTGACGTGGGCTGGCGCCGAACGACTCTGCCGCTTCGATCAGATCGGCAGGCACCTGTTTAATACCCAGAATGGTCAGACGTACAATCGGTGGCAGGGCGAAGATAATCGTCACCACCACACCCGGCACATTACCGATACCGAACAGCATCACGATCGGCACCAGGTAGACAAACGCAGGCGTGGTCTGCATCGCATCCAGCAGTGGGCGAATGATCTTGCCCGCTCGCTCGCTGCGTGCCAGCCAGATCCCCATCGGCAGACCGATAATGATGCAGAACAGCAGGGCGGTCAGTACCAGCGCCAGTGTTACCATCGCTTGTGACCAGGCACCTATCGCGCCAATCGCCACCAGAGAGACCAGCGTGGCCACGCCCATACTGAAGCTGGACAGTTGCCAGGCGATCAGCGCAAATACGATAATCGCCACCGGCGCGGGCATGCCCAGCAGCAGGTTCTGGAAGGCGCTGAGGATGTAATCCACCGGCAGGCGGATACCCTGAAACAGCGGACGGAAGTGAACAACAATCCAGTCAATAGCGGTGGTTACCCAGCTGTCGAGCGGGATCAGGGTTTTATGGAACGGATCGAGAATATTAAAATGTTCCACCTGCGGGGTCGGGGCACTGTTCAGCCAGTCGCCGCTGGCTGCGGCATCATGGCCACCGGCTGGGGCGGTTCCCCAGGCGTCACCACCGCTGGAGGCGGCATCCGGTGCGGGCTGAGTAGTCGCCGCGTCCGTGGGTGAACCCCAGGGATCGCTGCTGCTGGCGGCAGCCTGGCTACTGTCCGTTGGGGCGCTGGTGGCGGGTGCGGCATTCTGCGTGGCGCCGGACTCCCACGGGTTACTGGTTTGTTCACTCATGGCTGGCCTCCATCACGGTCTAATGCCTGCAACAACATTCCTTTGGAAATAATCCCCACATACTGACCTTCTTCGCCCACGATAGGCACCGCACAAGGGGCCTGCGCCACATGTGAGAGGAGATCGCTTAATGACGTCTCCGCAGGCATCGCCGCCGGGCTTTCCAGCAGTGCCTGATCGAGGCCTTCGCCGGCGGCCAGTGCCACCTTCAGAGAATCAATCGACACGGTGCCGACGAATCGTTGTTTCTCCAGGACATAACCGTATTCGCGGTCATTATCCTGGAGTAGTTTGATCGCTGAACGAGGGCCAAAACCGGGGGCTTTACGGATCAGTGCTGCGGCACTGCGGCGGGCAATATCTTTCGCACTGAACACGTGGCTGATATCGACGCCACGGAAGAAGGTACGCACGTAGTCATTAGCGGGATTATTGAGAATTTCATCCGGCGTACCGACCTGAATCACTTCCCCACCTTGCATGATCGCAATGCGGTCACCGATGCGCATTGCTTCATCAAGATCGTGGGAAATAAAGACGATAGTACGCTGGTGGCGAGACTGTAATTTCACCAGCTCATCCTGCATCTCGGTACGAATTAATGGATCGAGTGCAGAGAAGGCTTCATCCATCAATAATATGTCGGGATTGATGGCCAGTGCACGGGCTAATCCAACACGCTGACGCATGCCTCCGGAGAGTTCATCCGGGTAGGCATGAGCATAATTATCCAGCCCAACCTGACGTAATGCATCCAGTGCTTTTTCCTGACGTTCTTGCAAAGGAATACCGGCTAATTCCATCCCGAAGGCGGCATTATTTAATACCGTCATATGAGGCATCAGTGCGAAGGATTGGAATACCATGCTGATTTTATTTCTACGAACCTGGCGTAATTCACTGTCAGATATTTTGGCAATATCTTCGCCATCAATGATGACCTGGCCGCGGGTGGGTTCTATCAGACGATTGAGAAGGCGAACCATGGTGGATTTCCCAGAACCGGACAACCCCATGATGACAAAAATCTCGCCTTCTTCAATGGCCAGACTGGCGTCTTTCACGCCGAGAGACAGTCCGGTTTTTTCCAGAAGTGCCTCTTTACTGATCCCTTTTTCAATGTGCTTAAATGCGCGCTCGGGGTTTTCCCCAAAAACTTTATATAAATTTTTAACTTCAAGTTTAATAGCCATGCATTAATTAATTTCCTGGTTATTGGTTGGTTTTATATATTTGCTCTTCTGTGTGGTTAAATATTAACGGCCTATACCGTAGCACACTGAGAATCTGAGACAACCCTAAATGGGCTGTTCATAAATGTTGATTGAGATGCCAGTCCCGGCGAATGCCAGAGCAGGTAAGGGATGAGAGCGAATTGAGTTGGTCTGAAAAAAATGAATATTTCGCTAAGAAACATCTCAGTGACTGCTGAATTAGCTCGCTATCTGACGTTATGACAACGGAAATAATTGTAAGAAAACTGCCATATTGATGACGCTGAAAGAGGAGGGAAGGTTTGAAAATTAATAACTAATTAAAACGGGAAGAGGAGAAAGATGGCTGTCAGTCACAGCCATCTCTGAAAGGGTTAAAAGTTCCAGTCGGCATCTTCGGTATCGACGGCTTTCCCCATCACATAAGAGGAGCCGGAACCAGAGAAGAAATCGTGATTTTCATCGGCATTCGGTGACAACGCAGAGAGGATCGCCGGGTTCACGTCGGTCATCTCTGACGGGAACAGTGCCTCATAGCCGAGGTTCATCAGGGCTTTGTTGGCATTGTAATGCAGGAACTTCTTCACATCTTCCTGCCAGCCTACGCCTTCGTACAGGGCATCGGTGTACTCCAGCTCGTTCTCATACAGTGCCAGCAGGAGGTCAACGGCGAACTGTTGCAGCTCCTCTTTACGCTGCGCACTCTGCGTCTCCAGCGCCTTCTGATACTTGTAGCCAATATAGTAGCCGTGAACCGCTTCATCTTTAATAATCAGGCGGATAAGGTCAGCGGTGTTCGTCAGCTTGCCGCGACTTGACCAGTACATCGGCAGATAGAAACCGGAATAAAACAGGAAGGATTCAAGGAACACGCTGGCGATTTTTTTCTTCAGCGGATCGTTCTCATAATAGTGCTGAAGAATGATCTCGGCTTTGCGCTGCAACGGACCGTTCTCTTCGCTCCAGGCGTAAGCAGCATCGACATCGCTGGTGTGGCACAGCGTGGAGAAGATCGAGCTATAGGAGCGCGCATGGACCGCTTCCATAAAGCTGATATTCGACATCACCGCTTCTTCATGCGGCGTCAGTGCGTCAGCCATCAGCGCGGGTGCGCCCAGGGTGTTCTGAATGGTATCCAGCAGAGTCAGGCCGGTGAACACGCGGATCGTCAGCTGTTGTTCATCGTGATTCAGGGAGTTCCACGCGGGGATATCGTTAGAAAGTGGCACTTTCTCGGGCAGCCAGAAATTGCTGGTGAGGCGATTCCACACTTCCAGATCTTTGTCGTCTTCGATTTTGTTCCAGTTAATGGCGTGAATTTTCTTTAATTTCATGTTGTTGTTCCTGGAGCGGATCTTAACGGGTCAGGCATGCCTGACCCCTACGCGATACGGTACTGTACATATGGTGCACTATTTGTCGGGTCAGGCATGCCTGACCCCTACGCAATACGGTGCTGTAC
>NZ_JBBGYT010000426.1:0-802 GCF_037479575.1 Erwinia sp. MYb416
CTTGCAGAATACGCAGGTACGCAGTACCAATATCGATATTTTTCACCGGGTCACGCAGTTCCGACTTCGTTGGTTGCCCACGTCGACCCTGTGAACGATACACTTCCCGTCCTGCCGTAGAGGCTTTTATCTGCATCAATCCAACGGCATTCGACTTGCTGACGACCGTGGGGTTGCCGCCTGATTCTACGGTAATAATCGCTTCCACCAGCTTTTGATCCACGCCATTCCGCTGTGCTGCCTGCTCGGTCATCATCGACCAGGCGCTGGCCACCTGCGAAGGTGGGGCCTGTGTTAAGGGAGTATCCGGCTGACGAACAATTTTTCTCTGGGGTTCACTGGCACAACCTGCCAGCAATAATGCAGCGATCATCGCCGCCATTTTCACGCTTTTTCTCACGTTTTTATTATCCTCTGAGCCTTAGCTTCGAGACTATCATACGGGTTGCCGACCATTAGGAAATTACCGTAACTCTTAAATTGTGCGGCATGCTGGTGACTTCACAGCAGCTATTCGTCATCATCGAATCAATTGGACAGCGCCCGGTTCGAAATAATTCACTGCTGGCGCATAAAAAATCATCAAAGTGAGTGTTATGGCGACAATCCCACGTACGATCCATCTGGTTGCCCCTTCCGGCTACTGCCACAATCCTGCGGCCGCAGCGCGCGGCGTGACACGTTTGCAGGCGGATGGCCACCGGGTTGATAACAGCGGTATTATTGCCCGCCGCGAGCAACGTTTTGCCGGTAACGACAGCCAGCGCCTGGCCGATATCAACGGTCTGGCTCAGCTTAATCC
>NZ_JBBGYT010000427.1:0-961 GCF_037479575.1 Erwinia sp. MYb416
CCCAGGTACAGGGCGCAGAAGCGCCCTCAGGCATCGTACGGGCCATTGAGCTGGCCAATGCGCGCAATGAATGCGATGTATTGATTGTGGGACGCGGCGGCGGCTCGCTGGAAGATCTCTGGAGTTTTAACGATGAACGTGTGGCGCGGGCAATTTATGCCAGCCGCATTCCGATTGTCAGTGCCGTCGGGCATGAAACCGATGTGACCATCGCCGACTTCGTTGCCGACCTGCGCGCCCCCACGCCTTCTGCTGCCGCGGAGCTGGTCAGTCGTAATCAGATTGAACTGCTGCGCCAGCTCCAGTCACAGCAGCAGCGGCTGGAAATGGCGATGGATTATTACCTTGCGCAGCAGCAGCGGACTTTCACCCGCATACAACATCGTCTGCAACAACAGCATCCGCAGCTGCGTCTGGCGCGCCAGCAAACGGCACTGATGAAGCTACAGCGCCGTCTGGATGATGCCATGCAGCTCAGGCTTCGCCAGGCGGTACGCCAGCAGGAGCGCGTGGAGCAGCGTCTGAGTGCCATTCGCCCGGAAATGCGCGTCCAGCGCGCCGGGCAGCAGCTCCAGCAGTGGCATTACCGCCTGCAACAGGCCATGCAGCAGCAGCTCAATGCCAATAAACAGCGCTTCGGCAATCTGGCGGCCCAGTTGGAAGGTGTCAGCCCGCTGGCCACGCTGGCACGAGGCTTCAGCGTGACCACAGCGGCAGACGGCCAGGTCGTGAAAAAGACGCAACAGCTACATCCTGGCGACATGCTGAAAACCCGCCTGGATGACGGTTGGGTGGAGAGTGAAGTCACCGCCATTACGCCGGTGAAAAAACCGCGTAAACGCAGCGAGTCTTTGTCACGCAAATGAGTCTGGCGGCCGTTGAGGCCGTCTGACTCTTTTCTGCGGCGAATGTCTGTTGCGGCTCGTTATTCAGAAATCAGCTGTTCGATGTCCGCTAATAC
>NZ_JBBGYT010000428.1:0-1027 GCF_037479575.1 Erwinia sp. MYb416
ATGATCGGCAGTACCAACGGTTTTCAAGCCTGTACCATTGATATTATGGATTTTTCTGATTTTCCTGATGACCTTACCGGGCCATTAGTATCAGGAGCGACAAAAACGGCGATATTAGCTTCGCTTTCTGTCACTGAGGGGGTAACAAGGATCCTGAATCCTTATTTGAAACCCGATGTTACTGAGCTCCTGTCGTTTTTGCGCCTCAACGGTTTTCGGGTGTCCTGGAATAAAGAAGAAATCGTTATTTGTCCTCCCGACGTTCCCGTTGATATCGTTACCCGTGACAAGGTGACAGTAACGTTACTTTCAGATCTCTCCGAAGTGATCACTTACTTAACTCTTTCCATCTTATCGGGGAAAAAAATCAGGTTACATTGTGACAAAATTGACAATGTTATTTCAGGACTGCAGGCCGAGATCACCCTATTCAGACGTATCGGGATAAACATAATACATGAAAATAAAACGCTATATGCCGTGGCAAAACCGGAATTATCACCTTGCGACGTTGTCGTTAAAAGCACGAGTATTTACAGCGATCATCAGCCTTTCTTCGCCTTGATTCTCTGTTACGCCAGGGGTTTGTCCAATATTGAGGAACGCGTCTGGAAGCACCGATTTTCTTATGCTCATGAACTGAATAAAATGGGAACTGATATCGGAGTTTTTGACGGTAAAATATGTATTAATCCTGCGGTATTAAATTCTGAACCACAGTCGGTCTTCGCACAGGATCTCAGATCTGCCGCCGTGTTACTTATTGCTGCCATTGTCCGAAATGGAGAAACGATAATCACTGGGTGTGAGCATCTTGAGCGAGGCTACACACATTTGATCGAGAATTTATCCAGCCTCGGCGTTAATATTCACTATTTACAGAGTAACAAAAAGGAAATTGTCGCATGAATTTTTCTGGTTTTCAGCAGGGTGGCCCCTGGAGATGGTTTATGTCAGACAATTTCCTTGAAACGCAGTTTATACAACAATTATCAGATGATTTTCCGGAAAATCAGTTGGTTTTAAC
>NZ_JBBGYT010000429.1:0-838 GCF_037479575.1 Erwinia sp. MYb416
GTATAAAGCAGGGCGATCTCTTCGCGAAACGTCACTGTGAACAGCGCGGTCATACAAGCCATACCGATGCCAACGCCCTGCGCTGTCCACGCGGCGACTTTGGCCTGTTCGACAGAACCCTGACCCAGTCGGAAGCCTACGCGGATGGTGGTGGCGACCCCAAGCGATAACGGCAGGACGAACATCAGTGAACTGAAGTTCAGGGCGATCTGATGGCCCGCGACTTTGACGATCCCCATCGGAGACACCAGCAGGGCCACGACAGCAAACAATGTCACTTCAAAGAACAGTGCCAGCGCAACCGGCAGACCAAGCCCGGTCAGACGGCGTAATGCTTTCCAGTCTGGCGCACTGAAACGTCCCTCAATATGAATATCGCGCATTGATTTGGCTCGATTCACCCAGGCCTTCATCGCGATAAACATCACCCAGTAGACCGATGCGGTGGCCACGCCGCAACCAATTCCGCCCAGTGCAGGCATGCCAAAGTGACCGTAGATAAAGACGTAGTTAACCGGAATATTCACCAGCAGCCCGAGGAACCCCATGACCATGCCGGGTTTCGTTTTTGATAAACCTTCACACTGATTACGGGCAACCTGGAAAAACAGATAACCGGGAGCGCCCCACAGCAAGGCGTGCAGGTATCCCACCGCTTTTCTGGATAATTCCGGGTCAACATTATGCATCGCGCCGATCAGGTATCCGGCGTTATACAGCACCACCATAATCAGCACAGAGACCATCGCTGCCAGCCAGTAAGCCTGGCGAACCTGATGTGCAATGCGCTCACGTCGGCCGGAGCCATTAAGCTGCGCCACCACCGGCGTCAGCGCCA
>NZ_JBBGYT010000430.1:0-868 GCF_037479575.1 Erwinia sp. MYb416
CACCAATCCTCCGGCGATAAATCCTTTTGAGAGAGTTTCTCCCAGGAACAGATAACCCCATAGAATGCCAAAGGGCGGAATAAGGAAAGTCACCGTCAGCGTTCTTAGCGGGCCAATATCGGCAATCAGACGAAAGAACAGAATATAAGCCCAGGCGGTACAGATCAGCCCCAGTGCCAGCACACACAGCCATACGCCGGGATGGTTCCACTGCACGACAGGCTGGACAATCAGCGAACCGATAAACACCGGAAGCAGAAAGAGAGTGGCACCAATCTGGCTGCCCAGCGCAACCAGTCGGGCATCCAGCCCCCCTCGATCGCCAATCCACTTTTTAGTCAGAAATCCGGCGCTGGCGTAGCAAGCCGTTGCCACCAGACACGCGGCAATGCCCAGCAGCACATCCTGTGCCAGTGCCAGACTGCCGGTGGTGGTCAGCAGCACAATTCCCGCCAGGCCCAACACCACCCCAACCATTTTTCTCAGCGTAAAGGTTTCACTGAAACAGAGACCACCAATGAGCACCCCCATTAGCGGTGTGGTGGCATTGAGGATCGCCGAATAACCCGCAGGCAGCCATTTTGCCGCCAGGCAGTACATCACAAAAGGTACAGCAGAGTTGATCACCCCCAGTAACATCGCTGGCAACGCTTTACCATGAAAGGCCATATTGGTCCGTAGTATCAGCAACAGCGCTATCAGGCCAACACAGCCAAACAGCACGCGTAAAAACGCGGTATTCAGCGAACCAAAATAGGGAGTGGCAACGCGCATGAACAAAAAACTGGCCCCCCAGATCGCCGCAAGTAAAATTAAACGCCCGATATCCCCTTGCTTCACAACACGCTCCTGATGACGGGTTATTGAC
>NZ_JBBGYT010000431.1:0-2027 GCF_037479575.1 Erwinia sp. MYb416
GGGCTAATACCATGAACAGCATTTCGCGCTTTTCCGAAATGTTAATGAGCGAAGTGCGGGCGAAAGATGCCGGTGAGATCGGCCAGCAGATCACCGATCTGCTGATGAAGGTAAAAAGCATCGACCCCGGCGTGCTGGGGCAAAAGAAAAGCTGGCTGGCCTCTGTCCCGGTACTGGGCAAACTGTTCAACAGTATGGAGCGCACGCTGCTGGAGTATCAGACGCTGACCCAGCAGGTCGATACTCTGACCGAAAAGTTACAGCAGGCTCAGCTCGCCCTGCTGCGTAATATCGCCACCCTTGAACAGCTGTTCCAGCGTAACCGCGAGTTCTTCCAGCAGATCAGCCTGCATATCATTGCGGGCAAGCAGAAGTTGCAACAGATCGAAGCAGGGATACTGGCTGACGCACAGAGTACGGCACAAAACAGCTGTGATGCGATGGATGCACAGCGCGTGCGTGACCTGCTGGAAGCAGTACAGCGCTTTGAGCGCCGCCTGCACGACCTGCTGCTGTCGCGAACCATTGCTATCCAGACCGCGCCGCAAGTTCGTCTGATGCAAAGCAACAGCCAGTCGCTGGCAGAGAAAATCCAGAGCAGCATTCTTTCGACCATTCCGATTTGGAAAAGTCAGATGGTGCTGGCTATCTCCCTGCATTCTCAGCGCCAGGCGGCTGCCCTGCAAAAAGAGGTGGCCGATACCACCAATCAGATGCTGAAACGCAACGCCGAGCTGTTGCAGAGCGGCAGTGTGGAAACTGCCACGCAGGTTGAGCGCTCAGTAGTGGATATCGAAACGCTGCGTGACGTGCAGTCGCGTCTGCTGACCACTCTGGAAGATACGCTGACCATTGCCTCTGATGCACGCACCCGCCGTCTGGAAGTTGAGCAGGAGCTGGTCGGGATGGAAACAGAGATGAAGCAACGCCTGGCGGTCATCAATAGCGGAAAAACTCCCGACATGAAGGTCGTTTAACTGATGAATATGGCTGAATTTAACCGCGTTTTTGCGCCAGATAATGAGATTAACGCGGGGGATAACAGGTTAAGCAGTTTCTATAAAAATTCCAAAGTGGTGAAACTCTTCTTTCACTTTGTGGTGCTGGCGGTTTCTGTCTGGTTCATCGACTTTACCCGTAACAATGACTGGTCTGCCGAGTATGTCAGACAACTGGCTGCCGACCCGAAGCTGGAAGGTGGCACGATCTTTATGGTATGGCCCAGCGCCGGAATGTTGCTGCATCTGTATATGTACCGCCGCCGCTGCTTTTACTGGAGCCTGCCCACTGGCATTCTATGGCTGTCGTATGGTGACCTTATTGCCGCCCCCTACTGGATGGCTGTCTTAGGTTATTTTCTGGCTGTTTTTATGCGCTTCAAATCATTCACTACCTTGCTGATTAGTTTGCTGATGCTGGGTGGAATGGTGTACTTCGTGACCTATATCGACGTCTGGCACGCGAACTTTTTCTACCTGCTGGCTGCCATTCTGTTCCTGGCTATCTGGATTGAAAAGAAGTCGGCCCGCACTGCGTTGAAGCAAAGCAGTAAAGCGATTCCTTCACGGCTGAATATGTTTAGCCGCGATCCTGACGAAGCGGAAGAGGTGGAAACAGACGACACAACGCCTCGTTTTCCCCCCAGACCACAGGCAGATGAGTCAGTGTGGGCACCGGGAGAGAAAGAAGCGCAGGAGTATGAGGAGCAAGCCCCGGAGCCACCTGCGCCGGAGGAAAAACCGGTCCTGACGACCGCTCAGCGTCCTTTCGCCGTGTACTGGCTCGAACTGCACAAACTGAAACAACACCCCGCGCTGCCTGCGTTATTGCAAAGTGAGCTGGACGGTGTGATGGGCTACGCTGAACGTATTCTCGATTGTATGCAGGACGATCCTAACGACGTCCAACCCGGCAGTGCCTTTCTGGATCGTTACCTGACGCAGGTCACAACGGTAGTGAAACGCGGCCTGTTACTCTCCGGCCAACTCAGCACACACGGCAAAACGCAGGAAGTGGAACAGCAGTGT
>NZ_JBBGYT010000432.1:0-1908 GCF_037479575.1 Erwinia sp. MYb416
TTATCCCGTTAAAGCTGGCGATGCAGCAGATAAGTTAGCCATGATGCTCCAGCGGTTGTATAAACAGACCCGCGACATAGCCATATTTTGACAGACTCTGGATCTGGATCTGCTTGCTGTTTTTCAGAGCAGCGGCATCCTGCCCCTTAACGGTCAGCGTTTCGCCAGGAAGAATATAGCTTTTACTCAGCATGATATTTTTCATTGAGGGCAGCAGCACAACGGTCTGTGACAGTCGCACCACGTAACGGCTGGGATTAACGATGGTCAACACGCCGCTCCTTTCCGAGAATTTCAATGCTTCCCAGGGGTCGGACTTCATTGGCAGACCGGCAGGATGAATAATGATCGGGAGGTCCTGCCTGAGGCTTAAGCCCACCGTATTCTTGCCGCTCAGCGCTTGTAGCGGGATCCCTTCCAGAATCACCCGCTTCATATGCTCTGTCTTGAGCGGCCCCAGGCTATGCAGTAAGAAGCGTAGCCGCTGCGTCTGACCCGCCGCCAGCCGGGTCACCGGCTGGGTCACCAGCAGCTGAGGCTGAAGATCGTCTGGCAGGTTGTAGATCTTCACATACAGCAACGCCTCGTGATCTGCGGTATTGGTGACGTTCAGGCTCCCACCTTTTGCTTCTTCGTTGATCATTAACATCGAGGTTTCAGGTTTCATCACCGCCCACGCCGGGTGTGCGATGAGCAGCGCCAGCAGGCTACACAGTATGTATTTACCCGCAGACCAGGATATACAGTGACGGATGATGACAGCCATCAGAGATACACAATATCAAAGGTTGCACTGCCAGCAATCGTCACTTCATCCGATGTTCCAAGGGCATCAAGGGCGACAATCCAGGGAGTGACATTCATATCAAAGACCACATTTTTTGCCGGTATTGGCACGCGCAGCATATCGGAGGTGAAAGACACAAGTTCCTCTCCCTGATACTTCCACAGCACACTTCCCTTCGCCTCTGCCCAGATTTTCCCTTCATCGGCCGAGACGGTGAGTTTTTGCATGGGATGCCCATCTACCATGGACCTGTCCGCCGGGGTATGGATGCGGTACGCACCGATATTTTTCCCCGCTTCGGTAGCCCCCAAACTGAAACTGGTCTCCGCAGCCTTTCCGTCAATTTTCGCTTCCCCGGCTTTCTCAGCGATATCTCTGGCTCGTACGGCAAATAGCGTGGGCGTTTCACAGCTGATATTCAGCTTAATGTTCTTCGTCGTCAGCGAGGTGGATTTGGAGGATGAGAGGCTGGCAGCGCTAATCTGCTGCCAGTCGAGTATGCCCCCGCCATCAAAGCGAATATCACAGGAGGCGGGCTTAATAGTACCTCGTATCTGCAACGTGGCCTGGGTGCTGGCGGGAACCGCAGTACTGAGCACCATCCCCGTTAGCAGGGTGATACCGGAAAGCATTCTTTTCAGTTCCATTGCACAATTCCTTTGTAAGATACGAGTTATGCCGTTTTAACCGCCCAGGCTAAATGCATACACCGGTAATTTTCTGATAGGGTCCGCCATCCTCTGGCTGCTCATCCAGACGGTAGGTGAAGCTGCAACGCGTATCGCGCCCTGCCACATCAATCAGCAGCGTGGCTTTCTCCGGTGAGTTATTCAGATAGACCAGCCCATTATCGATAGCAATCGTGAGTATCGTTCCCTGCTCATCCATGACCTTACTGCCACGCGGTAACGCCGTACCATCGCTCAGGGTAAGATCTAACAGGACCCGCCGGGTGGTTAACACCGTGTAATTAATGCGCTTCACGCTTCCCCGGGCGAGTGTGACGCTGTGGTGGCCGTTATTAACGTCCGATTTTTTCGGCAGCGTTTCCGTATTCAGATCAAGGT
Organism: Erwinia sp. MYb416; assembly: GCF_037479575.1. Classification (NCBI taxonomy): domain Bacteria; kingdom Pseudomonadati; phylum Pseudomonadota; class Gammaproteobacteria; order Enterobacterales; family Erwiniaceae; genus Erwinia; species Erwinia sp. MYb416. The sequence goes on from NZ_JBBGYT010000432.1 coordinate 1,855, forward strand.
TAGCGGGCCGCCACGCCGGAAGCTGAGGCACCAGCGCCAGACCCCGCCAGTCCG
>NZ_JBBGYT010000433.1:0-916 GCF_037479575.1 Erwinia sp. MYb416
GTTACATACAGTAATAGTAACAATGTGTTATCGAGTGATCGTAAAGTCAAATCTCAGGGTGAGGGGGATCAAAGGTGGGTAACCACCAATGAATTTGGCTTAAGTTCATTTAAATTAATAAGTTATGTGATCTGCGGCGTAGGGAAAAGATTGCAAGCTGGCGGAATAGTGCCACAATTAATTTAACAATCACTCAACAAGGCAATTTGACCAGGAGCCTGATATGGTGACCCATTCTCGCAGTGTAATGTTAATGATGTCGTTTGCTGCCGGGACCTTTGCTGCAGGTGCCTCCTCAAACCCGCGCCATCTGATGCTGGCGCAACCCTCACAGGGTATCCCCAATAACCCGTTGCCGCTGATCATCTACCCACAGGTGGTGCCGGACGAGCCGGAAGAAGGGGCGGAAGAGTTATCGCCAGACGATTTGGCGCAGTGGTTCCGCGCTGAGTTTGGCCGCCACGGCTGGCCAGTCAGCTGGCACGCCCCGATTTATCCCTACACCCACTATCACCCGAATACCCATGAATTGCTGGGGATCACCTGCGGCTGGGCCGAGATCCTGTTTGGCGGCGAAAGCGGGCGCATGGTCACCGTTTATGCCGGTGATGTGATACTGATACCGGCGGGCGTCGGGCATCAGCAAATTGCCGCCAGCGATGATTTCATGGCCGTGGGGGCTTACCCGCCGGGCGTGACGCCGAAAACCCTGCGTGACGAGCAGGCATTGATGGAACAGTCTATGCTTGAAATAAAACGCGTCGCGATGCCTGAAACCGATCCCATTACCGGTGGGGAAGGGGCATTAACAGAAGTCTGGCACCCGCTGGCACGCAAAGAATCTCTCTAATCGTTTTACGGGAATGCACCATACTGGTGCGTTCCCCTTCCGCGCTTCGCTTTCCCTGACCCGATT
>NZ_JBBGYT010000434.1:0-670 GCF_037479575.1 Erwinia sp. MYb416
CGCTGGTACTGCTGGGGTTAAGCGCGGGTACTCAGGCAGAAGAGTGGGTTAACACCCCGGTGCAAAAGACGTTTAAAAACTGGCAGGTGACGTGCAACAATCTCAATGACTGTGAGGTGCGTAATACCGATGAGGTATTGCGGATTATCATCAAGCGTAAGGCTGGTGCAGAGTCTCAGCCTTCCCTCAATTTTCAGCAATGGGGTCAGGCCACTAAAAATGCCATGACCATTGCGCTCACACCCGGTACACCCGATTCTGAAGCTGCCTCCCTCGGCGGGCTCAATGCGGCACTGCTGCTGGTGGACGAACGACAGGGGCGTCTGGGAAATCAGACGGCATTGCTGAAAGTGGGCAACAATGAACCATCGATGGTACCCGCGCGTCCTGCCCCCGCGGTATTTAACTTCCAGGTGCCAAAGGTCGTGCCGTTAACCAATGAGGCTGCGCTTATCGATGGTGCCATTGCCGCTAATAGTAAGCTGCTGGCAAAAGAGAGCTGTGAGCCGGACAAAGAAGCACGTGAGCGCAGTGAAGCGCAGCCACTGAATGACAAGCAGGCGCTGGTGCTGGTCAATTGTGGTCTGGGAGCTTATCAGTCTTCCAGTATGCTGTTTATCAGTGAGCGCAATAATCCCCAGGACTCAAAGCAGCTGACTCTGCCATTACC
>NZ_JBBGYT010000435.1:0-1733 GCF_037479575.1 Erwinia sp. MYb416
GAGAAACTCAGCCTCTACGCCCGCCATCTGCGCCCGCTATTGCATGAACAGAGACTGGACGAGGATGAGGTGGATGTCAGCAATATCCAGATGAGCCATTATCGTCTCTCGAAAATCCATGCTCAGCATCTTAAGCTGCAGGAAGATTCACCGGAATATAAACTGCATCCCAGTAATGATGTGGGAACCGCCAAGCCGAAGGACAAGAAAGAAGAGTTCATGTCGCATATTCTGGCGCGGTTAAATGAGCTGTTTATTACGGATAATCTGACCGACAAAGATATGGTCAATTATGCGTTTGCCGTTCGTGACAAGCTCTCGGAAAATAAGTCCGTTATGACGCAGATTGCTAATAATACGCGTGAGCAGGCGATGCTGGGTGATTTCCCTAAAGCCATTGATGATGCCGTGATGGACAGCAGTGAAGCGCAGCAGGAAATGATGATGCAGTATCTGTCGAGTCCTGAGCTGGCCAGGGGATTTGCCCGGGTGGTGTTTGATATGCTGAAGGGGGCCTGAACAGCAGGTTCATCATTTTTGTCATACACATAAGGAAGTGCTATGTCTGTACCGACTTACGATAAATTTATTGAACCCGTGTTGCGCTTTCTGGCTACCAGGCCTGAAGGAGCGACTGCCCGCGAAGCGCAAGAGGCGGCGGCAGATATGCTCAATCTGGATGAAAATCAGCGCGCAGAGGTGATTGCAAGCGGTCAGCTGACTTATAAAAACCGGGCAGGCTGGGCACACGACCGACTAAAGCGTGCGGGATTGTCGCAAAGTCTGTCTCGTGGGAAATGGTGCCTGACACCCGAAGGGCAGCGCTGGGTTATCGCCCATCCTCTGCCAATGACAGCAGAGGATATCACTCATCTGGCCTTTGATTTTAATAGCGTGAAGTTGAAACAGCAGCCCGATTCTGTCGATCTCGATCCACAGCCTGAGCCACTCACTATAGAAGAACTGGCACTGAGTAGCCCTGACGATCGTCTTGAGCAGGCGCTGAATGAGATACGCAGTGCCGTGGCGGATGAATTGCTGGAAAACCTTAAACAGGTCTCTCCTGCGCGCTTTGAGGTGATTGTTCTTGATGTGCTGCACCGCCTTGGCTACGGCGGGCACCGGGACGATCTTCAGCGTGTGGGGGGCTCAGGCGATGGCGGCATTGATGGCATTATCTCGCTGGATAAGCTGGGCCTGGAAAAGGTTTATGTGCAGGCGAAACGCTGGCAGAACACGGTGGGCCGCCCTGAGCTGCAGGCTTTTTATGGCGCACTGGCCGGACAAAAAGCCAGACGCGGCGTGTTTATCACCACATCTGGCTTTACTTCTCAGGCGCGGGACTTTGCCAGGGCAGTGGAAGGTATGGTGCTGGTGGATGGGCAGCGGCTGGTGAATCTGATGATTGAGAATGAAGTTGGAGTGACTTCTCGTATATTACGCGTGCCAAAACTGGATATGGACTATTTTGAGTAATGAGTGAATCCAGCGCTGATCCTGTAAATAACGCTAAGCATCTTCCATTGTCTGGCTGGTGTGATGCTAATTCACCGCAAGCCTAAATGCGTCAGCCATATATTCTTGTTCCCGCACCGAAAGCCCTAAACCATTTGCAATGGTCCTCCACTGGCTGACTATTTCAATAAAGTCCTGGATGATTTCGTCGGCCTCTGCAAGATTCAGACGAAAGTATTCAGCGACCTCTCGTGCCAGTTCAAGATCCAGCGCGTTAT
>NZ_JBBGYT010000436.1:0-1064 GCF_037479575.1 Erwinia sp. MYb416
CTAATATACTATTGGTAAGTTACCTTTGGTATATAAGCATGTCAACGGACATAAACTCTTCACCGCTGCCCCGGCGACGTTTATCGCGTGAGGCGCGTTACCAGCAGCTCATTGAAGCGGCATGGCAGCTCATTCGTACCGAGGGAACGGAGGCCTTAACGCTGGGCCGCCTGGCTGAGCAGTCAGGCGTCACTAAGCCCGTGGTGTATGATCATTTCGGCACACGTTCAGGTCTGTTTGCGGTGCTTTATCAGGAGCTCGATGCCCGCCAAAATGCGCTGTTTGATGCGGCATTAGCGCAAAGTGAAGCCACTTTGTCGGCCAGGGCGCAGGTGATGGCCGAATCGTATGTGAATTGTGTTCAAAAACAGGGGCGGGAGATACCGGGTATCATAGCTGCACTTGTTGGTTCACCCGAGCTTGAGCAGATTAAGCGGGCCTACGAAGTCGCCTTTATTGAGAAGTGTCGCGAAACGCTGACGCCATTCACCGGGGGTAAAGCATTATCGAACGCCGGTTTGTGGGCCATGCTGGGGGCTGCGGAATCGGTGGCTTACGCATCCACCCGTAATGAAATCACCGAACAACAGGCGCGGGATGAGTTGTACGCGGTGATTATGGCACTGGTCGAACGCAGCGTAAGAACATAATATCCGTTTGTCGCTACATTGAGACATATAACGCTATGTTTAATAAGGTGTTTACTTAAGTATGCGTTGCCTGTCTCTGAATGGAGACGCACCCCAGGCAATGGTGTGGGCCTGAGGCGACGCCTGAGCCGGGTAATAACACCTGTTAAGAAGAAATTAATGTGTTAACGATCAGTGAGATGGTGATTTTATCGCGAGTGAATTGCTATTCTGGCACGCGCTGTGCAAGAATATCTGCGTAGATGCTCATTCCACCTCTTATGTTTGCTGATGCTTCATAAACCTGGGAATGACGCAGAGCCATTTTACGGTACCTGTTGTCCAGCCAGCCAATATCGCTAACGTCTTATTGGGTCTATCGGGCAATACGTTGAGTCAGGTACCAACCGGTTGTCTTAACCGACCTGAAAATTT
>NZ_JBBGYT010000437.1:0-253343 GCF_037479575.1 Erwinia sp. MYb416
AGTCTGGACCGTGTCTCAGTTCCAGTGTGGCTGGTCATCCTCTCAGACCAGCTAGGGATCGTCGCCTAGGTGAGCCATTACCCCACCTACTAGCTAATCCCACCTGGGCACATCCGATGGTGTGAGGCCCGAAGGTCCCCCACTTTGGTCCGAAGACGTTATGCGGTATTAGCTACCGTTTCCAGTAGTTATCCCCCTCCATCGGGCAGTTTCCCAGGCATTACTCACCCGTCCGCCACTCGTCACCCAAGGAGCAAGCTCCTCTGTGCTACCGTTCGACTTGCATGTGTTAGGCCTGCCGCCAGCGTTCAATCTGAGCCATGATCAAACTCTTCAATTAAAAGTTCGATTTGCTGCAACAAGTGCAGCGATGCTCAAGTGTAAAACGTCATAATGAATTTCATTATGTGTTCACTCTTAAGACTTGATATTTTTTGTCACCCGGAGGTGACTGATATCAATCCTGCGAGTGCCCACACAGATTGTCTGATAAATTGTTAAAGAGCGGTGCAATCAGTGCCGAAGCTTCCTGTTGCGAGGTGGCGTATATTACGCTTTCCTCCTTCGGAGTCAACTTCTTTTTGAGAAGTTTTTTCCGGCGGTTCAGATGCTTCCTGAACCTCCTGAGCCGCTGGCCGTAAGCCGTTGTGCCGTCTCAGTGGTTGCGCATTATAGGCAGTTTCCGACGAGTGACAAGTGTTTATTGCAATAAAATGACTGAGCGCGTTATTTTTCATCAGAAGCGTTAAAAGCATACGCTTTCAGGGCAATAAATCAGCATTTACTGACAGAAAACTGCGAAAGACCGAGGAGGAAAGCAAAAATGAGATGCTATTCTTTCTGCTTCACAGGGGATTTTTCTGCCGCACTCACAAAAGAAAGGGATACCAATGATTAAATCCGCGCGCAGTATGGCCGGACTTCCATGGATTGCCGCTATGGCTTTCTTTATGCAGGCTTTATGCAGGCGCTGGATGCCACCATTCTGAACACGGCCCTTCCGGCCATCGCCCACAGCCTGGGGCGTTCTCCGCTGGCGATGCAGTCCGCCGTTATCAGCTATACCTTAACTGTCGCGATGCTGATCCCGGTCAGTGGCTGGCTTGCCGATCGCTTTGGTACCCGTAAAGTCTTTATCGCCGCGGTATTTCTGTTTTCCCTGGGTTCTCTGGCCTGCGCACTTTCGGGTTCGTTGTCGATGCTGGTCACATCCCGTGTGGTGCAAGGTGTGGGTGGGGCAATGATGATGCCGGTGGCTCGTCTTGCCCTGCTCCGGGCCTATCCGCGCAGCGAGCTGCTACCGGTACTCAATTTTGTCACGATGCCGGGACTGGTTGGCCCGGTGTTAGGCCCTTTACTGGGGGGCGTATTGGTCACCTGGGCCACCTGGCACTGGATTTTCCTCATTAATATCCCAATCGGTATTCTCGGCATTTTCTATGCACGCAAATATATGCCGGACTTTACCACTCCGAAACGCCGCTTTGACCTGATCGGCTTCCTGCTGTTTGGTTTGGGTCTGGTGGGCATCTCCAGCGGCATCGAATTATTCGGTGAACAGGTTGTATCAAGCGTGATTGCTCTGGGTGTGTTGCTGGCGGGTATCGCATTATTACTTCTATATATAGTGCATGCGCGGCGCCACCCTGCCCCGTTGCTGCCGTTACCCATGTTTAAGACGCGCACCTTCTCCGTCGGCATCGTGGGCAATATCGCTTCAAGACTGGGTACAGGCTGTATTCCCTTCCTGATGCCATTAATGTTACAGGTCGGATTTGGCTACACCGCCCTGCTGGCGGGCTGCATGGTCGCGCCCACCGCCCTCGGTTCCATTCTGGCGAAGTCGACGGTCACCCAGGTACTGCGCTGGTTTGGTTATCGCAAAACCCTGGTCGGGATCAGCATGATTATCGGCGTACTGATCGCCACCTTTGCTTTGCAGGTTCCTGGCTGGAGCATGCTGGCGCTGCTCATCCCACTCTTTATTCTGGGTATGGCGATGTCCACACAATTTACCGCGATGAACACCATCACCCTTGCAGACCTGACGGATGCCAATGCCAGCAGCGGTAACAGCATGCTGGCCGTCACACAACAGTTAGCGATTGGGTTTGGTGTCGCAGTGAGTGCAGCGGTGTTACGCTTTTATGAAAACTTTGATGGCACCACACTCCAGCACTTCCATGCCACCTTCCTGACGATGGGGGTCATTACCGTGCTGTCAGCGCTGGTCTTCCTGCTACTGAAACCAGGGGACGGTCGCAACCTGATTAGCGACCGTGATAAGAAGAAAACCTAGGCGCTTATTCCTTGCGGATATCGCCCACGGAGGCACGTTCCATCAGTTCCGGCGTCAGCACCAGCAACTGGGGGCTGGCCGTTGGATCTGTCAGGCGGTGTAGCAGAGCATCGATCGCCAGCTCCCCCAGTTCGTCTTTAGGCTGGTGAACGGTGCTGAGGGGCGGCGTCATATAGCGCGCCAGTTCGATATCATCGTAACCCACCACGGCCATATCCTGCGGGATACGCATTTCCGCCAGATAGAGCGCGTGATACACGCCAACAGCCATCGCATCATTACAGGTAAAGACAGCCTGAGGTGGAGGATCGAGGGCCAAAAGCGTATTCATGGCATTGAATCCGCCCTGGAATTCAAAATCGCTACTGACAATGTAGTCAGGCGGTATCGCTAACCCGGCGCTATCCATTGCCTGCTGATATCCTTCAAGACGCAGACGCGCAGGTGTTTTGTCCTGTGGCCCGGCAATACAGGCAATCCGTGTATAACCACGTGAAATGAGATGTCGCGTCGCCATCTCCCCACCCAGCAGGGAGTTATCCTGGATAATGTCGCTGCCGCCTTCAAACGGCGCCCAATCCATCATGACTGAAGGGATCGTGGGATAACGATGAAGTAATTCAGCGGAAGGCAGGTGACTTTCGGTACACATAATCAGTAAGCCATCAACACGCTTTTGCAGCAGTGTTTCAAGGCTTCGATTCATACGGTCTTCATCGCCTTCGGTATTGCACAATACCAGGCTATAACCACGCTCATAGCAGCTACGCTCAACACCCCGTACCACCTCGGAATAGAACGGGTTACTGCTGGCCGTCAGTAACATGCCAATAGTACGGGTCTGATTGAGCTTCAGACTACGCGCCAGCGCAGAGGGTGCGTAATTCAGCTGGCTTACCGCCGAGGTCACTTTTTCACGAACCGCTTCGCTCACGAAGCGGTTGTTATTGATAACGTGAGACACGGTGGAGGTTGAGACGCCCGCCAGGCGGGCGACATCTTTCATGGTCGCCACATCTACCCCTGCTGTTGCAAGAAGCTGTCAATCTCATCACGCCAGGGAACGGAAGGTTGTGCACCACGGCGGGTCACGGCAATCGCTGCGGCTGCATGGGCAAAGCGTACGGCTTCAGCCATCGGACGCTGCTCAATCAGTGCCGTGATCAGCGCACCATTAAAGGTGTCGCCCGCGGCAATAGTATCCACCGCTTCCACACGGAAACCAGGAATACGCTGACCATTCCCCTGCTCACTTAACCACACGCCCCGGCTGCCGAGGGTAATCAATACTGTACGGATACCTTTTTGATGCAGCACTGCCGCTGCTCGTGCAGCGTCTTCATCGCTGTTGACCGCCACACCCGTGAGGATCTGCGCTTCGGTTTCATTCGGGGTAATCATATCCACCAGCGACAATAGCTCGTCAGAGAGTTCTGTCGCCGGGGCCGGATTCAAAATCACCTGCGTCTGATGCTGATGCGCGATCTTCGCAGCCGCCAGCACGCTTTCCAGCGGTGACTCCAGCTGCATCAACAGTGCTGCGGCATCCGCAATCACCTGCTGGTGCTGCTCAACGCGCTCGGGCGTCAGGGCAGCGTTGGCGCCGGCGTGAATGCCGATCGTATTCTCACCTTCACCGTTAACAAATATCAGTGCCACACCCGTCGAGTCGCCGGCAACGGCTTCCACCGGGCTGACATCAATACGGTCATCAACCAGTTGCTGGCGGATACGTTCGCCAATGTCGTCTTCACCCACGCAGGCGATAAAGGCAATGTCTGCGCCACTGCGCCCGGCGGCAACGGCCTGGTTTGCACCTTTCCCACCGAATGCGACCTGATACTGCTTCCCGATCACCGTTTCACCCGGACGCGGGAAATGCGCCAGATTCAGAATGTGATCTGCATTAATGCTGCCGAGGACAGCCAGTTTGCCAGTTTTCATCATAAGGGGATTGTCCAGATAAGTGCGCCCCCCCAAGGTGGGGCCGTGCCATGCTTTTCTTTGATTTATTGGGTAACCAGCTTCAGGTCAACCGGATTGATAGCCTGTACTTTCTGGCCTTTCAGCACTTTATCAGCCGTCTGAACGCCGATAACGCCGATTTGCTCCGGTAACTGAGCCACGGTCGCAGCCAGTTTGCCACCTTCAACCGCTTTGATACCATCTGGGGTGCCGTCGAAGCCCACCACTACGACATCAGATTTGCCTGCCGTTTGCAATGCACGCAGGGCACCCAGTGCCATTTCGTCGTTCTGAGCAAACACCGCCTGCACGTCCGGGTGAGCGGTCAGCAGGTTCTGCATCACGTTCAGGCCTTTGGTACGGTCGAAGTCAGCCGGCTGGCTGGCGAGAATATTGAATTTGTGTGCATCGGCAGCCTGCTTGAAGCCTTCACCACGCTCACGCGCAGCAGACGTTCCGGCAATGCCCTGCAGCTCAATGATTTTTGCATTGTCGCCGACTTTTTTGGCGATGAAGTTACCGGCCATTTTGCCGCCGAAACGGTTATCAGACGCCACGTGGCTGACCACGGTACCCTGAGAGGCTACACGGTCCAGGGTGATCACCGGAATGTTCGCCTGGTTTGCCATTTTCACGGCGTTACCCACCGCATCAGAATCGGTCGGGTTAATCAGCACCAGCTTGGTGCCACGAACGGTCAGATCCTGCACGTTAGCCAGTTCTTTCGCCGGGTTGTTCTGAGAATCCAGCACCACCAGGTTATAACCCAGTTTATCCGCTTCTTTCTGCGCGCCATCTTTCAGCGATACGAAGAACGGGTTATTCAGGGTAGAAACCACCAGCGCAATGGTGTCCTTTGCCAGCGCGTTAGCGCTCAGCGTGGCGCCTAACAGTACAGCCAGTGCAGTCAGTTTATTCATCTTCATTTTCATATCCTGTAAAGGTAAAGAGTGTTATTTACTGCTTTTGTTGTCTACCAGCACCGCCAGCAAAATCACCACAGCTTTGACGATCATTTGGTAGTAAGAAGAAACACCGAGCAAGTTCAGCCCGTTATTCAGGAAGCCTAAGATCAGCGCACCTATCAGCGTGCCCATAATCCGGCCTTTACCGCCTGCGAGGCTGGTTCCACCCAGCACCACAGCTGCAATCGCATCCAGCTCATAGCCCGTACCGGCCGTCGGCGGCGCCGAAGAGAGGCGTGCCACTTCAATGGTGCCCGCCAGTGCAGCCAACATGCCGCACAGTGCATAAACGATAATTTTGACGCGGTTAACACTGATGCCGGACAGACGCGTTGCCGCTTCGTTACCGCCCAGCGCATAAATGTAACGGCCAAGGCGCGTGTGATGCAGCATGTACCAGGCGGCGAGGAACACCACACCCATTAACCAGACCGGTGTCGGGATACCCAGAGGACGACCGATACCAAACCAGCCAAACAGGTCTGCATTGTCGTTAAAGCCGGTATTCACCGGGCTGCCGTTGGTGTACACCATCGTCACACCACGCAGCAGCAGCATCATGACCAGTGTGGCAATAAACGCCTGCACTTTACCTTTCGCGACAATCGAGCCGGTAATCGCACCAATAAAGGCACCCAGTGCCAGCGATGCCGCCACCGCCACCAGAGCATTCACTTCCAGCCCGACAATCGAGGCAGCGACTGCCCCGGTCAGCGCCAGCAATGACCCCACGGAGAGATCGATACCGGAGGTGAGGATCACCAGCGTCATACCCACCGCCATAATGGCGTTGACCGACGTCTGTTGCAGAATGTTAAACAGGTTAGCCACGGTGAAGAAATTCGGGCTCAGACTGGAAACGATGGCAATCAGCACCACCAGCGCAATCAGCGATTTCTGCTCAAGCAGCCATGCCTTACTGATCAGGCGGCGTGAAGGAATTGTTTGCGTACTCATAGTTATGCCAGCTCCGCGCTGTAATGTTTACCAACTGCCGCCGCCATCAAAATTTCCTGCGAGGCTTGTTCAATCGGGAAGTCACCGCTCAGGCGACCTTCGTGCATCACCAGCACGCGGTCACTCATGCCCAGAACTTCCGGCATTTCGGAGGAGACGAGAATGATGCTCAACCCTTCCTGTTTAAACTGATTAATCAGCTGATAAATCTCTTTTTTCGCGCCAACATCGACGCCACGCGTTGGCTCATCCAGGATCAGCACTTTTGGCCGCGTCATCAGCCCGCGCGCAATGGCCACCTTTTGCTGGTTACCCCCTGAGAGCAAACCAATCGGCTGATTCATTGATGGCGTTTTAACGTTAAACAGCTTGATAAAATCACCGACCGCCTGCTGCTCTTCCGCATGTTTCAGGCGGCCCGCGCCATAGCTAAAATAGTTGAGGGCGGTCAGTGACATGTTCTCTTTCACCGACATGCCCAGCACCAGACCATCACGCTTACGATCTTCAGAAATATAGACGATACCGTTGGCCAGCCCCTCTTCCGGGGAACGCGCGAAGACGGTTTTTCCGTCCAGCGTTACGCTACCACTGCTGCGTGACAAGGCGCCATACAGCACTTTCATTAGTTCGGTACGCCCCGCGCCCATCAGCCCGGACACACCCAAAATTTCGCCTTTACGCAGCGTAAAGCTGACATCCTCAACGCCGGAACCACTCAGATTCTCCACCTTCAGGCGAACCTCACCCGGTGCTTTATCCAGGCGTGGATACTGCTCTTCCAGCTTGCGGCCGACCATCATTTCAATCAGCGACTCTTCCGTCAGCTGAGCCACTTCACGTTCTGCAATAAACTGCCCGTCACGGAAGATGGTGACATCGTCGCAGATCTCAAAAATTTCTTTCATTCGGTGGGAGATATAAACAATGCCGCAGCCCTGCGCTTTCAGCTCGTTGATCACTCGGAACAGCGAAGCGGTCTCGGTATCCGTCAGCGCGTCCGTCGGTTCGTCCATGACGATCACTTTTGACTCGAAGCTCAGGACCTTGGCAATTTCCACCATCTGCTGGTCACCGATCGACAGATCACCCACCAGCTTATGGCCGCTGAAGCGCAGATTCAGGCGCTTCAGTAAGGCATCCGCCTCGGCATACATCTTTTTCCACTGGATGCGGCCAAAACGGTTAACAAATTCGCGACCCAAAAAGATGTTTTCCGCAATGCTCAACTGGGGGATCAGGTTCAGTTCCTGATGAATAATACCGATCCCGGCTTCCTGCGACTCTTTCGGCCCGTTAAAGGTGGTTTCCTGACCGAGCCATTCAAACGTGCCCGCATCACGGGCGTAGATCCCGGTAAGCACCTTCATCATGGTCGACTTACCCGCACCGTTCTCGCCCACCAGCGCCATCACGCGGCCAGGATAAACAGAGAGGGCGGCTCCCGACAGCGCCTTGACGCCCGGGAAGGCTTTATCAATGCCTTTTAATTGCAGTAAAGGTTGCATAACAGCCTCTAAAAGGTCACGCCAGCGATCAGGATGACATTCGCATACGGAGAACACTCTCCGCTGCGAATGACAGCCTGACTACGCTGAGTTTGGTGTTTGAACTGTTCGTGACTGACATAACTGATACTGATTGAATTACCCTGGTGTTGTTGCAGTAAGTCGAGCAGGGCGATCAATTCACTATGAAGCTGCGGATTATGCTGCTTAATTTCTTCCGCAATGATGGCACTCTCGACCTGCATCTCGCTGGTGACCGCCTGGGTAACCTGTAAAAATGTCGGAATTCCATGCGTCAACGCCAGATCAATACGCTGCGGACCTTGTGGGACCGGCAGGCCGGCATCGCCAATCACGATGCTGTCAGTATGACCGAGACGTGAAATCACGGACGAGATATCAGAATTCAGTAAGGTGCCTTTTTTCATTATTCACTCCAGAGCGAAACGTTTCGCTGAGGGCAGTGTAAGAAATGGTCAGGGGAAAACAATCATCAAATGTTGAAAATGTGATCGCCATCGAAACGTTTCGCTGACGCAGAGAGAGGATTTGTTTTAAGGAAAAAAATGGCCCTTTTATGTTACCGGTAAAGGGCCATGACTGAATGTAATGAATATCTGGAAGGTATAGCAGCTCACAAAATCTGGCTGAGATGAAGCTGTCCCATCAGCAGAGGGTTGTCTGCGTAGTCCACCGGAATAGCCACCACCGCCGGTCCCTGCACATCCATCGCTTTACGCAACGTCGGTTCCAGCATTTCTGCACTTTCCACCGCAAACCCCGCGGCACCAAACGACTCGGCGTAAGCTTTAAAATCGATCGGACCGAATTTTACCCCGGAAACCCGCTGATATTTCTTCTCTTCCTGCATCGCCACCATGTTGTAGCACTCATCCACCCAGATGATATGCAGCAGATTCGCCCCCAGTCGTACCGCTGTTTCCAGCTCCATACTCGATTGCAGGAACCCGCCATCCCCGGAGACCGACACCACTTTGCGCGACGGGTCCACCAGCCAGGCACCGATTGCCCAAGGTAATGCCACGCCCATGGTTTGCTGGCCGTTGGAGATCATGATCTGACGGGCACGGAAGCTGTAAAGATAACGCGCGATCCAGATATGAAAGCTGCCCATATCCACCGTCAGGGTGACGTCACTGTTGATGATGTCCTGCATAGCACGCACGATGCGCAAAGGATGCAGGGCAAACTGATTCAGCTGATGGCCGCGCAGCGCCAGCAGTTCACGCTGTTGCTGGCGGTCGCTGAGGATCGCCGCCGCCTGTGGGCTAAGCGTTAACGGGCCGTGGATACGTGCCGTCAGTTTATCCAGCGTGGCAGCAATATCACCGACCAGCTCGGCATCAGGCTGATAACAGTTGTCGGTATCGGCGGGCAACACATCGATATGCACCAGGGTGGCTTTGCCACTGTTCCACATCGCAGGTTCATACTCTACTGGGCTATAGCCAATGGTGATAATCAGGTCGGCTTCTCGCAGTAACCGATCGCCCGCCTGATTATTAAAGAGCCCGACACGCCCGGCAAAGCGGGAAAAATGCTCCTGCCGCACTGCACCTGCCGCCTGGTAGGTACTGGTGACCGGAATATGGCTACGCTCCAGCAGCTGATGCAGCGCATCGCTGTTGGCGGGCTGGCTGGCCATCAGGCCCAGCAGCAGCACCGGGTTTTTCGCCTGTGCGATTTGGCGGGCAACGGCGTCAATCGCCACATCCGGTGCCGCCCCCAGCAGCAGCTGGCCACTGGTATTCAGCAGATGTCCGCGTGCGGGCTCATTAATAATGTCCTGCGGCAGGCTGACAAAAGCGCCGCCGGGGCGCCCCTGCTCCGCACTGCGAAACGCATTCGATAACACTTCGGCAATGGCATCTGAGGAACCGACTTCTACCGCATATTTACTCACAGGGCGGAACATCGCGACGGTATCCATGCTTTGATGCACCTGTTTGGCGCTATCCGCGCGTTTTACCGCCCCCCCCAGTGCCACTACCGGATCGCCCTCGGTGGTCGCCGTTGCCATACCGGTGATCAAATTGGAACAGCCAGGCCCGGAGGTGACCAATGCAACGCCGGCTTTGCCGGTCAGCCGACCCACGGCCGCTGCCATAAATGCGGCGTTGGCTTCATGACGTACGGCAATCGTCTGGATGGAGGTGTCCAGCAGCGAATCAAAGACTTTATCGATTTTGGCACCGGGAATGCCGAAGACCTGCTTCACCCCCTGTGCTTCCAGTTGAGCCACGACCAGATCGGCACCGTGTGCCCACTGTTGAACCTCAGTGACGTTTTTCATCTTTTGTTCTCTCTCTTTTTCAGCTTTCAACAGAACGAATGGCGGAATCCAGGTTTTCCGGGCTGAGATCCGCCCGCAGGAAGTCGCTGTCGCCAGGCAGGTCAATCACCAGCTTGCTGATCTCACCAAAGGTCAGCGTGCCGTGATCAAGCTGATAGTCCAGAAGATGACCGCCACCCTGGCGATCGTCAGTAATGAAATGTTCGTGATAGCCCGCGACGTTGATGCCCTGCATATACTGCGGCGTGCGAAAACCGATCAACACGCCATTGCGCTGCTCAAAATGAAAGGTGGGCTGCTTGCCGAGCACCTCTGGCATCGATTTATACGGGCGGTGCTGACAGGGAACCGTGCGGGTTTCTGCGCGGCTGAACAAACCGTCGAGACGCAATGCGCAGAACTGATTATCGGAACTGACCTGCTGGTCGATGACCTGATGTACCCCGGCCCGATCAACCGGGCCGGTAAAGCGATGCTGATACTGAGGGTGGAAGAAGGTCATCACTGCAAACGGCGATTGCTGATCGGGACTGGCAGCACGGGCACTGCCATCTGAACGCAACTGGTACACTTCACGGTTAAAAGCGATAAGCTCGCCATCCAACTGATTAAACGTCCCGAGGCCAAAATCGCCTTTCTTCAGCAGGTCAGCCACCGTGGTGGTACCGTCATAGACGCCGCTCAGTAACGCGCTCATCAGAGAGGTCTGATAGATTACACTTTCTGGCCTTTCCTTCTGCATCCCCCTGACCGTTTCGGTCAGTTGTTCCGAACATGAACAATCAGTTACAGAATGTGTCATTGCCATTTCCCCCGATAAACTGTTAAGAAGTATTGAATCAATGTTGACTCGATTCAGTTCGGGATTCCAATATAGAACACCCCCCACTTTGAGACGTTTTCGATATGGAACTGCGGTATCTGCGTTACTTCGTTGCGGTCGCTGAGACGAAGCACTTCACCCGGGCGGCGGAAAGGCTGGGTATTTCCCAGCCCCCGCTGAGTCAGCAAATCAAAAAACTGGAAGAAGAGATTGGTACACCGCTGCTGAAAAGGCTGACGCGTGGCGTGGAACTGACGGATGCCGGGGAAGCGTTTTATCATGATGCCTGCCAGATCCTGGCACTGACCGGCCATGCGCTGGAGAAAGCCAAAGGGATTGCCCGCGGGATCAGTGGAAAGCTGTCGATTGGTTTTGCCAGCTCCACCGCGTTTCATCCGCAGATTTTCCGGCTGCTGCACTGTTTTCAGGATCGTTTTCCGGCCATCACCTTACTGCCCCAGGAAGAGAGTATGGCGACGCTGATGCATAATCTGGAGGAGGGATTACTGGATGCCGCCTTTGTACGTCTGCCCTGTGAGAGCAGTAAGACGTTTAATCTGAAGGTGATTGCTTCTGAGAAAATGGCTGTGGTGCTACCGACGGGTCATCCGCTTGGCAGCGTACCCTCTTTGTCGCTGGCACAGTTACGTAAAGAATCACTGATTTTATTTCCACGTGAGGTTGCCCCCAGCCTGTACGAAGTGATTATCAGTGCCTGTCTGCGTGCCGGTTTTCAGCCAGATGGCGTGCAGCAGTCACCGCAAATTTCGTCGGGCGTGAGCATGGTCGCCGCAGGCTTCGGCATCACCATCGTGCCTGATTCACTGCGCTGCATCAGCCTGCCCGGCGTCAGCTTCCATCAGATTGAGGATGCTGCGCTGGGCAGTGATATCGCCCTGGCCTGGCGGCGTTGGGATCGCTCCCCCGCCGTCCACCACCTGGTCACGATGCTTGCCGGCGATTAGCCACCGATTTTGCGCACCTGTTTGACGTCCAGCTCCAGCGAGTTGAAGTCTTTATCCAGCTTGCCCTGGAGTTCAACATTGTCTTTCGGACCAATGGTCTGTCCGTCCCAGCGCTTATCGTCAATTTCGACGGTCATGGTGCCGGTGGCATCACGGAACAGATAGTCTTCATCACCAATGCGCTTTTCAATATGACCACGCATTGTTACCCAGGCATCATCACTCATATCCTGAGCCTGCTTGACGGTAGCCACCGTACCGTTCGGGCCGCTGAACCCGCCCTTCTGTACCTGGGCTGCCGGGGCGCTCGGGTCAACAAAACCGCCGCCCTGGACGGCAAGTACGGGCATGGACATCAGGGCGGTGATCGCCAGTAATGCAGCTGTCTTCTTCATCATTTTCACTTTTCCTTATGCAATAGAGCAGTCAGTTCTGCCCGGTAACGTCGGTTCAGTCAGTATTACAGCAAAAGGTTCTTAACAGGATCTTAAGAACTCTTTTATCACGAGTTTATTGTTCTAAATTGACGAAAAGTCGCGAATTTCGTCGATCGTTGCTGTACAAGCCGTATCATGATTCCGTATAACTCGGTCAACTGCGAAGGATAACACCATGCGAATTCTGTTAATCGAAGATGACCGCCTGATTGGCGACGGCATCAAAGCCGGGTTAAGCAAACTGGGGTTCAGTGTTGACTGGTTTACCCAGGGCAACGAGGGACTTCGGGCGCTGAGTGCCGCGCCCTATGATGCGATAGTACTGGATCTCAGCCTGCCAGAAATCGACGGACTCACCATTCTCCGCCAGTGGCGACAGCAGGGGCGTGATGAACCGGTGTTGATCCTCACGGCCCGCGATGCCCTGGAACAACGCGTCAGCGGGTTGCAGCAGGGAGCCGATGACTATTTATGTAAACCCTTTGCCCTCAGCGAAGTGGCCGCACGTTTACAGGCACTGATCCGCCGCCGCCACGGTCAGCTTCAGCCGACACTGCAACATGGCAGCCTGATCATGGAACCGGGTTCCCATACCGTTACCCTGAAGGGTGAACCGCTGGTACTGAAAGCGCGTGAACTGGCGCTGCTGGAACTGTTTCTGCTCAACAACGGGCGCGTGCTCACCCGCCCACAGTTAGAAGACAAACTCTATGGCTGGGATGACGACGTTTCCAGCAATGCCGTGGAAGTGCACATCCATCACCTGCGTAAAAAACTGGGCAGTGAGTTTATTCGCACCATTCACGGCGTGGGTTACACACTGGGAGCGGCACCCTGATGCGCCAAAGTCTGCGACTGCGTCTGATGCTCGGTTTTTTGTTGCTCAGCCTGCTGTGCTGGGGAGTGGCCGCTGTGGGGGCCTGGTGGCAGACCCGTCACAATATCAATGCGTTGTTTGATACACAGCAAATGCTGTTCGCGAAACGGCTCACCACCCTGAATATTGAGTCAGGGGATGAGAAAACGATAACACTGCCGAAAACAAAAAAAATCCTGCGCCATCACCGCGGCGATCAGGACGATGATGCGCTGGCCTTTGCCGTGTTTCGCCGCGATGGCCAGATGCTGCTTAATGATGGTGATAATGGCCGTAATTTCATCTTTGATTATCAGCGTGATGGTTTTGTTGATGGCCGCCTGCGCGGTGACGATGACCGCTGGCGTATGGTGTGGCTGCGTACCCCGGACGATCGCTATGTGGTGGTGGTCGGTCAGGAGTGGGAGTATCGCGATGATATGACCCGCGATCTGGTGCAAACCAACCTGACGCCGTGGCTGGTGGCACTGCCGGTAATGCTGATGTTGATGTTGTGGCTGATCACCCGGGAGCTGGCGCCGCTGAAACAGATCGCCGACCAGCTGCGGCAGCGCGCCCCGGATGACATTACGCCCCTCACCGCACAGCGTGTGCCGCAGGAAGTCCGCCCGTTGCTGACTGAACTGAATCAACTGTTTGGGCGCATCGGTGACATGCTACTGCGCGAACGCCGTTTTACCTCGGATGCCGCACATGAACTGCGCAGCCCGCTGGCCGCGTTAAAAGTGCAGACGGAGGTTGCCCAGCTGGCTCATGACGATGCCGCAGTACGCCACCATGCGCTGACCAGCCTGGATGCGGGGATAGACCGCGCTACCCGGCTGGTGGATCAACTGCTGACGCTGTCGCGTCTGGATGCCGGGGAAGATCTGGAAACACAAAGCGTGCAGTGGCAGGCGATCGTGCAGAAAGCCGTGGTGGATCAGTATGCAGCCGCACAGGCTGCGGGCGTGGAACTGGCGCTGGATGCCCCTGATGCGCCCGTTATCTGTCAGGGTCAACCGCTGCTGCTGGCGCTGTTGGTTCGTAATCTGCTGGATAATGCCATTCGCTACAGTGCGGCGGGCAGTGAAGTATGGCTGAAACTGACCGCCGGCACGTTGCAGGTGCTGGACAATGGACCGGGCGTCAGCCCGGAAGCGCTGGCACGTATTGGTGAACGATTTTATCGCCCGCCAGGCCAGCAACAGTCTGGCAGCGGTTTAGGCTTGTCGATCGTTCATCATATTGCCCGCCTGCACGGCATGACGGTGACCCTGGAAAATCGGGCAGAAGGCGGATTTGCGGTGACGGTAAATATTAACGGATAACCAGGGCGAGGCGTGCCTCGCCCCTACGATGGATCTGCTTAGGAGAGGGTGTGCCTCGCCCCAGCGACAGACAGGTTTGTAGGGGACGGGCATGCCCGTCCCGAACCGTGCTAAATCTCGACCTGAGTACCCAGCTCAATCACCCGGTTAGGCGGAATTTTAAACTGATCGGGTGCCCGCAGCGCATTACGTTGCAGCGCAAGGAACAGCTTGCCGCGCAGGCGCAGGTACCACGGACGCTTACCGATAATCAGCGACTCATGTGACATAAAGAACGAGGTCTCCATCATCCGGCAGCTCAACCCTTCCAGACCGCAGCGGTGGAAAATCTCCTCCACGTTTGGCGTTTCACGCCAGCCGTAACTGGCCACCACACGCCAGAAGGTCGGCGACAGTTGCTCGATGGTCACACGCTTCACGTTATGGACATAAGGCGCATCTTCGGTACGCAGCGTAAGCAGCACCACGCGCTCATGCAGCACCTTGTTGTGTTTCAGGTTATGCAGCATGGCGAACGGGATCACGTTCAGGGCGCGGGACATATACACCGCGGTGCCCGGCACGCGCACCGGTGGCGATTTCTCCAGCGAGGCGATCATTGCCTCCAGAGAATTACCGTGTTCGTGCATCCGACGCAGCAGACGGAAACGTTCGCTCTTCCAGGTGGTCATCACCACAAACATCACCAGCGCCAGCGAAAGTGGTAACCAGCCTCCGGCAAACACTTTCACCAGGTTTGCGGAGAACAGTGACACGTCAATGCACAACATGCCCACCAGCAGCGTCATCACCAGATAACGATTCCAGTGCCAGTTTTTAATCGCCACCACGCTGCACAGGATTGCAGTGAGAACCATCGTTCCGGTTACGGCAATACCGTAAGCCGCAGCCAGGTTGCTCGAATGCTCAAAGCCCACAATCACAATCACTACCGAGACAAACAGCAGCCAGTTGATTACCGGAATGTAAATCTGGCCCGACTCCTCTTCCGAGGTGTAAACAATACGCATCGGCGGCAGATAGCCGAGACGTACCGCCTGACGCGTCAGGGAGAAGACACCGGAAATCACCGCCTGAGAGGCGATCACTGTCGCCAGCGTGGCCAGAATCAGCATCGGGATCAACGCCCAATCGGGGGCTAACAGGAAGAAGGGGTTTTTAATCGCTTCCGGATTTTTCAGCAGCAACGCGCCCTGGCCGAAATAGTTCAGCACCAGCGACGGCAGCACCACAATAAACCACGCAAGACGGATCGGATACTTACCAAAATGGCCCATATCGGCGTACAGCGCCTCAACGCCCGTGATGGCCAACACAACGGCCCCAAGCGCAAAGAAGGACACCATTTTGTATTCAACAAAGAAATGAATCGCCCAGTAAGGATTCATGGCGTGCAGCACTTCGGGGTTACTGATGATGCCGCGCGCACCCAGTACCGCCAGCACCAGAAACCACAACAGCATCACAGGTGCGAACAGCTTACCGACCAGGCCGGTACCGTGTTTCTGGATCATGAAGAGCAATGTCAGCACGCCAATCGCCAGCGGCACGATATAGCGGTCAAGGGAGGGCGCGGCGATCTCCAGGCCTTCAATGGCCGAAAGCACCGATACCGCCGGGGTGATCACCACCTCGCCGTAGAAGAAACTGCCACCAATCAGGCCCATGATCACCAGCACGGCGGTTGACCGCGCACCGGTATTGCGTCCCGCCAGTGACATCAGTGTCAATATCCCGCCTTCCCCGGCATTATCGGCACGCATCACGTAACTGATATATTTCAGTGAAACGGTGAGTAATAACAGCCAAAAAATCAGCGACAGGAAGCCGAAAACGGCATCGCGCTCAACACCAAAACCAAACTGCCCGGAAAGACACTCACGCAGTGTATACAGCGGGCTGGTGCCGATATCACCATACACCACACCTATCGCTGCCAGGGTAACGGCACCAAGGGATTGCTTCTTCTCAGAACTCATAGACTTGTCTTTTGTTGCGGTGGACTGACGCGGGATTGCGTACGGCTCAACTGCCCGTCAAAACGCGCACAGTATGCATGATTAAACATGAATGCCTATCCTTAATTGCCTGTTAAATGACAACTTCAATGGTCAGTGTCACCCTTTGATAATAAAAAAGCTGACTGCAATCAACTCTTTCAAGCATCATAGCCAGTAGTGTTTGCGCTCGCCAGACAGCAATCTGGCCTGACCGTAGAAAAAGGATGAATGTTTGATTATGGCCCACTCTCAATTATTGGCGGAACGCATCGCCCGCCTCAGCAATGCATTAGAGAAAGGACTTTACGAACGCCATCATGCGATTCGCCTTTGCCTGCTCGCCGCCCTGTGCGGTGAGAGTGTCTTTTTACTCGGCCCACCGGGCATTGCCAAAAGCCTGATTGCCCGCCGGCTCAAGTATGCTTTCCAGCATGCCCGCGCGTTTGAATACCTGATGACGCGCTTCTCCACGCCGGAAGAAGTCTTTGGCCCCCTTTCTATTCAGGCACTAAAAGACGAAGGGCGCTACCAGCGCCTGACTAAAGGCTACCTTCCTGACGCAGAAATCGTGTTTCTTGACGAGATCTGGAAAGCCGGGCCCGCCATCCTGAATACGTTGCTGACCGCGATTAATGAACGCCGTTTTCGTAACGGTGACAGCGAAGATAAAATCCCGATGCGCCTGCTGGTCACTGCCTCTAACGAACTGCCGGAAGCGGATAGTGGGCTTGAAGCACTGTACGACCGTATGCTGATCCGCCTGTGGCTGGATAACGTGCATGAAAAGCAGAACTTCCGCAGTCTGTTGACCCACCAGCAGGATGAGAATCAGAATCCGGTATCCGATTCACTCTGCATCAGCGATGAAGAGTATCTGGAGTGGCAACAAGGTATCAGTAAAGTCAGCCTGCCCGACGATGTTTTCGAGCTTATTTTCCAACTGCGTCAACTGTTAGAAAATCAACCAGAAGCGCCGTATATCTCCGATCGCCGATGGAAAAAAGCCATTCACTTGTTGCAGGCCAGTGCCTTTTACAGTGGCCGTAGCGTGATCGCGCCTATTGATTTGATCCTGCTGAAAGACTGCCTGTGGCACGATGTGGGATCGATGAAACTGCTGGATCGTGAACTGGATAATCTGATCACCCAGCAGGCGTGGCAGCAGCAACCGATGCTGTTCAAATTGCAGCAAATTAATGCCCGCCGTCTGGCGCTCCAGCAGCAACAAAGTGTGGAACAGGCCATCCGCCTGGAGAAACATGGCGGCATGTTCAGCCGCAAACCTCACTTTGATCTGCCGGCAACGCTGTCAGCCGATGCGCTGACGCTGATGCTGCAAAAACCGCTCACGCTGCATGATATGCAGGTCACGCATATCACCCTGACCCGCGAAGCTCTGCATCACTGGCTGCAAAAAGGTGGCGAAATGCGTGGCAAGCTCAATGGTATTGGCTTTGCCCAGACGCTGGATTTGCACGTAGACGGCCATGACTGCCTGACATTGCGCGACGTCAGCCTGCAAGCCTCACGCCTGATGCTGCCGGGTAAACCGCAGCAAGGGCTGCCGGAAGAGATTTCGCTGGCGCTGGATGAGCTTGATACCCAGCTTCGGGCACAGCGCACGCTGTTCAGCCAGCATCATCGCTGCCTGTTTATCAGCGATGACTGGCTGGCACGTGTTGAAGATAGCCTGCAACAGGTGGCGGAACAGCTGAAGCAGGCGCGGCAGTGATCTCACTTGATACATTGAGTATGTTTCTGGCAGTCAGTGAAAATGAGCTGATTGAAGAACTGGTGATCACGTTGCTGGCCTCACCGCAGCTGGCCGCCTTTTTTGAAAAGTTTCCCCGGCTGAAAAATGCCCTGACGCGCGATCTTCCACGCTGGAAGTCAGAGATCCTGCAACAGTTAAAATCGACCCCGGTTCCGGACGATTTGGCTGCAGAGTTCAGCCGCTTCCAGCAGTGCCAGACTCTCAGCCAGCATGACTTTAGCAGTCAGCTGCCCGAATTACTGACATGGCTTGCGCAGAATCACTCACCCTTTGCTGAAAAAGCGCAAGCGCTGGTCAGCCATCACGATACCTTGCAGCTCAGCGGCGCTCAGCAGACGCTGTTTTTACAGCGCTGGCGACTGAGCCTGACGCTGCAAACCCTGACCCTTAACCAACAGTTACTCGATCAGGAGCGTGAAAAACTGCTGGCTGACCTGCAACAGCGGCTGGCCATGAGTGGTCAGCTGGCTCCCGTGCTGGCCACCGACGACGAAGCCGCTGCCGGGCGCTTATGGGATTTGACCCGCAGTTCACTGCAACGCGACGACTACCAGCTCATGGTGCAATACGGCGATTTCCTGGCCAGCCAGCCGGAGCTGCTGAAACTGGCGGAACAGCTGGGCCGCAGCCGTGAAGCCAAAGCGGTACTCTCGGACGATGCTCCGCCGGAAGCCTTCCACCAGTTGGTGCGCGAACCAGAAAGCGTGCCGGAAGAAGTCAGCGGTCTGCACCAGAGTGACGATATTCTGCGCCTGCTGCCACCAGAGCTGGCCACGCTGGGCATCAGCGAACTGGAGCTGGAGTTTTACCGTCGGATGGTGGAAAAACGCTTGCTCACCTACCGTCTCCAGGGAGAGAGCTGGCATGACAAAGTCACGCTGCGCCCGGTGACTCACCACCATCATGATGAGCAGCCGCGCGGCCCGTTTATCATCTGCGTGGATACATCCGGTTCAATGGGTGGCTTTAATGAACGCTGTGCCAAGGCGTTCTGCCTGGCGCTGCTGAAGGTGGCACTGGCAGATAACCGCCGCTGCTACATTATGCTGTTTGCCCATGAAGTGGTGGGCTATGAACTGACCGCTGAAGATGGCATCAGCCAGGCGATCCGTTTTCTCAGCCAGCGTTTTCGTGGCGGCACCGACCTTGCTGCCTGCCTCGATGCCGTCTTACTCAAGCTCTCCGGCCCACAGTGGCAAGATGCTGACGCCGTTATTCTCTCTGACTTTATCGCTCAACGTCTTCCTGATGTACTGGTCAAACGCGTACGCGACCACCAGAACCAACAGCAACAGCGTTTTCATGCCGTTGCCATGTCCGATCATGGAAAACCCGGCATTATGCGCATCTTTGACCACATCTGGCGTTTCGACACCGGGCTAAAAAGCCGCCTGCTCCGTCGCTGGAAACGCTGAACCCCGCCTTTGACCTAATCTGACAAAGCTTATTTGCTATAGTGATGTATACGCTTTAGCCACATGGCAAGATGGGAGCATCACGTGACTTCGCAACAACACCAGACAGGATTACCTGCCCCAACCCGCACGCTGCAGTTAACCGGCAATGACCCGGAACAAAAACGTCAGCAATTGCTCAATTACTTCCGCCAGACATGGGAGCTGTATGAAAGCCTGTTTGACTGCCTGGCGGATGAACGGGCGTGGACAACCAAAGCGATATCGCTACGGCATCCGCTGATCTTCTACTACGGTCACACCGCCACGTTCTATATCAATAAGCTGATGGCAGCTCGCCTGCTCGACAACCGTACCGACGATAGCATTGAAGCGATGATGGCCATCGGCGTCGATGAGATGAGCTGGGATGACCTCGACACCAGTCACTATGCCTGGCCATCGGTCGCTGAACTGCGCGATTATCGCGGTAAAGTGCGCGCCCGCGTTGAACAGCTGATCCGTGAGATGCCGCTAACGCTGCCGATCACCTGGGATAGCCCGGCCTGGGTTATCCTGATGGGCATCGAACATGAGCGTATCCATCTGGAAACCTCCAGCGTGCTGATTCGACAGTTGCCGCTGGCATGGGTCAAACCGCAGCCACACTGGCCGGTGTGTCCGGATGCGCGCCATGAGCGTCAGACGGTGCCGCATAACAGCCTGATCAGTGTTGCCGCAGGACGTGTCACTCAGGGAAAAACCGATGACACCTACGGCTGGGATAACGAGTATGGCAGCCGCATCACCGACGTGAAGGCTTTCGAGGCCAGTAAAATGCTGGTCAGTAACGCAGAGTTCTTCGACTTCGTGACGGCGGGTGGCTATCAGACACCACGCTGGTGGGATGACGAAGGCTGGGGCTGGCGTGAATTCGCGAAAGCCAGCCAACCCACTTTCTGGACTGGTCATGCAGACCAGCCGGAAACGCTGAAGCTCCGCCTGATGGCGGAAGAAGTCCCGATGCCCTGGGACTGGCCAGCCGAAGTCAATCAGCTTGAAGCTGCGGCATTCTGCCGCTGGAAAGCCGAAGTGACAGGCCAGTCTGTTCAGCTTCCCGCCGAAAGCGAATGGATGCTGCTGCGTGAGAAGGTGGCCGGCGATCAGCCTGACTGGGATAACGCACCGGGTAATATCAATCTCTCCCACTGGGCCTCATCCTGCCCGGTCGATCGTTTTGCTCAGGGTGAGTTTTTCGATCTGATCGGTAACGTCTGGCAATGGACGACCACACCCATTTCAGGTTTTGAAGGTTTCCGCGTCCATCCTTTATATGATGACTTCTCCACGCCGACGTTTGATGGTAAGCATTCGCTGATCAAAGGCGGCAGCTGGATCTCTACGGGGAATGAAGCGCTAAAGTCGGCACGCTACGCTTTTCGCCGCCACTTCTTCCAGCACGCGGGTTTCCGCTATGTGGTCTCCGATCATCAGGAAAGCCGGGCCAGTAACCCCTATGAAACCGACAGCATGGTGTCACAGTACCTCGACTTCCAGTACGGGCCGGAATACTTCGGCGTGGCCAACTACGCGAAAGTGCTGGTTGAGATAGCCTGCGGTGTCACAAACCAGCGTCAGCGGGCACTGGATATTGGCTGTGCCACAGGACGTGCGAGTTTTGAACTGGCACGTCATTTCGGCCAGGTGGTGGGAATGGACTATTCCGCACGCTTTATCGACGTGGCATTACAGCTCACCAGCGGCGAAGAGTTCCGCTACGTCACCCAGGAAGAGGGCGAGCTGGTGGAATACCGACAGGTACAGTTGAAGGATATTGACCTCGGTACTGAACAGGCCAGCCGTATTCAGTTTGTACAGGGCGATGCCTGTAACCTGAAACCGCAGGCTGAACCCTTCGATCTGGTGCTGGCTTCGAACCTGATTGATCGTCTGCGCCAGCCACGTCGCTTCCTGCAGGACATCACCCGCATGATCCGCCCCGGCGGTGTGCTGATGCTCTCTTCTCCTTATACGTGGCTGGAAGACTTCACGCCGAAGGAAAACTGGCTGGGAGGCATTCGTGAAAACGGTGAGGCGCTATCGACTTACCAGGCGTTGCAGCGCCTGCTGGCACCCGATTTTGAGGAGATCGAACCCGCACAGGATGTGCCGTTTGTCATCCGCGAAACGGCGCGTAAGTACCAGCACACCGTCGCTCAGGTGACACTGTGGCGTAAACGTTAATCTTTTGTTCTCCGGCGGGCACCCTTCGGTGCCCGCTGTCATATCGGCACTCTGATTGCCATTCTGTTCACGATCCCGCACATTAATACTCTGTTCATTGAATAACATTCAATCTCGGAGTCACTATGCCGGAAAATATGCAGCCAGATAATCTCGACCGCGGCATTCTCAATGCACTAATGGAGAATGCCCGTACCGCCTATGCCGAACTGGCCAAGCAGTTCAACGTCAGCCCCGGCACTATCCACGTGCGCGTGGAGAAGATGAAGCAGGCGGGGATCATTAAAGGAACGCGCGTTGAGATAGATCCGAAGCAGCTTGGTTATGATGTCTGCTGCTTTATCGGCATCATTCTGAAAAGTGCCAAAGACTATCCGTCAGCAGTGGCGCGACTGGAAGCACTGGATGAAGTGGTCGAAGCGTATTACACCACCGGGCACTACAGCATCTTTATTAAGGTCATGTGCCGCTCGATCGATGCCCTGCAACAGGTATTGATCAACAAGATCCAGACCATCGATGAAATCCAGTCCACCGAAACCCTGATCTCCCTGCAAAACCCGATTATGCGCACCATTATCCCGTGATCGGTGCATAAGGTTATCCACACCAGAATGTTTTCTCAGATCCCCTCCTCGTCATGCACCGTCGACGGTGTCGTCAGTTTCGATCCGGCCAGCGCACAGCACCCGCAGCGTACTGAAGTACATGAGGAGCGCGAGCACTGCCCGGATTGGAACTGGCCAACAAGCCAGGTGCCTGGCAGTAATACCCTTAATTATCCACAGGTAGATCCCATGGTGATCACAGAGTACAATGCCCGCCATTATCATTCAGGGATCTCATCATGGCCGACATTACCTTAATCAGTGGCAGCACCTTAGGCAGCGCAGAATATGTGGCCGATCATCTTGCTGAGAAGCTTGAAGAAGCAGGACATACAACAGAAACACTGCATGGGCCGGAGCTGGAAGAGCTGAAAATGGAAGGGATATGGATTGTGGTGAGTTCTACCCACGGTGCCGGTGAACTGCCCGATAACATTCAGCCACTGTTTGAAGCCATAAAGGAACAGCAACCGGATCTGAGTAACCTGCGTTACGGGGCTGTAGGCATTGGTAATCGTGAATATGATCTGTTTTGCGGTGCCATTATCCAGTTTGACGAGCTGCTGACATCACTGGGAGCACAGCGTATTGGCGATCGACTAGATATAGATGTGCTGCAACATGAGATTCCCGAAGATCCTGCCGGTGTCTGGGTAGAAAGCTGGAAAGAACTGATCTAACTCTTGCCCGGATCGGCCGGAGATCCTCTGCCCGATCCGCAAAACTGGCCTTTTTCGATCCTGAGTTTTGTAAATATTGCCCTTTTTTGCCTGGTTTTAACGCATTCAACTGTGGATAACTAGGCTCAATACAGTCTGATAACCGGTGTTTATCCCAAGGACAACATGAGTACCTGGCTGAGCCTGTGGATAACATGCCATTTAGATCCCAGCTTATACGGTGTGGGATCACCGATCATTAACAGCTAATGATCCTGTCTAATCACTTGATCCTTATCAGCAAAAAAGGCTTATCCACAGAGATCGTCGATCCTAATAGAAGATCTAATAAAGAGATCTCTAAATAAAAAAGATCTTCTTTTTAATACACGAAGATCCCGGTGCTTTCGCCATCGTCTAAAGTTGAGTAGAATCCACGCCCTCAGCAACACTCCCTTAATTCGCACAAACCGCGAGGTGCAGTACCATGTTTTATCCAGATCCTTTTGACGTCATCGTAATCGGTGGTGGTCATGCGGGAACGGAAGCAGCGATGGCTGCTGCCCGTATGGGTCAACAAACCCTGTTATTGACCCATAACATCGACACACTGGGGCAGATGTCCTGCAACCCAGCGATCGGCGGTATCGGAAAAGGACATCTGGTAAAAGAAGTGGACGCACTGGGCGGGCTGATGGCTCATGCCATTGACCAGGCAGGTATCCAGTTTAGGATACTAAACGCCAGCAAAGGTCCGGCAGTGAGAGCAACCCGTGCTCAGGCCGATCGTGTACTGTATCGTCAGGCGGTACGTACAGCACTGGAGAATCAGCCCAACCTGATGATCTTCCAGCAGGCGGTTGAAGATCTGATTGTCGAAAACGATCGTGTCGTGGGTGCCGTCACCCAGATGGGTCTGAAGTTCCGTGCCAAGGCCGTTGTGCTGACGGTAGGAACGTTCCTTGATGGTAAAATTCACATCGGAATGGACAACTACAGCGGTGGCCGTGCTGGTGATCCGCCTTCCATCTCGTTATCACAGCGTCTGCGTGAACTTCCTCTGCGTGTAGGTCGTCTGAAAACCGGAACCCCTCCGCGTATTGATGCCCGAACCATTGATTTCAGCGTTCTGGCTCCGCAGCATGGTGATACGCCGATGCCAGTGTTCTCGTTTATGGGTAATGTCAGCCAGCATCCACAACAGGTGCCGTGCTACATCACCTACACCAACGAAAAAACCCACGATGTGATCCGCAATAATCTCGATCGCAGCCCAATGTATGCCGGGGTGATCGAAGGGATCGGTCCACGCTATTGCCCATCGATCGAAGACAAAGTGATGCGCTTTGCCGATCGCAATGCACACCAGATCTTCCTGGAGCCGGAAGGGCTGACCAGCAACGAAATTTATCCAAATGGCATTTCTACCAGTCTGCCGTTTGACGTTCAGATGCAGATCGTACGTTCTATGCAGGGAATGGAGAATGCCAAAATCGTTCGTCCTGGCTATGCCATTGAGTACGATTTCTTCGATCCACGCGATCTGAAACCGACGCTGGAAAGCAAATATATTGAGGGTCTGTTCTTTGCAGGACAGATCAACGGCACCACAGGTTATGAAGAAGCCGCTGCACAGGGGTTACTGGCGGGTCTGAACGCCGGGCGTCTGTCTGCTGACAAAGACACCTGGGCACCGCGTCGCGATCAGGCCTACCTTGGCGTACTGGTTGACGATCTCTGCACACTCGGCACAAAAGAGCCGTACCGCATGTTTACCTCACGTGCTGAATATCGTCTGATGCTGCGTGAAGATAACGCCGATCTGCGACTGACGGCTGCGGGTCGTGAACTGGGTCTGGTGGACGATGCCCGTTGGGCTCGTTTCAACGAGAAACTGGAAAGCATTGAACTGGAACGCCAGCGTCTGCGAGATATCTGGGTACATCCGAAATCAGAGTGCGTTACTGAGGTGAATACACTCCTGAGCGCAGGCCTGACGAAAGAAGCGAGTGGTGAAGATCTGCTGCGCCGCCCGGAAATGACTTACCAGAACCTGATGACATTGAGCACCTTTGGCCCGGCATTAACCGATCCTCAGGCGGCTGAACAGGTTGAGATCCAGGTCAAATACGAAGGCTATATTGTCCGTCAGCAGGAAGAGATCGATCGTCAGTTACGCAATGAGAACACCTTGTTACCTGTTGATCTGGATTATCGTCAGGTCAGCGGCCTCTCTAACGAAGTGATCGCGAAACTTAACGATCATAAGCCAGGGTCAATTGGCCAGGCGTCACGTATTTCTGGGATTACACCTGCAGCCATCTCAATTTTACTTATTTATCTTAAAAAACAGGGGCTTTTACGTAAAAGCGCATGATTAATAAATTATCCGTATTGCTAAAAAGCGCCGGTATTTCCCTGTCCGATCAGCAGAAACAACAGCTGGTCGGTTATGTGGAAATGCTGCATAAATGGAATAAAGCCTACAATCTGACGTCAGTACGTGACCCTGAGCAGATGCTGGTACGCCATATACTTGACAGTATTGTGGTGGAGCCTCATCTGTCAGGCGATCGGTTTATTGATGTGGGTACCGGGCCTGGATTACCTGGCATTCCACTGGCGATTGTCAGGCCGCAGTCTCATTTCACGCTGCTGGACAGCCTGGGCAAGCGCGTACGCTTTCTTAAACAGGTACAGCATGAGCTGAAGCTGGAAAATATTTCACCGGTACAAAGCCGTGTAGAAGACTTTCCTGCCGAGCCGCCGTTTGATGGCGTGATCAGCAGAGCTTTTGCCTCGCTGACGGATATGGTCACCTGGTGCCATCATCTGCCGGGTCCACAGGGTCGTTTTTACGCGTTAAAAGGTGTGCTGCCTCAAGATGAAATCGCGGCATTACCTGTCGGTTTGACGGTGGAAAACGTTCTCCCACTGAGCGTTCCTCAGCTCGAAGGTGAGCGCCATTTGGTGATTATTGCCCCTTCTGCCTGATTTTGACGTTGTGCGAACCTGGCCTGTCAGCCTGTTTTTTTAGCGTTGATGGGTTTTTTTTTCGCAATTATTGGCCTTTTTAACCAGAAAAAACGGTATTTCAGTGATAGTTAACCCCTGAAATTATATGACTTTTTGGTATATCAATAGCACATTTAAAATGTGGGTATTCAGAATATGCTCATCCCATGATTTTTTTTGCGAAAATTTGCCTGGACGGAGCTGTTACCATCGGGTTAAATCACTCAGCGGAAATTATCTGAAAACCTCTGTTACATTTAACGTTATTTTCACATTTAGTTATCACTTGAGTCATATTTTCGTGGTGCGACAGGGATAAAATAGTCACGCAGGAAAATATATCGCGCTAATAAATTAGCGTGAGTGATGACCGGGTCGATGTTAAATATTTGCTACAGATGTCAATAAAAGCTTTTAATCGAGATAACAGTGTGTTTTTACAAAAATTATAATTATCTATCTGATTTTAATCATTTTATTGGTGTTATGTTATTCAAGTTCATTCAAAAGGCAGTTTGATTCTCCGCCATTACATTACTAATTTGTGATCTTCCGCACGCTTTGTAAGCATGGATTCGCGGGCATTGCAGAAAAAAGTCGATAAGCAGCCGTTGTCATTGGTTTTGGAAAATAGGCTGCTGGAAAGAAATTTAAATAATTGTTCACCTTTTCTCTACTTATCGATTGAAATCACAGGTGCGCACCGTATAATTTGCACGGTTTTTGCTGCTTGACTCAAAAGAGCAAAGGCAGTTTTATACGACACGCGACATACCCCTTTCGGGGCAGGAGAGTTTCAGCGACATGTCAGTGTCCCTTTACAGAGTTAAATTTGCCCGAACCATACTGCTGTGGCAGTTGGCGACCTTTGTCGTAATCGGTGCGCTGTTTTCCTTTAAAGATCTGACCTGGGGCGTGTCCGCCCTTGCCGGCGGGCTGGCAGCCTGGCTGCCAAACGTGTTGTTTATGATTTTTGCCTGGCGCCACCAGGCGGGGCATGAAGTAACGGGACGGCTTGCCTGGACTTTTGCGCTAGGTGAAGCGCTGAAAGTTTTCGTTACGATCCTCGTGATTATCGTGGCGCTGGGAGTGTTTAAGGCGGTGTTTACGCCGCTGGGACTGGCCTGGTTATCGGTGCTGATTGTGCAAATCGTCGCACCGGCTGTAATTAACAACAAAGGGTAAGAGGCATCATGGCTGCAGGAGAAATCTCTACGCCGCAAGAATACATAGGCCACCACCTGAAGAACCTTCAGTTGGACCTGCGTACCTTCGAGCTAGTGAATCCGCACGACGCACCGTCGTTCTGGGTATTAAATATCGACTCCATGTTTTTCTCTGTGGTGCTGGGACTGGTGTTCCTGGTGCTGTTTCGCAAAGTGGCGAAATCAGCGACCAGCGGCGTGCCAGGCAAATTACAGGCCGCTGTTGAGTTAGTTGTTGGTTTCGTTGACGACAATGTGCGCGACATGTACCACGGTAAAAGCAAACTAATCGCTCCGCTGGCCCTGACGGTTTTCGTCTGGGTGTTCCTGATGAACTTTATGGACCTGTTACCTATCGATTTGCTGCCGCATATCGCCGGGATGATGGGGCTACCAGCGATGCGTGTGGTGCCTTCTGCTGACGTGAACGTTACGTTGTCGATGGCCCTTGGCGTATTTATTTTGATTCTGTTCTACAGCATCAAGATGAAAGGCATTGGCGGCTTTACTAAAGAGCTGACTCTGCAACCCTTCAACCACCCTGTGTTCATTCCGATCAACCTGATTCTGGAAGGTGTGAGCCTGCTGTCCAAACCGGTATCTCTGGGTCTGCGACTGTTCGGAAACATGTATGCGGGTGAATTGATTTTTATCCTGATTGCCGGTCTGTTGCCGTGGTGGTCACAGTGGATTCTGAGTGTGCCTTGGGCCATTTTCCACATACTGATCATTTCGTTGCAGGCTTTCATTTTCATGGTCTTAACGATTGTCTATCTGTCGATGGCATCTGAAGAACATTGATTTTTTTCTCAACACTACTGCGTTTTAACTGAAACAAACTGGAGACTGTCATGGAAAACCTGAATATGGATCTGCTGTACATGGCTGCCGCTGTGATGATGGGCCTGGCGGCAATCGGTGCTGCGATCGGTATCGGCATCCTCGGAGGCAAATTCCTGGAAGGCGCCGCACGCCAACCGGATCTGATTCCTCTGCTGCGTACGCAGTTCTTTGTTGTAATGGGTCTGGTGGATGCAATCCCGATGATCGCTGTTGGTCTGGGTCTGTACGTGATGTTTGCTGTCGCGTAAAACCGTTTGTTCATCGCCGTACTCACGTATAGCGATGAACGGATTCTGCCGCTGTCATCACAGCGGCAGAAAACGTTAACTTAACAAGAGGCATTGTGCTGTGAACATTAACGCAACAATCCTCGGCCAGGCTATCGCGTTCATCCTGTTCGTAGCGTTCTGCATGAAGTACGTATGGCCGCCGCTTATGGCCGCTATCGAAAAGCGCCAGAAAGAAGTTGCTGAAGGCCTTGCTTCCGCTGAACGTGCCAAGAAAGATCTGGATCTCGCGCAGGCTAATGCGACCGATCAGTTGAAAAAAGCGAAAGAAGACGCTCAGGTAATCATCGAGCAGGCGAACAAACGCCGCGCTCAGATCCTGGACGAAGCTAAAGCTGAGGCTGAACAGGAACGTAGCAAGATCGTCACTCAGGCGCAGGCAGAAATTGATGCCGAACGCAAACGTGCACGTGAAGAGCTGCGCAAGCAGGTCGCGATGCTGGCTGTTGCCGGCGCCGAGAAAATCATTGAACGTTCCGTGGATGAAGCTGCTAACAGCGACATCGTTGATAAACTGGTCGCTGAACTGTAAGGGAGGGGCTGATGTCTGAATTTACTACCGTAGCTCGCCCCTACGCTAAAGCCGCTTTTGACTTTGCGGTTGAACATCAAAGTATCGATCGCTGGCAGCAGATGCTAGCGTTTGCCGCCGAAGTGGCTGGCAATGAACAGGTATCAGAACTTCTTTCCGGCGCTCTGGCGCCGGAAGCGTTGTCTGGCGCGTTCATCGCAATCTGTGGTGACCAACTCGACGAAGCCGGCCAAAACCTGATTAAGGTGATGGCTGAAAACAAACGTTTGCCTGCGCTTGCCGCTGTTCTGGAACAGTTCATCCAACTGCGTGCCGCACATGATGCGACCGCCGAGGTTGAAGTTATCTCTTCCACAACATTGAGCGATGAACAGCTGACCAAAATCAGCAGCGCGATGGAAAAACGTCTGTCACGCAAAGTTAAGCTGAATTGCAAAATTGATAAGTCTGTAATGGCAGGCGTAATCATCCGAGCGGGTGATATGGTCATTGACGGAAGCGTACGCGGTCGTCTTGAACGCCTCGCAGACGTCTTGCAGTCTTAAGGGGACTGGAGCATATGCAACTGAATTCCACCGAAATCAGCGAACTGATCAAGCAGCGCATTGCTCAGTTCAATGTAGTGAGCGAAGCTCACAACGAAGGTACTATTGTTTCTGTAAGTGACGGTATCATCCGCGTCAACGGCCTGGCCGATGTGATGCAGGGTGAGATGATTGCCCTGCCGGGTAACCGTTACGCAATCGCACTGAACCTGGAGCGTGACTCTGTTGGTGCAGTTGTGATGGGCCCATACGCTGACCTCGCCGAAGGCATGAAGGTGAAGTGTACTGGCCGTATCCTGGAAGTGCCGGTTGGCCGTGGTCTGTTAGGCCGCGTGGTGAACACCCTGGGTGCACCTATTGACGGTAAAGGCGCTATCGACAACGACGGTTTCTCACCGATCGAAGTGATTGCACCTGGTGTTATCGATCGTCAGTCCGTTGACCAGCCTGTACAGACCGGTTACAAATCTGTCGATGCAATGATTCCAATCGGCCGTGGCCAGCGTGAGCTGATCATCGGTGACCGTCAGACCGGTAAAACCGCGATGGCGATCGATGCGATCATCAACCAGCGCGATTCAGGCATCAAATGTGTGTACGTTGCTATCGGCCAGAAAGCCTCTACCATCGCTAACGTGGTACGCAAACTGGAAGAACACAACGCGCTGGCTAACACCATCGTTGTTGTTGCGACTGCCTCTGAGTCTGCTGCTCTGCAATACCTGGCTCCGTATGCCGGTTGCGCCATGGGCGAATACTTCCGTGACCGCGGCGAAGACGCTCTGATCGTATACGATGACCTGTCTAAACAGGCTGTTGCTTACCGTCAGGTTTCTCTGTTGCTGCGCCGTCCACCAGGTCGTGAAGCCTTCCCTGGCGACGTGTTCTACCTCCACTCCCGTCTGCTGGAGCGTGCTTCCCGTGTGAGCGCCGACTATGTTGAGCGTTTCACCAATGGTGAAGTGAAAGGTAAAACCGGCTCACTGACCGCGCTGCCAATCATCGAAACCCAGGCGGGTGACGTTTCTGCGTTCGTTCCAACCAACGTAATCTCGATTACTGATGGTCAGATCTTCCTGGAAACTAACCTGTTTAACTCCGGTATTCGTCCGGCAGTTAACCCGGGTATCTCCGTTTCTCGTGTTGGTGGTGCTGCTCAGACCAAGATCATCAAGAAACTGTCCGGTGGTATTCGTACCGCTCTGGCACAGTATCGTGAACTGGCTGCGTTCTCTCAGTTCGCATCCGATCTGGATGAAGCAACCCGCAAACAGCTGAGCCACGGTCAGAAAGTGACCGAGCTGCTGAAGCAGAAACAGTATGCGCCGATGTCCGTAGCGCAGCAGGGTCTGGTTCTGTTTGCTGCCGAGCGCGGCTTCCTGAATGACGTCGAACTGGCGAAAATCGGTAGCTTCGAAGCAGCACTGCTGGCATTTGCTGATCGCGATCACGCAGAGCTGATGGCTGATATCAACCAGTCTGGTAACTATAACGGCGAAATCGAAGAGAAGCTGAAAGGCCTCCTCGAAACGTTTAAAGCAACCCAGTCCTGGTAATGTCTGGCGGCTTGTCCCTTAGGGGGCAGGCCGCAAGGCTTTGAGGAGAAGCTTATGGCCGGCGCAAAAGAGATACGTAGTAAGATCGGCAGCGTGCAAAACACGCAGAAGATCACCAAAGCGATGGAAATGGTCGCCGCCTCCAAAATGCGTAAATCGCAAGAACGCATGGCGGCCAGCCGTCCTTATGCAGAGACCATGCGCAAAGTGATTGGTCACATTGCGTTAGGTAATCTGGAATACAAGCACCCTTACCTGGAAGAGCGCGACGTTAAACGCGTTGGCTATCTGGTCGTATCTACCGACCGCGGGCTTTGTGGTGGTTTGAACATTAACCTGTTCAAAAAAGTGCTGGCAGATATGAAGGCCTGGTCTGATAAAGGCGTCGAGAGCGATCTGGCGGTTATCGGTTCTAAAGGTCAGTCATTCTTCGGTTCTGTTGGCGGCAACGTGGTTGCTCAGGTAAGCGGAATGGGTGATAAACCTGCGCTGTCCGACCTGATTGGCCCGGTCAAAGTGATGCTGCAAGCATACGATGAAGGCCGTCTCGACAAGCTGTTTATTGTCAGCAACAAATTTATCAACACCATGTCTCAGTCTCCACAGATCGTACAGCTGCTGCCGTTACCGCCAGCAGATGATGCGGAAGGCGTTGTGAAGAAGAGTACCTGGGACTATCTGTATGAACCCGATCCGAAAGCGCTGCTGGATACATTACTGCGTCGCTACGTCGAGTCTCAGGTTTACCAGGGTGTTGTTGAAAACCTGGCCAGCGAGCAGGCCGCGCGAATGGTGGCGATGAAAGCCGCGACCGATAACGGCGGAAACCTGATCAAAGAGCTTCAGTTGGTATACAACAAAGCTCGTCAGGCCAGCATCACCCAGGAACTTACCGAAATTGTCGGTGGGGCCTCCGCGGTTTAACCAGGTATACGCAGAATTTAGGTAGAGGATTCAAGATGGCTACTGGAAAGATTGTCCAGGTAATCGGCGCCGTAGTTGACGTCGAATTCCCTCAGGACGCAGTACCACAAGTGTACAGCGCCCTTGAGGTTAAAAATGGTGATGCTCGTCTGGTGCTGGAAGTTCAGCAGCAGTTGGGCGGCGGTGTGGTTCGTACCATCGCAATGGGTTCTTCCGACGGCCTGAAACGTGGCCTGGAAGCGGTTGACCTTCAGCACCCAATTGAAGTCCCTGTCGGTGTGGCAACACTCGGCCGTATCATGAACGTGCTGGGTGAGCCAATCGATATGAAAGGCGACATCGGC
This sequence comes from Erwinia sp. MYb416, assembly GCF_037479575.1. Lineage (NCBI taxonomy): Bacteria > Pseudomonadati > Pseudomonadota > Gammaproteobacteria > Enterobacterales > Erwiniaceae > Erwinia > Erwinia sp. MYb416. The sequence goes on from NZ_JBBGYT010000437.1 coordinate 32,351, forward strand.
GAAGAAGAGCGTTGGGCAATTCACCGCGCAGCACCTTCTTACGAAGATCAGTCTAACTCGCAGGAACTGCTGGAAACCGGCATCAAGGTTATCGACCTGATGTGTCCGTTCGCTAAGGGCGGTAAAGTCGGTCTGTTCGGTGGTGCGGGTGTAGGTAAAACCGTAAACATGATGGAACTGATCCGTAACATCGCGGCAGAACACTCAGGTTTCTCGGTATTTGCTGGCGTGGGTGAGCGTACTCGTGAGGGTAACGACTTCTACCACGAAATGACCGACTCTAACGTTATCGATAAAGTTTCCCTGGTCTATGGCCAGATGAACGAGCCACCAGGAAACCGTCTGCGCGTCGCGCTGACTGGCCTGACTATGGCTGAAAAGTTCCGTGACGAAGGTCGTGACGTTCTGCTGTTCATCGATAACATCTACCGTTACACCCTGGCCGGTACTGAAGTATCAGCACTGCTGGGTCGTATGCCTTCTGCGGTAGGTTATCAGCCAACGCTGGCGGAAGAGATGGGCGTTCTGCAGGAACGTATCACCTCGACCAAAACCGGTTCAATCACGTCTGTACAGGCCGTTTACGTTCCTGCGGATGACTTGACTGACCCGTCTCCAGCCACCACCTTTGCTCACTTAGATGCAACCGTGGTACTGAGCCGTCAGATCGCTTCCCTGGGTATCTACCCGGCGGTTGACCCACTGGATTCAACCAGCCGTCAGCTGGATCCACTGGTTGTTGGTCAGGAACACTATGACACTGCGCGTGGCGTTCAGTCACTGCTGCAGCGTTATCAGGAACTGAAAGACATCATCGCCATCCTGGGTATGGATGAACTGTCTGAAGAAGACAAACTGGTGGTAGCACGCTCTCGTAAGATGCAGCGTTTCCTGTCCCAGCCGTTCTTCGTGGCAGAAGTATTCACCGGTTCCCCGGGTAAATACGTGTCTCTGAAAGATACCATCCGTGGCTTTAAAGGCATCATGGAAGGTGAATTCGACCATATGCCAGAGCAGGCTTTCTACATGGTCGGTTCTATCGAAGAAGCCGTGGAAAAAGCGAAGAAACTGTAATCGTCTCCCCCGACTATTTCGGCACGTTGTCTGAAGTATGAAGGGGAAAGTTTCCCAGGAGATTAACAATGGCTATGACATTTCACCTGGACGTTGTCAGCGCAGAACTGCAAATGTTCACAGGCACTGTACAGAGCATCCAGGTATCAGGTAGCGAAGGTGAGTTGGGTATTCGCCCAAACCACGCCCCGCTTCTGACCGCCATTAAGCCTGGTATGATTCGCATCGTTAAACAGCACGGCGACGAAGAGGTTATTTACCTTTCCGGTGGCGTACTGGAAGTGCAGCCGGGTGCGGTTACCGTACTGGCTGACACAGCGATCCGCGGCAGCGATCTTGATGAAGCTCGCGCGCTGGAAGCGAAACGCAAAGCTGAAGAGCATATGAACAGCTCTCACGGTGATGTTGACTTCGCGATGGCGTCTGCGGAACTGGCTAAAGCGATCGCCAAACTGCGCGTGATCGAGTTGACCAAAAAAGCGATGTAATTCAGGTTTAAACATCAAAAAGCCGGTCAGGAAACTGACCGGCTTTTTTTATTGTCTGACTCAGATTTATCCACAGAACCTGGGCTAAGGCTTAAGGTTATCAGTGGTGGAGTGCGCATATTTTTGTTTAATCACCATCAGCTCATTGCTTCGGGATAAATCAATACACTTCATCACAATAAGCTCTGAATGCCCCTCTTTACTCACATATTTCTTGTTGAGAAATTGATGAACAAGGTCGGTGGCTTCTTCGTAAGCTTCAGCGGGATAGGATCCCAGTTCAACGTAAGCCCCCACCGCAGCCAGCGCATCTTCTTTTACGCTTTTATCAGAAAAACCATTCGCCAGACATTGGCTTAAGGCAAAGTTTTCTAGATTGTATTTTCCTGCATCACGTTGACTACCTTGCGAAATAGCAGGGAAAGAGAGTAACAACAGGAGTCCTGTTACTTTAAAATTCATCACTGTACTCCGTTGAGTTCGGGGGAACTTATACCCATTGAGTCCTGAGAGTATTCTAAACAGCGTTTCCAGATACACAGTCGATTCCATGAAAACGAGCACGATGTCCCTTCTCTGGGCCCTTTTAATCACTCCCGGGCTGAGTCGTCGCGGGATGCGCTCTTCGTTCGCTTGGTGAAATAAGCGATAAACCAGTGGCATAGCAATTTTTGCACGCTAAACTGGGCATAAATCGATAGATTTACCCTGTCAGCCGCGCTTTATGATGCGATAAAGGGTGGAAATCATCTGCGAATCGAGACTTTTCGGACGGTACGTTTTTTACTGCAAAATATGTAGAATTTTCAAGGATAAATCGATTTACTTCTCTCACTAAACAGATTCAGGACGCGTATGTCAAACAGTGCTATGAGCGTGGTGATCCTTGCCGCTGGTAAAGGAACCCGAATGTACTCCGATCTCCCGAAGGTTCTGCATACCCTCGCCGGGAAACCGATGGTCAAACATGTTATTGATGCAGCGAATCATTTGGGCGCTCAGCATGTGCATCTGGTTTACGGTCACGGCGGAGAGCTGCTTAAACAAACGCTGACTGACAGCTCGCTCAACTGGGTGTTGCAGGCGGAACAGCTGGGAACGGGCCATGCTATGCAGCAGGCCTCCCCTCACTTCGCCGATGACGAAGACATTTTGATGCTGTATGGCGATGTGCCACTGATCTCCGTGGACACGCTACGCCAGCTTCAGGTGGCAAAGCCCGCTGGCGGCATTGGCCTGCTGACCGTCATTCTGGATAACCCAACCGGTTACGGACGTATTATCCGTGAAGCGGGTCAGGTGGTCGGCATTATCGAACAGAAAGATGCTGCGCCTGAACAATTGCTGATTAACGAAATCAACACCGGCATTTTGCTGGCTAACGGCGCCGATCTTAAGCGCTGGCTGAGCAAGCTGGACAATAACAACGCGCAGGGCGAATACTACATTACCGACATTATCGCCCTGGCCCATCAGGAAGGCCGTCAGATCGCGGCGGTGCATCCGGCAAGAACCACGGAAACCGAGGGCGTCAATAATCGTCTGCAACTGGCAACGCTGGAGCGGGTGTATCAGGCTGAGCAGGCTGAAAAACTGCTGCTGGCGGGGGTGATGTTGCTCGACCCGGCGCGTTTCGATCTGCGGGGTGAACTGATACACGGCCGTGATGTGGTGATTGATACCAATGTGATCATCGAAGGCAAGGTCACGTTGGGTCACCGGGTGAAAATCGGTAGCGGCTGTGTGATTAAAAACAGCGTGATTGCTGATGACAGCGTTATCAGCCCGTACAGCGTGATTGAAGATGCGCAGCTGGAATCAGGCTGTACTGTCGGGCCATTCGCGCGTCTGCGTCCGGGCACTGAGCTGGCTGAAGGGGCGCATGTGGGCAACTTCGTCGAGATGAAAAAAGCGCGCCTGGGTAAAGGCTCTAAAGCGGGCCATCTGAGTTATCTCGGTGATGCGGAAATCGGTGCTAATGTGAATATTGGCGCAGGCACCATTACCTGCAACTACGATGGCGTCAATAAATCGAAAACGATCATCGGTGATGATGTGTTTGTCGGTTCAGATACCCAGCTGATCGCACCGGTAACGGTAGCTGCGGGTGCCACCATCGCAGCCGGAACCACCATTATGAAAAACGTTCCGGCAGCAGGCCTGGTGTATAACCGTAAAGAACAGCAGTTGAAGGCAAGCTGGCAGCGCCCGGAAAAGAAAAAGTAAGCCCATTTTATGAAGGGGTGAGGCATGCCTCACCCTCTGTTTTTGTTGTAAATGCAGTCAATACAAAAATAATCCCCACTCTCTACAAGGCTCGGGGAACCCGAATATACGGGAACAATCAGGTCAGAAGACAACGCTGATGGCTTACCGCCATCATGTCAGGAAAATAATTATGTGTGGAATTGTTGGTGCTGTAGCGCAGCGTGATATTGCAGAAATCCTGCTTGAAGGGCTGCGTCGTCTGGAATACCGGGGCTATGACTCTGCGGGTCTGGCCGTTGTTGATCAACAGGGTAACGCCACCCGACTGCGCCGTCTGGGTAAGGTGCAGAACCTGGCTGAAGCAGCAGAAACCACCTCGCTGGTGGGGGGAACGGGTATTGCGCACACGCGCTGGGCCACGCATGGCGAACCTTCGGAAGCGAATGCCCATCCGCATATCTCTGAACATATCATCATTGTTCACAACGGCATTATTGAGAATCACGAACCCCTGCGTGAACAACTGATTGCGCGTGGTTATACCTTTGCCTCAGAAACCGATACCGAAGTGGTGGCGCATCTGGTGCACTGGGAGCAGAAACAGGCTGGTGGCTCGCTGCGTGAAGTTGTGCAGCGGGTGATCCCACAGCTACGCGGTGCCTATGGCATGGTGATTCTGGACAGCCGCGATCCGTCGGTTATTGTGGCTGCCCGCTCCGGTAGCCCGCTGGTGATTGGCCGCGGCGTGGGTGAAAACTTCATTGCTTCCGATCAGCTGGCGCTGTTGCCCGTGACCCGTCGTTTTGTCTACCTGGAAGAGGGCGATATTGCGGAGATCACCCGCCGTGATGTGACCATTTTTGATCGTCAGGGACATCAGGTAAAACGTGCTGAGATCGAATCGAACGCACAGTATGATGCTGGCGACAAAGGGGTTTACCGCCACTACATGCAGAAAGAGATTTACGAGCAACCTGTCGCGATTAAAAACACCCTGAGTGGTCGTTTCAGCCACGGTGAAGTCGATCTCTCCGAGCTGGGTCCGCAAGCTGATACGCTGCTGGCCAACGTTGAGCACATTCAGATCGTTGCCTGCGGCACCTCATACAATTCCGGTATGGTTTCCCGTTACTGGTTTGAGTCGCTGGCCAACGTGCCGTGTGACGTTGAGATTGCGTCTGAATTCCGCTATCGCAAATCGGCAGTACGCAAAAACAGCCTGCTGATCACCCTGTCTCAATCGGGTGAAACGGCGGATACCCTGGCAGCACTGCGCCTGTCGAAAGAGCTGGGTTACCTTGGTTCTCTGGCGATTTGTAACGTTGCCGGTTCATCGCTGGTGCGTGAGTCCGACCTGGCGCTGATGACCAAAGCCGGGACCGAAATCGGCGTAGCGTCGACCAAAGCCTTCACCACTCAGCTAACGGTGCTGCTGATGCTGGTGGCGAAAATCGGTCGTCTGAAAGGCGTTGATCCGCAGGTTGAGCACGATATCGTGCACTCTTTGCAGGCGCTGCCAAGCCGAATTGAACAGATGCTGTCACAGGATGAGCTGATCGCGTCACTGGCGGAAGACTTCTCGGACAAGCATCATGCGCTGTTCCTCGGCCGTGGCGATCAGTATCCGATCGCGATGGAAGGTGCGCTGAAGCTGAAAGAGATCTCCTACATTCATGCTGAAGCTTATGCTGCAGGTGAACTGAAACACGGTCCGTTAGCGCTGATCGATGCCGATATGCCGGTTATTGTGGTGGCACCGAATAATGAATTGCTGGAGAAACTGAAGTCAAATATCGAAGAGGTGCGCGCCCGTGGTGGTCTGCTGTATGTCTTCGCCGATATTGATGCCGGTTTTGCCAACAGCGAAGGCATGCGCATTATTCCGTTGCCGCATGTGGAAGAGGTGATTGCGCCTATCTTCTACACTGTGCCGCTACAGCTGCTGTCCTATCACGTGGCGCTGATCAAAGGCACTGATGTGGATCAACCGCGTAACCTGGCAAAATCCGTTACGGTTGAATAAGCCCCGCCCTGCACGCAGGTGAACTCTGCGTGCTGCTCAAAAGTCCGGTATGACTGCTCCGTCAGTCGGCCGGACTTTTTTTGTACAAATTCCCGTTACTCCTTTCCTTACAATGAACGTTCTTAGGTTCTTTTTAAGGGAATAGAATGAAAAAGATGCAAACGGGGTTTTGTCTGATGGCGCTGTGCTTTGGCACCGTATATGAGGCGAATGCCTCATCAGCGAAGGTACCCTGCCCGGTGCCACTGAAAACGTGTCCTGCTCCGCTGGATAAAAACCTGCCAGACGTCAAAAATATGCTTACCTGGACGCCTCAGCAGCGCGTGGTGGGTTTTCGTAACGACTATCGATCCTATCCCGGCGATATTTTCCGCGCCAGCAAAGCAGGCGTACCGCTCCCTGTTGCTCATCGCAATCTCTCTGCCGTGTCCTATGAGTATCAGCAGCATCACTACTCATTGGCAGATTACCTTAAACGCAATAACGTGACAGGCATGATGGTTATTAAAGACGGTAAAAAGGTCTGGGACTATTACGGCCATGGCAACACGAAAACGACGCTATGGACCTCGCGATCTGTCGGTAAATCAGTGGTGTCCACGTTAGTCGGGATCGCACTGAAGCAGGGGAAGATAGCCTCGCTGGATGATGAGACTGTGAAGTACAATCCAGAGGTACGGGGCACTGCCTGGGAACATGTCCCTCTACGCAGTCTGCTGCAGCACACCTCCGGTGTGACCTGGAATGAGGATTACACCAACCCCCAATCTGATTTTGCCAAACTGACCCAGTGTGAAGCAGGAAAAGACACCTATGACTGCGTCAGCAAACTGGTACTCGACCCTCAGCGTAAAGCCTATGCAAAACCGGGTCAGGTCTGGTCCTACTCTTCCGGCGGTGCCTGGGTGCTGGGTGACACGCTGGAGAAAGCGACCGGAGAAACACTGGCCCGCTATCTGCAGGACAACATCTGGCAGCCTTACGGAATGGTGAATGATGGCGTGTGGCACAGCTATCTGCCGGGCAAACATGATGTGGGTGCACACGGCTTTAACGCAACGCTCGAAGACTGGGGAAAGTTTGGTCTGTTCGTGATGAACAATGGCATCCTGCCTGATGGCACGAAAACGCTGCCCGAGGGTTGGGTAAAAGAGGCCAGTACCTGGAATAAAGCCGAAAACTCGGTGACGACCGATTATCCTGACGGACAATTTGGTTACCAGTGGTGGAACATCGGTGTGCCCTTGAGTGCGAAAAACGATGCACCATCAGAAGGATTAACGCGTAATAAGACCCTGTCGGCTGAGGGTATTTTTGGCCAGATGATTGCGATCGACCAGGCGCAGAAACTGGTGATTGTTCAGTGGTCCGCCTGGCCACAGGCAGAACCGGCATCAGATGCCCAGCCGCTCGAAGCCTCTTTGATGTTTAATGCGATTGCGAATGCGCTGTCTGGTGCTTCAGCTTCTCCAGCAAAAAATCGATAAGCACCCGGCATTTAGGGGGAAGATAGCGATTGGGATGATACAAAATCCATGACATCCCGTAATAGGATGTCATGTAGTCCCATTCGGGAAGTACCTGAATAATCTGTCGGTTATCCATGACCTGTTGCGCGGAAAAGCGCGGCAGGCACCCGATGCCCAGATGATGAATGATGCCTTCCAGCCTCGCTTTGCTGTGATTTGAGGCAAAGCGCCCGTGTACCGCAACGCTGATTTGCTCTCCGCTGGCGATATGACGAAACTTCCACTGATTATCCCCGGGCACTTCTCCCAGATAAATACAGCTGTGCTGCGTTAAATCCTGCGGGTGCTGCGGAATACCGTGCTGTTGCAGATACTCTGCGCTGGCACAGAGCACGTGCCTGACAGGAAACAGCGGGCGTGCCGCCAGCCCCGGAGGCGGGGTATCGGTAATGCGGATCGCCAGGTCAACATTGTCATTGATTAAATCCACCATACGATCGGTGAGCATCAGTTGCAGATCCACCTGAGGGTAGCGCTGTAAAAACTCAGCCACGTGCGGGGAGATGAGATCCTTGCCGTAGGCACGCGGTGCACTGATTTTCACCCGCCCCTGCGGGGTGTCACTAATGCGCCCAGCCAGCTCAAACACCGACTCTGCGGACTGCATCATCTCAAAGCAGCGCTCCCAGGCGACGGTTCCGGCTTCTGTCAGGCGCAGCCTGCGTGTCGTCCTTTCCAGCAGTTTCACCCCCAGGGCATTTTCCAGGCTGGCGATCTGACGGCTGACCGAAGACGCGGTGCTGCCCAGCTTTTCTGCGGCCGCCGAGAAGCTGCCGAGTTCCACCACTTTCACGAACACTGCCATATACGGCAGCAGACCCATATATTGATTTGTTCTCATAGCGCACAAGTCTTGTTTACCCGTACGGATTATTCCGTCTGGAGAAAAACATCATAATCGCAGTTGGGTTTATCGCCAACGTCAGGGGAATGCAGGTGGAGAAACAACAGCGTTACGCAGAGTGGATGTTACTGGCTGTCGCCGTGGTCTGGGGAACCAGCTACGGCATGGCAAAACAGGCCGTTCTTTTCTATCCGGTCGTGGGTTTTGTGTTTTTTTGTTTTTTGCTGACCTTCGTTCTGCTCTTACCCACGTTAAGGCTCTGCTGGCGCCAGGCGCTGCCCCCGGGGTTGATACTGGGTTCGGTGTTGTTGGCTATTTTCCTGTGTGAAACTTATGGGGTGGCGTTGACCTCTGCCAGTAATGCGGCATTTCTGATCAGCCTGTGCGTGGTGCTGACGCCGTTTGTTGAATGGCTGATGTTCCGTCAGCGGCCCGAAATCAGCGTGTTTATCGCCGCCGCCGTCTCTCTTTGCGGTGCCATGCTGCTGGTGGGCGGTACGCAGATTGCGATGAACAGGGGCGATCTGCTGGTGTTGGGCGCTGCGCTGCTGCGCGCGTTGATGGTGTGTCTGACGAAAAAAATGACCCAGCATCGCAATGTGCCCGCACTGGCGCTGACGGCGGTACAAACCGGGGTGGTCGCCAGCGGTTCGCTGGTAGTGTTACTGGCGACAGAGCATGGGATACCGGCCCTGCCTGAGAGTACGCTGTTCTGGGGCCCGACGCTTTACCTGGTGTTGTTCTGCACGCTGTTTGCTTTCTTCGCGCAGAACTACGCGGTGAAACGTACCTCACCGACGCGTGCCTCACTATTAATGGGGTCTGAGCCGCTCTTTGGTGCCCTGTTTGCCGTGCTCTGGTTGCAGGAGTCGCTGACGCCAGCGGCATGGCTGGGCGGGTTGCTGATTGTTGCTGCATCGCTGTGGGCCACGCGCCCGGTTAAACGTAACCCGGGACTGAGCGCGGTAATGGAAAAAACCGACTGACGTCAGCCTTCATGATTAGAGTGGCTTGTCACAAAAGTGTCATATTTCGTACATTTTACTGTCACCAAACTGTCCTATTTTGCCTCCAGCAGCAATCATTAATTAGACAAACACGGCAACTGGCCTGACTTTTTAATCCCGTGGAGGGAACATGACACTGATGCACAAAACCCTGGCTCAATTCGTCGCAGTAACCCTTTCTCTGAGCGCCGTTACCGCAATGGCCGCGACCAACCTGACCGGTGCTGGCGGGACATTCCCGGCACCTGTGTATAACAAGTGGGCAGCAGAGTACAACACCGCGACGGGCAGCCAGGTTAACTATCAGGGTATCGGTTCATCCGGCGGCGTTAAGCAGATTATCGCTAAAACCGTAGACTTCGGTGCATCAGATGCGCCGATGAAAGACGAAGATTTAGAAAAAAATGGCCTGTTCCAGTTTCCGACAGTTATTGGCGGGGTGGTACTGGCGGTTAATATTCCTGGTATCAAATCTGGACAGCTGACGCTGGATGGCAAAACCGTGGGTGATATCTACCTCGGTACCATCAAAAAGTGGAACGACCCGGCCATCACCAAGCTGAACCCGGGCGTGAAACTGCCTGATTCCAACATCAACGTGGTACGCCGCGCTGACGGTTCGGGTACCTCATTCGTGTTCACCAGTTACCTGTCTAAAGTGAACAGCGACTGGAGCAGCAAAGTCGGTAAAGGTAGCACCGTTAACTGGCCAACCGGTTTGGGCGGCAAGGGTAACGACGGCGTGGCTGCATTCGTACAGCGTCTGCCAGGGTCTATCGGCTACGTTGAGTACGCCTACGCGAAACAGAACAGCCTGGCTTACACCAAGCTGGTGGATGCGGATGGCAAAGCCATTGAACCGGGTGAGAAAAGCTTTAGCGATGCCGCGAAAGGCGCAGACTGGTCCAAATCTTTTGCTCAGGATCTGACCTTCCAGAAAGGCGACAACGCGTGGCCAATCACCTCTACCACCTTTATCCTGGTGCACAAAGAGCAGGCTAATGCTGAGAAAGGCGCCGCCGTACTGAAGTTCTTCGACTGGGCTTATAAAAACGGCAGCAAAACCACGGCTGGCCTGGACTACGCATCACTGCCAGATTCTGTGATTGAGCAGATTCGTAGCGCCTGGAAAACCAACGTGAAAGACAGCTCCGGCAAAGCACTGTACTAAGCGATTGCAGTAAGCACCACGATGCGTGGTGCTTATGCCCCCATGGGCCAGGCTTGCCTGGCCCGATACGTATCAGCAGTATCAGACTCGAGAATTCTATGGCTGCAACCAAGCCGGCATTCAAGGCTCCCGGAAAACAGGGTGACATCATCTTCAGCGCGCTGGTTAAACTGGCTGCGTTGATTGTGCTGTTGCTGCTCGGTGGCATTATCGTTTCCCTGATTATCTCTTCATGGCCGAGTATCCAGAAGTTTGGTTTCTCGTTCCTGTGGAATAAAGAGTGGGATGCGCCTAACGAACAGTTTGGTGCGCTGGTGCCGATTTACGGTACCGTCGTCACCTCCATTATTGCCCTGCTTATCGCTGTCCCGGTAAGTTTCGGCATTGCCTTGTTCCTGACCGAACTGGCCCCTAACTGGCTGCGTCGCCCGCTGGGCGTGGCGATTGAACTGCTGGCGGCTATCCCCAGCATTGTGTATGGCATGTGGGGGCTGTTTATTTTCGCGCCACTGTTTGCCACCTATTTCCAGCAGCCCGTCGGGGACGTACTGGCTAACGTACCGATTGTAGGATCCCTGTTCTCCGGCCCGGCATTTGGTATCGGGATTTTAGCCGCCGGAATTATCCTGGCGATTATGATTATCCCTTATATCGCTTCCGTCATGCGCGACGTGTTCGAGCAGACGCCAGTGATGATGAAAGAGTCCGCGTACGGCATTGGCTGTACCACCTGGGAAGTGATGTGGCGTGTTGTGTTGCCCTTCACCAAAAACGGGGTGATTGGTGGGGTGATGCTGGGCCTGGGGCGCGCACTGGGTGAAACCATGGCGGTGACCTTCATTATCGGTAACACCTACCAACTCGACAGTGCTTCACTGTTTATGCCGGGTAACAGCATCACCTCCGCGCTGGCGAACGAATTTGCTGAAGCGGAATCGGGCGTGCATACCGCCGCGCTGATGGAGCTGGGGCTGATCCTGTTTGTCATCACGTTTATCGTGCTGGCCTGTTCAAAACTGATGATCCTGCGTCTGGCAAAAAGTGAAGGAGCGCGCTCATGACCACGATGGAATTGCAGGCGCGTGACGAACTGCTCGCTTCACGCCGTAAGATGCAGGCGTGGCGCCGGATGAAAAACCGTATTGCCCTCGCCCTGTCGTTGCTGACGATGGCATTCGGTCTGTTCTGGCTGGTGTGGATCCTGTTTTCTACCGTGACTCGCGGTATCGACGGCATGACGCTGTCGCTGTTTACTGAGAATACGCCCCCGCCGAATACGGCGGGAGGAGGCCTGGCAAATGCCCTGGCAGGCAGCGGTCTGTTGATCTTCTGGTCAACCGCTGTGGGGACGCCGCTGGGGATTATGGCGGGGATCTATCTGGCTGAGTATGGCCGTAAGTCCTGGCTGGCCGAAGTGATTCGCTTTATTAACGACATTCTGCTTTCGGCGCCGTCGATTGTGGTCGGTCTGTTTGTGTACACCATCGTGGTGGCGCAGATGCAACACTTCTCCGGCTGGGCCGGGGTGGTGGCGCTGGCACTGTTGCAAATCCCGATCGTGATCCGCACCACCGAAAACATGCTGAGACTGGTACCGGACAGCCTGCGAGAAGCGGCGTATGCGCTGGGGACGCCAAAATGGAAGATGATTTCGGCGATTACCTTGAAAGCCTCCGTTTCCGGCATTCTGACAGGGGTTCTGCTGGCGATTGCCCGCATTGCCGGGGAAACCGCACCCCTGCTGTTTACCTCGCTGTCGAACCAGTTCTGGAGCACCGATATGATGCAGCCACTGGCGAACCTGCCGGTGACCATCTTTAAGTTCGCGATGAGTCCGTTTGCCGAATGGCAGAGTCTGGCCTGGGCGGGCGTGCTGATTATTACGCTGTGTGTACTGTTACTGAACATCCTGGCACGCGTGATCTTCGCCAAGAGCAAACATTAATTGAGCAGCGCGGCGTTAGCGGCGCGGACTAAGTGAGATAAAAATGGTTGATACGACTTCCGCTAAGATGATTCAGGTTCGTGATTTGAACTTCTATTACGGAAAATTCCATGCGCTGAAAAACATCAATCTGGATATTGCTAAAAACCAGGTGACGGCGTTTATCGGCCCATCCGGCTGCGGTAAATCCACGCTGCTGCGTACGTTTAACAAGATGTTTTCGCTCTATCCTGAGCAGCGTGCTGAAGGTGAAATCCTTCTGGATGGCGAAAACATCCTGACCGCCAGCCAGGATATCGCCCTGCTGCGTGCCCGTGTTGGCATGGTATTCCAGAAGCCGACACCGTTCCCGATGTCGATTTATGACAACATCGCTTTCGGTGTGCGTCTGTTTGAAAAGCTGTCACGTGCCGATATGGACGAACGCGTTCAGTGGGCATTGACGAAAGCGGCGCTGTGGACCGAAACCAAAGACAAGCTGCATCAGAGTGGTTACAGTCTTTCCGGCGGTCAGCAGCAGCGTCTGTGCATCGCGCGTGGTATTGCGATTCGCCCGGAAGTGTTACTGCTGGATGAACCTTGCTCGGCCCTGGACCCGATCTCAACCGGGCGCATCGAAGAGCTGATTACGGAACTGAAGCAGGATTACACCGTGGTGATCGTCACCCACAATATGCAGCAGGCAGCACGCTGCTCCGACCACACGGCATTTATGTACCTGGGCGAACTGATCGAGTTCAGTGATACCGATACACTGTTCACCAAGCCGCATCAGAAGCAAACTGAAGATTACATCACCGGCCGCTACGGTTGATTTGACTGGAGAATACAATGGATAGCTTAAATCTGAACAAACATATCTCCGGCCAGTTCAACGCCGAGCTGGAGCATATCCGCACCCAGGTGATGACCATGGGTGGCATGGTCGAGCAGCAGTTGACCGATGCCATCACGGCGATGCACAACCAGGATGGTGAGCTGGCGAACAAGGTGATTGAAGGTGACCACAAGGTCAATATGATGGAGGTGGAGATTGATGAAGCCTGCGTACGCATCATCGCCAAACGTCAACCTACTGCCAGCGACCTGCGTCTGGTAATGGCGATCATCAAAACCATCTCTGAGCTGGAACGTATTGGTGATGTTGCCGAGAAGATCTGCCGTACCGCGCTGGAAAAATTCACCCAGCAGCACCAGCCGCTGCTGGTGAGCCTGGAGTCACTGGGCCATCACACCATTCAGATGCTGCATGACGTACTGGATGCTTTTGCGCGGATGGATCTTACTGCCGCCATTGAAATCTATCGTGAAGACAAGAAGGTTGACCAGGAGTATGAGGGCATCGTGCGCCAGCTGATGACCTATATGATGGAAGATCCGCGCACTATCCCGAGTGTGCTGACGGCCTTGTTCTGCGCGCGTGCCATCGAGCGCATCGGTGACCGCTGCCAGAACATTTGTGAAATTATCTTCTACTTCGTGAAAGGTCAGGATTTCCGTCACGTGGGCGGTGACCAGTTGGATAAACTGCTGACCGGCGATGACACCGGTAGCAATAACCCGTCGTAATCTCTGCTCAGGCGTGCCAACCCCCCGGCATGCCTGACTTCCTTCCCCATCACTTTTTCGTCTGGATACCTTCGTCGCTCATACTTATACTTGCGGCAAATTTCCAATGAAAAGGCCAGAAAATCATGTCAATTTCCCCCCCGGACAAGCGTAGCGTCACGCCGGGCAAAGCGATGGTCGCTGCTGTCAGCGGTTACGCAATGGACGGCTTTGATCTGCTGATCCTCGGTTTTATGTTACCTGCTATCAGTCTGTCGCTGGCATTATCCCCCTCGCAGGCTGGTTCACTGGTCACCTGGACACTGATTGGTGCCGTGCTGGGAGGCATTGTTTTCGGCCATATCAGCGATCGTCTCGGGCGTATTCGTGTACTGACCTTTACCATCCTGATGTTTTCAGTCTTTACCGGGCTGTGCGCAGTGGCACAGGGATATTGGGATTTACTGGCGTATCGCACCCTTGCGGGTATGGGCCTGGGCGGTGAGTTCGGTATTGGTATGGCGTTGATCGCCGAAGCCTGGCCTGCCAACAAGCGTAACCGTGCTTCAGCGTGGGTGGGCATGGGGTGGCAGCTCGGCGTACTGCTGGCGGCATTTATCACGCCGTTGCTGCTGAATGTGATCGGCTGGCGCGGCATGTTCCTCGTTGGCCTGCTGCCCGCCCTGGCCTCGTTTGCCATTCGTCGTGGCATGGGGGAGCCGGAAGCGTTCACCCAGCATGTGGATGTGAATCAGGGGTTGTCGTTCACGGCGCGCATTAAGCTGTTGTTCGTGGATGCGGCTACCACCAAAGCCAGCATCGGCATCTTTATCCTCTGTTCTGTACAGAACTTTGGTTATTACGGTCTGATGATCTGGATGCCGAGTTATCTCTCATCTAACTTTGGTTTTTCGCTGACGAAATCCGGGTTGTGGACGGCGGTCACGGTCGTCGGGATGACCTTCGGTATCTGGTTATTTGGTCTGCTGGCCGATCGCTTCTCCCGCTGGAAAATTTTCCTGCTGTATCAGTTTGGCGCAGTGGTGATGGTGGTGGTTTACGCTCAGTTGCGCGATCCGACGACCATGCTGTTTACCGGGGCACTGATGGGGATGTTTGTGAATGGCATGATTGGTGGTTACGGCGCGCTGATTTCTGACACTTATCCGGTGAAAGTACGTGCTACGGCGCAGAATGTCTTGTTTAACCTGGGGCGTGGTGTGGGTGGATTTGGTCCGCTGGTGATTGGGCTGCTGGTCAGCCAGTGGTCATTTACTGCTGCTATCACCATGCTGGCACTGATCTATCTGCTGGATATTGTCGCCACGTTATTCCTGCTGCCGAAAAAGCAGGGTAACGATGATGCACTGGGCGCGATTGGCTAACTGAGCGGCATCCAGCGCTGGTCCCTTCAGCGCAGGATAATATGAACCTGATTTCTCCCCCCGTTTTCTTCTATTCTTCCTTTTCCCTTTATTATTTTCATAGAAATTTTCTTAAAGTGCTTATTTATTTAAATTTACACTTTAATAGGTGTGTGAATATATCGGCTTGGTAACCTGTTTGGCATATAGTGGTATTATTTTTCTTTGTGATTTTATATTGTTTACAGCGCTTAAGAAAAACGATAGTCTCGAAATTAGTCAATGGTTTTTGTTTTTTTTCTCAGTGTTGAGGCGATATATCCCTTCTTTATTTTCCATTTCGATTTTGATGTGTTCCGCGCTGAAAATATCAACTGGTCACTTAGGGGGAACGGTGCTGGCAGTGATAATAACAATGCAGGTACACGATCCCTCCTCACCGTGAGTATAATTAATATAGCGAAAAGGAGTAATGTATAGCGGGTGATTAACGCTATCATTAATATATTAGATATGAGAAGAAATAAAACAGCCGTTCAGCTAAAGAAACAAGAGGCATTCCGTGCGCTGGCTTTAATCTGCCAGGAACTCGCCTCCAGCCCCAAAGAGGGTACGCATTTATCCGATCCCACGCTATGGCCTAAAACCAGAGAGTTAGCGGATAATTGCGGTGAGAGTATCTATATGATGCGAAATATTCTTTTACAGCTGGTCGATGAAGGCAAAGTTATTAAACATGCTTCACTGCTGTCAAATTCATTACGCTGGTATATCAATGAGGGGGACGGTATTTGATTTTTTCTATACCGCTTGCTGGCAACAGGCCGGGTTGTTTCCGGCCTGCCCCCATTTAGCGCGTTAACTGCCAGCCACGCGCCTGCCATAAATCTGGCAGCTGTGCCATATCATCAAACACCGTCACCAGTGGATGGTTGATTACCGGATTATGCGCATCGACGCAGTAATAGAATACCGGGATCCCGGCGGCGATGCCCGCTTTTGCCCCCGCCTCAGAATCATCGATCAGAATGCAGCGCTCAATCGCAACGCCCATCTGTTTGGCAGCGTAGTACATCAATTCCGGGTCGGGTTTCCAGTGCTCAATGTCATAGCCGCTGTATAAGTGGTCCCCAAAGAAGGAGAGCATGCCGGTCAGGCCGAGCGAATGCTGCATTTTGGGGACGGTCCCGTTAGAGACGACACAGGCCGGAACACTCACTTTTTCCAGCAACGCCTTTGCACCGTGAATCGGTTTAAGCTCCAGGTCAAACAGGCGAGCCACTTCCTGACGATAAGCCGGTTCCAGGACTTCAACCGGGGTCGTCAGCGGGTGCTGCTGGCAGACATCCGCGATGATGTCGTACAGTTTCACTCCTTTGTACTTTTCGAACATCTCCTGCAGCGACAGCGTGACACCAAACTGCGCGAAAGTGTTGACGTACGCCTGAGTACAGAGCATTTCGCTGTCGACCAGCGTTCCATCACAATCGAAAAAAATGCATTCCACGGTCATCCTGATTCCTTCTGTCCAGTGGGTGGATACCCGATAGTAGCGCGAAGCGGGGTGAATTATGTCAATTACTGTTAACGGTTGTGATAAGACGGGTAAAACAGCGCAATCGGTTGCGAAAAAACCGGGTGATCGGCATCCCAAAATCAGAATTTTGGGGTAGGATAACGGCCGACAACTTTTCTCCGTTCTGGAAACACATAATGACGAATCCCGGTCTGTTACAACGGATTTTTAAATTGCAGGAGCATGGCACCACCGTTCGTACCGAGGTGATTGCTGGTTTCACCACCTTTTTGACGATGGTGTATATCGTTTTTGTTAACCCTCAGATCCTCGGCGTGGCCGGCATGGACACGCAGGCGGTCTTCGTTACCACCTGTCTGATAGCTGCCGGAGGCAGTATTCTGATGGGGCTGGTCGCGAACCTGCCTGTGGCACTGGCCCCCGCGATGGGGCTGAACGCCTTCTTCGCCTTCGTGGTCGTGGGTGCGATGGGGATATCCTGGCAGATCGGAATGGGCGCTATTTTCTGGGGGGCTGTTGGCCTGCTGTTGCTGACGATCTTCCGTGTGCGTTACTGGATGATTGCCAATATTCCACTGAGTCTGCGCGTCGGGATCACTGCCGGTATTGGTCTGTTTATTGCGATGATGGGGCTGAAAAATGCCGGTATTATCGTGGCCAACGAAGCAACACTGGTAACAGTCGGTAACCTGACCTCGCACAGCGTACTGCTGGGCGCGTTGGGCTTCTTTATTATCGCCATCCTTGCATCGCGCAATATCCATGCGGCGGTGCTGGTGTCGATCGTGGTGACCACGCTGATTGGTCTGGCGATTGGTGATGTGAAATATACCGGTATCTTCTCCGCACCCCCTGCGGTGACCTCCGTTCTGGGGCAGGTTAACCTGAAAGATTCACTGAACGTTGGCATGGCCGGGATCATCTTCTCCTTTATGCTGGTCAACCTGTTTGACTCTTCCGGGACGTTGATTGGTGTGACGGATAAAGCCGGTCTGACTGATGAGACGGGCAAGTTTCCGCGTATGAAGCAGGCGCTGTATGTGGACAGTATCAGTTCCGTTGCCGGCTCATTTATCGGTACCTCTTCGGTGACTGCGTATATCGAAAGCTCATCCGGCGTGTCCGTGGGCGGTCGCACCGGCCTGATGGCCGTTGTGACGGGCGTGCTGTTCCTGCTGGTGATGTTCCTGTCACCGCTGGCGGGTATGGTCCCCGCTTATGCCGCAGCCGGTGCGCTGATCTACGTGGGCGTGCTGATGACCTCAAGCCTGGCGCGCGTGAAGTGGGATGACCTGACCGAAGCGGTTCCGGCGTTTGTGACAGCGGCGATGATGCCATTCAGTTTCTCGATCACTGAAGGTATCGCACTGGGCTTTATCTCTTACTGCGTGATGAAGCTGGGCACGGGGCGCTGGCGTGAAATCAGCCCGTGCGTCGTGGTCGTGGCGTTACTGTTCGTTCTGAAAATCGCGTTTATCGACGCGCATTAATCAGACTAACGGGTGGTGGTAACGCCACCCGTTTGACTCTCAGGAGTGATAGAGCGGTTTTTCCGCCGGCAGACTGGTCAGACGCAGCGTGCGTGGCCCAAGATTGTGTGCATAAACGTTAAAATCCCGCAGTGATTCCCAGCCATCTTCCCCGTTATATTCCCACAAATGCAGTCGGTCAGTGCCTGGCGATAACGCACAGGACCACACCAGCAATGGCTCAACATCACACAGCGCCTGAATATCTGGCCAGGTGACGCAGCGCAGTCGTCCTGATGCCGGGTGCAAGCGCAGTGAATCACTTCCTTCATCCGCTTCGCCAGTGAGTTTTAGAATGCTTTGGCGTAGCGTCCACAGCTGCGTAGACGCCTCAATGGCATCATTCTGTGCATTGATCCACGCTTTCTCTCCCGACGACAGACATTCAAAATGGTGCTCCGTCGTCTGACGGCTATGTGCGCGGACAATTTCCATATCGAGTCCGGCGCGGCCCCGTTCCTCAGCTAACATCACACCGACCATGTTACCGGCGTAGGCCAGGCTAAAGTCAGGGAGATCCGGGTCTGCAAAGCAGGGGCGTCCACTGGTGGTGGTGATCAATTCGGGCAAAAGGGGGATGCCATACACGCGCAGCATCAGTTCAGCGAGCAGGCTTCGGGCGGCCAGATAACGGGCCCGGCGTTTCTCGGAAAATCTGCTGGCCTGCTCTACCATCTGCTGCGGGAGTCGGTGAACCTGGGGTCTGGTTTGGGCGAGTGCCCAACGTGCAAAATGACTTGCCATCTGTCGCTCCGTGAAAATGGTCGGGTAATCATCTCTGCCATTGTAAGAATTTTCTTATCAAATTTCACCTGGGATTCCATTCCCAGGGGTATTTTCGGACTATTGTCACTGTTTATAGCCAGATTGCTGGTGGAATAGAGCGATCACACCGGGTGTTTACTTCCCGATGCAAAAACTGGAGAAAATACGCCCCAGCAGATCATCCGAGCTAAATTCTCCGGTAATTTCACTCAGCGCTTGCTGGGCAAGGCGAAGCTCTTCTGCCAGTAATTCACCGGCCCAGGCACCCAGCAGTTGGTCTTTGCCCTGCTGTAAGTGAGTGGCTGCTAACTCGAGTGCGAGCAGGTGGCGTCGGCGTGCCAGGAAGCCACCTTCCATATTGCCAGAGAAACCCATGCTGTGCTTCAGGTGGTCGCGCAGGACATCAATGCCATCGCCAGTGCGTGCCGACAGACGAATAAGTGAGTGACCATTTACTTCTTCGATGCCCAGCACTTCACCTGTCATATCAGCTTTATTGCGCACCACGGTAATCGGTAACGTTTGTGGCAGCCGGGCGATAAAGTCCGGCCATATTTCGGCCGGGCCGGTCGCACCCGTTGTGGTGCCATCGACCATAAACAGCACACGATCGGCCTGTTCGATCTCATTCCATGCGCGTTCGATGCCAATGCGCTCAACTTCATCGCTGGCTTCGCGTAATCCTGCGGTATCAATGATATGCAGCGGCATGCCATCAATATGGATATGCTCGCGCAGCACATCGCGGGTGGTGCCCGCGATATCGGTCACAATCGCTGCTTCGCGTCCGGCCAGTGCATTCAGCAGGCTGGATTTACCGGCGTTTGGACGCCCGGCGATAACCACTTTCATCCCTTCACGCAGCAGGCTGCCCTGGCGTGCTTCGGCACGTACGTCGTCAAGGTCGGCAATCACCTGATGCAGCTGCGCTTCAATTTTACCGTCGGAGAGGAAGTCGATCTCCTCATCCGGGAAGTCGATGGCTGCTTCTACATAGATTCGCAGGTGAGTAAGCGCTTCCACAAGATGGTTTACACGGGCAGAAAATACGCCCTGTAATGAATTAACGGCGGAACGTGCTGCCTGCTCGGAGCTGGCATCAATCAGGTCGGCAATCGCTTCAGCCTGTGCCAGATCCAGTTTGTCATTGAGGAAGGCGCGTTCTGAGAACTCTCCCGGATTGGCAATTCGCAGCCCGGGCAGTGCCACAATACGCTTCAGCAACAGATCAAGGATCACCGGACCGCCGTGGCCCTGAAGTTCCAGTACATCTTCACCGGTAAATGAGTTCGGGCCGGGGAACCACAGCGCGATGCCCTGATCGAGAGTGCTACCGTCGGCGTCACGGAACGGCAGATAGTCGGCGTAACGCGGTTTAGGCAGTTTACCCAGCAGTAACTGCGCAACGTCTGCGGCCTTGCTGCCAGAAATACGCAGAATGCCGACGCCGCCGCGTCCTGGCGCGGTCGCCTGCGCGACGATAGTATCGCTATGGCTCATGTTGAATTCTCTTTTGGAAATAAAAAGGCGGTCATAATGACCGCCTTAGTGTAAGCATTGTGCGTGTTGTTCGCACGGGGCGACCGGAAAAAATGGTTGCCCCCTACGTGCAGGGACTGACCTTCTTTTTCGGTCAGCCCGCAGCATTAACAGATTACGCTTTTTTCTTGTCGCGGCTGTGCAGGCCACGTTTTTCCAGGCCGCGATAAATCAGCTGCTGCTGGAGAATGGTCACCAGGTTACTGACGATGTAGTACAGCACCAGACCTGACGGGAACCACAAGAAGAACACGGTGAAGATCACGGGCATAAAGGTCATGATCTTCTGCTGCATCGGATCGGTCACGGTGGTTGGCGACATCTTCTGAATGAAGAACATCGTGATACCCATCAGGATCGGCAGAATATAGTACGGGTCCTGTGCTGCCAGGTCATGGATCCACAGGGCGAACGGCGCATGACGCAGTTCTACCGAGCCCATCAGCATGTAGTAAAGGGCCAGGAAGATAGGCATCTGGATAACCAGAGGCAGACAGCCGCCCAGCGGGTTTACTTTCTCCGCTTTGTACAACGCCATCATTTCCTGGCTCATACGCTGCTTGTCATCACCTAAACGCTCACGCATCGCCTGAATCTTAGGCTGCAACATGCGCATTTTTGCCATCGAGGTGTACTGCGCTTTGGTCAGCGGGTACATGATGCCACGCACGATGAAGGTGATTACGATAATGGAGAAGCCCCAGTTACCGATAAAGGTGTGCAGGAATTTCAGCAGTTTGAACAGCGGCTGAGAGATAAACCACAACCAGCCGTAATCCACGGTCAGATCAAGGTGGGGAGCCACAGCTGCCATCTTGTCCTGAATTTCCGGGCCCACCCACAGGGTGGCTGCCAGCTGCTGCTGAGAACCTGGTGCGACGGTGACCGGTGCAGATTTGTAGCCAATCGCCGCGATTCCGTTACCCAGATTGCTGGTGTACAGCGTGTTGTTACCCGCCGTCTGTGGAACCCATGCGGTGGCGAAGTACTGCTGCATCATTGCCACCCAGCCATTGGTGGTCGTGGTGCTCAGGTTTTCGTTATCGCTGATTTTATCGAATTTGTACTTTTCGTAGTTTGTCTCACTGCTGGAGTAAGCCGCGCCACGGAAAGTGTGCAGAGCAAAGTTGCTGCTGCCGGTATCGCGATGCTTCGGCAGGTCAATAGACTGCTTCAGCTGACCGAACATTGACACTTCCAGCGGCTGCTGTGAGGCGTTGTTGATCTGATAATCGACATTAATCGCGTATTCACCACGTTTCAGAACGAAGGTCTTGGTGAAGGTTGCGCCGTTTTCCGCGGTAAAGGTCAACGGAATACGCAGCTCGCTCTGGCCATCAGCCAGCTCGAAGTGATCCTGGCCTGCGGTATACAGAGGACGTGCGCCATTGGCCGGATTATCCGGGCCGTTACGACCAGTCAGACCGCTCTGGGCCTGATACAGGAATCCAGGCGTGGTTTCCAACAGTTGGAAAGGCTTGTCTGAACCCAGTGAATCCGGGTAAGTCAGCAATAACGCCTGGTCAATATCGCCACCGCGAGTATTGATGTTTAAAGACAGGACATCAGTCTTAACGGTGATCGTTTTGCCCTGGCCACTGGCAGGTACGCCTTGATTGGCGGCATCACCGGCTGCACTGGTCGTGGTTTGCGTGGTCTGGGTCTGCAATGGCTGCGGAGCGTGGTCCGTCTGCCAGGCTTGCCAGATCATGAAGGACACGAACAGAAAAGCGATGAGGAAAAGATTGCGTTGCGAATCCATCGTTAATGTTCTCTGGGATCAATGGTTATGTGGCGGCACCGGATCGTCGCCACCCGGGTTCAAGGGGTGGCATTTTAATATGCGTTTCATCGTCAACCAACTCCCTTTTATCACCCCAAACCTGCGCAATGCCTCAATTCCGTATTGCGAACAGGTGGGATGGAAACGGCAGTGGGGTCCTAACAGCGGGCTGATAACGCGTTGATAGACGCGTATCAGCCCGATCAGGAGCCGCGAGCCAGGCGACAATGGCGACGCCATAGTTTCTCCAACGCTTCCGTCAGTGCCTTATTATCCAGATCGGCAACACCCTTTTTCGCTACGATGACAAAATCCATCGCCGGAAGCTCATGTTGACGCAGACGAAAGCTTTCGCGGGTCAATCGCTTGATCCGGTTACGCTCGTGAGCACGTTTAACATGTTTTTTGGCGACGGTAAGACCGATGCGGGGATGCCCCAGCGCGTTCAGGCGGCCGAGAATAGTAATTTGCGGCGTGCCAGCCCGTTGTGGCTGCTGGAAGACGAAAGTGAAATGAGTGGGAGTTAACAAACGTAACTCCCTGGGAAATGCGAGCTTAACCACTCAGCGGTTAGCTTTTATTACTTAGAAACGGTCAGACGAGAACGGCCTTTAGCACGACGACGTGCCAGAACCTGACGACCATTTTTATTTGCCATACGAGCACGGAAACCGTGTGAACGGTTACGCTTCAGTACGGACGGTTGAAAAGTGCGTTTCATGGCGATTTCTACCTAAACTTTAAAAATTTCACTTGGTGACGCGTTATCTGGCCCGAAAAAACGACCGACGCCTCAGTGTGTCTTTAATAAAGAGGCGGGATTGTAATAATTGTACAGTCCAGAGTCAATTTACTTCGCGTGAAAAGCGCATCCTGATTGCCCGTAGTGACCGCAAAAACAGCCAAAACGGCCATGGCGCACACGCCGGGGCAAGAATTATACGGCGTCCAGTAAAAAGCGCAAGGATCGCGCAGGATCTTCTGGCGATCCTGTTGCATGCTGTTTGCGGCAATAACGTGATGGCACCATTAAATTTCAATGAATGCAGACGATCCTGAATGTCTTTTGCTCAGGGTGGCGTAAACTTATCCCCGCTGTACATGCCTGTGGATAAATTGGATCAAAACTGTGTAGAAAGTGAAGATCTCTGCGGCGCTTTACGCTATGATCCGCCCTTCCGCTAACGATCCTTCGGGTCGATCCTACCCCTTAAGCATTAGATATGCCGGGGACGGGCGGAGTAACCGTGGATAGCGGTTCGCATGTGTTTCATCGGCATGCGTCAACAATGATGAAATTATCGCTTCAGCGCTTTTATTTCTTATCGAATTTTTTCGAGTGGAGTCCGCCGTGTCACTTACGCTTTGGCAACAGTGTCTTGCCCGCCTGCAGGATGAGCTACCTGCCACAGAATTCAGCATGTGGATACGCCCCTTGCAGGCCGAATTGAATGACAATACGCTGGCCTTGTATGCACCAAACCGTTTTGTACTCGATTGGGTTCGGGATAAATACCTGAATAATATCAATGCTCTGCTAAATGATTTTTGCGGGGCAAATGTGCCATTGCTGCGCTTTGAAGTGGGCAGTAAGCCCGTCGCGCAAACCATCAGCCAGCCGGTGATGGCCACGGCACATGCCAGTTCACCAGGCATCATCAGCCGCCCTGCACCGATGCGCCCCAGCTGGGACAATATGCCGGCACCGGCGGAGCTGTCTTACCGCTCAAATGTGAACACCAAGCACAACTTCGACAATTTCGTTGAGGGTAAATCAAACCAGCTGGCACGTGCGGCGGCACGTCAGGTGGCTGATAACCCGGGTGGCGCGTATAACCCGTTATTCCTTTATGGTGGTACCGGTCTCGGTAAGACGCACTTGTTGCATGCGGTCGGCAACGGGATCATGGCACGTAAGCCAAACGCGAAAGTGGTGTATATGCACTCGGAGCGTTTTGTGCAGGACATGGTCAAGGCGCTACAGAACAACGCCATCGAAGAATTTAAGCGTTACTATCGCTCAGTGGATGCGCTGCTGATCGATGACATTCAGTTTTTTGCCAATAAAGAGCGATCGCAGGAAGAGTTTTTCCACACCTTTAATGCCCTGCTGGAAGGTAATCAGCAGATCATTTTGACCTCGGATCGTTATCCGAAAGAGATCAATGGTGTGGAAGATCGACTCAAATCCCGCTTTGGCTGGGGCCTGACGGTGGCGATCGAGCCGCCTGAGTTGGAAACTCGCGTAGCGATCCTGATGAAGAAAGCGGATGAGAATGACATTCGCCTGCCGGGTGAAGTGGCGTTCTTTATTGCCAAGCGTCTGCGTTCTAATGTGCGTGAGCTTGAAGGTGCGTTAAACCGCGTGATCGCCAACGCCAACTTTACCGGTCGTGCCATCACGATCGATTTTGTGCGCGAAGCCTTACGTGACCTGCTTGCCTTGCAGGAGAAGCTGGTAACTATCGATAATATTCAGAAGACGGTTGCTGAGTATTATAAAATTAAAGTCGCCGATCTGCTGTCGAAGCGACGTTCCCGTTCGGTTGCACGCCCGCGCCAGATGGCGATGGCGATGGCCAAGGAACTGACCAACCACAGTCTGCCGGAAATCGGTGATGCTTTCGGGGGTCGTGACCACACCACAGTGCTACATGCCTGCCGTAAAATTGAGCAGCTGCGTGAAGAGAGTCATGACATTAAAGAAGATTTCTCAAATCTAATCAGAACATTATCTTCCTGACTATGAAATTTATTGTAGAACGTGAGCATTTACTCAAGCCATTACAGCAAGTTAGCAGCCCATTAGGCGGTCGTCCGACGCTGCCGATCCTTGGCAACCTGTTGTTGCAGGTTAATGAAGGCACGCTGTTGCTGACGGGCACCGATCTGGAAATGGAAATGGTGGCGCGCGTTGCGCTGACGCAGGACCATGAGCCTGGCGCCACGACGGTACCGGCACGCAAATTCTTTGATATCTGCCGGGGTTTGCCGGAAGGCGCTGAAATCACGGTGATTCTGGAAGGCGAAAGAATGCTGGTGCGCTCCGGCCGCAGCCGTTTCTCGCTGTCTACCCTGCCTGCCAGTGATTTCCCTAACCTGGATGACTGGCAGAGCGAGGTCGAATTCACACTGCCGCAGGCGACCCTTAAACGCCTGATTGAAGCCACGCAGTTCTCTATGGCCCATCAGGACGTGCGTTATTACCTGAACGGAATGCTGTTTGAGACCGAAGGTGAAGAGCTGCGTACTGTGGCCACCGATGGTCACCGCCTGGCGGTCTGTTCAATGCCGGTGGGCCAGCAGCTCCCCAGCCATTCAGTGATCGTGCCGCGTAAAGGGGTTATTGAGCTGGTGCGTCTGCTGGATGGCGGCGATACCCTGTTACAGGTACAGATTGGCAGCAATAATATCCGTGCACATGTGGGTGATTTTATTTTCACCTCGAAGCTGGTTGATGGCCGCTTCCCGGATTATCGCCGCGTGTTGCCGAAGAACCCGGACAAAACCCTCGATGCAGGCTGTGATCTGCTGAAGCAGGCGTTTTCCCGTGCAGCGATCCTCTCTAATGAGAAATTCCGCGGTGTTCGCCTCTATATCAGCGAAAATCAGCTAAAAATTACGGCAAATAACCCGGAGCAGGAAGAAGCGGAAGAGATGCTGGATGTGACCTACGGTGGCACCGATCTCGAAATCGGCTTCAACGTCAGCTATGTGCTGGATGTCCTGAACGCGCTGAAGTGCGAGAACGTGCGTCTGCTGCTGACTGATTCCGTTTCCAGCGTCCAGATTGAAGATGCAGCCAGTCAGTCAGCGGCCTATGTTGTGATGCCAATGCGCTTGTAATTGCTGAGTTCATCTTCATCTCCGTAGGGGTCAGGTACGCCTGACCCAGACATTCCGCTGCTCTGGATCCTGCTATGGCTTTAACCCGCCTGCTTATTAAAGACTTCCGTAATATCGAAAACGCGGACCTCGCGCTGGCCCCCGGATTTAACTTCCTGGTGGGGCCCAACGGCAGCGGTAAAACCAGCGTGCTGGAAGCGATTTATACCCTCGGTCATGGCCGTGCCTTTCGCAGTTTGCAGGCGGGCAGGGTTATTCGCCATGAGCAGGACGCCTTTGTGTTGCACGGGCGTATCGCCGGGGCGGAAAGGGAAGTGTCGGTTGGGCTGACTAAAAACCGCGCCGGTGACAGCCGGGTACGGGTTGACGGTAGCGACGGCCACAAAGTGGCCGAACTGGCGCAGATGCTGCCGATGCAGCTGATCACGCCGGAGGGCTTTACCCTGCTGAACGGGGGGCCGAAGTATCGTCGTGCTTATATCGACTGGGGCTGCTTTCACAATGAACCGGGTTTTTTCAACGCCTGGAGTAACCTCAAACGCCTGCTGAAACAGCGTAACGCTGCGCTGCGTCAGGTGTCACGCTACCAGCAGATCCGCGCCTGGGATCAGGAGCTGGCACCGTTGGCTGAACAGATAAGCCAGTGGCGTGCGGCCTACAGTGAAGCGATTGCGGCAGATATTAACGCCACCTGTGCCCAGTTTTTGCCGGAATTTCAGCTGAGCTTCTCTTATCAGCGCGGCTGGGATAAAGAGAGTGATTATGCCGACCTGCTCGAACGCAGTTTTGAGCGCGATCGTGCACTGACTTACACTGCCAGTGGTCCTCATAAAGCGGATTTTCGTATTCGCGCAGAGGGAACGCCGGTGGAAGATTTGCTGTCACGCGGCCAGTTAAAGCTGCTGATGTGCGCCCTGAGGCTGGCGCAGGGTGAGTTTCTCACCCGACAGAACGGGCGACGTTGCCTGTATCTGATAGATGATTTTGCCTCTGAGCTGGATGAAACCCGTCGCCACCTGCTGGCAGCGCGTTTAAAAGCCACTCAGGCCCAGGTTTTTGTCAGTGCCATTGCGGCCGAGCATGTCTTCGACATGACTGATGAAAAGGGCAAGATGTTCACTGTAGAACAAGGTAAAATAGTGGTTCAACCTGAAGATTAAACGAGCGAGAAAAGTTGATGTCGAATTCTTATGACTCCTCCAGTATCAAAGTTCTCAAGGGGCTGGATGCGGTACGCAAGCGCCCGGGTATGTATATCGGCGATACGGATGACGGTACCGGTCTGCATCACATGGTATTTGAGGTCGTGGATAACGCCATTGACGAAGCACTCGCCGGTCACTGCTCCGATATTCTTGTCACTATTCATGCAGATAACTCTGTGTCTGTGCAGGATGATGGCCGCGGTATTCCTACCGGTATCCATGAAGAAGAAGGTATTTCTGCCGCTGAAGTGATCATGACCGTGCTGCACGCAGGCGGAAAGTTCGATGATAACTCCTATAAAGTGTCCGGCGGCCTGCATGGTGTGGGTGTTTCCGTGGTTAACGCCCTGTCGGAAAAACTGGAACTGACCATTCGTCGTGAAGGCAAAGTTCACCAGCAGATCTACGTCCATGGTGTGCCGCAGGCGCCGTTAAGCGTTAGCGGTGAAACCGATCTGACCGGAACACGCGTGCGTTTCTGGCCAAGCCATCAGACCTTTACCAACGTCGTTGAATTCGAATACGAAATTCTGGCAAAACGCCTGCGCGAGCTGTCGTTCCTGAACTCTGGCGTCTCTATCAAGCTGGAAGATAAGCGTGATGGTAAAAGCGACCATTACCACTATGAAGGTGGTATTAAGGCGTTTGTTGAGTATCTGAACAAGAACAAAACCCCGATCCACCCGAATGTGTTCTATTTCTCTACTGAGAAAGACGGCATTGGTGTGGAAGTGGCGCTGCAGTGGAACGATGGTTTCCAGGAAAACATCTACTGCTTTACCAACAACATCCCACAGCGCGATGGGGGGACGCACCTCGTTGGTTTCCGTACCGCCATGACCCGTACGCTGAATGCCTACATGGATAAAGAAGGCTACAGCAAGAAAGCCAAGGTCAGTGCCACGGGTGATGATGCGCGTGAAGGCCTGATTGCTGTCGTTTCAGTCAAAGTGCCAGACCCTAAATTCTCCTCTCAGACCAAAGATAAACTGGTCTCTTCCGAGGTGAAAACGGCGGTTGAGCAGCAGATGAATGAACTGCTGGCGGAATACCTGCTGGAAAACCCGAGCGATGCAAAAATCGTTGTGGGTAAAATCATCGACGCAGCCCGCGCCCGTGAAGCGGCTCGCCGCGCACGTGAAATGACCCGCCGTAAAGGTGCGCTGGATCTGGCTGGTCTGCCTGGCAAACTGGCTGACTGCCAGGAACGCGACCCGGCACTTTCTGAAATCTACCTTGTGGAAGGGGACTCTGCGGGCGGCTCTGCCAAGCAGGGACGTAACCGTAAAAACCAGGCCATTCTGCCGCTGAAAGGTAAAATCCTGAACGTGGAGAAAGCGCGCTTCGATAAGATGCTCGCTTCGCAGGAAGTGGCAACGCTGATCACCGCGCTGGGCTGCGGCATTGGCCGTGACGAATATAACCCGGACAAACTGCGTTATCACAGCATCATCATCATGACCGATGCCGACGTGGATGGTTCTCACATCCGTACGCTGCTGCTGACCTTCTTCTACCGTCAGATGCCTGAAATCATCGAACGTGGCCATGTGTATATCGCCCAGCCGCCGCTGTACAAGGTGAAAAAAGGGAAGCAGGAACAGTACATCAAAGATGATGACGCGATGGACCAGTATCAGATCTCTATCGCACTGGACGGTGCTTCGCTGCATGCTAACGCCAGCGCTCCGGCCTTGGGTGGCAAGCCACTGGAGGACCTGGTATCAGAGTTCAACAGCACGCGTAAGATGATCAAACGTATGGAGCGCCGTTATCCGGTGGCGCTGTTGAACGCGCTGGTTTACAACCCGACGCTGAGCGAACTGGCAGTAGAAGCGCCGGTACGGGCCTGGATGGATGAGCTGGTTACGTATCTGAACGATAACGATCAGCACGGCAGCAGCTACAGCGGTCTGGTTCGTGAAAACCTGGAACTGCACATCTTTGAACCGGTGCTGCGCATCAAGACGCATGGTGTGGATACCGATTATGCTCTGGATACGGATTTCATGCTCGGCGGTGAATACCGTAAGCTTTGTTCCCTGGGCGAGAAGCTGCGTGGTCTGATTGAAGAAGACGCGTTTATCGAACGTGGCGAGCGCCGTCAGCCAATTGCCAGCTTTGAGCAGGCAATGGAGTGGCTGGTCAAAGAGTCACGTCGTGGTCTGACGGTTCAGCGATACAAAGGTCTGGGCGAAATGAACCCTGATCAGCTGTGGGAAACCACCATGGATCCGGAAAGCCGTCGTATGCTGCGCGTGACCATTCGAGACGCGGTTGCCGCCGATCAGCTGTTCACCACCCTGATGGGCGATGCGGTAGAGCCACGCCGTGCCTTTATCGAAGAGAATGCGCTGCGCGCCGCGAACATTGATATCTGATGTTGCAGGGGGCGACCTGTTGTTCCGGTCGCCCCGTATCAATAAGCAGACCCCCCGGGTCTGTTTTTTTTCGCCTGTCATCCTCATGTCGAAAAAGTGAGTAAATTTCGACACGTCTTGTTTTCATGTTAGGCGCATCGACCTGTCTGCCTTCGTTTTTACCTCACCCTCTTTTGGTTTCACTTCCGTTTGCTTCCGTTTTTCACCGAGCGCTATGACCGCTATCACTTTTAAACTTTACGTGCTCCCTTAGGCTACTGAATAGCAAGAGGTGACTATGTATCTGGAACAACGGCGTAACAGCATTCTCGATTATCTCGACCAGCATGAAAGCCTGAGTGTCGCCTGGCTTGCTGCCGCCTTTGCCGTCTCCAAAGAGACCATTCGCAGCGATCTGGCAGCACTGGCAGGCCTTGGAATGATCCAGCGCTGTCATGGTGGCGCGATGGTGATTCGCCGCAACTTACAGGCCAAGCTGATTTCGGAAACCGGCGGCAACTTTGAGGTGCTGTTACAGCGGCTGGAGAGCCAGCGTCAGCGTTCAGCACCGCGCGACAGCACCCAGACACAGGGCCGGGTGTGCATCCTCGGCTCGTTTAACGTCGATATCGTGGCAAAAGTAGCGCGCTTTCCGAAAGGCGGGGAATCCCTGCTGGCGCTGGGCAGTACGCTGGGGCCGGGCGGCAAAGGGGCGAATCAGGCGATGGCGGCCAGCCGTGCCGGAGCACGTGTTCACTTCGTCTCCAAAGTCGGTACCGATCAGTTCAGCCAGTTCGCTTTCGACCATCTGTCGGCGTCAGATATTCACTCTTTCAGGCTGTATCAGAGTGACGTAGAGCCAACGGGTAACGCGATTATCTATGTATCGCAGCAGGATGGCGAAAATATGATCGCCATTTATTCCGGGGCCAACAAGACGTTGACCGACGCCGAAGTGGCAGAAATGACGCATGAACTCGCGGGGTCTGATGTGCTGTTGGTGCAGCTGGAAAACAATTTTTCCGCCACGCTGAACGCCATGAAGCTGGCCACCACCCTGGGCGTGCGCGTCATTATGAATCCGGCGCCTTTCTCAGCAGATGCGCTGGCGTGCCTGCACTATGTGGATGTACTGACGCCGAATGAAACCGAGGCTTCTTTGCTCTCCGGCGTGGAGGTGAATGACCTCGACAGCGCGAAAGAAGCGGCCCTGGCGATTGTGCGTCAGGGAGCGAAGCGGGTGATTATCACCATGAGTTCGCGTGGGGCGCTGATCCTCGAGAACGGTCAGTTTCAGCATATTGCCGCGTTTCCGGCACTCAGTGTCGACACTACCGGTGCCGGTGATGCGTTTAACGGTGCCTTCGCCGCGGCGCTGGCAAAAGGACAGACTATTGCGCAGGCGGCCACTTATGCCGCGGCGTTTGCTTCACTGGCGGTAGAGCGCGAAGGGGCATCGAATATGCCCGATCACCCTCAGGTGGTTGCGCGTCTGGCGCAGCATTAAATCCGACTGACTTTCATGCAGCACTGCTGCTTCAGGAGAACCAAATGAAGAAGATTGAAGGTATTGTTCCCGTCATGCTGACGCCGTTTACCGCTGATAACCAGATTGACTACCCTGGCCTTGAGCGGCTGATTAACTGGTATCTGACACAGGGCGTGGATGCGCTGTTTGCTGTCTGCCAGTCCAGCGAAATGCAGTTCCTCAGCCTGGACGAGCGCGTAGCGCTGGCAAAATTTGTGGTGGAAAAAGTCCAGGGTCGCGTACCGGTCATTGCCTCCGGTCATATCAGCGATGCGCTGGATGCGCAGATTACCGAACTGAGCGCGATGGCCAACACCGGCATTGATGCGCTGGTGCTGGTCACCAACCATCTGGACCCGAAAAATGAAGGCAGTGAGGTGTTCTTCTCCACGCTGAACGCCCTGCTGGAAGCCCTGCCGGTGACCATGCCTCTGGGTCTGTATGAGTGCCCGGCGCCGTATCGCCGCCTGCTGACCGATGAAGAGTTCAGCTTCTGCGCCAACAGCGGCCGTTTTGTGGTGCTGAAGGATGTGAGCTGCGACCTGCCTACCGTACAGCGCCGCGTGAAACTGGCTGAAGGCACACCGTTCAATATCATCAATGCCAATGCCGCCATTGCCTGGCCCGCCATCCAGTCCGGCTCCAAAGGGTTCAGCGGTGTGTTCACTAACTTCCATCCTGAGCTGTATCACTGGCTCTACCACCATGGCGCAGAGCAGCCGGAGAAAGCGCAGGAACTGTCGTTATTCCTGTCACTGTCTGCGGTAACCGAAACCCTCGGCTACCCGAAAAACGCCAAAATTTATCACCAGCAGCTCGGCACGTTCGACAGTGAGTTCTGCCGGGTGAATAAAGATAACGTGCTGGAAAAATTCTGGGGCCTCGGCGTATTGCTGGATCAAATCCAGCAGGGCACTGCGCTGTGGCAAAAGAAAATCGCGGGCTAAC
Source organism: Erwinia sp. MYb416 (assembly GCF_037479575.1). Lineage (NCBI taxonomy): Bacteria > Pseudomonadati > Pseudomonadota > Gammaproteobacteria > Enterobacterales > Erwiniaceae > Erwinia > Erwinia sp. MYb416. Next base: position 64,592 of record NZ_JBBGYT010000437.1, read on the forward strand.
CTTCGCGCCGGGCGGCCCTGTCCGGGCCCCCCCGCTGTACCCCACAACCCGCTAAACAAATAACAAAAACTCGTTCGATGCGAGTGAAAACGGGACTAAAACCATGATTTTTTGCGATCGCAACGACTGGGCGAGGGAACGTCATACCCTGCATTCGGTCATTAACCAGGCTCTGGAATGGATTGCAGCAACGGATTTTTCCGCGCTGGAACCCGGTAAGTTCGACATCCTTCCTGAGAACAAAATGTTTTGTCTGTACCAGACGATGGACACCGTCCCGGCCAGCGAGATGCGTGCCGAGTCGCATTTCAAATACGTCGATATTCAGTATCTGCTCTCCGGTGAAGAGACGATCGGCGTGGCGCGTGCGCACCCCTCTCACGAGGTGGTCGAAGACCGCGCAGAGCAGCACGATATTGTGTTTTATCACCAGACCCATAATGAATCGATGATTGCGCTGGAAGCCGACACCTTTGTGGTGTTGTTTCCCCATGATGTTCATCGCCCCTGTTGCCAGACCCACGGTGTTTCCCGCCTCCGCAAAGCGGTGATCAAAATCCACCTGAGCCTGTTTACTGACGAGAGAACCTCATGAAAAATGCCTCTGTTACTGCCTCTGGCACGCAGCCATTGACCACCAACCCGCCGCAGATATCCCGTCTGCGCTGGGGCATCATTCTGATCCTGCTGCTGGCCGCCGTGGTGAACTACCTTGACCGCGCCAACCTCAGCATTGCCAATACCACGATCGCTGCCGAGTTCGGCTTCTCGCAGACGGAAATGGGGCTGTTACTGTCCGCCTTCCTCTGGCCTTACGCGCTGGCTAACCTGCCTGCGGGATGGCTGGTGGATAAGTTTGGCCCGAAACGCATGTTCTCCTGGGCGCTGGGTCTGTGGTCTGGCTTTACCTTCCTCGCCGCTTTTGTGAACAGTTATTCGGTGTTTTATGGCCTGCGTATGCTGCTGGGTATTTCTGAATCGCCGTTCTTTACCTCCGGTATTAAAATCACCCATCGCTGGTTTGGCGATAAAGAACGTGGCCTGCCGACCTCGATCATCAACACCGGTTCGCAGATTGCCAACGCCATTGCTCCGCCGATCCTCACCGTCCTGTTATTGAGCTTCGGCTGGCGCGGCATGTTTATGGCGATTGGTTTGATGGGTATTCCGTTGATGCTGGCGTGGTGGAAATTCTACCGTGACCCGGATGCACGTGAAGATGCACTGATTCATGCCGGCCACCGTAGCGTGACTGCCGAGGGCGAGAAGCAGGTAAAAACCAGCTGGGGCGCACTGTTTAAGCACCGTACTACCTGGTTTATGGTGATCGGTAACTTCTCGATTATGTTCACCATCTGGGTCTACCTGACCTGGCTGCCAAGCTATCTGGAGAAATCCCTGGGTTTCAGCCTGAAACAGACTGGCTGGATTGCCTCGATACCTTTCTTTGCCGGGATTCTGGGTGTGCTGGTGGGGGGAATGCTCTCTGATAAACTGGTGCGCAGCGGAATGAAAGCGATCCATGCACGTAAGATCCCGATTGTGGCGGGTGCGGCGCTGGCAGCCTGCTTTGTTGCGCCGATCCCGTTTGTGGAGAGCACACCGCTGGCGATTACCTTGCTGTCGCTGGGCTATTTCTGCTCTCAGATGCCACAGGGCGCCATCTGGACACTGGCCACGGATATTGCACCGAAAGATCAGGTCGCGTCGTTGGGGGCTATTCAGAACTTCGGCGGTTTCCTGGGAGCGGCAATGGCACCGATTGTTACCGGGGTGATTCTGGATATGACGGGTAAATTCACCAATGTGTTCCTGCTGGGCGCCGGGTTGCTGATGATGGGTGCGATCAGCTATGGCTTCTTTGTGAATAAACCGCTGGCCACGCGCCACTGATGGCGACGTGCCGTTCATTCCGTGATCAGACTGGTCATCGTGAGCTGAATCGCGCTAGCATGGTGACAAATTGTTAGCTAACGAGGATGGTATGGCGATTAAACTGATTGCGATTGATATGGACGGCACGCTGCTGAACCCGCAGCACGAAGTGACGCCGCGAGTGAAGCAGGCGATTCAGGCGGCACGCGATAAAGGCGTGGCGGTGGTACTGGCAACGGGTCGCCCGTTTATCGGTATCCAGCGCTACCTGGCGGAGCTGGGTCTGCAACAGGAAGGGCAGTACTGCATCAGCAATAATGGCGCACTGGTGCAGAAGGCCGATACCGGTGAATGCGTTGCAGAAGTGGCGGTCAGCTTTGACGATTATCTTTATTACGAACAGCTGGCACGCGAACTGGGTGTACATTTCCAGGCGCTGACGCAGACCCATCTGTACACCGCGAACAAAGATATCAGCCGTTTCACCATTCATGAAGCCAGCCTGACTGGCATTCCGCTGCGTTATCGCCCGGTGGAGGAGATGGATACCTCCATGACCTTCCCAAAAGTGATGATGATTGATGAGCCGGAACTGCTGGATGCGGCGATTGCCCGCCTTCCTGCCGAAGCCAGAGCGCGTAATACCATCCTGAAAAGCTCACCTTACTTCCTGGAAATTCTGAATAAACAGGTTAATAAAGGTGCCGGGGTGAAAGCGCTGGCCGACCGTCTTGGTTTACAGCGTGAAGAAGTGATGGCGCTCGGTGATCAGGAAAACGACCTCGCGATGCTGGAGTTTGCCGGAACAGGCGTCGCGATGGGCAACGGGATCGACGCCGTCAAAGCCATCGCGCAGTTTGTCACCACATCCAACCTTGAAGATGGCGTTGCCGTCGCCATTGAGAAGTTTGTGCTGTAATTCATTGCCTGCTGTAAGACGGCGGATACCCTAAGTCCGCCGAATGCATTACCCTTAGCAAAACCGTGTTAAGGGCCTCCTTCCATGAAAGAAACACAGCTTACCTTTTCCCCGCGTCATCATCAGTTGACCAATATTAACGTCTGGACGGCAGACAGCCAGTGGCTGGTATATGACGTACGCCCCTCTGGCGCTTCATTTACCGGGCTGACCATTGAACGGGTCAACGTTGTCAGCGGTGAAACGGAAGTGCTCTATCAGGTCGGTGATGGTGCACATGTGGGTGTGGTCACGGCCAGCCCTGATCTGCCTGCGCGCTATGTGTGCATTCATGGACCGGAACACCCGGACAGCCAGTGGCACTATGATTTCCACCATCGTCGCGGTGTGATTATTCAGCAGGGCGTGGCGGAAAACCTTGATGCCTGCGATATCACCCCGCCTTTTACCGCCGGTGCACTGCGTGGTGGTTCTCATGTGCATGTGTTCAGCCCGGACGGTTCACGCCTGAGCTTTACCTATAACGACCATGTGATGCACGAGTGGGATGTGGCGCAGGATCTGCGTAACGTGGGGGTGGCGGTGCCGCTGCATGCGGTGTGCCCACCGATCGATCACCCGCGTGAATATGATGGCAGCCACTACTGCGTGCTGGTCAGCCGGACCACGGTGACACCTCAGCCGGGCAGCGATGAGATCACCCGCGCCTATGAAGAGGGCTGGATTGGCCATCAGGGCTATCTGCGCGGCGACGGCGTTCGTCAGCGCTGGGCGCTGGCATTTATTGGTGACACCGTTGCGGAGACAGGTGAAAAAGTGCCGGAAGTCTTTATCGTCGATCTGCCGGAAAGCAATGCCGCGTTCGCGATAGCGGGCGATGAGCCGCTGGAAGGGACGTCCACCCAACTGCCTGCCCCGCCGAAGGGGGTACAGCAGCGTCGTCTGACATTTACCCACGGTCGCCGCTTCCCGGGTCTTGCTACTGCGCCGCGTCACTGGCTACGCAGTTCACCAGATGGCAGTGCCATTGCGTTTCTGATGAAAGATGATGCCGGGATAGTACAACTCTGGACGGTCTCACCGCTGGGCGGCGAACCGCGTCAGGTGACACACAGTGAGCATGATATTCAGTCAGCATTTAGCTGGCACCCGGACGGGCAACAGCTGGTCTTTGTCTGCGATAACAGCATCACCCTTTGTGAGGTGGCCAGCGGAACACTGCGGCGCATTACCCGACGCAGTGATATTGCGCCTGTGGCGGATGCCGTGGTGTTCTCCCCCGATGGGCGATCTGTGGCATATCTGCGTGACGGCAGTGATTACCGTCAGATCTTTACGGTACAGACGTGTTAGCGGCGTAAGGCGCCATCGTCTGCGACATGACTTCGTTGGTATGATTTGCCTCCTCGCTGCGGCGTACGCGTTCACGCGGCGAGTCGCTATTACCGGAGCGGTAATAGTCCAGCGGCAGGAGTAACGTATCCAGCACGGCAGAGAAAGGCAGATCGAGCGCCGCCAGTGGCTTCATCACCCAACCACTGTCTTTGTCGGTCAGTACGTCTGCACTGGCCCGCGTCCCAGGGTAGTAGCCATCACTGGGACCACTGTGCATCATCACGCTTGAGCAACCGCTGGTACTGACCAGCGACATACAGGCGACAAATCCGGCAATATGACTCTTCTTCAATGTTTTCATCTTGATTATCCCTTCAGTCTTTGCAACCTGGCTGAGACTCATTACCGGCGCGTGGGTTGACCCTGACCACTCTGCGGTGGCTGACACGATGGCCCGGCGAACTCATCCCTGAGTGTATGTCATTCGCTGCTTTCAGGTAAAAAAATCGTAATTTCTCCCCTTGAAAGCATCGATTTCATCACCATTTTATTTTTACGGTCAGTAAAACCTGTGCCGACAGGGCAGTGTTTTCTGAACCGACGACCCGTCCATTATGGAGGGCCGACACCCCTTACTCGCTGAATATCAGGAGCTGTAACATGCGTAATTTTGACCTTGCCCCACTTTATCGCTCATCCATTGGTTTTGACCGTTTGATCAACCTGCTGGAAACCAGCCAAAACCAGGGCACCAACAATGGTGGCTACCCGCCATACAACGTCGAGCTGGTGGGCGAAAACAACTACCGTATTACGATTGCCGTCGCCGGCTTTGCTGAGAGTGAACTGGAGATTACCTCCCACGATAATCTTCTCAGCGTACGCGGATCGCACCCGGACGAGCAGCAGGAGCGCACCTACCTGTATCAGGGTATTGCCGAACGCAACTTTGAGCGCAAATTCCAGCTGGCCGAACACGTACATGTGCGCAATGCCAAACTGGAAAACGGCCTGCTGTATATCGACCTGGAGCGCGTGGTACCCGAAGCCCATAAACCGCGCCGCATCGAAATTCTGAAATAATACGCTGTTGTTAACGGGCCACTCGCGTCAGCGGGTGGCCTTTATTTTATCCTTCGCGATGTGCCCGCTCGACTTCCTCGGCCAGAATCGTAATGCCTTGCTCAATTTTATCGCTATCCGGCACATAGTTCATGCGCATGCACTGATGCGTATGTGGCCACTCCTGCTCCAGCCCCGGGAAGAAGAGATGCCCCGGCACCATCAACACACCACGCTTTTTCAACCGCTCATACAACACTTCCGTGGTGATCGGCAGATCTTTAAACCACAGCCAGAGGAAAATGGCCCCTTCGGGCTTATGAATCAGGCAGCGTTCAGGCGATAAATAGCGGCGAATAACGGCAATAGTCTGGATCACACGTTCCTGGTAGAACGGCTTGATCACCTCTTCCGACAGTCGCAGCAAATCACCGCGCTGGATCATCTCATTGGCGATCGCCGGTCCGACGCTGCCGGGTGCCAGACTGATAATGCCATTCATATTACTGACCGCCGAGATCACTTTTTCATCGGCAATAATAATGCCGCAACGTGCGCCAGGCAGGCCAAGTTTGGACAGACTCATGCACAGAATAATATTGGGGTTCCACAGCGGACGGGCTTCGCTGAAGATAATGCCGGGGAACGGCACGCCGTAGGCGTTATCAATCAGCAGTGGAATGTCATGCTGCTGTGCCAGCGCATCCAGCTTGAGTAATTCGTCATCGGTGATCACGTTCCCGGTCGGATTCGTCGGACGCGATACGCAGATCAGCCCGGTATCTTCACCGATATGCAGATGTTCAAAGTCCACATGGTATTTGAACTGGCCTTCCGGCAGCATTTCGATATTCGGCCGCGTGGAGACAAACAGATCTTCATCCAGCCCGGCATCGGCATAGCCGAGGTATTCAGGAGCCAGCGGGAACAGCACGCGTTTTTTTCTGCCGTCAGCGCGGCGGCCAGCGTACAGGTTAAACAGATAGAAGAAAGCGCTCTGGCTGCCGTTGGTCAGGGCGATATTTTCCGGGGCAATATCCCAGCCGAGCTGTTCGCGTAGCAGGGTTGAGAGCGAATCCAGTAACGTGGTTTTACCGCGTGGCCCGTCATAATTACACAGGGCTTCTGCCAGCTTGCCTTCATCATGCATCTGTTGCAGTAACTGCTGGAAGTAGTCGTTCATCGCCGGGATTTGCGCAGGATTTCCGCCACCCAGCATCACCGTGCCGGGGGTCCGCAAACCTTCACCCATATCTTCCATCAGGCGCGTAATACCTGAATGGCGCGTAAATTTTTCACCAAATGCCGAAAAGCTCATACCCTGTTAATCACTTGTTATCTACAACGGGTGACCACCTTAACGCCAGCATCTGTGGGATGCAATATTGCGGGGACAGGCGATCGCACTTGTTCACTGCGGGCAGGCCTTTAATGGGATGAGCGACAGGCAGAGGCTGTTTTAGCTGAATCGTTTAAATTTCCTGGTACGCATGAAGGATGTTCATCACAGTTACTCATGTATATCGATCAGTTGGCGCACGTTTTAGTGACCTGGTGCACGTTTGGACGAGTTAAAACACCCAATAAATCAGTCGGTGATACCTGTCACGTTTTTATCCTACGCTGATTTGTAGTCTGTGGTTCCATAAAGCTTAATCAATTCAGCTAAAGGACAAGAACCATGAAAAAAACACTTCTGGCAGGGGTAGTGATGGCGGTGATCAGCGGTCAGGCAGCAGCGCAAAGCTGGTTGCTGACAGATGCTGAAAGCAGTACGGAGAAGGGAAACTGGCAGATTAATAGTCAGCAGCTGAAGCTGGCGGGTGAAAGCTTCAGCATTGAGCAAAAAGTTCTGCATGGCGGCAAGCAGGAAGGCTCCAAAGTGCTGACTATCACCAGTAAAAACGGCCTGACCATCAGCCTCAGCCCGACGCGCGGCATGGATCTGTTAAAAGTTACGGGCCACGGCGTTCGTCTGGGCTGGGATTCCCCGGTGAAGGAAGTGGTTAACCCGGCTAACATCAATCTGGAAAGCCGAAACGGGCTGGGCTGGCTTGAAGGCTTTAACGAAATGATGGTGCGCTGCGGCTTTGAGTGGACCGGCCACCCGGTGACCAAAGACGGCGTGATCTACACCCTTCACGGTAAAGCAGGCAATACACCAGCCTCTAAGGTTGAAGTGATCGTTGATGATAAAGCACCGCATGAAATCCGCATTCGTGGTCTGCTGAAAGAGACGACCTTCAAAAAAGCGAATCTCGAAACCTGGACGGAGCTGCGTTATGTACCGGGGTCAGATGCCTTTACCGTGCATGATGTGCTGACCAATCAGGCCGATTATCCGCACGACTACCAGATTATCTATCACAGCAACTTCGGCACGCCGATCCTTGAAAAAGATGCGCGGTTTATTGCGCCACTGAAATCCGTGTCGCCGTTTAATGACTACGCCAAAAAAGGGCTGGATGGCTGGAATGTTTACGGTGCACCGACCAAAGACTTTGATGAGATGGTGTTCAACCTGACGCCGAAAGCCGACAGCAACGGGAAAACCGTGGCGGCGGTGATCAACAGTAAAGGCGATAAAGGTGCCTCGATTGAGTTTGATACCCATCAGCTTCCGCTGCTGACTATGTGGAAGAATACCGATACCCTGAAACAGGGCTATGTCACCGGGATTGAGCCGGGCACCAACTATGCTTATCCGGTCACCATTGAGAAAGAGCAGGGACGGGTGAAACAGCTACAGCCGGGGCAGAGCACCGCGTTCACCCTGACCTACACGCTGCTGAAAGATGCCAGCGCAGTGCAGAAGGTGGAACAGCGCGTGAAGCAGATCCAGGGGGATGAAACTGTCGCCATCAGCGAAACGCCTATCGCGAAAGAATAATTCCAACGATAAACGCAGGGTCAGGCATGCCTGCCTGCCCCGTACAAATGTGGGCAGGGGAACGCTAACCGCAGAGGCATGCCTGCCTGCCCCGTACAAATGTGGGCAGGGGAACGGTAACCGCAGGGGCATGCCTGCCTGCCCCGTACAAATGTGGGCAGGGGAACGGTAACCGCAGGGGCGGGCATGCCTGCCCTGTACAAATGTGGGCAGGGGAACGGTAACCGCAGGGTCAGGCATGCCTTCCCCGTACAAATGTGGGCAGGGGAACGGTAACCGCAGGGGCGGGCATGCCTGCCCCGTACAAATGTGGGCAGGGGAACGGTAACCGTAGGGGCGGGGCATGCCCCGCCCGCTGTCATGCCGATCGAAAAAATGCTCGGGTCCTACGCAACCCTAGATTAACGCGGGTTCACGCAGTTCTTCTCGACCTTACCGCTTAACGCGGCAATCAGATTATCCACGGCGTCTTTTGCCATACCGTAACGCGTTTCATGCGTGGCAGAGCCAATGTGCGGCAGCGCCACCACGTTGCGCAGTTGCAGCAGCTCAGAGCTAACCGGTAACGGTTCCTGCTCAAATACATCCAGCCCTGCGCCATGAATCGTCCCGTCTTTCAGGGCCGCAATAAGCGCCTGCTCATCAACCACCGGGCCACGTCCGGCGTTAATCAGCACGGCACTTTTCTTCATCTTCGCCAGTTGCTCACGGCCAATCAGATGGTGGGTCTGCGCTGTCAGCGGCAGACTGATGCAGAGGAAATCAGACTCCGCCAGCAGCGTATCGAGGTCACAATAGTGCGCATCAAAACGCTGTTCAGCTTCAGGATGCTGTTTGCGTGCGTTATAGAGGATGGGCATACCGAAGCCAAGATGTGCACGCTGCGCCAGCGCCAGGCCGATGCGGCCCATGCCGAGGATGCCCAGCTTCTTATGATGCACATCTACACCGTACCAGTCAGGGGCGATGCTTTTTTGCCATTCACCCGCTTTGACGCGCTCAGCCATTTCCACCACGCGACGTGCTGAACTGAGGACCAGCGCCATCATGGTATCGGCAACGGTTTCGGTGAGCACGGTTGGCGTGTGCATCAGCAGGACGCCGTTATCATTCAGCGCCGCCACGTCAAAGTTGTCATAACCCACGGACACCGTTGAGGCTACACGCAGCTTCGGCATGTGCTGTAAAAAATCAGCATCCACTTTACCGCCCGATCCCAGAATACCTTCTGCTTCACTGAACGCGGAGGCATGAGCGGCGAGGGTTTCCGGGCTTAAGTCGTTCACTTCAGTCACACGGCAATGTTCATCCAGCCGTGCGCGCAGATCGTCCGGTAACGACTTATAAAGCACTACATTCGGTTTCATTCGATTCTCTCTGTTCAGGTAGTCGATAGATTAAGCCTGTTTTGCACCATGAGGCAGCGGCATCTGTTTATTCTGTGCGGGTTTCACGATCAACGTCAGCCAGACGGAAACCAGTAAGGCGCTGCCCATAAAAATATACGAGGCCGACGGACTGCCGGTGGCACCATTGAGGTAGCCCACCACCCAGGAACCGAGGAAGGAGCCCAGGGCACCCATCGCATTGATCAACGCCATTGCCCCGCCGGACACGTTACGCGGCAGCATTTCCGGGATAATGGCAAAGAATGGTCCGTAAGGGGCATACATCGCGGCCCCGGCGATCACCAGCAGAGCATAGGATAGCCAGAAATGACCGGGTCCCACCAAATATGAGCCTAAAAAGGCCATTGCACCAATCAGCAGTAACGGCCAGACAAACAATTTGCGGTTTTGTAACTTATCCGAAGCCCAGGAGACGACAATCATGGCGATGGTCGCGGCCAGGTAAGGCACTGAGGACAGCCAGCCGGCTTCCACCATGCCCATCTGCGTGCCGTTACGCAGAATGGAAGGCAGCCACAGAACAAAACCATAAACGCCAATACTCCAGCAAAAATACTGTGCGCACAGGATAATGACGTTTCGTGACTTAAAGGCTTCAGCGTAGTTACGAACCGCTTTCAGGCCCTCCTGCTCTTTCTGCAACTGCGCCTGCAACGCGGCTTTCTCTGCATCACTCAGCCATTTGGCCTGTGCCGGTTTATCCTGCACCAGGAACCACCATGCCACCGCCCAGATTACCGCCGGGAAGCCTTCGATAATAAACATCTCACGCCAGCCGAAGGCGTTAATCAGATAACCCGAAACCACGGACATCCACAGCACCGTGACCGGATTACCGAGGATCAGGAAGGTATTCGCGCGTGAACGCTCTGATTTGGTAAACCAGTTACTAATGTAGATCAGCATCGCAGGCATCACCGCCGCTTCCACCACGCCCAGCGTAAAGCGGATCGCAGCCAGCATCGGAATGTTGCTGACCAGCCCGGTCAGCGTGGCGCAGATGCCCCATAGAATCAGGCACCAGAACACCAGTTTCTTTACGCTGCGTCGTTCGGCATAGATCGCCCCGGGGATCTGGAAGAAGAAATAGCCCAGAAAGAACAGTGCGCCCAGCAGCGAGGAGACGCCTTTGGTGATGCCGAGGTCTTCATTAATTCCTGCGGCGGAGGCAAAGCTAAAGTTTGCACGATCCAGGTACGCCAGGCTGTAGGTGATAAACACGATGGGCATGATGTACCACCAGCGTTTCGGCGCGATTGTCTGATTTTTCATAAGTCTTCCTCGGTGGCCGCATTCTGTTGTAGGGGACGATGCGGTTTGTTTTTCCGGGTTGTGACGGTGTTAGAAATCACCCAGCGCGGCGCGCGTCGGTAATCCTTCACTGTCACCGATGGCCTGAATGGCCAGCGAACCAATTTTGTTACCGCGCCGTATCGCTGCGGGTAACGATTTTCCTTCCAGTAAGGCGCTGATCACGCCAACGGCGAACCCATCGCCGGCACCGACGGTATCGACAACGTTATCCGTTCTGATCGCCGCTATCTGGCCGCTCTCGCCATCGGCGGTTTTGTACCAGGCCCCGTCGCTGCCGGTTTTAATCACGACCGCTTTCACGCCCATCGCCAGGTAGAAGTCGGCAATGGCTTCCGGCTGCGTGTGGCCGGTCAGGATCTGGCCCTCTTTAATACCCGGCAGCACCCAGTCGGCAAACTGCGCCAGACCATTGAGCTGTTTCACCATCTCCTGTTCACTGGACCACAGCACCGGACGCAGGTTGGGGTCGAAAGAAATTGTTTTACCGGATGCTTTCATCTCACGGGCCACCTGCTGTAACAGCGCCAGCGAGCTGTCAGAGAGGGCTGCTGCTACGCCGCTGAGATGTAGATGACGGGCAGAGGTGAAGTAGCCAGGGTTGAGGGTAAAGTCAGCCACGGAGAGGTGGCTGGCGGCAGAGCCTTTGCGGAAGTACTCCACCAGTGGGTCTGAACCGTCGTCGACTTTCGATTTCAACTGAAAACCAGTGGGATAACGCGCATCGGTGGTCACCAGACGGCGATCGACACCTTCGTGGTCCAGCTGCTGGCAGGTAAAGCGGCCAAAGGCATCGTCGCCGATGCGGCTGACCCAGCCCACGTTCAGGCCAAGACGGGCGAGGCCGATCGCGACATTGAGTTCCGCCCCGGCAATACGTTTGCTGAAATGGCTGGCGCTGGCGAGATCGCCGCACTCATCGGCCACAAACATCGCCATGGCTTCGCCAAGGGTGACCACATCCAGCGGATGGTTCGCATCAATACTCATGATTTATTCCTCACGCAGCAGGTCAACATAGTGGCGAGTGACCGCCACCAGGTCCGGCCCTTCCAGCGGAAACTCAATGGCGCGCGGCACGTCTGATGGCAACAGTGCCAGTGTTTTGCGCCACAGATCATCAGCGTCATCCAGTGCAACGGCGCGCCAGCTTTCGCCCTCAGGCACAGCGGCTTTGACATGAATGTAGCTGACGTAGCGGTTTAAGCGATTGGCGGCCTCCAGGGGCTTATCACCCACCCACAGCCAGTTGCCCATATCAAAGGTCATGCCGTTACAGGTACGGCTTTCGCCGCAGGCGTGGAAGAAGCGGTCAAGGGCGGCCAGTTTTCCGCAGTCGGTCTGATCGTTTTCCACCACCAGATGCACTTTTTTTCCGGCGAGTTTGCTGCGCAGCTCATGACATTCGAAATCGGGCTGATAGTTGCCCAGCGCATATTTTAGTAGCTGGGCATTAAGCTGCTCTGCTTCAGAAAAGTGCTGGTCGAGTCGTGGATTCAGTGAACCATCGGCCATAAACAATGCTTCCGGCACGGAATAGAACGCCACCAGTCGTGCTGCGTGGATGGCGTCTGCCAGCAGCGGCAAGGTCGCCAGCTGTTGTTCGCTAAAAAGCTCGCGGCGGATCTCTACGCCGTCGGCGCCTGCGGCGGCAATAATCGGCAGCAGCGCCTGCTGACCACCCAGCGCGGCGACCTGCTTTTGTCCATAGGCGGCGGTGACAACGATGACTTCTCTTTTCATGGGGTTCTCCGGGAAATATCCACCTGTTCTGCTAAAAACGTTAGATGGAACCGGTTCCAAAAGAAAGGATCAGTGCAGTAATTTATGATCGCGCTCACGATGTGAGCGTTTGAGAGTAGGGAAAAATCTTAAAAAAGGGCGTCAGAGGGGGGCGCAGACAAAGGGCGAGGTGGGGTCGATGAGGGATCCTGTCGGGTGGCCAAGGCGGCAGGATCATCGTTGTTTTAGCGCGTCAGCCTTTGCGTTGATCCACGTACAATCAGTTCGCCGCTGAACACCTGTTCATGGCGGGGAGCATCGTCACCGCCAACGCGTTTCAGCACCTGTTCCAGGGCTGCATACCCTATCTGCCAGGTGGGCTGTTTCAGGGTCGTGATGCCGACACCGGCCAGTTCGGCCCACTCCAGTTCGTCAAAGCCCAGCAGGCCGATCTGCTCGCCCCAATTGAGCTCCAGATGGCGCAGTGCGCGGGCAACCTGAAGTGTCAGCGCCCCATTGACGACCATAACCGCACAGGGTGCCGCATGATGGCGCTGATAAAACGCATGGAGTACCGTTTCCAGACGCTCACCGTCGCCGAGGGCAACTTCAGCCTGTTCAGCCACGAGATCAGGATGCTGTGCCATACGCTCGCGGAAGCTGTGCACACGCTCCAGTCGGGTGTTCACCAGGCCCAGTGGTTCGCTGATAAACAGCACGGCCTGGTATCCCTTATCCAGCAGATGTTCCGTGGCCATCAGGGCCGCCGTGCGGTTATCCAGGCCGACGACATCGCAGTCAAAATCCGGGATTTTACGGTCGATCAACACCATCGGCAGCAGCGATTGCTGGAGCTGATTTAGCGCCTCTTCGTGCATGCCGACCGCATTCACCACAATCCCTTCCACCTGATAGCTGTTAAGCAGGTTGAGGTAGTGTCTTTCGAGATCCACTTCGTTATTGGTGTTACACATCAGCAGGGTAAAGCCGTTGGCGCGGCATGCTGCTTCAATGCCGCTCAACACATTCACCGAATAGGGATTGGTAATATCCGCGATAATCAGGCCAATAAGCCGGGTCCGTCCGCGTTTAAGGCCACGAGCCATCTGGCTGGGGCGATAATTGAGCGTGGCGATGGCCTGTTCAATACGTGTTTTGAGGTCGATGGAGAGTGCGCTGAGTTCACCGTTAAGATAGCGCGAAACGCTGGTTTTCCCGGTGTTCGCGGCTTTAGCGACATCGCTGATGGTGGCTTTCGCGGCCTTACGATTCATGATGTTCCCTGATGGTGATGATTGCGCGAGCCTACCACAACTGCCGCCCGACGGCAGCATCAGGGCAGTTTCAGCGCCGGTTGCCACAACACTTGTAACGTGTTGACGTCTTCTCCCTCAATCAGCTTCAGTACCATCTCTGCCACCTGTTGACCGACATCGGGGCGCGTGGCCTGAACAATACTGGTGACCGGATCGGCGATCACTGAATCCGCGGGCAGACCATCGTAGACCACCAGCTCAACGCGCTGCGGGCCCGTGAGGAAACCTGCTTCCCGCAGGGCAATGGCTGCGCCGTCACCCAGCATATTGCAGTCGGTGATGATCACCTGAGGGCGCTGCGGCTGTGCCAGCAACTGACGGGTCAGGCGATAGCCTTCCCGGCGGGTCGGCTCGATCCGCCAGCAGGCATCCTGAGCCAGGCCGCGTAGCGCCAGCGCATCAAGAAATCCCTGGCGGCGCTGGTCAACAAAGGTTTGATCGTGATGACTGCCCAGCAAGGCGAAGCGTTGCAGTCCGGCATCGGCATAATGCGCAACGGCCAGGGCTGGCCCAGCGTAGTTATCGAAATCAAACCAGGCATAAGGGGAGGCCAGCTCGCTGCGGCCCAGCGCCAGGAACGGGAAGCCCAGCTGTTGCAGTTTAATCAGGCGACTGTCGTGTCGCGCAGTGTGTGCAACAATCAGCGCATCCACGCAGTGTGTGCGCAGCATTCGTTGCATACCGCGATGGTCGTCATGGGTATCGTCGGCAATGATCAGCAGATCAACATCGGACTGCGCAAGCGATTGCGCGATGGCGCCCATCATTTCGACGAAGCTAATATCGTTAAACGGCAGGGGAGTGACGGGAAAAAGCAGACCTACGGCATTGGTGCGTCCGGTTTTCAGGCGGCGTGCGACAGCATTCGGGCGATATCCGCGCCGTCTGGCTTCTTGTTGAATTCGCTGACGCGTCTCTTCTGCCACGTCGTCATAGCCATTAAGAGCCCGACTGACGGTGGTAACGGAGAGGCCGAGTGCGCTGGCGATGGCTTTGAGTGACATGTGTGCGGCGGCGTGTGGGTGATCAATTTCTGCGCAGGGTAGCACACATTGTTAAAGCTCACTACGATATAGCGCAATTATTCTCAAAAACAGGAATAACTACCCGGCAGGGCGTGCCGGGTAGTGAGACGCTTACAGCGGGCTGAGGGTAATCTCAACGCGACGGTTTTGCGCTTTGCCTTCTGCGGTGCTGTTCGAGGCGATAGGGTTATCAGGCCCCATTCCCTGAGTGCGCACGCGGTTGCCCGCAACGCCCTGAGTGATCAGTGCACTTCCTACGCCATCAGCACGCTGCTGGGAGAGCGTCATGTTCAGCTGACGGCTGCCGCTGCTGTCGGTGTAGCCGATGACGTTAACTGCGGTTTTTGGATACTCTTTTAGCACCATCGCTACGCCGGTCAGCGTATTGGCACCCGCGGGTTTCAGCGTGCTGCTGCTGCTGTCAAAGGTGACGTTGTTTGGCATGTTCAGCACGATATTGTCGCCATTACGCGTCACACTCACGCCGGTGCCTTTCATTTTATCGCGCAGTTTGGCTTCCTGAACATCCATGTAATAACCTGCACCACCGCCCAGAGCCGCTCCGGCAGCAGCACCGATCAAGGCGCCTTTACCCCGGTCTTTCTTCGACGAGGAGAGCATGCCAACGCCTGCACCCAACGCGGCACCGATGCCCGCGCCAATACCGGATTTACCCGCTTCACGTTCGCCAGTGTAAGGGTTGGTAGTACAGCCCGCCACGCTCAGGGTGCCGCACAGCACCAGGGCAAGTGTAATGACGCTTTTCTTCTTCATCAGGGGATCCCTCTCATTCGCAGCAAGTGGACAAAATTGCCCGTAAACGCGATCATTATGCCGATGAAATGAGAGGGAAATACGTAGGCTTATTCCCAAATTTGTAAGTGAAAGCTACTTATTGTTATCGGGATGGCAAAAGCAGGTCGTGGTGTGTTCACTGGTCAGCCCGCAGGCCTGCATAAAGGAGTAACAGGTGGTGGAACCGACAAATTTGAAGCCACGCTTTTTCAGTGCTTTTGACATAGCGTCCGAGATGGCGCTGGTGGTGGGGGCAGAGCGATAGTCAGTAAAACGGCTGACCTGAGTTTGATGATCAACGAAACTCCAGATAAACGTTTTAAAGTCTTCTCCGGCGGCTTCCATTGCCAACAGCGCACGTGCGTTAGCCATTATCGCCGTGATCTTCCCCCGGTGGCGGATAATGCCACTGTCCTGCATGAGCCGCTCAATATCGTCATCGTTCATCGCCGCCACCTTCCGGACATCAAAATGATGAAACAGGCGACGATAGTTTTCGCGTTTTTTCAGTACGGTCAGCCAGGATAATCCCGCCACCTGACCTTCCAGGCAGATCATTTCAAATAACGCCTGCGTTTCGGTGTGAGGCACGCCCCATTCCGTATCGTGATAGGCGATATATAACGGATCTGCAGAAACCCAGCCACAACGTTGCATTGTACTCTTCCCTTTACTGGTTATTTATCCAGCATTCTAGCGGAACATCTGGCTGTCGCGCAATAAATGTTCATTGCCTTTGCGCTGAGTGAAGCCACAGTGGTCGAAAAACTCGAGGATCTGCACCGCCAGTTTCCGGCCTGTGCCCAGCTGATCGCGGAAGTCTCCGGCGCGGGTGCCCAAGCCTGTTTCAGCACGCTGAAAGATAAGACCAGCAAAGCGGGTCAGCTGCGTATGA
The DNA here is from genome assembly GCF_037479575.1 of Erwinia sp. MYb416. NCBI lineage: Bacteria > Pseudomonadati > Pseudomonadota > Gammaproteobacteria > Enterobacterales > Erwiniaceae > Erwinia > Erwinia sp. MYb416. Next base: position 81,146 of record NZ_JBBGYT010000437.1, read on the forward strand.
CTGTAGTACCGATCGTTAACGATAGCGGTAATGGCACCGCTCTGCGCCGCTTTACGCAGCGTCTGGCGCATCAGCTCCTCATCGCAGCCCAGCTGCGCCGCCAGGTCGCGCACCCACCATGCCTCGCTGCCGAACAGGGGTTCTGCCTGTTGCCAGATCGCAGCCTCCCGGTCATCAAAACGGATACGGAAATCGGGCAGATGCAGCCAGCCACGATTGTTAATCATCTGCTTCGCAGCGATCAACTGGTCCGTCAGTGCAAGCACCAGCTCCGCGGGTTGACCAGGGAATGCCAGACGTCGCAGGCGATCGCGGCCAATACCCGGACGGTCGCCGTGTTGCTGATGATAATTTTTTAGCACGCTGAGCAGCTCTGACTGCCACTCTCGCTGGGTTTGCCTCAGCAGCAGATAATCGGCGGCCTGCATAAACGTCGCGCTATTGAGTGAGGCAGTGATGGCCTCTCCGTTACGCTGAAAAAACCAGTGGAGTGCATCCATGCGCCAGGGATGGGGCTGTAACAGCCGTTCCAGCCGTTGTTCAAGACTGGTGGCTTTTTCCAACTGATGCAGCCAGTCGAGGAACGCGGGCTGGCGTTTTCCTCGCTTCGGCGGGGCCAGCAGCACGATTCTCGCCCCGGCCAGCGTCTGGCGCGCACTGATATCCCGCAGGATTAACCGGTCATCACCGGCCAGCCACAGCGGGTTGTCAAACAGCAACTCGGCAAAACGATCGTCCAGAAGCGAGATGCGGCCAGTGGTATGGCTGGCTGCATGATGAATATGCAGTGACTGACCCTGATGCAGCGGTTGATGGGATTGAAGGTTGACGATCGCCCGCCCGCAGGGCCGTTCGGGAGCGGTGGTCAGCAGCCAGTCGCCGCGACTGACTTCCGCTTTTTCCACCCCACCGCTGAGATTCAGCGCGATGCGTTGCCCTGCGTGGGCCTGTTCCACGGGTTGATTCTGGGCATGCAGATTGCGCACCCGCACCCGTTTATTCATGCCGGTCAGCCACAGGGAATCACCGATGCGCACGTCACCGGACAACGCAGTGCCCGTTACCACCACGCCTGCCCCTTTAACGTTAAACACCCGGTCAATCGCCAGACGGAAGGCCTGATCCTGCCACAGAGGGCGTTCGGGCAGCTGGCGCAGATGGTGGCTCAGTTCAGCAATGCCCTCCCCGTTGACTGTGCTGGTGGTAAACAGGGCGACGCTTTCCCAGCCAAATTGCCGGGTTAGCTGGCGGATCTGCTGATCGACGGCCTTACGCTGTGCGGGTTCCACGCTGTCGCTTTTGGTCACGGCGACGGTCAGCGCAGGCTGGCCACTCAGTTGCAGGATCGCCAGATGTTCACGGGTTTGCGGCATGATGCCATCATCGGCGGCGACGACCAGCAGAGCGTGATCGATACCGCCGATACCACTCAACATATTACTGAGGAATTTTTCATGGCCGGGAACGTCAATAAAGCCGATTGTCTGCCCGTCGGGCTGAGGCCAGTATGCGTAGCCTAGATCGATGCTCATGCCGCGGGATTTTTCTTCCGGCAGGCGATCGGCATTGACACCTGTAATGGCTTGAAGCAGTGATGTTTTTCCATGATCAACATGGCCAGCCGTGGCAATAATCATGACGTCATCATCCTGATAAAGAGCGCGTCATCTTCCAGTGTTCGAAGATCGAACCACAGACGACCGCTGTGAATACGCCCGATGATGGGGACGTCACCGGTGCGGAGCCTGTCTGCCAGTGCCTGCAGTGTGCTGCCGCTGCCGTTCGTCGGAGTGAGCGTCAGCGCCACGGACGGCAGCCGTTCAACCGGCAGCGAACCGCTGCCAATTTGTGACAGGCAGTCAGCTATTTCTACGAGGAACAGCCCCGTCAGTGCGGTCTGAAGTACAGGTAAAAGCCGCTGCGCCTGATGGGCGATCTCGGACTGTGTGCGGGTCAGCAGCCGCAGCGTTGGCAGCTGCTGTGCCAGTTTCTCCGTGTGCAGATAGAGCTGTAATGTGGCTTCCAGCGCTGCCAGGGTCATTTTGTCTACCCGCAGTGCGCGCTTCAGCGGGTGCTGTTGCAGACGGGCAATCAGCGCTTTTTTGCCGATGATAATGCCTGCCTGTGGGCCGCCGAGCAGCTTATCGCCGGAGAAACTGATCAGACTGACGCCTGCGGCAATCATCTGCTGCGGCATCGGTTCCGGCGGCAGCCCATACTGTGTCAGGTCAATCAGCGAACCACTGCCGAGATCGCTGATGACCGGCAGATTGTATTCGTTGCCCAGCGCCACCAGTTCGGCCTCACTGACCGCTTTGGTAAAGCCCTGCACCTGATAGTTGCTGGTATGCACCTTCATCAGCAGCGCGGTATCGCTGTTCACCGCTTCGCGATAATCCTTCAGATGGGTGCGGTTGGTGGTGCCGACTTCGCGCAGCCGGCAACCTGCCTGAGTCATCACATCGGGAATGCGGAACGCGCCGCCAATTTCGACCAGTTCACCGCGTGATACCACCACGTCCTGACCCGGTGCCAGGGCTGCCAGCATCAGCAGTACGGCTGCGGCATTGTTATTCACAATGCAGGCGTCTTCTGCCCCTGTTAGCTGGCAGAGCAGGTCGGCCAGCGCGCGATCGCGGTGGCCGCGTCCGGCATCATCCAGCGCGTACTCCAGCGTTACCGCCGAGCGCATTACGCGGGTCACCGCGTCAACGGCCGGCTCGGACAGCAACGCTCGCCCGAGATTGGTATGCAACAGCGTACCGCTGAGATTCAGCACCGATTGCAGCCCGCTGCTGCCTGTTTGCTCCAGCCGCTGGCTGGCGTGTTGTGCCCAGTTGTGGCACCAGTCAGGAAGCTGCTGGTGTTGCTGAATATGCTGGCGGGTCTGCTGCTGTAACTCACGCAGCAGGGTGACCAGCTGGCGGTGTCCCCAGCGATCGCTGAGCACCTGAAATTCAGCCTGACGTAACAGGCTGTCAATAGAGGGAAGCTGGCTGAACAATATTTTCATCGGCAGGCTCAGGTTGCTGGCGGCTCCGTACGGGCAAAGCTGTCGCGCTGAAACAGGGTAGTGGCAAGCTTGACCAGCGAAGGTCGGTTCACATTCCATCCCGGTGCCACGCGGCGGAAATTCAGATAACCGAGCGTACAGGCGGTAGCGATATCGGCCAGCGAGATCTGTGAACCGTTCAGCCATTTACCTTCCACTGCGGCCGCTTCCAGCGCATCCAGCCCGCGCTGAATTTTATCGCGCTGGCGCAGCATTTCGCTGGTGGACTGCTGGTCCGGATCTTTCTGCTGTTCGCGCACGATCAACAGCGCGGCATCACAGACGCCATCGGCGAGCGCTTCCAGCTGGCGGACCGCAAGCTGGGCGCGCGGATCGACGGGCAAAAAGGCCGGGTCGAGATGCAGCAGTTCCAGGTAAGCGGCGATAATCGACGAGTTGTACCACACGTCATCATCATCACTGACCAGCGCCGGGACTTTCCCCAGCGGAGTATAGTCTTTGACATGGCTGCCTTCGTGCCACGGAGACTCATTGACGAACTCAAAGGTGATGCCCTTTTCCAGCAGCATCACGGAGATTTTGCGCACATACGGACTGGTGTAATTGCCGATCAGCTTCATTGCCTACTCTCCGGGGAATAAAAAGGGGTTCAGACTGCTGCGGGCAAAGCCCTCCTGCTCCATACGTGCATCGAGGATCAGCGACGCCAGATCGTCTGCGACCGGCTCAACCGCCGGGTCTTTATCCTGATACAGCATCTTCAGGTAGGTGCCGCAGTCGCCGCAGCTTTCGGCTTTAATCGCTGACGTTTCACTGTCCAGCGACCAGTAATGCAGATCGCCCGTTTGTTCGCAGTTACTGCATTTGGCGCGCATGACATACCACTCGCTTTCACACAGATTGCAGTGCAGGTAACGCAGGCCGTCCTGGGGGCTGCCCATATGAATCACGCTGGAAACCGGCACGCTGGCGCAGACCGGGCAAAACTGACGTTGTTCACCCGCTTCTGCCCGTGCTTTTCCTGGGATCAGTGCCGCCATCTGTGCCCAGTACAATGACAGCGCAGCCCAGATAAACGGGGATTTATCGCTGCTGACCTGGGCGAACTCGTTGGCGAACAGCGCACTGGCCATGGCTTCCAGTTCGGAGACGGAGGCCTTCTCCAGGTTTTCCAGCACGGAGAGTGCCTGGCCGGTCATCTCCGGCTTCAGCTCGGCGATCAACGAATGCAACAGTCGTTGCCAGTGCGCGTCGCGCGGCAGGGTGCTGATATCCAGCGGCGGTTTACCCAGACGTGCGCTCTCTTCCAGGCGCCCTCGTAGATCCATCTGTAGCGGATGGTCATACAGAACGATCTCCTGTGCGGTGGCGATCACCGCCGCAAAGCGCAGGTAGTCACCTAGCGGATTTTTCTCCGCCAGCTGGCGCAAACGCGCAGCTCGGCGGCTGTAGAGTTGCTTTAGCCGGGGGAAAAGGAGCGGCGGAATGGTCTCCGCCGTCATCAGATCGCTTTTCTCCAGCGAGTCCTGCGGGATAATGCGAATGGTCATCAGGGGCCTTTTTCCTGTTGTTTTTGCCGGTGTTGCTGCTCTTGCTCGCTACGATACCAGCGCGGGTGGTGTTTTTTGGCCCAGCGGGTGGTGACCCAGCCTTCGACCATCGCGGTTATCGTGCCTTTTACCCACAGGGCGGCATAGACATGCACCATAATCACCGCAATCAGCACCACCGCCGCAACAGAATGCACCACCAGTGCGGCACGGATCAGCGGAATACTGAAAGCAGGGGCAAAGTAAGGCCGCCAGATAACAATGCCGCTGGCAAGCAGCAGTATTAAGCTGACGATAGCAGCCCAGAATACGCACTTCTGTCCGAAATTATAGCGCCCGGTATCGCCCACTTCCTTGTTTTGCACAATTTTATGGATGTTTTTCATCCAAATCATGTCCTGCCTGTCGAACAGGTTGTGCCGCCAGTAACGGAAAAACATCCGCAGGAAGGTGATAAACATCACGGTGCCCACAAAGGGATGCAGGATGCGCGCCAGTTGCGGCGTGCCGAAGATGTTCATCAGCCAGTTAAAGGAGGGAAAGAAAAAACCTAATCCGCTCACTGCCGCGAGAAGAAAACAGAATGCCATCAACCAGTGATTAAGCCGTTCTGGTGCGCTGTAGCGCTGAATACGCTGACGTGGTTTCATGGATTTTCCTCCTCATCCTCTTCTTCGGCCCGGTTTGGTCCCACCCCGACATAGTGAAACACGGCTGCCGCAAACGTGGCGGCAAAGCCCAGTGCGGCCAGCGGTTTCCACACGCCTTTCCAGAAGGTGACCGCCGGGCTGATAGCCGGAGCCTGCGGTAACCCGTGATAGAGCGTGGGCCTATCCGCATGATGCAGCACATACATCACATGGGTGCCGCCGACGCCCGCCGGATCGTACAGACCGGCGTTGGCAAAACCGCGCGTGTTGAGTTCGCTAACGCGTTCTGCCGCCAGTGTTTTCATCGCCTCTTTACTGCCGAAGTGAATGGCGCCAGTGGGACAGGTTTTCACGCAGGCCGGTTCCTGGCCCACGTTGACCCGGTCGACGCACAGCGTACATTTATACGCCCGATTATCCTGCGGGTTGATGCGCGGCACGTTGAACGGGCAGCCAGCAATGCAGTAACCGCAACCGATGCACTGCTCAGACTGGAAGTCGACGATGCCGTTAGCGTACTGAATGATTGCCCCTTCCGACGGACAGGCTTTCAGGCAGCCCGGGTCCGCGCAGTGCATGCATCCATCTTTACGGATCAGCCACTCCAGCCGACCGTTCTCCTCCACTTCGGAAAAACGCATCACCGTCCAGGATTGGGCGCTCAGATCGGCGGGGTTGTCATACACCCCGACGTTACTGCCGACCTCATCGCGCAGGTCGTTCCATTCGGAACAGGCCACCTGGCAGGCTTTGCAGCCAATGCAGGTGGTGACGTCAATCAGCTTGGCCACCTCCTGCTGGTGGTCACGCGCCTGCGGGGGAGGCGTCAGGTCGTTCGTTGCCGAACGGCGAATGATATCCTGTGATTGATAAGCCATCGTTTACACCTTCTCCACATTGACCAGGAACGCCTTGAACTCTGGCGTTTGCGTATTGGCATCACCGACAAACGGCGTCAGGGTATTGGCGAGGAAGCCTTTCTTTGCCACGCCCAAAAAGCCCCAGTGAATCGGAATACCGATGGTATCGACCTGTTTACCGTCAATGGTCAGGGTGCGCAGGCGTTTGGTGACCACCGCTTTGGCTTTGAGGTAGCCGCGCTGCGAACTGACTTTGACCCGATCTCCGTGCCGTATGCCCAGCTTGCCTGCCAGCGTTTCGCCGATTTCGATAAATTGCTCCGGCTGCGCGATGGCGTTAAGCCGCGCATGTTTCGTCCAGTAATGGAAATGCTCGGTGAGACGGTAGGTGGTGCCGACATACGGGAACTGCATGGCCTTGCCCATATTGTTGAGATCGCCCGGGAACACGCGGGCCGCCGGGTTGGAGACGACCGCCGGATGCAGCGGGTTGGTGCCAATCGGTGTTTCAAACGGCTCGTAGTGCTCCGGGAACGGCCCTTCCGCCATTTTATCCAGCGCAAACAGTCGTCCCATTCCCTCCGGTTGCATGATAAATGGCCCGGTATCGCTGCCCGGTGGTGCAGTGCTGTAATCGGCAATGTCCTGCCCGACCCATTTAGCGCCGTCCCAGTGCAGCAGCTGGCGTTTCGGGTCCCAGGGTTTGCCCTGCGGATCGGCAGATGCACGGTTGTAAAGGATGCGGCGATTAAGCGGCCATGCCCAGCTCCAGGCGGGGGTATTGCCCAACCCGGAAGGGTCACTGTTATCGCGGCGTGCCATCTGGTTACCTTCCGGCGTCCAGCTTCCGGCGAAGATCCAACAGCCGCTGGCGGTACTTCCGTCGCTGCGTAGCTGGGCAAAGCTACTAAGCTGCTGACCTTTTTTCACCAGCACATTGCCTTTGTCGTCCAGCAGGTCGTTCAGTGCACGGCCATTGCTTTCCTGCGCCACTTCCTCCGACGCCGGGGAATCAGGGGTCTGATAGTCCCAGCTCATGTTGAGGACGGCCTCAGGCAGCGCGCCCCCTTCTTCTGCGTAAAGCTGGCGCAGGCGTAGATAGATTCCCGCGAGGATCTCACCGTCGTTGCGCGCTTCTCCCGGCCCGTCTGCCCCTTTCCAGTGCCACTGTAACCAGCGCGCCGAGTTCACAATCGACCCGTTCTCTTCGGCAAAGCAGGTGGACGGCAGGCGGAACACTTCCGTGCCAATCTCCGCGGGATCGGTGTGGTTAAACTCGCCGTGATTTTCCCAGAAGCTGGCGGTTTCGGTGGTGAGCGGATCGATGGTCACGAGGAACTTCAGTTTTGCCAGTGACGATGCCACCTTCTGTTTATGCGGGAAGGACGCCAGCGGGTTAAAGCCCTGACAGATATAGCCGTTAACCTCGCCGCGATGCATCATCTCGAAATACTGCAACACGTCGTAGCCCTTATCCCACTTCGGCAGCCAGTCAAACCCCCACTGATTTTCTTGCTGGGCCTTATCGCCGTAGAACGCTTTCATCATGCTGATAAAGAACTTCGGATAGTTGCTCCAGTAGTTGACCTGGCCGGGCAGCAGCGCTTTTGGCGTGTTGGCGGCAAGGTAATGATCCAGATCGGGCTGTTTGTCTGAAGGCAGCGTCATATAGCCGGGCAGGCTCTGGGAAAGCAGGCCGAGATCGGTCAGTCCCTGAATATTGGAGTGGCCGCGTAGGGCGTTAATGCCGCCGCCTGCCATTCCCATGTTGCCCAGCAGCAGCTGGATCATCGCCATCGTGCGGATGTTTTGTGCACCGACGGAGTGCTGCGTCCAGCCCAGTGCATACAGGAACGTGGCGGTGCGGTCCGCCGCGCTGGTGGCGGCCAGTAGTTCACAAATGTGCAGGAAGTCTTTCTGCGGAGTACCGCATATGTTTTCCACTACTTTCGGTGTATAGCGGCTGACGTGGGTTTTCAGCAGGTTCCAGACGCAGCGCGGATGGGTCAGCGTTGTATCACGCTGCGCAAAGCCCTGCTCATCCAGCGCATAGTGCCAGCTGGTTTTGTCATAGCTGCGGGTTTCCGGGTCATAGCCGCTGAACAGGCCGTCGTCGAAGCTGAAATCATCGCGCACGATGAGGCTGGCGTTGGTGTACGCCGCAACATATTGATGTTGGATGGTATCGTGTTCGATCAGATAGTGCAGCACCCCCGACAGGAAGGTAATGTCGGTGCCGGAACGAATAGGCGTATAGAAATCAGCCACCGATGCCGTACGCGTAAAGCGCGGATCGATAACGATCAGTTTGGCGTTGTTATGGATTTTGGCTTCCATCGCCCAGCGGAATCCTACCGGATGCGCTTCAGCGGCATTGCCACCCATAACAATAATCAGATTCGCATTGCGGATGTCGACCCAGTGATTGGTCATCGCACCGCGACCGAACGTTGGAGCAAGACTTGCTACCGTAGGTCCGTGTCACACGCGCGCCTGGTTGTCGACGGCAAGCATGCCGAGCGAACGGGTCATTTTCTGGGTTAAATAACCGGTTTCATTGCTGGAGGCCGAGGCGCACAGCATGCCAGTACTGAGCCAGCGGTTGACGGTGACGCCGTCTTTATTGCGGGTGATGAAATTGGCATCGCGGTCATCTTTCATCAGCCTGGCGATACGGCTAAAGGCATCATCCCAGCTGATACGCTGCCATTTATCGGAACCGGCAGCGCGATATTCCGGGTATTGCAGGCGGCTTTCACTCTGAATAAAGTCGAGTAATCCGGCACCTTTCGGGCACAACGCACCACGACTGACCGGATGGTCCGGGTCACCTTCTATATGGAAAATACGCTCTTTCACGTTTTTCGCACCGTCACCCATGCTGTACATCAGCAGGCCACAGCCCACCGAGCAGTAGGTACAGGTATTACGGGTTTCACGGGAACGCAACAATTTGTACTGGCGGCTTTCTGCCAGCGCGGCGGTCGGCGTAAAGCCGAGGACGGCGGCAGTCGTGCCTGCCATTCCTCCCGCACAAATTTTAAAAAATCGTCTTCTGCTGACTTTCATGGCGTCATTCCTGGTTCGACATTGGTCATTAATTTTGCTGCACCCGGGTGAGTGGTTCACAATAAGCGCAGGTGGTTTTTTAGCGTGTACAGTGTGAAATAATACCACAATATTGTTGTGGTTTATGAGCGGAGTGGATTTCAGTGAGCGAAGAACAGCACAAAAAAGAGGGATGTTTGCCACCAGACTCAGGCATACGTCAGATTTCGGTCTGGCAGCGCGATGCGCTACAGCAGGCGCAGCCGGACTGGCTGGCAGAAGAGGTGCCCGTTGCGCTGGTCTACAACGGCATCTCGCATGTGGTGATGATGGCGACGCCGAAAGATCTCGCGGCATTTGCCGTTGGTTTTTCCCTGTCAGAGGGCATTATTGCCTCCCCATCCGATATTTTTGGTATTGACGTCGTGCCGGTTTGTCAGGGGATTGAAGTGCAGGTTGAACTGTCCAGCCGCCGCTTTGCTGCCTTAAAAGAGCAGCGACGGGCGATGGCCGGGCGCACCGGTTGTGGTGTCTGCGGCGTGGAGCAATTGGCCGAGATCGGCAAGCCACTACAGCCGCTGCCATTTACGCAACATTTTGATTTTCAATACCTTGATCATGCACTGCGTCAGCTAAAGGATTTTCAACCGGTCGGCCAGCTGACGGGTTGTACCCACGCTGCGGCTTGGGTGACACCCACGGGAGAACTGAGCCTCGGCTGTGAAGATGTCGGCCGTCATGTGGCACTGGATAAACTGCTGGGGATGCGCAGTAAAGTGCCTCCGGCTGCGGGCGCGGTGCTGGTGTCCAGCCGCGCCAGCTATGAAATGGTACAGAAATCCGCGATGTGCGGCGTGGAGATCCTGTTTGCCGTCTCAGCCGCGACGCAGCTGGCGGTGGAGGTGGCGCAGCGCTGTAATCTGACGCTGGTGGGCTTCAGTAAACCGGGGCGGGCAACGGTCTATACGCATCCGCAGCGGCTAATTTAAGCCAGAACCACCTGCGGCAGCACCTGCTGTAAGGCGGAGAACGCAGGCAGGGTGGCCGCGCTGCTGTCGGTGACCAGCGCGCTGACCTGCTCAATGCTGGCATAATTCATGCGGCTGTTCAGGCCAAGTTTGCTGTGATCGGCCAGCAAAATCAGCCGCCCGGCTTGCCGCGCCATGGCGCGTGCAATGGCCGCTTCGTGTGGCTGAAAACTACTGGCACCGTGTTTGGCGTCCAGCCCGACCGGCGAGAGCACCGCCACGTCAGCGCGGAAGCGATAGATCTCACCCACGGTCAGTTCCCCGCGCGTCTCCTGCGCCCCGGCCAGCATATTGCCACCCAGCAGGATCACCTGATTGTTCAGCGTTTCCTGTTCTTCTGCGGCACAGAGTTTGAGAGCTGCGTTCAGGCTGTTGGTGATAATGGTCAGCCCGGACATTGAGCGCAACTCTTCGGCCAGCATGGTCGTGGTGCTTCCGGCATCCAGAAACACGGTCTGACCGGGTTGCAACAGCTGTGCGGCCGCGCGTGCGATAGCGCGTTTCTCTTTCGCCATCACGGAACTGCGTACTGTCAGCGGTGGTTCCGGTGTGGCATTCAGCGCCACCAGGCCGCCGTGGACCCGTTTCGCCAGCCCCTGCGCTTCCAGTTCAATAATGTCCCGGCGGGCAGTTTCACGCGAAACCCCCAGCTCTTTAATGATCCGTTCGGTACTCACCTGGTTGAGGGTGTTCAGTAGCGCCCGGATGCGATGTAAGCGTGTTTCCTGCAGCATAGGTCTGATTTCCTGACGATAACTCACCGACATAGCCTAACCGACAATGCTGCGCTCTGCATGTGTATTTTATTGCATTTGTGTATTTTGTTGCATTTGACGTAAAAGTTGCCATGATAAAGGTCAGACACTGCTGACTGCCTGTCACCAGGCAAATCTCAATTTTGCAACGGGAGTGATTATGGCCACACGTTCAACCATCATGGATACCAACAGTTTCCGCGCCGAGCATGCCGACGGCCTGGATGCGGATGTGCGTAAGCTGACCGACAAGCGCAGCAAGGTGCTGGGTGAGTCTTACCGCCTGTTTTACCGTAAGCCGGTGCATCTGGTCCGCGGGAAAGGGCAGTATCTGTGGGATGCCGCCGGGGATAAATACCTGGATGTGTACAACAACGTCGCCAGCATCGGCCATTGTCACCCGGCGGTGATTGATGCGGTGTATCAGCAGATGAACCAGCTGAACACCCACACTCGTTATCTCCATGAAGCCATCCTGGACTACTCCGAGCAGCTGCTGGCGACGGCACCTGTGGAAATCGACCGCGCCATGTATATGTGCACTGGCTCCGAGGCCAATGACCTGGCGATTCGCGTGGCGCGTGCTTACAGCGGCGGCACCGGGATTATCGTCACTCAGGAGTCTTATCATGGAACCAGCGACCTCACTTCCGGTGTTTCTCCGGCGCTCGGCAGCGGTCAGCCGCTGGCCGCAACGACCCGTCTGGTGCTGCCGCCGGATCGCTACCGTGTGGATGCCCCGGACCTCGGTGCCTGGTTTGCCGGCGAAATTCAAAAACAGATCGATGATATGGCGGCGCACGGCATTAAATTTGCCGGTTTCCTCGCGGATTCCATCTTCTCTTCCGACGGCGTGCTGCCGGGGCCAAAAGGCTTCCTGAAGCAGGCGATAGACGTGGTGCACAAAAACGGCGGCATCTTTATTGCTGATGAAGTGCAGCCCGGTTTTGCCCGTACCGGTGAGGCATTCTGGGGCTTTGCCCGTCACGATGTGGTGCCCGATGTGATCACCACCGGCAAGCCGATGGGTAATGGGATCCCGGTGTCTGGCCTGTTGGCGAAAAGCGATGTGCTGGCCGCGTTCAGCGATGAGATACCTTATTTCAATACCTTTGGTGGCAACCCGGTGGCGATGGCCGCGGCGCAGGCAGTGCTGAAAGTGATCAAAGAAGAAGGATTGCAGGAGCACAGTCGCGTGGTGGGGGCGAAACTGCTGGCGGAACTCTCCACGTTGAAGGATAAGTATGAGTGCGTGGGAGATGTGCGCGGTGCGGGTCTGTTTATCGGCTTTGAGCTGGTGAAAGACAAAGCCAGCAAAACGCCGGATAAACAGTTGGCGTTGGATGTCACCGAGATGTTGCGTGAGAACCACGTGCTCACTTCAGTGGCAGGACCGTATGGGAACGTTCTGAAATTACGCCCGCCGTTGGCGTTCCAGGAAAGCGATATCGACTGGCTGGTAGGTGCGCTGGACAAATCACTGGCGGCACTGGGGCGTTAACCCCGGGTCGGGCATGCCCGACCCCTACGGGGGTTGCCGGGTGAACGGGTCGGGTCTGCCTGACTCCTGCGGGGGTTGCCGGGTGAATGGGTCGGGTCTGCCTGACTCCTGCGGGGGTTGCCGGGTGAACGGGTCGGGCTCTACGGGGTAACCGGGATCGGCGTAGGGTTGTGGCACGCCGGACCCCGCTATGTTGTCCGTAGGGGCGAGGCATGCCTCGCCCTGGCTGACGAAACAATCGCTTAGATCATTTGGTTGTAACACGACAGGTAAAAGATATAACCACGCTGTCCCGCCTGCTGTCATCTATACCCTTATCAACATCGGGGCATTGATATCCCTTTTCCCGATCATTTATTTAACTATAATGATCCGACTGCTTACGCGGTGCTGAACAGCGAGCGCCGCCCATAATCTGAATGGAGACGATGAACATGAGTTATTCACTGCCATCCCTGCCTTATGCGTATGACGCACTGGAACCGCATTTTGACAAGCAGACCATGGAAATTCACCACACTAAGCATCACCAGGCTTATGTGAACAACGCGAATGCCGCGCTGGAAGGGACTGAGTTTGCTAATCTGCCCGTTGAAGAGCTGATTGCTAAACTGGATCAACTGCCTGCGGACAAAAAAGGCCCACTGCGTAACAACGCTGGCGGCCACGCTAACCACAGCTTCTTCTGGAAAGGTCTGAAAACCGGCACCTCTCTGGGCGGCGACCTGAAAGCAGCCATCGAGAAAGATTTCGGCAGCGTTGACGCGTTCAAAGCAGAATTCGAAAAAGCGGCAACCACCCGTTTCGGTTCTGGCTGGGCGTGGCTGGTCAAAAAAGGCGACAAGCTGGCCGTCGTTTCTACGGCTAACCAGGACAGTCCTCTGATGGGCGAAGCCATTTCTGGCGCATCCGGTACGCCGATCATCGGTCTGGATGTGTGGGAACACGCCTACTACCTGAAATATCAGAACAAACGTCCTGACTACATCAAGGCGTTCTGGGACGTGGTTAACTGGGACGTAGCAGCAGAGAACTTCAAAGCGGCTTAATCTCCTCAGTTATCGATGATCCTAACCGGCGACCTGTTCGCCGGTTTTTTTATCTCTGACTTCTGGCCGCGTCCGCTTTGGTGCAGCATAACAACGATGCATCTGGTAAATATTCCCCGTTTTTCCACTGGTTATCAGCGCCATGCCAGCGCTTACCCCTGTAGTGTCTGGACATCTGGATGGCTAATAACATTTTGTGTTAGCTTATGCCCTTTCAATCGTTGCCTGCCGTGACAATCCATTAAAAAATGCGGCGCACCCCTTAATTTATTGAGCTTGAGAAAACACGCCCATGACCGCGATAAATCGCCTTGAAATGCGCCAGATCTCCATCGCTTTTGGCGGTTTTTCGGCGCTTAAATCCGTCGACATCACTCTGGAAGGGCACTCCATTCATGCGCTGACCGGAGCCAACGGTGCCGGAAAATCTACGCTGATGGCGGTGCTCTCGGGCGCATACGATCACTACAGTGGTGAGATTTTGCTGGATGGTCAGCCCGTCTCTATCCGTTCTCCACGTGATGCAAAACAGCTGGGTATCCACCTGGTCCAACAGGAAGTGGATGTGGCATTGGTCGCCGGCCTGAGTGTGGCGGAAAACATCATGCTCGACCGTCTGGCTGAAGGTGGCCAGCTTTATCGCTGGGGCGAGATGCGCCGTCAGGCGCGGGCACTGCTGGCGCGGTTAGATGTGCAGATTGACGTGAAGCGCCAGGTGGAACAGTGCACGCTGGCGGAAAAACAGCAGATCCTGCTGGCACGTGCGCTGTCACATCACTGCCGTTTTCTGGTGCTGGATGAGCCAACCGCCCCTCTCGACCAAAACGAAAGTGAAAAGCTGTTCGCCGTGGTTCGCCAGCTGCAAAGCCAGGGTATTGGCGTAGTGTTTATCTCCCACCGTATTCACGAACTGAATGCCATCTGCGATCGACTGACGGTTCTGCGTGACGGTGAACTGATTGAAAGCGGCCCGATGCAGGGATTAAGTGGTGAGCAAATTGTTGAGAAGATGCTGGGTCATCAGCTCAATGATATTTATCCGCCATCGCGTCCGCCGTTCAGTGAGGAAACCCTGCTGCACATTACCGGGTTGCATGATGAACACCTGTTAAAAGATATCAGCCTGACGCTGAAAAAAGGCGAGATCCTCGGTATCGCCGGGCTGGCTGGCGCAGGAAAAACGGAGCTTTGTAAGGCGCTGTTTGGTGCCAGTAAAAGCCGGGTTCAGCATGGCGAACTGCACGGTAAGCCGTGGAAACCCTCGTCCCCACATGCAGCGGTAGATAACCGCATGGCGCTGATCCCGGAAGAACGCCGCAAAGAGGGCATCTTTATTGAAGAATCGGTAGTGATGAACCTCAGTGTGACGGCGGATAATAGCTTTTCACGCTGGAGCCTGTTTGGTCACCGCCAGGCGTGGCGCTGGGCAGAAGACGTCATCGTCAAACTGGGCATCCGCACCACCGGGCCAAAGCAGACGCTGCGTCGCTTGTCCGGGGGAAATCAGCAAAAGGTGGCTATTGGCAAATGGCTGCGTAATAACGCTGATGTACTGATTTTTGATGAACCGACCAAAGGCGTGGATATTAAGGCCAAAACCGACCTGTTCGAGCTGATCGACGGGCTGGCCCGCCAGGGAAAAGGGGTGATTTACGCCTCGGGCGAATTTTCGGAACTGGTTGGCCTGTGCGACCGCATCTGCGTACTGTGGGACGGGCGCATTGTGGCGGAAATGGCGGCAAATGACGTCGATGAAGAAACACTTTTACTTTATTCCACCGGAGGAACGCCTGCGTGAGCAGCAAAGAAATTTCCCTGAAGGCGGCACCGTCCGTCCGGCACCAGCTATTTGATTTTCTCTATAAGTGGGGAATGTTGCTGACAGTAGTGGCGCTGATCGCGGGCTTTGGTCTGGCCTCAGACAGCTTCCTGGAACCGACCAATATCATCAATATCCTGCGTTCAATTGCTATTGTTACGGTGATTGCCATTGGCGTATCGATTTCGCTGACTATCGGCGGTTTCGATCTGTCCGTGGGGTCGACCGCTTCGTTGGCGAACTCGCTGGTGATCTCCCTGTTTGTCTGGTACGGATTCGGCCCGACGCAGGCGATTGCCCTGACGCTACTGCTCTGTACCCTGGTCGGTCTGTTTAATGCTTTTATGATCGTGGTGCTGAAAATCCCTGACATGCTGGCCACGCTTGCCAGCCTGTTTGTGGTGCAGGGTGTGGCGATGACCTACAGTTTCGGTGGTTCGATTACCGAGAACATGGTGCTGCCAAGCGGCGATATGGCCGAAGGCACGATCCCGGCAGTGTTCTCATTGCTGGGCCAGGTGCCGATTATTGTGATTGTGATGCTGGCGGTGACGGTGGTGGCACAACTGCTGCTGTCGTTGACTAAACATGGTCGCCGTATGTACGCCATTGGCGGTAACCCGGAAGCCGCCAGGTTGTCGGGTATCCGTACCACGCGCTATCGCGTGCTGGCCTATGTTATTTCGGCATTGCTGGCGGGGCTTGGCGGTATTTTGCTGGCTTCGCGTATTGGTTCCTCGCAGGTGAACGCCGGTGGCGGGTATCTGATGGATGCGGTGGCAGCGGCCTGGATTGGTCTGTCGCTGGCGGGTGCTGGAAAACCCAACGCGCTGGGTACGCTGCTCGGCGCAGTGATCCTCGGTGTATTACAAAATGGTCTGGTGATGCTGTCCGTGCCTTATTACGCGATGGACATCATTAAAGGCCTGGTGCTGGCGGTTGCGCTGGCCATTACCTACGTACAGCGCCGTCAGGCGTAATCTTTTCAGACAGGGTAAAATAATAATGAAAAAAATCACGACATCGCTGCTGGCTCTGAGCCTGCTGACTGCATTGCCTGCCATCGCTGCAGATATCCCCGTTCCGGCGGCCATCGCCAACCACGAAGGGCCGGTGCGTATTGCGGTGATCCGCAACCTCGGATCTGACGATAACACCACCCAGTTTGTTGCCGGTGCCATTCAGGAAGGCCGTAAGCTGGGCTTTAAAGTCAGCACCTTCCTCAGCAACGGTGACGACGCGCGCTTCCAGGACTTTGTGAATCAGGCTATCAGCCAGAAATATGACGGGATTATCCTGTCTCACGGCAAAGATCCTTACTCTACCGCGCTGGTTAAACGCATCACCGATGCTGGAATCAAAGTCTCTGTGTTTGATACCCCAGTTAACCAGCCGATCGATGGCGTAACCGTGACGGCGCAGGACGATGCTTCTCTGGCACAGCTCTCCCTCGATCAGCTGGTAAAAGATACCAACGGGAAAGCTAACATCGTCAAGCTTTGGGTCGCAGGCTTCCCGGCAATGGAACGTCGTCAGGTTGTTTATGAGAAAGTGCTGAAAGCCAACCCGGGCATTCATCAGCTGGAGTCCATTGGTGCGGTGTCTTCCGATGTGCAGGGGGATACGGCCAACAAAATTGGTGCCATCCTGGCGAAGTACCCTAAGGGTAAGATTGACGCGATTTGGGGCTCGTGGGATGCCTTTGCCCAGGGCGCGTATAAAGCCTTGCAGGAAAATGGCCGTACCGAGATCAAGCTGTACAGCATCGATGTGTCGAACCAGGATCTGCAACTGATGCATGAGAAGAACAGCCCATGGAAACAGACAGTGGCTGTCGACAGCAAGCTGATTGGTGCAACGAATATGCGCCTGGTGGCGAACAAGATTGGCGGTGAAACTACGCCGGCAACGTATCAGTTCACGGCATCAGCGATCTCTCAGCAACAGCTGGCTACCCAGACCGGAGCGGTCAATGTGGCTAACCTGAATAAAATCATCCCAGGCTGGGGCACATCAACCGATTTCGTTGCACCGTGGTTCGCTACCCTGGAAGCGAAATACGCGAAGAAGTAATTCTCTTCGTAGTTGAATAAATTAACGGCTTATCTGCGTGAGTGGGTAAGCCTTTTTTTATGCCTTCTTACTGTGCAATACAGACATACAGCGGGGTGTTGGTATCTGAGATCAGCAGTGCGTTATCACTGAACTGGGACAGTTTCACAATGGACAAGTGGCTTTGCAGGATGGCATGAAAGAAAACATCCTCCGGCGCGGTATCAATATCTCTGACATGACTGCTCGCATAGTTCAGCTCCAGAATGTGGTTTTCCGGATGATAGAGGTAGTCCATCATCAGCGTTCTGCTGAGGGTAAAGTGGCCTTGTTCAGTGAGCAAATGGCCCGAAAACTCCAAGGCCAGCCGCTTTTCACCCAACGTGGTCAGGCTGATACTCCCCTTCATTGCGACCGTGGAAGTGGGTCTGACAAGATCAAAATTCACGTTCCCTTTGCATGAAATACTCAGTTGGGGTTTATCTAGATCAGCCTTTTTCCAGGAGAAACTGATGAAGTAAATGACCATTAAAACAATGATAGCTCCGCTGGTTAAAATAATATTTCTCATGGTTTTTTTATAGTGGCTGAAAGGTAACTCTCACAATATGTGAGCCTGTTTTTTCTGTTCTGATGACACTGAGCAAGAAAAATAGCGCTCTGTTCGTACTCTTTCTTTGGAAAGAAATTGTTAAACCTAAAGTAGATGGTGCTTTTGCTTTTTTTACAGTCGATCTTATTTTTATTGATCAATAACTCTAATATCTTTAGTTTTTCTACTCTGTTTTTGTTTTTATACCCTGCCAAATCCAGGGTCTGACATGTTCCTATTTTGATAAAATCCGCTTTTCCTGAATTGAATGAGTAACGAATTAAGATAAGAGAAATAAAAACAAGACTGATGACGATCGCTGAAACTAAACGCATTTTCTTAATTTTAGGTTTTAACGCACACTTGTTAGACTCAGACACAATAGAAGGTGAAATCTCATTCGGGTTTGTCATTTTTGTAATGGAGTCATTATCAGAATGATGATCAGACCTGGTGAATGTCGTCTCTGCATCCAGGCGAAACCCTTTCTTGGGTATAGTAATAATGATGTTTTCAGTCATTCCAAGCTGTGAAAATGTCTTTCTCAGCAGGCTGATATGGTTGCTTAAATTACTCCCTGAAGGTCTAAGGCCATGTTCTTCCCATACTAAACGAAGTAACTCTTCACGTGTCATTGTTTTACCACAATGCGTAATGAGTTCAGTCAAAAGTCTTGAACCAGGCCTGGAAAGTTGTATGGTTGAATTATCATTATCGATAAGTTTAAGTAATCCATTTATTGAGTCAAAATGGATGATCTGATTAATAAAATAGTCCATTTTTTACTTTTTAAGTATATTCCATTATTTACTCTTTGATTATCTTAATCCTAAGCAGGGATGTCAATGTTTACCCCGTAAGCACAGGGTGGTGTTCTGCTAAGTGCCGACATTTACTTTTTATTATTAATACAATATTAAGATTAATTGTTACAGGTGATTGATTTAATGGTTTTACCAAAAAGAGGTTAAACTAGTCTTTTATTCTTTAAATTTGCGTTTTTGTGGTTTTTAATTTTGGATATATTTAATAATTGATATTAAGTTTTGTTTAATGTGGTTGCGTATTATCATGGCTTCGTTGTGAATTTACAGGGTCTAGTTTTATCACATATTTACTCGGCAGGAGCCGGTTATATCATAAGGAGCAAAAACATGAGTGAATCAATGGCTAAAACCATTCAAAGACGAGCATCAGTTGATAAGGTAATAACTGCACTGCATGATTTCTTTGAAGAGAAAGATTCTACCAGTTCGTCCGTTGTCTTTGCCAGCACAAGAGATGTTGCTGATCGGTCTGAATTGAGCATTTATAATGCCAGGCATATTTTAATAAAACTCGAGAGAGAAGGTGTAATCACCTCAACCAGGAAAGAAAATAGCAAGAGCTTGTACTGGAATAAAACAGATTCTTTCAAGGTGTGATTTTTTATTATGGTGCATCCACTCTCTCAGTGGATGCACTTTTTTTTAATCCCATTATCGTGCAAGATGTCAATTTCTTCCCCCGCCAACGTATGATTGAACTCCTGCATGTCATGGGTACATATCAGCAATTCTTAGGTCATAAATTATCGTGGCATTTGGCGGGATTTTAGGTGGATAACCTTTATCCTTATATGCCAGTTCTGGCGGTACGACGATGGTAATTGAACCATGATTTTTTAATTTCTGTAATGCTTCACGGAAAATCGGTGGGAAGTCAGCTATCGGCTGAGTTAGCATAGTATTGCTAGAATCCATATCGGTGACGACAACGCCATTTGTCAGGCTTTCCTTCACGACGACATCGAGAGTGGCATTCTTTGGTATTGGTGCATCACCTGCATAACTGATGTTATACCAAAATCCGGACGGTGATTTTTTCGTTTTTTTCATTTTAGTGAAATTATTTAAATACTTCTTAGTGGTTTCATCTAAATGAGTGACTAACTTTTCCTGATCGTTTTTCTCCCGGTTGCTGACTTCCAATAAAGTATCTCGTAGTACATCAGTAGACAATTTTGCCTGCCCCTTAAAGGCATCAACGATTCCGGCCAGCACAAGATTTTTCTCTGTTGCCGTACCCCAGTTATTATTGTCTTGCTGCATTTGCAAAATCTCATCGCCAAGAGACATGCCAATAGCGTAGCCTTCACGAGCACTTTTTTTCTTCAGCTGTTCTGGCGTGATACCCGGCAGTTGACTGGTGGTTTTCACCTCTACTTTCTGGCTTTTTACTGAAGCCAGTTCGGCCAATGCTGCCTCTAACCTGGCCTGAAGTTCCGGGAGTTTCTTATCGTTGTCCTGATGACCTTCTTTTGGCGACGTTCCTTCGGGTGCCGTACCGGTAGCGGCGACAACAGGATCTGGTTGCTGTAACTGCACCAGGTCCATCTTCGATTGTAGTGATTTCGCTATGAGCTGGCTCTCGGTTAACTGTGCTTGTAGCTTATCTTTATCGCCTTGCAGCGCCGTTTTCAATTGTTGTGCCTCGGAAAGCTGCTGCTGCAACGCCTGCTGTTGCTTCACGCTGTCGGCAAGCTGGCCTTCGGCGGGGCTGCCCTGGGCAATCTGGTCCAGAAGCTGCTGTTTTTCTTTATCAAACGCCTGTTTATCCGCGGTATTTTCAGCCGCTAATTGCTGCTCTTTGGCGGCGATGCCGTCGCGCTCAGCGGTGATCTTCTCAATATCCTGGCGGCTGGAAGAGAGGTGAGCCTCCAGCTCGGTTATCTTGGCGTTGTGCTGTTCAATTTGCTGCTGCAGTGCCTGCTGCTCTTTTATGCTGGCGGCAAGCTGGGCTTCGGCGGGGCTGCCCTGGGCGATCTGGTCCAGAAGCTGCTGTTTTTCTTTATCAAACGCCTGTTTATCCGCGGTATTTTCAGCTGCTAATTGCTGCTCTTTAGCGGCGATGCCGTCGCGCTCAGCGGTGATCTTCTCAATATCCTGGCGGCTGGAAGAGAGGTGTGCTTCCAGCTCGGTTATCTTGGCGTTGTACTGTTCAATCTGCTGTTTTAATCCCTCTTCATGCGCGCTGACGATGCGATCCTTACCATCGTTAATCGCTTTAAGCTGGCTGCGCAGGGCGGCTTCAGCAAGCTGAACCTCTTTAAGCTGATCTTTTGCTTGCGCTAATTTTGTCACCAGCGAGTTTTGCGTTGGATGGAGGCTGAAAACCTGGCGTAAATCCTTCACCAGATCCAGCATCGCTTCCTTATCGGCAGGGATTAAATGAGGGGGTTCATTGGCTGTATCAGGGGCGGGTGCTGTTTTTTTAAGGGCAACAATCTGCTTTTCAAGCGCGTTTATTGCTCCATTTTTTTGAGCGATTTGCCGGGTTTTATCCTCAATATCTCGTCGTAAGGCGGCCATTTGGCCGCGATCTACGGAAGGTGCTGTCGAAGTCGGCTTTTGCTTAGGTTTGACCGTTTTTCCTGGTTCCCTGGCCAAAGATGGAGGCTCAGGTACTCTGGGCGGTGGCTGCTGTTGCTCCTGCAGATAGGAGGTAGCAAAGTTCAAAACGGCCGGCGCTTCGTGTTCTGCTGCGTACAATTTACTTATACCCAGGCATGCCACCACCAGGGCAGCGGCACCTGACAAAGCAAAGGGAATAGTATATTTACCGATCATGGACGTGCTTCACCTTTGCTGGTTAGGCTATCCATCAGTGTTTGTGCAATGTGAGCACAAAGCTGATTTGCGCGATAGTGATAAAGTGAGTCCACAGTTTCCTGAGTATTCTCATCAACGCTTTTTCGCAGGCCAGTGTATTGAGCTGCGCTGTTCATCAGGTTGTCGAATGCATTTTGCATTCTAATGTATTCTGATGGGCTGACGACTTTCAGCGCCTGAAGCTGAGCCTGGCACTTTTTCAGATTCTCATTTTGTTTAATGTATTTTGCAGTGTGTGCGGATTGCGCTGATGCAGCACGCATTTTCTGCGATGTTGTCTGGCAGCCAGAAAGAGAGAAAATAAACAATACGGCGAACATATTGATAATAAATTTCAATGAAGTATTACGAATTGCCATCATAAAAATAACTCTAATTGAATAACTTTACGGATGATGATTCATCACGATAGGGTATCGGGATATCGCATTTTTGCGCTGCATCACATCCTGCCAGGATTAATGAAATTGGTCGCCAGTACGAATGGATTCACACCAGCCTTCCTGAATTAACCAGTAGTTCAGTTCAGCAGGGCGAATCATATTGAGTTTGCACATAATATTCCGTTTATGTGCGCTGACGGTTTTCTCGCTGATATGGAGGAAGCGTGCCACGCCACCATTACTGATGCCGCGTGCCAGATAGCGGAGAATCTCGGTTTCACGTCTTGTCAGATTCGTCTCCGTACGGCTAACCACTGAACACGGTTGAACAAAGGCACTACGCACGCTATTGAGCTGCTCCAGTTGTTCATTGATCACCGATAACATGCTCTCAACGGACTGGTTGCGATAGAGGGGGGTGTAATGGCTAATGTTGTGCGCTATCCCCTCGGGCTGCTCGTCAGCACTATCGCTATTTTTGATAATGAATATACAAAGCGGTCGTATCGACATCCGGCGATTTAAATAATGGATATTGGCGATGGAAAGTGATTCTTCCGCCAGGAAGATCATTTTCGCCCTGCTGTTAAAAGCACAATCGGTAAAATCAGTGTGAATGTTACGGAGGGAAAAGTTTTCAGCAAGACAATTCGTTAACCCTCTAATATAAAAGCGATTTGGGTCACGGATGACAATGGTGATGTGATTCTTTCGCATGATTAATACCTGAAGTTGTCCCTAACCGGAGACGTCTTATCAACGTCTTGCAAACGTCTCTCCGTGCATTCTTAATAGTACGCTTGCGGTATATTATATTGAATAAATTATCTGAGCGGTATCAAACTTCATTGAAAATTCCTATTGCGATATTTAATTCTGTTATATGTTTTAATTCGAGCCTATGAATCGCAAGAGTAATTTAATGGGTTTTTTTCGACATTTAATATCGGGGTGATATTTTTTTCGGGGATGGGAAAATCATTGGGATAATATCGGATCGTAAAAAAACAGGGTGCCAGGACCCTGTTTTTTTATCGATGGCACGGCTTTTAAAAGGCAGTTTTTGCGAAACCCGTCATCTCTTTCAGACCCATTTCACGGCCCAGTGCGGTCGTCGGATGTACCACAACAAAGCCACGAACGCTTTTCTTCAGCGCCCCCATATTCGCCTGCTCTTTCTTGGTGATGGGGCGGCTAAACGGTAGTTTTTGCAACGCCTGGGCTTCTTTGCTCAGGTTTTCGGCACGCACACCGCGCAGACGCTCGATTTCTGCTTCTAATTTGTCTTTTTCTTTCAATAATTCACCGAGTTTCTCGCTGTCGCCAGACGCCAGCAGAACGGGTTCTTTATGATTGAGCGCATCCAGCTTGTCGCTGAGATCTTTGATTTCTGACTGTACTTGTTCTTTCATAACGATTGACCATTAAATTGATTCATTGCTGCAAAGGATACACGAAAGCGGAGCAAAGAGGGAAAAGGGCGGATTACTTTTTGAAAGCTTGCTTGAGACTGATTTGTGAAATCAGCGTGGTCAGTGACAGGACCATCGTGGAGCGCACTACCTGCTGATAGCGTTGCTGCTGCATAGCACGCAGATCCACATCATCGCCGGCGAAATCAGGACATGGCGGCAGGCCACTAACGCAGTGAAGCTCGCCAAATGGCCCGAGAATTTCGTCATCAGTGAAACGATATTCGCTACCGTCATAATTCAACTCTTCGCGCAATGCCATAAGCAGTTCGCAGTCTTCGTACTCGCTACGGTTAATCATGCCAAGGCCGTAGATCAGCTTCAGGCGTACCGACAGTTCACCCAGCGGGCCATCGCCCAGTAGTAGCGGTTCCACAGCGTATTTGACGGCATAATCATCCTTACGGAACACCTGTATCACCAGTATGTTCACCGCTTCTGCCAGCAGTTCAACAGTGGCGATAAGAAAGCTTCTTACCGATCGTCCGGCATTAAGGCGTTCGAGCACCCGGTTTTCAAAAGCCTGAGGTTGTTCCATGAGTGCCTGCATATCATTCATATGGCCTAATAACATCTGCGCGGGCACAGCAGCAGTGCTGTGCCCTGATTGTTCGTCCGTGAGGAGCGCTTGCGCCGACATTATGCCATAGCGTTCCAGGCCTTCACTACCGCCTTGACCACATCGCTGTCGATATCCAGACCGGAAATTTGTGCCAGCGTCGTCGCGACATCCTGGCTTGCCAGCAGGGCAGCCAGTTCCTGCGCCTGTGGATCTTGCTCGCTGCGGTAATGCAGTGCGGCGGCAATCCCGGTGACCAGGTTGTCATGCGGTAGCTGGTACTCCAGTGTGCCCAGTGTTGGTTTGATCAGGCGATCGCCTGCGCTCAATTTACGCAGCGGCTGGCGGCCCACACGCTCAACGTCATCTTTCAGATACGGGTTTTCAAAACGGCCAAGGATTTTCTGGATATAGGCCGCGTGTTTTACCGCGTCAAAATCATAACGTTTAATCAGCACTGCGCCGCTCTCTTCCATTGCGCCCTGCACGACAGCACGCACTTTTTCATCGAGAATGGCTTCGCGAATGGTTTGATGACCTGCCAGCTGCCCAAGATAGGCGGTAATGGCGTGGCCGGTATTGAGGGTGAACAGCTTGCGCTCGACGAATGCCATCAGATTATCGGTCAACTCCATGCCGGGGATGGCAGGCAGGTCGCCTTTGAACTGCGTCTGGTCGACGATCCACTCGCTGAAGGTTTCTACCGTCACTTCCAGCGGATCGCTGCTGCCGGCTTCAGAAGGCGGCACAATGCGGTCAACGGCAGAGTCGACGAAGCCTACATGTGCTTCGACCCAGGCGTGATACTGCTCAGGCAGTGCTTTCAGCACGTGGCCTTTCAACTGTGTGGTGCCGCGCACCATATTCTCGCAGGCAATAATGTTCAGCGGACGGGTATTAGCGCTATCACTGCGTTTGGCCAACCCTTTGGCAATGCTGGCGGCAATGCGCTCAAGGATCTGTGGACCAACCGCCGTGGTAACGATATCAACCTCTGCTACCAGCGCAATAATATCATCGCTGGTACTGTTAACGGCGTTCACACCTTTAACAATCTCAACCTGCGCCTGCTCACCCACCACATGCACCGGGTACTCGCCGCGCGCGTTCAGGGCATCCAGCACCACCTGATTAACGTCTGCGAAAGTGAGCTGAATGCCAGCATCAGCCAGCAGTTTACCGATAAAGCCACGGCCGATATTTCCGGCGCCAAAATGTAATGCTTTCATAATTATTCCCGTATCAAAGATGTAAAGGTTGGACATGCCCAAACCAAAAAAGGGCCGGGCATGCCCAGCCCTACACAGAGGTGTGATGATGAAACCCGCTTACGCGCTGGTTTTACCGGACAGGAGGTCGAGAACTTCCTGCACACTGGTCGTGGTCGCCAGACGGGCGATCACGCTGTCATCATCCAGCGCATTAGTCAGGCTGGTAATAACCTGAATGTGCTCGTTATTACGTGCTGCGATACCAATCACCAGACGCGCGATATCATCCGGCTCTTCGCCGAAGTGAACCCCTGCCGGGTACTGACAGAAGACCACGCCAGTTTTCAGCACACGGTCTTTTGCTTCCACGGTGCCGTGCGGCACGGCGATAGATTCACCGAGGTAAGTCGGTGTCAGCTTTTCACGTTCCAGCATTGCGGCAACGTATTCCGGCTCAACGTAGCCGCCTTTCACCAACTGCTCACCGGCAAAGCGAATGGCCTGCTCTTTATTGTCCGCATGATTGCCCAGGAACACGTTGCTGGCGCTCAGTTTGAACAGGTGATCCTGGCCTTCGTCAAAGCTGTCGCTCAGCGTGGTACTCACTTTCTCACGGTGACCCGCGCTGCGCCCGGCTTCCACCAGACGTGCTGTCAGGTCGTTATACAGGCCGCTGTCGAGGAAGTTGGTCAGCGAGATGTGCTGGGCATGAGGCGCCTGGCGCATCGCTCGTTCGGTCAGATCGCGGTGAGTAATCACCAGGTCGACATCGCCCGGCAGACTGTTAATCGCGGTGTTGGTCACGGAGATGTTGGTCAGCCCTGCATCGTTCACTTTCTTACGCAGCACACCGGCACCCATGGCGCTGGAACCCATACCCGCATCGCAGGCAACGATGATTTTACGGACGTGGCTCAGATCGCTATGCAGGCCATCAGCACCGCCAGCAGGGGCAGTTGACTGGCCTTTAGACTGGGCTTTCATTTCCTGTACGCGACGTGATGCAGCTTCGATGTCGTCATCTTCTTTCACTTTGCTGGTTTTCAGCAGAATGGCAGAAACCACGAAGGAGACAGCAAAGGCGGCAAAGATCGCGGCGATGTTCGCGAAGTAAGCCCCTTTTGGCGTCATTGCCAGCACCGCCAGGATGGAACCCGGTGAAGCCGGAGACACCAGGCCGCCGTTCAGCAGAGTCAGGGTGAATACACCGGTCATACCCCCGAGGATCACCGCCAGAATCAGGCGTGGGTTCATCAGCACATACGGGAAGTAGATTTCGTGGATACCACCGAGGAAGTGGATAATGGCAGCGCCACCGGCAGACTGCTTGGCATTACCACGGCCAAAGAACATATAGGCCATCAGTACGCCCATACCTGGGCCCGGGTTCGCTTCGATCAGGAAGAAGATCGACTTACCGGCTTCGCTGGCCTGCTGGATACCCAGTGGCGAGAAGATACCGTGGTTAATGGCGTTATTCAGGAACAGGATTTTTGCCGGTTCCACGAAGATCGAGGTCAGTGGCAGCAGGTTGTTCTGCACCATCAGATTGACGCCTGCGGCGAGAATATGGGACAGACCTTCTACCAGTGGACCAATTGCCAGGAATGCGAGGATAGCCAACAGCATGCCGATGATACCGGCAGAGAAGTTGTTCACCAGCATTTCAAAGCCGCTTTTGATTTTACCGTCAACCTGGCGGTCGAAGGTTTTAATCGCCCAGCCGCCCAGAGGACCTGCAATCATTGAACCGAGGAACATTGGCATGTCCGCACCCACAATCACGCCCATGGTGGTAATAGCACCTACCACACCGCCGCGATCGCCGCCGACCAGACGACCCCCTGTAAAGCCGATCAGCAGTGGCAACAGGTAGGTAATCATTGGGCCAACCAGTTTCGCCAGTGTTTCGTTTGGCAGCCATCCGGTAGGAATAAACAGTGCGGTGATAATACCCCAGGCGATAAACGCCCCGATGTTTGGCATTACCATGTTGCTCAGAAAGCGACCAAAGTTCTGAACCTTGATCTTGATATCTGATGAGGACATAAAAAACACCCCTTATTGGTACGCGCCGCCAAATAAGAGAGCGCGTTGAATTTTTGTTTTAGACCCGACAGTGGGAAGCCGTCAGTATCACTGTATGCAGGCGGACTCTATCACGCGAATATGACGCTGCGTAGCTGTCGGGATAAGTGTGATGTAGATCACTATGTTAGGTGGGGTGCATGGGTTGTTTTAGTGATAACGATCACATTTAAGGAGTGTATGAAAAGGACGGTGGCGAATATTTAAACAATAACAACCGCGTGATGTGATGTGTATCACAAATGTATGTTGTTTGTTTGTTTTTGATTTGTGATGTTGATCACAAATTATTTGAGGGCTGAATGCGTGCGATCACACTTCTTCTGCCCGTCGAAACATGAGATGAGTCTTATGTAAGAAAGTGACAGGTGAGAGGGGAAGGAACATCAGAGCTGACGATTGTCAGCTCTGATGCAGAATTTACTGGAAATTGCCCTTCAGCGCGGCTTGCGCCTGGGTCAACGCCTGGGCATTGGTGCTCAGATTGCTCATCAGCGTATTGTACTGCGTGGCCTGAGGCTGGGTCGGGAACTGGATCGCAGAACCGTTAAAACTGACGTTTGCGCCCTGCTGTTGCAGGAAGTCACCGGTCTGTACCGCATCCTGGCTCAGGGTTTGTAACGCGGGCAGCAGCGGTGCCAGTGTTGCAGCAGGTTGAGTGACCACTTTGTTAAACACATTGTCGTACACGGTTTTTAAATCTTCCGGCTGTTTCAGTGCCGCCTTGCTGCTGTCGGCCTGCATTTTCGCGGACTGAATCTGCTGGGTCAGTACCCCAAGAGAACCGCTCACCTGGCGCAGGGCATCACGGCGTGTCAGGTAATCCTGCGGAGTGTGGATGGCTGACAGCTCATCAACCACCGGTTTCAGCCCGGAATCCACGGCACGATTTACCTGCTGAGAAAAACCATAAAGAATCGCGTAATCGCTGACGAAGGGACCAAATTTCTGCTTCTGATCTTCACTCAGGCTGGGCAGATGTTCGCCGCTGCGCATAACGGTGTTTTGCAGGAAATCGATAAACGCTTTACGTTGATCGGCTTCGTTATCGCCACAGCCAGTAAGTTGTAACACCATAAATAGCGCCATAACGGGCACCAGCAGACGCGTCAAGATGCGTGATGATCCTGTCATCATAAGAAATTAACTCCTGTTAACAAATACTTATCGGTTTTATTCAAACTACAAATGTTGGGTAAAGAATAGTCGAAATCACTTTTGATGGATAGCGATGTCTGTGTAACTTATTTTTGCGCTGTATTTGTGAGGCGGGCTGCAACGCAGGATGGAAAAATAAACAAAAAATATGATCCCGATCTCGCAAAATGATCTCATACTTATGATCCTGGCGTTTCCCTGTGCTGCCCCAAAAAGCGTCCCAGTGGCTGATGTATGCCAGCATTGAGAACCTGGATTTAAGGTTCTTTCCCTCTGGTTGTTCACGTTTAGTGAGTTTTCGAGGAGTGCTTATGGAGACTAAAGATCCCATGTCCGAACTGCTTTCCAGTCTGGAGCAGATTGTTATGACCCGCCCTATGATGCATGTCATTCCGGCCCTGAAGAGTGATGTGGCGCAGCCCGAGCCAAAGCGAGTTCGGGAAATTACCGGCATGCAGATTGATGAATTTGCTCAGGCGTTAGGTGTCAGTGTTTCTTCAGTGAAAAACTGGGAAGCCAAAAAAACCAAACCCTCAGGCAGTGCGCAAAAATTAATGCAGTTGATACACTCGAATCCATGTCTCAGCAGACAGCTGCTGGACTGACCGAAAAAACCCGCCATCAGGCGGGTTCTTGTTTTTAGGCTAATGATTATTGCCCGGCTTTCATATCAATCACAAAGCGGTACTTCACATCCCCTTTCAGCATCCGTTCAAATGCCTGCTCAACCTCATCGAGACGAATCACTTCCACATCGGACACGATATTGTGCTGACCACAGAAATCCAGCATCTCCTGCGTCTCTTTGATGCTGCCGATAGAGGTCCCGGAAATGCTCAGGCGTTTGAAAACGATAGGCGTAACGTCCGGCGACGTGTGCGGTGAGTCAGGAATACCGACCAGCACCAGATGACCATTGGTTTTCAGCGCGCTGAGGTACGGGTCAAGATCGTGCGGGGCGGCAACGCAGTCCAGGATCATATCCAGGCTGTTTTTCACCCCGGCCATTTGCTCCGCATCTTTCGAAACCACAACCTGGCTGGCGCCGAGGCGCAGTGCATCGGCCCCTTTGGCAGGGGAGGTGGTAAACAGAACCACTTCCGCGCCCAGCGCAGCAGCCAGTTTCACCGCCATATGGCCGAGGCCACCCAGGCCAATGACGCCGACGCGCTGGCCTGCCTGAATGTTCCAGTGCTTGAGCGGTGACCAGGTGGTGACGCCCGCGCACAGCAGGGGGGCCACGGCGCTGAGTTCCAGATTTTCCGGCACGGCCACCACAAACTTGCTGTCGACCACGATGCTGTCGGAGTAACCCCCAAAGGTTTTGCCGCCGATCACTTTCTCGTCGCTGTTGTAGGTCGCGGTGAAGCCTTCTTCGCAGTACTGCTCTTCACCCTCGTGGCACTGGGCGCAGTGGCCGCAGGAGTCCACCATCACGCCAACGCCGACCAGATCCCCGGCTTTAAACGCGCTGACCGCGCTGCCGGTGCTGACCACGCGGCCAACGATTTCGTGGCCTGGCACCAGCGGGAACTGGCTGACGCCCCATTCGTTACGCGCCATATGCAGGTCGGAATGGCAGACACCACAGTAGTGGATATCGATGTGGATATCGTTAGCCTGGAGTTCTCGGCGGGTAAATTCGAAGGGTTCCAGCGGGGTGTTTGCTGCTTTGGCAGCGAATCCATAGGATTGCATGATGTCTCAACCTGGTTGGCGAAAACCGCACAGGGTAAGGAAATGGGGGGAGGAGGGCAAGGCGGAATTGTAAAGCGGGATGTCGACGAGCGAAAAATACGGCGGGTGCAAATTATCGGCACGGGGCGACCGGAAAAAATGGTCGCCCCTACGGTTCGGAGCAACCTGGATCCCGTAGGGGCGGACACCTGTTTCGGTCCGCCCGTAACAGCATCACATTACTGTAGCAGAGAGATATCCGCTACCTGCAGGAACAGCTCGCGCAGTTTCGCCAGCAGCGTCAGACGGTTAATACGCACTTCTTTCTCTTCGGCATTGACCATCACCTTGTCAAAGAAGTTGTCCACCGCTTCACGCAGCTGTGCCAGCTCAATGAGAGCGTCCTGGTAGCGTCCTTCCGCGAAGAACGGCTGCAGTTTGCTGCTCAGCGCCGACACGTAGGTCGCCAGCTTGATCTCTTCATTCTCTTTCAGCAGTGACGCCTGCACGCTGTCGTTCAGCGGTTCAGTCGCTTTAGCGAGAATGTTGGAGACGCGCTTGTTGGCACCTGCCAGGCTGGCTGCCTGCTCCAGCGTACGGAAGTGAGATACTGCCTTCATACGCGCATCGAAGTCGGCCGGACGCGTTGGACGACGTGCCAGTACCGCCTGAATGGTATCGACGCTGTGGCCTTCTTCCTGGTACCAGGTACGGAAGCGACCCAGCATAAAGTCGATCACTTCATCCACTGCTTTAGCGTTAGACAGCTTGCTGCCATACAGGCGCACGGCTTCTTCTGTCAGGGTTTGCAGATCGAGCGGCAGGTTCTTCTCAACGATGATACGCAGCACGCCCAGCGCAGCACGACGCAGAGCAAACGGGTCTTTATCGCCTTTCGGATGCTGACCAATACCGAAGATACCCGCCAGGGTATCCATCTTGTCAGCGATAGCCAGCGCACAGGCAACCGGGTTGGACGGCAGCTGATCGCCGGCAAAGCGCGGCTGATACTGCTCGTTCAGCGCCACGGCCACGTCTTCGGCTTCGCCATCATGACGCGCGTAGTGCATCCCCATCACACCCTGGGTGTCGGTGAACTCAAACACCATATTGGTCATCAGGTCGCACTTGGACAGCAGGCCTGCACGGGTCGCGTGATTAACATCCGCACCGATCTGCGCAGCAATCCAGCCTGCCAGCGCCTGAATGCGGTCGGTTTTATCACGCAGCGATCCCAGCTCTTTCTGGAACAGCACGGTTTCCAGACGCGGCAGGTTATCTTCCAGGCGACGTTTACGGTCGCTGTTAAAGAAGAACTCGGCGTCAGCGAGACGTGGACGCACCACTTTCTCGTTACCGGAGATAATCTGCTGCGGATCTTTCGATTCGATATTGGTCACGAAGATAAAGTTAGGCAGCAGCTTGCCCGCGTTGTCGTACACCGGGAAGTACTTCTGATCGCCCTTCATGGTGTAGACCAGCGCTTCTGCCGGTACCGCGAGGAACTTCTCTTCAAACTTCGCCGTCAACACCACCGGCCACTCGACCAGGGAAGTGACTTCTTCCAGCAGACTGTCGCTCAGATCGGCAATGCCGCCAATTTTTGCCGCAGCGGCTTCAGCATCGGCTTTGATGGTGGCTTTACGCACGGCGTAATCCGCCTGCACCTTGCCGCGCTCCAGCAGGATCTGCGGATACTGGTCAGCGTTATCAATGGTGAACTCAGGCTCGCCCATAAAGCGGTGACCGCGAATGATACGTGCAGAGTCGATACCCAGAATTTTTGCCGGGATCAGCTCATCACCCAACAGCAGCGTGACGGTATGCACCGGGCGCACGAACTGCACCTCGGACGCGCCCCAGCGCATCAGTTTCGGGATCGGCAGCTTCGCCAGGGAGGTGGCGATCATCGCGGGCAGCAGGGCCTGGGCACTTTCGCCAGTGACCTGAGCGCGATACAGCAGCCATTCACCTTTATCGGTGCTCAGACGCTCGGCCTGATCAACGGTGATGCCGCAGCCACGTGCCCAGCCTTCAGCGGCTTTGCTCGGGACGCCATTCGCATCAAAAGCGGCCTGAATGGCCGGGCCACGTTTTTCCACTTCGCGATCGGGCTGCGCAGCGGCCAGATTCGCCACTTTCAGTGCCAGACGGCGCGGCGCGGCAAACCAGCTGACTTCGCCGTGGGCCAGGCCAGCGGCATCCAGTTCAGCGGTAAAATTGGCGGCAAAGGATTCTGCCAGGCTGCGCAGTGCTTTTGGTGGCAGCTCTTCGGTGCCGATCTCCACCAGGAAGGTTTTTTCAGTCATGGCTGCCTCTTATTTCTTGTTATTGCACATCGGGAAGCCCAGTGCCTCGCGGGAGGCATAGTAAGCTTCAGCCACGGCTTTCGTCAGGGTGCGGATGCGCAGAATATAGCGCTGACGCTCGGTGACGGAGATCGCTTTACGCGCATCCAGCAGGTTAAAGCTGTGTGCGGCTTTCAGAATACGTTCGTAGGCAGGCAGCGGCAGGGGTTTTTCCAACGCCAGCAGGCTCTGCGCTTCCTTCTCGTACTGCTCGAAGCAGGTAAACAGGAAGTCGACGTCAGCGTATTCGAAGTTATAGGTGGACTGCTCCACTTCGTTCTGGTGGAACACATCGCCGTAGGTGGTTTTCCCCAACGGACCGTCGCTCCAGACCAGATCGTAAACGCTGTCCACGCCCTGGATGTACATCGCCAGGCGCTCAAGACCGTAGGTGATCTCACCGGTAACCGGTTTACATTCCAGACCGCCAACCTGCTGGAAGTAGGTGAACTGCGTCACTTCCATACCGTTCAGCCACACTTCCCAGCCCAGACCCCAGGCACCCAGCGTTGGGTTTTCCCAGTTATCTTCCACAAAGCGGATGTCGTGGATGGTCGGGTCCATGCCCAGCTCTTTCAGGGAGCCGAGATAAAGCTCCTGAATATTGTCGGGTGAAGGTTTGATGATCACCTGGAACTGGTAATAGTGCTGAAGTCGGTTCGGGTTCTCACCGTAGCGGCCATCGGTCGGGCGACGTGAAGGCTGCACATAGGCAACGGCCGTCGGCTCCGGACCCAGCGCACGCAGGCAGGTCATTGGGTGAGAAGTACCAGCGCCCACTTCCATATCCAGAGGTTGGATGATGGTGCAGCCCTGGCGTGCCCAGTAATCCTGTAAGGTCAGGATCAGCCCCTGAAAGGTCTTGGTATCAAACTTTTGCATTTGGATTCGCACGCGATACGAGTGGTGATAAAAAGTGGGCGTCAGTATACCCTTTGACCGTACCTATTACCAAAATGCCGTGAGGGGGGATTCAGGAATTTTTGTCGCCTCCACCACATAATCCCTTCATCCTGGTCCTATTTTTCCCCTCTCCGGTTGTTGAAGCGCAGCGACCTGGCTACCCTCTTTCTCGCATTAATGCAGATTTTGCCGGGAACAGAGGATGAAATGTCGCAAAAGATAGGATGGATAGAGAATTTACGCGCAGTTGCCTGCCTGATGGTGATTATGATCCACACCACCACCTGGTATGTGACCACCGGGATGTCGGTGGGTGAGCACAGCTGGGATCTCTCCAACCTGCTTAATTCGGCCTCACGCGTCTGCGTGCCGATCTTCTTTATGATTTCTGGTTACCTGTTCTTCGGAGAACGCAGCGCCCAGGGGCGGCATTTCCTGCGCATCGTGCTGTGCCTGCTGTTCTACAGCACGGTGGCGCTGATTTACATCACGCTGCTGACACCGATAAATGAAGCGATGTCGGTGAAGCATCTGCTGCAAAAGCCGGTGTTCTATCACCTCTGGTTCTTCTTCGCGATTATCGTCATTTATCTGCTGTCACCGTTGATCCAGGTGAAGCCGGTGCGGGCGGGTTACCTGGCCGTGGTGACGTTGGTGATAGCGCTGCTGGCTAACCCCAACACCGTCGACAGCTCTATTGCCCGCTTCCACTGGCTGCCGATCAATCTGTATATCAACGGTGATACAATTTATTACCTGCTGTACGCCCTGTTTGGCCGGGCGATTGGGATGATGGAAACGCAAAAACGCGGCGTCTCCTGGCTGGCGGGTGGGGTGTTTGTGGCCTGTGTGCTGATGATTGCCTTTGGCACCAAACGGCAGTTCGCGATCAATGGAGCTTTTGCCGATACCTGGTATCTTTACTGCGGCCCGGCGGTATTTTTCGCCGCCGTCAGCCTGTTGGTGCTGTTTAAAAACACCCTTAACGACCACGTTAACCCGTTCTTTGCCCTGATTTCCCGCTGTTCACTGCCGATTTACGGCTTCCATGCGCTGTTTATTCACTTTATGCGCACCCACGACCTGGATAACACCGACCATCCGCTGATCGATATCCCGCTGATATTCGGCATTACCCTGGCAGGCAGCCTGCTGCTGGCACTCGGCTTGCAGAAGCTGGATAAACGCCACCTGGTTAGCTGACTTTTTTCCCCTGCTCCGGGGCGTTTTTCAGCGGACGCAAACGGCGGATGCGTGGATTAAGGATCACTCCGGGCATGCGTACCAGCCTGCGGCGGTTAGGGTTAGGCAGCGGGCGCTCGTGCCACAGTTTGAGCAGAATCACCGTCAGCGCCAGCAGGGAGGTAATGCCGTTGGCGACCATCACTGGCACATCGTTCATCCGGTGGCCGTACCACGTCCAGCAGGAAACGCCAAAGAACAGCGCTGCCCACATCCCCAGTGACAGGCCGCTGGTATCCTTATTTTTCACGATATGCAGCACCTGCAGGCAGAACGAGCCGGTCGTCACCCAGGCCGCCAGCGTCCCCAGCCAGACCGGCCACGGCGACAAAAAGTAAATCGACAGCAGTGCCAGCGCCACGGTAGCGGCAACAATTAACAGGTTCTTCATAATGATGTGCCTCGTATTTTGTTAAGCCGGAATCGCCTCTTATGGTAGCTAAATCGGTTTAGCTTTTAGGGCGAAAAAGGGCGAATGTTACGAGTAACACTAGCACAAACGTTGAGCAAATTGAAATCGGGTGGGGTGCTCACTGGTGAGAGTGAGCAGAACGGCCTTTTTTCTGACGACGATTATTTCAGGGTTTTATCACCCTCCTTTTTCACGCCTGCCAGCGCTGTAGCGCACGGCGCAGCTGGCGCGAGGAAGAGAACCCGGCCGACAGTGCTGCGCGTTCATTGCCTTCGCCCTGTTGCAGACGCTGTTGGGCAATCGTCAGCCGCAGCTGTTCGTGATAGTCACGTACGCTGATGCCCAGATGCTGGCGGAACAGACGCGTCAGATGGCGTGCGCTGACGTGCACTTTGGCGGCAATATCCTCCAACGGCCACTCCTGCTCCGGTTGCAGGGTCAGCAGATCCTGCGCACGGTGGATCGCCGGATGGATATGGTTGCGATAGCGCAGCCAGGGCGACAGCTGCGGATCTTCCCCCGAACGCCGGAAATAGACCACCATTTCACGTGCCACATCCATCGCCGTCTGCGCGCCGCACAGGCGGTTAATCAGATGCAGTGACAGATCGATCCCGGCGGTAATCCCTGCGCTGGTCCAGATACCGCGATCTTCAACGAAAATGCGGTTTTCTTTCACGATCGCACCGGGTTCAGCCACTTTCAGTCGCTCGATCACCTCATGATGAGTCGTACACTGCACGCCGTTCATCAGCCCGGCTTTTGCCGCCAGCAGTGACCCGGAACAGACGCAGACTAAGGTCACCTCGCGGGCATGAATGGCGGGCTGAATGCGCATCAGCCAGTTGCGGGCTGCCACCGCCTGCGGCGTGTCGAACCACACTTTTGAGTCACTGACGCCGGGGATCACCAGCAGGCTCCCGGCGGGCAATGCCTCCGGCAGCGGTTCAATGCGGCTGATAACCATCTCTGTGGAGGTGAGAACGCTCTCATCCGGGCCGATATAGCGCAGTGAAAACGCATCCCTCGCCAGCTTCAGCGTTTCCGCCGGACCGGTGAGGTCCAGCGTCATCACACCGGGCAGGGTTAAAAACCACACCGGGGTTGTCATGTTATGCAAGCTCCTTGAGGAGGCCCTCAACGGTACGGATATCGGCAAAACGATTGATCAGCACGCTTTCGGTACGGTGACGTAAATCGGCAATGCTCAGGGTAATCCCATCATGGGTGATTGGGAAGGTCAGCGTCGCTTCCGTCACATAGGTCACGTGGTAGCCGAAGTCCGACGCCACGCGGGCGGTGGTTTCACAGCACTGCTCAGAGCGCAGGCCGGTGATAATCACGTGCTTCACCGCGTTCTGTTCCAGCCACTGTTGCAGGCCCGATTCCGTCAGGGCGTTGTGCACTTTCTTACGGAAGCTGGCGACCGGTTGGTGATCCAGGAACGGCAGACGCACCACCAGACCGGATTCCGGCGCAAAGGCACCTTCACTTTCCACATGGAATACATCTACTACCGGAATGCCCTTCGCCTGACAGCCCGCGACCAGCGTGGTTAACGCTTTTTCGAAAGCCGGGGTTTCCGGGGCTTCATTGTAGCCACGCTCATAGAAGGATTGCTGCGCATCAATCACTAACAGTACGGTATCGGTCATTTCTGGACTCCTGCTGAATGGGATTAACGCTATGATGGACGGGATTAGGCAAGGAAAGAAGACCAAAAACGGACAGCTTACTGTCGGTGGCGGACATCAGTGAAATAATGATAAAAACCGGAGTTTATTTGTGGTCATTGGCGATGCTATACTCAGCGCCTCTGCAGTAAGGGAAGATCGTCGTCTCCGGTGAGGCGGCTGGACTTCAAATCCAGTTGGGGCCGCGAGCGGTCCCGGGCAGGTTCGACTCCTGTGATCTTCCGCCAACTCTCCCCTTTTTGCGTTAACTAACCTCAATAAATCAAAAAAAATCAGCTATTTAAGTTGAAATTATACATCTCCTGATGTCAATCTATCTCTACTGAAATCTACTCCCAATTAGGGGGTTAAAAATCGCTGTGAAAATCGATATCCCCAGAAGGAGACGCAATGGCATGACGTCAAGGCGCGCACGGCAAAGCCCTTGGATAAACCTTACAAGCTTGCGGATGGTGGCTTGCTGATCAGTGTAAATGGCTCTCGCTACTGGCGGATGAAGTAGCATGTTATGGGGCGGGAGAAATTATTGTCTATCGGTGTCTATCCTGATGTGTCGCTAGCTTTCAATACGCATGAAAACCTTGTTAAGATGATTACCTGCCCGCCTCAGCCGGAACCGGCCACGGCGACGCCACCTCCGGCGCCGGGGTGGGAAAAACAGACGCTGGGGCGATACGGCTCCGCATTCAGACACTGATCACAACTCCTGCGTATCCCTGCCACCCGGCGGGGATTTTTTTGCCTCAAA
This sequence comes from Erwinia sp. MYb416, assembly GCF_037479575.1. Taxonomy (NCBI): domain Bacteria; kingdom Pseudomonadati; phylum Pseudomonadota; class Gammaproteobacteria; order Enterobacterales; family Erwiniaceae; genus Erwinia; species Erwinia sp. MYb416. Next base: position 118,608 of record NZ_JBBGYT010000437.1, read on the forward strand.
ACTAAAGATTTTCTGCATGGTGACGAGTATAAATAGTGATGCATGCAAGAGCTGCATGGTTTTGCATGCATAAAATGCACGCCCAGAGGCCCGTCAGCGGCAGAGCTGACGCCGCCTGAGTGCCTGCATGCACTTGCATGAAAAGCGATGCATAAAGCGGGCAGGCGTGGCGGGGATAGCATTGCGCGCAGCTTCTGAAGAGTGATCTTAGTTGCGATCACATTAGACAATAGTGTAAAATACGAACAATTACGTTTGTGCAAACATGAAGGTACTCCAATGAGCGACGAGGATTTTATCCGGATGACAAGCCAGACTGTTATCGATGATCGCTACATCGACGAGCTAAGAAAACGTCTGAATGAGGCTGAGACGGCTTTTGAAAACGAAGCAAGAGACAAGGCAGTGGACGATTCTTTCTTAGCCAGAACTTACAGTTTGTAATCATGTTCTAATCAGCAGCTCCTTAGAGCTGCTTTTTTTTTGGCAAAAACAAATGACACCATATTTAATTTGTAAGTTTGAAAAGCAGACTTTAACTAATCTGGTAAAAGAATGCTTTGGTTCTGACTTTCCCGATATCTTTAATAAGAAACAGACTGATTATATATATAATTACCTTTCAGATATTAATTGTAATTCTGTCCTCTTAGAGTTTGAATATCTTGACAAAGATTACTTAGACGATTACATAAGATATTACTCGAAAAGTTATAATAACAGAGGGGCTAAGTCAGCACGCCTTCATTTTTTTTCGAATGAGATAAATCACACAAGATTTGAGGAAATCCTTCGTTCAAACGTCAACACAATTGAATTGCAGGAAAATTATCTTGGTTTTATGGTTGTTAAGCCTCTGCAGAAAACATTTATTGGCAGAACATGCTTAAAGAGGTATCCGGACACTGATAAATCCAGAAAAGTGATTTTATCAAGAAATTATAACGTTGATTTATTTGGCGTAAAACTTGAGGTGAATTCAATTGCGTTTCAAGAACAAGACAAGGTTTTATCAGCATGTGCTGCGACTGCAATTTGGTCATCATTAAACGCCATTCAATCTAAGGGCGTAAGAGACATACCATCCTGCAGCGAAATCACTACTAATGCAATTAACCACATAGCTAAATCTAACAATAGCTTTCCAAAAAAGGAACTGTCAAACAAGCAGATTTTACGAGCAATTGACTTTGAGGATCTAAAGCACCACTCTGAATCAGTAAGAAAACTTAGCATACAAAAGTTTATCGACATTGTAAAACTGCACATTAATAGCAAAGTGCCAATGATATTAGGAGGGCAGATTTACTCTATCGATGATGATGGAAAATTAGAATATAAAGGTGGGCATGCTGTATCCATTATTGGATACAAACTTACTCTTGAAGATAATAGAACATTAGCCATTTATATTCATGATGATCGTCTTGGTCCTTTTGTAAAAGCGACTTTTGAAACGATAGAGAATAAGTACACAAACAAAAGCTCCTATTCTATTAGTGAATGGGGCATGGTAGTTCAAAAGAAAGATTGTTCTGGACAATGGCTTAATGCCCATGAAATCATAATACCAGACAGTTTGATAATATTAACAAATAAAAAAGTGAGGTTGCCTTACAATTTCATGATGGCAACATCAGATTTGATAATTTCTGAATATAAAAATCACCTATCCATACTTAATGTTGCTGACGAAAAAAGATTCAGTGATATTCGATTTGAAATAGTATTAAAAGAAATATCAGAAGTGCGTCAAAAATGTATATCTATTGATTATATAGAGGAAGAATTAAGTACTGAGGATTTAAATTCTGCTCAAGAAAACAAGGTATCATTTTTGACCAAGAATTACTCTAGATTTCAATGGGTATCACAGTTCTATCTTGAAGATGTTGAAGTTTTCTGTTATTTAATTGATGCAACAGACATCCCTCAAGGAGATGCTGTGACAGGTATATTCATCGATAACTACAAAAAATCCAAAGTTATCCTAACATATTTTAATACTCTTGCTAACTCATATACTCCCCAGCAAAATGCAATATCTGATGCCAACTCTAACTTCTATATCTCTTTTATTAAGAAACTAAAAGAGAATAAAGATAACTTATTCTCATACTTAGATAATACTTATGGGAAACCACGAGCGCCAAAATATTTAAAAAGCAATGAAATCAGTAATGGTGCACTTGCGCAAAACCCAACATTAAAAATTTATTATGGAACAATTGACAAAACACTCACTGAATCATATCCAAATTTAATTAGGGATGATGAAAACTCATACCTTCTTTGGGCAATATCTTATGATGGTGCACTTCTCATCGGTGAGGAAAAGAAAGGGATTGGCCACCCAAGCCTAACTGGATTCAAACCTGCGAGAATTGCTGGAGAATTGAAGCGTGTAACAGGGGGATGGAGCTTAAGTTCTAAATCAGGTAGATACAGCGGAGATTACGCTAATGCAGGTAAACTAGTTGACAATGTAATTATCAAGATAAAAACAATATTCAAAGATGATAAAAAAGATTTCTTTAAACACTAATAACTACATTAATAATTAACATGGGGTGTGTATGAAGTTTTCAGAATATTTTAAATTAGATCGTTCCCAACCTTATCTTGACTTTGTTGATATTCCACTAGACACCGACATCCCGGTTTTTCTTGAGCCTGGAGCTATAAAAAGCTTACATTCAAATTGGGGGCATGAACTAACATCATACCTCCAAAATTTTTTTGAAACAGTTTTGAATTTAATAAAAAAAGGGGAAAACTCAAAAGCCCAACATTTACTAGCATCACTAAATGAAAGGAATGAATATCATCTCGGTTACTCATCCGGGAAATCTAGAGGGCATGGTTTTGGGCAAGGATCAGCCCATTCCGTTTGGAATGCACTCACAAAAAGTAAAGCAGTGTCTACCGGTTTGCTTACAGATTTAGAGGATACAGCTTTACTTATTGAAGGTATCGGAACAGATATGATTTCCGATGCAATTAGCAATATTTTGAGAGGTCCATTCATAAGATACACACAGGAAGTTTGTGCAAACTATGGTATTCCTTTAACACAAAATATTAATTCTGGTCCCATATGGGATCCCCAAGACGAAAAATGGTATAGCACATTTGTATCGTTGCCATTGACTGAATATGGAAAAGTTATCCTTGTTCCAAAAATCATAGTCAGACATAGGCTTTGCATGCAGTACGATGAATTTTATAATCATTACTTGCTACCAGAGATGCAAGATGAACATATTAGGAACCATTCATCCTTAGTCAAGTTGTTAAAAGATGGAACTCCTCGAGTAACTAAAAAAAGTCTCAAAGAAAAATATGGGAGTGATAAACTATCAGTTATAAATCAAACAGTTGAAAGACCGTCTGTTTATGAGGATTACAAAAAGCATAAGGAAACCAATCCATCTTTACCGCTGTCGCATGAAAAATTTAACGAGTTAGAAAATAATGATGTAAAAAATGATGTTTACCCTCTACTAAAAGAATTGCTAACTATAAATCCCGGAAATGCTCATGCTTCGAAGTATGAAGATGTAATTGAAAAAATTTTCTCTAACATTTTTTACCCCTCACTATTTTTCCCAATAAAACAGCATGAGATTCACAATGGTCGTAAAAGGATTGATATAACTTATGTAAACGAGGCGAAGTACGGATTCTTCTATTGGCTGTCACAGCACTATACTTGTCCTAAAATCTATATTGAATGCAAAAATTACACCTCAGAAATAGCAAATCCTGAGCTTGATCAATTATCAGGGAGATTTTCTCGAAATAGAGGGAATGTGGGAATATTAGTCTGTAGAAAAATTGAAAACAAGAAACTATTTAGAAATAGATGCTTAGACACTGCTAATGACGGACGTGGATATATAATATCTTTAGATGATGAAGATGTTAAAATATTATGTGAAGAGTATATGAACGAAGGAGGGCAATCTTTCAAAAGCTTAAGGGATATCTGGGGGCGCCTTATAGATTGAAACGAATAAACGATGCCACATCTTGCTAGACTAGCAGGCAGGATGTGGGGGTATCAATGGGGGTGCATAAATAATAAAATTAAAAATTAGCAATGATTAACAAACACTTAAACCAAAATAACAGTCCTGTGATCTTCCGCCAAGAAGCATCTCTCACACTCTCCTGAATTTAATAAATCCTCCGTCATTACTGGTTATTAACCATGTCGTTGTCTTTGCAACTCAACCAGTAAATATCATGCTACCGCACGTACCAAGACACTATCTCGCCGGGCTGAGTTCATGGCTTATCTCTAATGGATACTACTGACTTGCCAGAACATGGTGAAAGCTGAAAGCGGGATATATCAGTAACAGTCGATTTTTTGAGTAAAGAGATCCCGCCCCGATCTCTGGCATACTAAACAACTCAAACACGCTAAATCAGACCAAGCGGAGGCAACATGAAAAAGGAACACATTATTCAGTCCCCGGCAGGCGAGTTTGTCATGTTTGCCAGCAGTGATGGTAGCGTGCGCGTCGAATGTCGATTTGAACAAGAGACGCTGTGGCTTTCGCAAGCAGCTATCGCCGATCTGTACCAGGTTACACCTCAAGCCATTACTCAGCATATCAAGGCAATTTACGAAGAAGGCGAACTTGAACAAAACGCAACCTGTAAGTCTTACTTACAAGTTCAAAAAGAAGGTGCTCGTCAGGTAAGCCGCAATACGCTTCACTATAGCCTGCCAGTTATTCTCGCTGTGGGTTATCGCGTCCGCTCCACCCGGGGCACTCAGTTCCGTCAGTGGGCGACCCAAACGATCGAGGAATATCTGATAAAAAGTTGGATCAGTTCCTGCAATTCAATGATCGTGAAGTTTTGGAAGGCGCAGGAAAGATCAGTAAGAAAATGGCAGATGAAAAAGCACAGGCTGAATATGTACAGTTTGCTGAGCAGCAGCGCCGCTTAAAAGAAGCAGATGGGGAGAGAGATATTGCCAGTTTACTACAGTGGAAAACAGATACCAGTGTAAGTATCCCGGCTTTAGTTCCACGCACTTTTTGAGAGTTCCGGTTTTTCAGCCATCAGCTGGTAGTCTTCTGGCGTCAGGTTGTTCAGGGATTCATGAGGCTGCTCGCTGTTATATTCAGTCAGCCAGCGCTCCGTAATTTCACGCGCTTCATTCAGGGTTCTGAACAGATAAAAATCCAGTATCTCCGTCCGGTATGTCCGGTTGACCGCGCCGTTAAGCTGGGTGTGTTCACCGACGGTAACGTCAAAGCCGCCTTTGCCCGCGAAGATGCCGGTCTGCTCAACCACGCTGTCGTAGTTGCTGTGCATTTTGTCACGGCTGAGGTTGACGCTGGCGGAGCCGGTCATGGAGCCGAAGGTAAAGCTGCCGCCGACGCTGGCGTTCTGCTGCTTCGAGTCGTAGCGGTCTCATAAAGTAGACAGAAGGAATTTGTATTCCGAAAACCTACCTATACCATCTCATCTATCGTGAATAAGTGTTTTAGCCTGTCATGAATTACCTATTCTTTTTATGTTGAAAATATTGAATAAGACAAGATACTGTGCTTAAAAAGCAACCCGAACATATCGCGATCGCTGCATATTCAATGAGACTTTCATAACTGAAATAGAATATACCTTTAGTTACATAGAAAAATATGGCCGCCAATAGTTTAATTATAATGAATATGAAGACCATCATTGATGAGAAAATAAATGAAAGGTAGGTGAAGTAATATATTTTCATCTCGTTTCTATTTTTTAGATGCATGTCCATTTCTCGGGATTCGATGAGTGACGAATCTATCACTACGCCGCACAGCATGATGAAAATATAGGTCTTATTATTAAGGCAAGACCTATATTTTTTCTTTAATGCTTTTTTCTATTGGTGATTAAAATAACAATGAACCATAATGCGCCAAATATGGGGCCAATTAATAACCCTGATTTTATATCACTCAATAAATTCATAGTGGTATAAGGATTCCATTTTCCTTGATCTATAAAAATATATCCTCTCGCGACAAATGCCGAAAAGAGGTTTAATACAATAAATAATGTAATGGAAATAGCCATTACAAAGGAAAAGAAAATATATTTTTTTAATTTTTTCATTTTATTTTTTTTCTCTGTTTGCTCTTCAATTTCTTTACCACTTCTTTCTGATGCATATGAGCCACCTGATGCACCTATTATGGATGGTAAGTAGTTGGTTTTCGGCGGATTTGTTATAGCAGGGAATACAGTATTCGGTGAGTCCTTGAAACCGTTTCTCCATGGGTTAAAATATTTTTTATCTCCGATTTCAACAATCTTCCCGAAAGAATACCCTACAAGAGAGCCTCCTGCTGCACCCACCATTTTGGGGATTGGATTTTTACCATCAATCATACCATCTATGCCAGCACCCACGGTGCTGACGATAACAGTTCCCGGTATTTTCATGCCAGTACTTACTCCCGCAGAAATCGTTGCAATAAACAAGCTTGCAGGATTAAATTGTTCTTTCGGGTCGTTGAGCATGTTTTGTATTTGTGAGGTTGTATTGGCTGCACCTGCAATACCTGCACCAACAAGCCTCTGAGCAACCGCCTGGCTTCCTACCCATTCACCAATTGCAGGTGCAACCGCTTTACTCAGCACGGGTATCGCCAAAGAAATAGTCGCAATTGCTGCTTTAGGTATATTGTTACTCCATTGCAGTTTCTCATAGTTATCAATCACTGGGTTAAGTTGATTAATACTATATTATGTCAGTTTCTTGCAATCTGTGTTGCAGCCTGGGGATTGAATTTATCTGAATAATTAATCTTTTTGTTGAGTCAGTTATTCTTTTGAAATCTCCCCCATCGTTCTGCTGCTGAGTAGCTTCAGCTTTGGATACAGGCTCTATTAGTCGATTTCGTTCTTCATTTGTGGAGGAAGGTTTTTATTTTTCTAGCCAGGGCGTGGTCTGTTCCGCACTCAGATAATTACTCTCCACTGTCTGGTTGTAAAAAAATCCCGTCAGCTAAGGGCGGGATTTTTATTAATTATTAATAAGGTAAACAATATGCCCCGTCTAAAGATTCATACTGTGTGATAGCATCTCTACCTTCTGCAAGATACTCAACATCGATTGGTTCTGGCGGGAAGTCTTTTGTATAAGATCCTTCCAGGAATAAACGATACTGCTCCAGCACATATAATGTTTGCTCTATGGTTAAAAGCACCTGTTGCTCTTCCACATACTCACACCCAATAAATACTTTATCATGCGTAACCATCACCCAATGGGCATTACCTATTCCGAAGTTGCCTTCAGTTGTTTTTCCTGATGCAAGCTCAGTGAGGTTTTTTACCCAGATATCAACAGAATGAATACCATATTGAATGTCATTGGATAACCACCCTGAAATCTCACGTGCTCCATACCCCAATACCCCTCCATCAAAGGAGTTACGTATTTTTCCACCTACAGGAACAAATAAATTACTATTTTCATCCCACCAGAAAATGATTTTATCATTCAACATTACTTATTCCTCCCTGTATAAACAGGCCATGCAGTCGCACCTGTTCCATCGGGTTTGCCATAATAGCCTTGAATCTTCACACCGCTAGATGATTTCCCGCTCCACATTTCTGTATTAGGTATTCTTTCAGAATTTTTGAACGCACTCTCAATCTCCTGAGCCGTCTGTCTTTTTGACCACTGCTCAGGGAAGAATGTAGTTTCAGCTTTCTTATTTATCCATTGTCCCGTTGCTGGATCTCTCACTGATATATATCCTGTCGAAACGCCATTGGAATCAGGTGTACCCGTTACCTTATCTACTTTAATATTTGAATCACGAATATAGTGGCCACCAGATCCAGCTTTTGTCCCATCCTTGAGGGTTTTCACTTCCCCGTTAAGGATATGATCCATCCTGATATATGCAGTTTGTGAACCTTTGCCAGCCTGCTCTTTAACCAGTTCCAGAGGTGTGGGGGAAGGTTTAAAGTCATCAAGATAGTCACCTGCTTTCCATGATGGGTTATTCTTCGCCGCATTAGCCGCCACAGTTTCTGCTTTCGCAGCAGCAGCTTCCGCCGCTGTCTTCCCTATCCCAACAGCACCCCCGGCCCCCACTCCGCCCGGGACGATAATCTCTGAAGCTTGAAGCCCAAGATTATTAATACACAGTGCCAGTGCTCCGGAACAGGATTCAATTCCAGCCTTCAGAATAGCGGCAATTTCAGGCGTCGCCGCTGCTAGCACACCACCACCAAGTCCAGCAGGAAGTGCTACGATCAGAGCTTCATTCATAGCCTGACCACGTTGACACGCTGCACCTGTCGGGTTATCTGTACAGGATGCTACATCCTTTCCATGCTCCTGTACAAACTTCGTCTGGCCTTCTTCAGTCCCGCCCATCAGGTTATTCTCCGCCGTCGTCTTCCCTGCCTGCGCGGCATAAACGGCACTTTCGGTACTGTCCCCGGCCAGGCCACCAGCCAGCCCGGATGACAGGGTTGCCAGAGCGCTCAGGGTCTGTTTCTGCGTTTCGGTCAGGTCAGCAGCCGGGGTATCACCGTACAGCTGGTCCTTCAGTATCCCCGCGGTTATCTCACCGAGCGCCGCGCCGGTCGCGCCCGCCGCCGCATTCTGCCCCTGGGCGGCCGCCAGCGCTGCGCCGACGATGGCGTGGGCCACCGCTTTTGCTTCTGGGTTATTGTCGATGCCCATTCTGTGACCAATCGCTTCGGCCAGATACGGTGCTGAACCGTTAGCAATGGCCGCAGCGATATCGCCGCCCGCCAGGCCCTGCACCACGGCGGTGGCGGCCTGGATACCCTGCTGGACGGCGCCGCCGGTGCCGAGCCCGGTGGCGTTAAACGCCTGGTCGTAGAAGTTCTGGTAAACCTGGCCGTTGATGGCGTTCTCATCCGGGGTCTGACCCGGATGGGCTTTCACCCAGTCTTTCTGCGCCTGGTCTCTGTCGGCATCGGTGATACTGCCCATCTTGTCTTTTGCATCTTTCGCCGCGCTGATGGCGCCCTGGGTACGCACGATATCGGACACCTGGGTGCTGATTTCACCAATCAGCTGCGCCTGCTGAATGCGCTTCTGCTCTTTCTCTTTGTCGAATATCTGGCTGATGCTGCCGTTGGCGTTCTCCGCGTCGCGGCTGAGGTTCGCCACGTCCTGGGCCTGTTTATCCTGGTCGCGGATGACCAGGGTGCCGTCGCTGACGGCGGCTTTCGTGGTGCCGCTGTCGTGGCCGTCTTTGTTGACGCCCACCAGCAGGGTGTTGGCCATGTTGCCGATGGCCTGGCCGCCGATGCTGCCCCCGGTGCTGAGGCCGATACTCTGGTGCTCGACCTTATAGTCGGCCCGGTTGTGGATGTCGCTGAATCCGAGGGTGCCGGTGTCGAGCTTATTGTTGTCCGCGGTGGCGGTGGAGCCGATGACCGCGCCGTTCAGCTGGGTGTGTTCACCGACGGTAACGTCAAAGCCGCCTTTGCCCGCGAAGATGCCGGTCTGCTCAACCACGCTGTCGTAGTTGCTGTGCATTTTGTCACGGCTGAGGTTGACGCTGGCGGAGCCGGTCATGGAGCCGAAGGTAAAGCTGCCGCCGACGCTGGCGTTCTGCTGCTTCGAGTCGTAGCGGTCGCTGTCCTGCTCGCTGGTCATCGTCAGGTTGCGGGCGACGTCGGCCCTGACCGTCTCGCCGCTGACCTGCGCGCCCGTCAGGGTGGTGTCGCGGCCGCTGACCAGGTTCACTGCCTGCCCGGCGTTAAGCAGCGTCTCCGTATGGGTGGTGCCATTGCCGCTTTCGTGGCCTTTGCCCTTGTTGAGGCTGGCGGAGACGCTGATGCCGAACCCGCCGGAACCGACGCCGAGACCGACCCCGACGCTGCCGCCGCTGCTCTTGTTGCTGCCGGTCAGCAGGGAGGTGTTCTGCGCGGACGTCAGGGTGATATCGCGGTTAGCCGTCAGGTCGATGTTTTTTCCGGCCTGCACGGTGGTGCCCTGGAGCAGGATATCGCCGTCGGTGCCTTTGGTGCCGCTGCCGTTCGCGGTGATTTTTACGTTATTCCCGGCGGTCAGGCTGCCGCCCCGGGCGGTAACCTGCTCGCTGTGCTGTGTAGAGGTCGACGACTGAGAACCGTAAGAGAGGCTGATCCCGACCGTATTGTCTGACGCGCCCGGCGTCCCGGACTGGGCGCTGGCCAGGCTCGCGGCCTGAGCGGCCTGCACCCCGGAGAGTGCCGCTTTGGTCTGCTGCAGGGCGGCGATGCGGCTGTCCTCGGTTTCCTGCGCCTGGTTGGCGGTCTCGACGGCGGTGTTGAGCGCGCTGCCGACGGCGCCGGAGAGGGCGAGGGTTAAGCCGCTCTGTTTCTGCTCGACCCTGTGAGTCTGTGCGCTGCTGTCGCTGGCGGCGGTAATGGCAACGTTTTTGCCCGCCAGGCTCATCTCTTTCGCGGCAATCAGCTCAGCGCTGCGGGCGGAGAGGTCGTTGCCTGCTTCAAGGCTGAGGCTGCCCGCGCTGCTGCCGACGGTGCTGATGGCGTGGGCGGTGCTGTTGCCGTCGTCGGTGGTTTTGACGCTCTGACGGCCGTAAGAGAAGCCGATACCGCCGGTCCCCATCAGGCCGGATTTGCTCTCTTTGATAAGATGGTTTTCCTGACGCTGCTCTTCAGCGGTGTCGAGGGTCAGGTTATTGCCCGCCGCCAGCCGGACGTCGTTTTCGCCCGCCACGTTGCTGCCGCGTACCGTCAGATTGTTACCTGCCAGCAGGGTCACGCTGTCGCCGGTCACGTTGCTGGCGGTTGCCTGGGTGGCCTCGATCTCATCGTGGGTCTCCAGCGAGCGGCCGGAGAGGAAGCCCTTGCTGGTCTGCCTGCTGTGTTCGGTCAGATGATACGCGGACTCCCCGGCCATGATATTCATATCGTTCCCGGCTACCGCGCTCAGGGCATCGGTGGCACTGATCGAGGCCGCAAGGGCGTTCAGGTCATTGCCTGCCGACAGCTGCACGCTGCCGTTGCCGGCGATCTGGCTGCCGACGTCGCTGCGCTGGGTGAGGTCGCGATAATTATCGCCGCCCCAGTCGCCGCGTTCGCTGTGGGTGGTGGCGATCGTGCCGAGGTTAATGTTGTGCCCGGCGCTCAGCACGGTGGTGCTCTCTTTGCCGTTATTACCCACCAGAGTGGCGTTAAGGTTGATGTCGTTCACGCCCTGCAGGACCAGTTTACCGCTGTCATTCTGGACGTAAATCCCGGCGGTGCGATCCAGGCTGCGGTTGCTGTCATCGCCGCTCAGGGTGCTGGTACTGTTCAGGTTGCGTCCGGCAGTGACCTGCAGGGCATCGTCCGCCAGCAGTGTGCCGCCCACGTTGTTGAAATCGGTGAGGGTGGCGATATCGATCGTGCCGCCGCGGATCAGACCGCTGTTAGTGACGTTGTTCGCCGCGATGGCAGTGATCTCGCGCCCGGCGAGGGTGCCGCTGTTGTTGAGGTCGTCTGCGGCCTGCAATGCCACGCGGTTGCCCGCCATCAGGGAGCCGTTACCATCCACGTCGCCCTCTTTCACCCGCACATACACCTGCGGGACCAGCACGCGCTGGCTGCTGCCGTCCGGGAGCTGAACGGTCTGCTCTACCATCCACACCATATCCGATGTCAGCAGGGCCATCTGTTCCGCGCTGAGCGCCACGCCCGTGGTGAGGTTGTGCTCACGGGTAAAGGCGACTCCGGCATCCATCAGGGCCTTGTACTGGGCATTATCATCGTCGAAGCCGCTGAGATAGCGCTGGCCGGTCAGGCTGGTGACCTGGTTGCGGATCAGCTGCTGTTCATAGAAGCCGTCGCCGAGGCGTTTAAGGATCGTATCCCCGTTCGATGACAGGGCGTTCTGCATATAGTCGGAGCCCAGCCAGGTGCGCTCTTGGGTAAAGCGCGGATCGGTCTCCACCAGGTAGTGGCTGGTCGTGGAGGCGTGAACCGTATAGAGGCTGCCTGAGGGAACGCGGGTGTCCCCGACGCCGGTGCGCACGACTTCGCCGCTGCTGTTTTTCGCGCTTTCCCACGTCTGGCCTGCAGGCAGCGCCACCGGGCGATCGCTGCCGCCCTGGGCCGGGTTATTGTCTTCCCATGCCATCGTACTGAGGGAGATAGTCTGGGTCACCGGAGAGGGGCGGTAGCTGTTGGTATCTTTCCCCTGCGAGGTTTTGGTACCGCCCAGTTTCTTTTTCTTTTTCTTCGCATACCAGCGGGTCTGGCTGCCAATGTCGGTGATGATTTTCACCCCACTGGTGGCATCATTATTGAGCAGGCTAATCACCCCACCCAGCACCTTCGCGGCGATGACCTGGCTGTCCAGGTTATTCATCTGGTCGCTGTTAATGGTGAGGTTGCCGCCAGAGAGAATTTTCCCCGGATCGCTCTCAATAACACGCGTTTCCTGGACGGTGCGGGTGTAGTTGTATTCGTAGAATTTATCGCTGCTGCTGCCGTCCGGCATTTTCGCCGAGTGGACGCCGTACTTATTTTTCTGACTGGTGTTAACCTGGCTCCAGTCGTAGCGCTGAGTCTTGCCGCTCAGCACGGCTTCATGGTGGCGGCTGGTCCCCGTCACCACCACGTCCGTCACCAGATGGTTATTCAGGTTATGGATAGTCTCCATATCAAGGCGCATATCGCCGCCCGACTCAATGGTGGCACCGCGATTGGTCAGCACTCCGCCGCGCCCGGTGGCGTTCAGATTCGTGTCCAGGCTGCCGCCTATGCCCATCGCACCCGCGCTGTAGATCAGCCCATGGCCGGTGTTGTTCAGCGTCCCGGCGGCGATATCCAGCCGATCGCGGGCCGCCACGGTCGCGGCCACGCCGTTTTCTGCCCCGTTATCCAGGGTGTTCGCCTTAATAGCGATATGGTCGCCGTAAATACGCCCGGCGCCGAGGTTGGTGAGGGTGCCGGTGTCAATATGGGTCAGGGTGCCGTCGATCAGGCCCCGGTTGACCAAAGAATCGCTCAGTAAGAGATGGGATTCACCGCCCCCCAGCTCCGCGTCCCGCGCATTGGTGACGCTGACGGCCTGCAGCGTCAGCATCTTACCCGCCAGCAGTTTGCCCTGGTTGTCCACGGTGCCGCCGCTGGTCAGCGTCAGGTCGCCATTTGCCAGCAGCAGGCTCTGGTTGGTCATGCCCTGCTGCAGGCTGAGGTTCAGATCGCCTTCGGAGAGGATTTTTCCGTCGCCGCTGACCGTATCCGCCGTGATGTCCATGCGCTGCCCGGCGACAAGGTTGCCCTCGCGGTTAGTGATGCTGCGGGCGTTGAGGTCCACATTTTTGCCGCTCAGGGTGCCGCCGTCATTCAGCAGGCGGCCTGTGCTGCGGGCCTCAAACTTGCCGGTGGCGTCCACGCTGGCCAGGCTGAGATCCAGATCGCCATGACCGGCGTCCAGGGCGGTATTGCCTGTTGCCGTCCGGCTGCCGCTGGCATCAATCCCCTGAGCGTTGGCGGTGAGGGTGCCGCCGGCAATATTTTGTCCCTGCAGGGTCAGGCGACCGTGGCTGGAAAGGGTGACGTTGCCATGCTCGCCTGCCTGCCCGTCTTTATCGATACCGGCGGCAACGGTGCTTTGTGCGGTCGCGGTGATGCGGTTTCCGCGCAGGGTCAGATTATCGGCGGTGGCGAGGGTGCCGCTGTGTTCGATTTCGCCCCGGCTGTTCACCTCCGCACTCCCGCCAGCGTAGATTTTTCCACTATTTCTGACGCTGCCTGCGGTCAGCCTCATATCACCCGCGCTGTTCAGGTTGCCGCTGTTGTCAATCTGGCCATCGGCGGTGACCACCACCGTTCCGGCCTGGGCCCCGATATTCCCGGCGTTGCGCACGCCGACACCCGCTTCGCTCCCGGTGAGGCGGATTTTTCCTGCATACATCCCGCCAAGGCTGGCAACATCCACGGCAAGCTGAGGACGCGTCGCCGCATCACCGTTTTTGGCCACGATTTTTTCATGGGCGGCATCAACGGTGCTGGCCCCGGCGGTGACCTTAAGGTCATTGGCCCAGAGTCCGGCGTTCACTTTTACCGAACGGGCGATAATGTCGGTGTAATCCTGGCGGGAGGTATCCATCCCTTTGCCCTGAATAACGATATCGCCCTTGCTGACGTCGTAGCCGGTCAGGTTGCCGTTGTTCAGCTGCGCCTGCCCGGTAGTCAGGGTGGCGCGGTTGGCGTTGATAAAGCCGCAGCCGTCGCAGGTAATGCCCGACGGGTTGGCGATCACCACCTGGGCCTTTTTGCCCGCCACTTCAATGTAGCCGTTAAGCTGACTCGGATTGCGCGAGTTTACTTCGTTAAGGATGATTTTGGCTTCACCGCGCGACAGCCACGGGTTGCTGGCCACCATACCGCCGATCTGGGTGGAGGCATGGGTACGGCTGTTGTTGAGGATGACGCCTTTATTGTTCACGTCGAACTGGCTGTAAACGTTGCGGGAAACCCCGCCCTTGCTCGGTGTCTGGATATTGACCTGGGGTGTACCGTTGGCGCTGCTGATAATAGTCGGCTGCTGCGAACCCGGCGCGCTCTTATCGGCCACGACATTGGCCGTTGCCGGTTGCACTGCGCCCAGCGCCAGCAGCAGGCCGAAGGCGAGGGCATTCAGGCGAGTGATGCACTGACGCTGCACGCTGGCGGAGCCAGACGCCGGGCAGGCTACCGCACGACAGCTTCGGGTGATTTCTGCCACCACGACCAACATACCGCGTGCTTTATTGAACACGATACGATACAGATTTTTATTCATCCTTAAATCCCACTCATCAATGGAAACCCGTTATGTCGTGAGGTGACGACTCAGTAACTCCAGTTCAGGCTAAAACCCAGGGTGTACGGGCTGGTTTTAAAGCCGTCAGGTCTCGAGAAGGGCACGCCCGCAAAGGCGTCGTACCCGGTATTAAAAACAGTGCCGCGCAGGCCGGCAACGCCGCCTGCCAGATGTTGACCAATCAGCATGCCTGCGCTGCTGGTGCCGCCGACTTCGCCGTAATCCGCGCCCAGATAGAACTCCTGTTGCGGCAACGGCGTTTGCCAGGCGAGGTCATTGCGCACGAACCAGCCACGGCTGGCGCTCAGGTTGCGTTCGCCATCGAAGCCGCGCACCGTCCAGCGTCCGCCGATGGAGAATTCATCCTGCGGCGTCAGGGGCATTGAACTCATCTGGCGCAGATACTGCACGTTGTAGCGGAACGACTCGCCGACGATCTCAAAGGGGATATCCAGACCGGCGCTGAGGGTGACGATTTTGCTCTTCGCCGTGGCGTCGCCGTTGTACTCCTCCGGGGCCGGAATGGCCCCAAACCAGCGGGTACCGCGCTGATAGCTGATGCCCGCATCCAGCGTGCTTTGCCCGATATAGTGACGATGGGACAGCCCCAGCCGCCAGGCGGCGGTCTTGCGATGCTGCACCTCGACCTCGGTATCGGCGATGTAGTTGCGCGATTCACTGGTCAGCACGTCCCAGCTGACGGACGTCTTCTGCGTGCCGCTGCGGTGCAGTACCCGGCTGAGCTGGACGTCGAGGTTTTTGCGTTTGCCGCTGTAGAGATAGTCCTGATTCAGGCCCGCCACCGTCTGGTGATAGTCATAATCGCTGGCCGTGGCGCTGGCCATCCAGTAGCCAAAAGGCACCGAATAATGGGCGGTGATGTTTTTACTGCCCTTATCGTCGCCGGTTTTGAGGCTGCGGGTGCCGGAAAGATAAAAGAGATCGCTCAGGGAGAAGGGGTTATCCAGCGACAGGGTCGCACCACCCTGATAACGCCCGGTGGCGACGGAACCTGAGTCATCCAGCGAGGCCCCCAGGCGCCACATCTTGCGCTGTTGCCACTGCACCACGATATCGCTCTCGCCCGGCAGCTCGCCGGGTGCCACTTCCATATTGGCCTCCACCGTTGGCAGACGCTGCAGGTTTTCCAGCCCCTGTTCGATATCACGCAGGTCGAGCAGGTTTCCGGCATGAGCCGGGAAAGCGCTCCAGAGGGTCAGCCAGCGATCGCTGTCGGGGCTCCGTTTCACCTCGTGAACGTAGCCGGGTAGGATCACCAGCGACAAGGTTCCACGGGTCAGATCCTGATTCGGGGCCAGTACACGGGAAGTCACATAGCCGTGGTCAATCAGGCGATTTTGCAGGGTGCTCATCAGCTGATTAATGCCCTTCCCGCCGAGGCAGTGGCCTTCACCCTGACGGGCGAGGCGCTGCAGCGGCAACCAGTGCGGCAGGGCCTCCTGGCCGCTCAGTTTTACCCGGTCTATCTGAAAGCAGGGAGTTTCTGGCGCAAAGTGAATGCGGCCAAACGAGGAGGAAGGCGGCGAACGGCGCACGTCCGGGGTGGGCGGTGTCAGGGTTTCTTCCAGCGCTCTTTGCCGCTGCTGCTGGGACTGAAGCGTCCGGTCGATCATGTTCTTTTCAGCCGCAGGACGCTCAGGTGGAGGGACCGGGGCGGCAGACGGGGAAGAGGGGATCATCAGCGCGATAAGCGTGAAAGCTGAAAAAATGAACGGCGTTGTGCCGCGGGCCGTCCCTGTCGGTGTGTTGCGCATCATCCCTGTGACTTCTCTTGATTTTTTTATGAAAGTGCTTAATAAACAAACTGCGCGGATGATAAAAGAATTGTTAAGAGCTGTAAATATAAGTGTGAGTGTTAACAGGGCAGTTTCCGATAATTCTTAGAATAAAATTTTAAAAAATCTCTGGGACTGAGAGTGGCGTTTACAGCCCGGTTTTATCCGGTACTACGGATGGTTTCTTCGTGTTTATTTCGCAATTTCAGGCGCTTTTAGGGAGGGTACTGTCTGGGGAACACGGTATTGTCCAACACAACAGGGCCAGTTGTTTCATGAATTATTCAGCAATCCATGGCCCCAATCGCAAGCCTCTCGGGGTTGGCGAGGGACGGATATCCGCAAAAGGGAAAGAGGAACGTTCAATATCGTTAATGGAACGCCTGGTCGACATTTTTATCAGAAATGAACGGCTGGCCCGCGGTGTGCTCACTCTTTCCCCGGCGTACCCCGACCAACAACAGGCCCCGGATAGACGATGCATCGTCACCCCTTGCATCTTCCCCTCACTCCCTTAAAATTTCCCCCTCTCTGGCGTAAGGAACATCGGATGTCACAGTACTGGTGGAAGGACCTGCACGACCGCAATCATGCCTGGCTGGGGCTGGAATTACAGAGCCCGAAACCCACCATGCAGCCCATTCTGGAGATGCACAGCGGGCATCATGGCCGCATGGCGCTATCACTGCGCGGTGCGCCGCTGTTCTGGGCTTCGATGCTAAAAGACCATTCCGGCCTGTGGCGGGTGTTTAACGCTGAGCATCCTGATCCATATGCGTTATTACCGCCCATTACTTCGCTGGCGCTGGAGTCGATTCGTCGCTCCGGGCCAGAGGCGTGGATGGGCGAATGGTGCCGCTATTTTGCCCGCCATTTGCTGACGCCTGACGTTCCACTGTTATCCGCGGGCCGCTGGCTGTTGCGTCCGATGTTACCCACCGCCCCCGTCGCACCTTATTCCCTTCAGCAAACGTCTCCGGTGGAAAGCTGGCGTTTTCACGCCCCTGCCCGCAGCGGGAATATCGGTTTTAGCTGGTCACTCTTCGCGGAAGATATCCCGAATCTGATGGCCCCGACGCGCGTCTCGCAGGTTGACTGGTGGTGGAATGGTACCCCGCTGCTGGCCCGTTACGCCCTTCAACCGCACGCAGGACGCCTGAAATGGTGGCGCAAGAAGAGCCGGGAAGGGGCGCTGCCGCCGGTACTGGTGCGCTTCATTGCCGGGCTGGGTTCATTCGTTATTCTGGATGGTCACTACCGTTTACAGGCCGCCATCGAAGAGGGCATGCCGCCGCCGTTTCTGGTGCTCAGTGAACTGGGGGAAAGAACCTTCCCGACGGACCCGGCGCATCAGGAAAAGATCGTGCGTGCGCTGGCTGCCCAGCAGCAAAAGAACCCCGCTGTGAATCTTGATGGCGTGAATCAAACGCTGATTAATCTGTATGACAGCCACGATCTCTATGCCCCTGCGTACAGTCGTGCCGTGCTCGGTGATGGCGAAGGCTGGGCGCGGGAGGTCACGGAGTATTTGTGCAGAGATGATGAGCAAGCGGTATTAGAGAAAATCCTGAAGCGTATCGTCTGACCGAGTGCTTGCGCCCCTCAGGCGGTCCCGCCCCCCTAAAAGCCCCTCTCCTCCATTCGTAGAAGAAAGCCTGAACGGTCAGGTTCAAATTTGATTACATTTATTCATGAAACAATGTATAAAAACATAAAAAAATTTACGAATAATCTTATGTACAAAAAATAACCAGAATCAGGATGTCGAGCACTTGTGCCCCCCGATGAGATTATTTAATCCTCTCTGCTGGCCGCCAGATGTTATCCCGCGATAACACCTCTTCCGTTGCGCGATAATCCTGAAAGAATATCTCTTCTTAAGACAAATTTTCACAAAAATGAAATTAACGGGTCACACACACAGCCCGTCCATTATTTAAGGATGAAACACTGATGAAGATTTTTAGCCGTAGCGCAACCTGTTTACTTGTTTCTGCCACTCTGCTTCTGAGCGGCTGTGCCAATACCGGCAGTTCTCTGTTGTCCGGTACAAAAGCCGACCCGCGACTGACCAGCGGTGAGCAGGCTAAGTTCTTTAGTGCATCGGGCGCACAGGGTTGTGGAGTGGGTGCCTTAACGGGTGCTCTGGCGGGCGCGGGTATTGGCGCGCTGGCCGGTAACGGTAAAAAAGCGCTGGTCGGTGCTGCCATTGGGGGCGCCGCGGGTTGTGCGGTGGGGATGACGGCTAACTACTACCTGGATAGCCTGAAAAAAGATTACGCCACCACTGCTGCTCGCCTGCAGGCAATGGGCACCGACATCCGCAAAGATACAACGGCGGTAGAGAAAACCTCTACGGCGATGAAACAGGTCATCAGTGACAACCAGGCAACTCTGACCCAAATCAGCATCCAGAAAGATAAAGCCGGTTTTGATAAAGCCAGCGCCAATAAGCAGCTGGATCAGATTGATGCCAATATCAAAGAAATGAAAAGCCAGATTAAAGTCATGAAAGACAAAGATGCTGCTTATAAAGTCGCCCTGCAGGGACAATCAACGACGAATAAAACAGATAAAACCAATCTGACCGCATTAAATAAATAATATACCCAGCTTAATAGCAAAATCGCCGCTCTGGAATCAGAAGCGAACGGTCTTTACAGTCAGCGCCAGGCTATTTCACTGGGTTAATGCAGAGGGGCTGACAGAACTGTCAGCCCCTTTTCACACCTGTCACTGGCCTTAAAACCTTATTTGTTTTCCTCATTTCATGGAACATTTCATGAGAAAATATGTATTACTCGCTTCAGTATTGCTTACCGGTTGTGCCACCTCTCCTCAGGACTGCGACCTGCAGGCGCAAGATCCCAGCTTCCTGACGAAATTGAGCTGCACCACCTCCGGTGGCTATCGGCAGAAAGTCAGTGAAGAAGAGCAGAAGGTCCAGCTCAGTCAGTGGGAAAATCAGCGCGCCAAACAGGATCTGGCCAATACCCAGAACCGGCAGCAGGTCACGGATCAACAGCTGAGCAATGAACAGGTGCGACTGCAGGCAGCGCGTACCGATCTGGCGCAGACAATGAAACGCCTTAAATCCGACAACGTCAAAAGCAAAGCCAGCCAGAAAGAGATTAAACAGTTGCAGGCACTGCAACAGCAAGCGCAGCAGGCCACCAGCGCCAGCGACGTTGCCGCTATTGAGAAAAAAGTGGCCGACGCCAGGAAAAGGGTGGAAGCACTGGAGCAGGCGAACACGCTGCAGTAACGCGCCCTTTGATGTGACGATATGCTGATCCGCCGCGAACCGGCGGCGGATGCCAACGATAACCACAAGACGACCCTGTGTAATGCAACGATTAACACGTGCAGCGCCGATTAATGATTCTACTCTGGCCACCTATGAGGAGACGGTTGCGATTATCCAGCGCTATCTCCCTCCGTCTCTTGCGCTGGTGTTTGCCACCGCCCGGCGCGATCCTGCCGGGCATCTGGAGTGGTGGACCGACCGCCAGGGCGTTGCCCGGCCATTGTCGGCACTGAATGAAGCGGAACAGCAGGCGCTCCACAGCAAGCTCCAGAATTACCGTGGAATACTGGCCGGGCTGATTGAGCAGCTGACCGCCCGTGGCGAGGAGCAACCCGCTCAGGCGTTGCAGCAGTTACTCGTCCATTCACAGCAGCTGGACTGCTATGCGGTCGGCGATGAACCGGTTCTGGTGAACTGGGTCATTGTGGCACCGGAGGCCCCGCCCCCGGTGGTGGTGGTGCCGTGGTGGCGACGCGCGCTGCCCTGGCTATTGCTGTTGTTGCTTTTACTGTTACTGCTCGCCCTCGCCTGGTGGTGGTATCACCATCGTGCCCACCCCGATCCCGTGGTGCCGGCACCGCGTGAAACCCCCGCTGCCGTTGCCCCCACGCCACCCGCCAGTACTGAACTGACGCAGGATAACCCCAGTATTAACCTTGCGAAACGCAAGGATTTCGGGCGCATCAAAATCAACCTGACCTGGAAACAGGGCCAGCAGCAGCAGCCTATCGACCTGGATATCGCCGCGTTTGTCCGCTTTAAAAATGGCGACATCAGCGGGGTGGAAGCCCTCAGCCACGCTGCGGGCGACTATGAAAAACCGCCTTACATCCAGTTGAAAGAAGATTTGCGTAACGGTAACAACCAGGACGGTGAGTGGCTCTTCATCAACGGCAGCCGCTGGGCGGAGATTGATGAGGTACTGATTTACAGCTTCATTTTTGGCGGAGCCAGTAACTGGCAGGGCACCGATGCGACGATCACGGTGCATGTACCGGGCCAGGCGCCGATCAGCACCACCCTGAAGGAGGGCAGTCAGCGCAATAATGTTGCGGCGATCGCCCGATTAAAAAACGTCGATGGCGAGATAAAAGTGGAACGCCTTAACCGCTTCTTCCGCGATCGGGAGCCGATGGATAAGTATTACGGCTGGGGATTTAAATGGAAGCCGGGTGCGAGCAAAAACTAGCCACATTCATTATAACGTTCGTTCATTCACAGCGTGACAAGGTTTAGACAATGCGAAATGCGATTCAGGGACCACTGCTACGTACCGGACATAACTCCTCATTTAAGGCGCTGGGTGAAACGGGCTACCCCGTGTTCAAGATGGCATTTCAGCTACGCGAAGCGATCTACCGTCTTGATGCCGGACGTGACCTGGCCCGTCACCTTGCCGTCCCGCATAACGATCAGGGGGGCGATCGCACCGACTGGTACAGCAGCTTTCCTGGCGACATTATTCCGTGGAGCAGCGCCAGTGAAACGGAGCGCGCCTCCGCGCGTCAGCAGTTCAGCGAATTCCAGATCGCGGTACAGGCACTCAGTGAACAGCTGCTTAACGCTGAGAACAGCGGTGCCGGTGGCGATCGCCGGGTCTTTGCTCAGCTGCTGAAATCAGTCAGCCATTTCCCCGATTATGATTTTGTCTATCTGGTCAACGGCGTGCTGGTGATCACCTTCTGGGGCTTTGTTCATCCCGGTGGTGAAACGCGCAGCCCCCTGCACTGGCTGGAACCTGCATCGGTGCCTGCGCCGTCGGCGGCGATGATCCCTGGCACTACGCCGCCGCGTGCGGCCGCTACCGTGGCCAGCCCGCCAGTGGTGGAGACGGTCACACGTGGCCGCCGCTGGAACTGGCGCTGGTTACTCTGGGCGCTGCTGGGGCTGCTGTTACTGGCCCTGCTGTTTGGCCTGCTGCGTGGTTGCGTTCCTACACTGTCATTGCCGGGCCTGCCGGGTTTCCCGGGGAATAAACCCCCCGCGCTGTCGGTCAACAATGAGGGCCATCCTCAGGTGCCCGACGTGAAGCTGCCGGAAATGCCGGCCATGCCGGACCTGAAATTGCCGAATGTCGCAGGGCAAAACGGTGCCGTCGCAGGCGCGCCTGGCGCCAGCCTGCCGGGCAGCGCTCAGGACGTGGGGGGCGTTCCGTCAGCGACGGAAGCACCACAACCCCTCGCCAGCGACACGCCACCCGCGGCAGACGATGCGCAGGCTACGGAGCCCGCAGCCACGACGGATCCGGTTCAGCCCGCACTGACGCCGGAAGCTGCAGCGAATCCAGAGGCCACGCCCACCACGCCGCCAGAGCCGGGTGCTGAAGCGCCCGCAGTGGCACCCAATACCGTCCCGCCGGTGATCCCGCCTGCGGGCAAACCGCTGGCAATCCCGCCGACCCTGCCTAATGGTCCGGCACAGTTTCTCAACGGCCAGTGGCGGGTAAACGGCGGTATCCAGGACAAACTCACGGGCCGCCCGCTGCAGTTGCAATACAACTTTAAGCAAGGTGAGGGCACCGTCAGCGTGCGCCAGTCGAGCGGTGTCACCTGCCAGG
This sequence comes from Erwinia sp. MYb416, assembly GCF_037479575.1. Lineage (NCBI taxonomy): Bacteria > Pseudomonadati > Pseudomonadota > Gammaproteobacteria > Enterobacterales > Erwiniaceae > Erwinia > Erwinia sp. MYb416. The sequence continues at coordinate 141,080 of NZ_JBBGYT010000437.1, forward strand.
GCCCCGCCAGGGGCGACGTGCAGCAGGGGGCGCTCAGCATTACTAACCCAGAGCAGATGAAATGTAGCGACGGTTCAGACTTTATTGCGCCCGTCATCGCCTGCAAATCGCCTGCCGCCGATCACGCCGAGTGTGTCGGCAGCAACGACGGGGAAAAAACCTTCCCTATTCGTATGCTTCAACCCAATACCTGAACAGGGACGGATTAAATTATGTTGCCTGAGATTGTTTCTTTTGATCGTCAAATCACCCTGGTCGGCGACTCCGGTATCCAGTTTATGGATTTCGGCCTGACGCCAAAACGTCTGCCTGCGGGGGAGTTTGTTAAATTAGCCAATGGTGTGCTCACGCGTCTGATTTACAACGAGCAGCGCGATTACTATTTCTATCAACCGACGCCTGACGCGATTGAGAAGGCCAAAAGCCAGTACGATATTCCGGTGGATGCCAGCCTGGCGCTACTGGACAGCGTCTGGTTACCGCTGCCCCTGTTCCGTTTCAGCCCGCCGAATGTCTATCAGGAAGGGCCGCTGAACTGGGCGCGTTTTCGTCTGGTCAAACTGCCGGAACCGGACATGGATGGCCACACTCACCGCATGACGCTGGCGATGGATACCCGCATCATGGCCCGGCAGCAGTCGGCAGCCGACCTCAGTCCTAATCAGGAAGACGTCAACGCCGGTGCGACCTTTGCCGTGGCAACCGCCACCTATGCGCTCAACTGGTATCTGACGCAGGACTGGGTCAAAGACTGGCTGAAAGAGGTGTTCAAAGAGAGCAGCAAAGGCCGTGACCTGGATGAACAGGAGCAGGAGCTGGCGCAGCACTATCCTCTGGCGCACTACCTTAACCTGCTGTCACTGATGGCCATTCCGGTGGAAGGGCTGCAAACCCAGACCGCGCCTGCCATCGAACTGCCGCAGTTCCGCATGATCGCCAATCGCGAAACCAATGCCATTAAACCGATCCCGGTGGATCTGATCCTCGACGTCGGTAACTCACGCACCTGCGGGATCCTGATTGAAGATCATGGCCAGTCAGGTTCCGGTCTGATGCACAACTATGTGCTGAAACTGCGCGATCTCAGCAATCCTGAGCACATCTACACCGATCCCTTTGAAAGCCGGGTGGAGTTCTCTCAGGCCTTTTTCGGCAAAGACCATTGCTCTGTGCGCAGCGGCCGACATGACGCGTTCCAGTGGCCGACCATCGCCCGCATCGGCGGGGAAGCCACACGTTTAGCGGCACGCCGCCGCGGCAGTGAAGGCTCCACCGGTCTGTCCAGCCCTAAGCGCTACCTGTGGGATGAGAAGTTTTATGGCCAGGGCTGGCGTTTCAACGGCAGCTACGTGCAGGACACCAACCCGCTGGCGACCGCGGCCCCCTTTGCCAACCTCATCGACGAAAAAGGCGAGGCGCTGCACACCATTGAAGATGAGATGGATCGCATTCCGGTCTTCACACCGCGCTATTCACGCAGCTCGCTGATGACCTTTATGCTGTCGGAAGTGCTGACCCAGGCCATCAGCCAGATTAACAGCGTGGAACAGCGTACCCGTCAGGGCCACGCCGGTATTCCTCGCCAGCTCCGTCATATCATTCTGACGGTGCCGCCAGGCCTGCCGATGGCTGAACGCTGTATCCTGGATGACCGCATGCGTCAGGCGGTGGGGTTAGTGTGGAAATCGCTGCGCTGGCACAACGGCGAGAATGACCCGTATCTGGATGAACAGGAGTTATCCACCCAGGGGAATATCCGTATCCCCTTACCAAAAATTCGCGTGGAATGGGACGAGGCCTCCTGTGCGCAGCTGGTGTATTTGTACACCGAGATCAATCAGAACTTTGCCGGCCACCCGGAGGTGTTCTTCAATACCCTTGGCCGCCCGGACCGCAAAGATCGTGAAACCATCACGCTGGCATCCCTCGATATCGGAGGTGGAACCACGGACCTGGTGATCACCGACTACCGTCTGGATCGCAATGGCCTGGAAGGCAGCGGCGCTAACGCACATATCATTCCCCATCAGCGTTTTCGTGACAGCTTCAAAACCGCCGGTGACGACATTTTGCTGGATGTGATCCAGGCCTATGTGTTGCCCGCCTTCGAGCTGGCGCTGCGTGATGCCGGAGTAGTCACGGTTGAAACGCTGATGTCGCAGCTGTGCGGATCACAAAATATCAGTGCTGCTGAAGCCGTACTGCGTCAGCAACTCAGCCTGCAGCTGTTTGTGCCACTGGCGCTGCATATTCTGAGCAGCTACGAGCACTTTGATCCGCTGGATGAGCAAACCCACCTGCTGATCAACCGCAAGGTGAGTGAGTTACTGCCTGCTGGCAGTATTCGTGACGAAGTCGATGGCTTTGTGCGTCGCGAAGTGCAAAAAGCGGGTGGCCCGAATGATTTCAGGCTGGTGGATATCACCCTCAACCTGTCGCTGGTGAAGGTGCATAACGATCTGTGCTCGGGCAAGTTCAACATTGATAAGGTGCTCACGGCCCTGTGCGAAGTGTTGTCCTGCTATCACTGCGACATGCTGCTGCTGACGGGGCGGCCTTCGCAGTTACCGGGCATCCAGGCGATCATTCGTCGCAATCTGCCGTTACCGCCGGGACGCATTCTGCCACTGCATGGCTACCAGACCGGCACCTGGTATCCGTTCCACAAAAATGGCTATATCGACGATCCGAAGAGCACCGCCTCGGTCGGCGCCATGCTGGCACAGCTGTGCGCCAATCACAGTATTCCTAACTTCCATTTCCGTGTCTCGGCGCTGAAGCCTTACTCGACCATTCGCCATATTGGCATTATCGATATGGATAACCTGCTGCGTGATGCCGATGTGGTCTACCGCCATATCCAGTCAGAGAACGGCCAGATCACCCTGCCGGGAGAACGCAGCGAAGAGGGCGAGGGCGCAATGCAAAGCATCGTGATGCGTGGCGATCTGCGGCTGGGATATCGCCAGCTGGATGCCGAACGCTGGTCTGCCGCTCCGCTCTACACCCTGCGTTTCAACGAAAAGGGCCGTCAAAAATTCTCCACGGCGCAGTCGAGTGACAGCGGCTCCCCTTATCTCAGGGTGCGGCTGACCGTGGATAAAGGCAAACGCGCGCGCCAGTTAGGGCTGATCAGCGATCGCCTGACCATCGCAGATGTCAGCAGCAACACCGATAAATCCTTTAGCAAAGGGGATTTAGAACTGGAACTGAATACCATGCCCGATACCGGGCTCATTGACAGCCGGCACTGGCTCGATAGCGGGAGTGTGAAAAAATAATGAACAGCGAACCAGAATCTCTTACCCAAGGTTGGGCAGCGATCGCCCGGAGCTGTCAGGATGCACGCGGCTGGGTAGAAACCGTGCGTGTCGGCTCGCGCCGCCTGGATAACGAGGCGGACAAACTCAACCTCAGTTTGCTGCGTACCCGCAATCTGGCCAACAATCTGCAACATGTCGCCTCGACGCCGATGACGGTGGGTTTTTTCGGCATTTCTCAGGCGGGCAAGTCCTACCTGATCTCAGCGCTGGCAGCGGGCAGCCACGGCAGCCTGAAAGCGGCCTATGGCGACCGACGAGTCGACTTTATTAAAGAGGTCAACCCGGTTGGGGGGGGTAAGGAGGCCACGGGCCTGGTCACGCGCTTTACCAGACAGGCACCAGAAGCACCTGCGGGTTACCCTGTCCCGCTGCGTCTGTTTAGCGAAATCGATATTGCCAAAATCCTGACGAACACCTGGTTTAACGACTTTAATCAGGAGCAACTGGGCGATGAACTCGATGAAAGCCACATTGAAGAACACCTGCGTCCCTTCCTGCTTCGTGCCGAACAGCGTGAAATCTGCGCCGGCGTCAGCAGCGAAGATGTGGTGTCTTTATGGGACTACCTTGATACATCGTTCAAAAGATCCGTGGGAAAACTCAGATCGGTTTACTGGCCGCAGGTACTGAAAATAGCCCCTGGGCTGCGTCCGGAAGAACGTGCAGAATTGTTCTCTCTGCTGTGGGGTAAACAGAGCGCACTGACGGAAACCTATCGTTCACTGGCCAGGGTGCTGGTGAAAATAAACCATGCCAGAATGGTGTTTGCGCCGCTGGAGACGCTGACCGATCACAGTAGCGGCAGCATCATGAACGTCGATAGCCTGAATCGCCTCGGTTCCCATCAGGATCGCAATGTTGATATCCGTTACTGGAACGACGATCAACAATCCGTCAGCGCCTCTTTGTCACAAGCCGAACTGACCGCGCTCACCGCGGAGCTGATTTTCCCGCTGGCGGAAGTCCCGCAGGACAGCATTGTGGAGCAGGTCGATTTGCTTGATTTCCCGGGTTACCGCGGACGCCTCAAAATTGACAAGCTGGAAGATGCCGGTCAGGGCGGGCTCAACCCCATCTCGCAGTTACTGCTGCGCGGTAAAGTGGCCTATCTTTTCGAGCGCTACACCGATAACCAGGAGATGAATGCGCTGGTGGTGTGCGCCAGTGCCGCCAAGCAGAGCGACGTGGCCGATGTCGGCCCGGTGTTAAACCGGTGGGTTGAAAAAACTCAGGGTAAGGCGGGTGAACGCAGCGGCGCCCCGGGTCTGTTCTGGGCCATCACGATGTGTGACAAACGCATCAGCGACAGCCTGGAACATACTGACACTCAGCTAAAAATGGGCTGGGAAGATATGTTGCATATCACCCTGCGCGAGCGTTTTGCTCATTACGAATGGCTCCAGGAGTGGATGCCAGGGAAACCGTTCCAGAATGTCTTCCTGGTGCGTAAACCGGGGATTGATAATCCCTTCCTGGACCTGGTGCGTGAACCCGGTCAGGAGGTACTTAAAGAAGTGTCCCTGGCTGAACGCTATCACGAGGTGCTCGACAGAATGGGCAATACCTTTATCGATGGCGAGCTGGTGCGGAAATATCTGGCCGAACCGCAGGATGCATGGAAGGCGATGCTGACGCTGAACGATGGCGGGATGCGTCGCCTCACCGAAGCCCTGCGCCGCGTTGCTCATCTGGATTTCAAACTGAAGCGCCTGCATCAGCAGTTAGTGCAGTGCCGCCATGAAACCGGCGATCAACAGCTTGGCCGCTGGTATGAACAGGGTGGCGAAGATCAGCGGGCGAAGAAACAGGCGATTGCCAAAGATCTGTGGCAGGGGTTATCCGCCAGTGCGCACAGCATCGGTGAAATGATCAGTCGCCTGGAACTTCCCACGCCTGAACTCAACAACATCTATCTGAGTATTCGCCATGAGGATCAGGTATCCGCGGCGGCCGGTGACCCGCGCCCCGTTCAGGTGCTGGCGAGCAATCCGTTTGGCGATAATCCGTTTGGCAGCAATCCGTTTGCCAGCGATCCCTTCTCCGGTTCAGTGACGGCGGAGGTGGCCGCCGTTGCCGACACCGCGCCTGCGTCTGTAAGGGTGAGCCAGGAGGACGAGTTCGCCCATCAGGCCTTCAAAGCCTGGGTGGCTCATCTGAGGGAGTTACCGCAGCAAACGGCCCACTGGTCCGCCCTCGGCCTGAACAGCGAGCTGATGAATCTGCTCACTGAAGAGTTGATTGCGGCCGCCACTCGCCTCGATCTGGAGGGCACCCTGAAACAGGCGCTGGCGGGTCAGGAGCAGGCAGATACCCATCATGACCAGCTGAGGGCGCGTCAGGTGCTGCGTACCCAGCTGGCGATGCGTGATTTTATTGCCTGGTTCGGCTATCTCTCTCTGCCGGAAGAACAGGTGCCCAACAGCTATGTGGGTGAGAAAAAGAAAGTGTTTGCGCGTCAGACACCGCTGACAGGCGATGCGTTACCTCAGTTGGCAGCCGTGGCACCGCAGCCCGGTGTGGCCTGGATGGGTGACTGGTTATCGGCCTTGATGACCGTCATTCTGGACAACGCCGGCCACAGCGCCACGCGCGATATCTCCTTCGAACATAACCAGCAGCTGGGTCAGATTATCCGCCAGTTGAAACAAGAGAACACCCCATGCTAGCTAAAATCTTTGCCTGCCAACCGGCAGCGCCGGGTACGGCACAACTGATGGTGCGCCTGCGCGGCGAGCAGGCCATCCTGTCTGATCTGACCTTTATTCTTTGCAACAACGAGCAGGATTACCTGCAACCTGATGGCAGATGGGGGGCGGCACAACACTGGTTTACCGTCGCTGGCGGCTATGCGCTGGCAGGCGGCAGTGGTTTTCGTCTTGGCCCAACGATCCTTGACCCACTGCTGGCCAATGCCAGCCAGGTGCAAATCCAGGTCAAACTGGCCTCAGGTGAAGTGCGTAACACCACGCTCCAGCTGGCGCGCGATGAGCTGTTCTCGTCGGAGGCGCGTGGCCAGACCGGCAACTACAGCAGCAGCAGCGTGCTGCCCACGCCGGAACCGGTGTCCCCGCCGGTAGCCGCCCCGGTTGCCCCGCCCGTTGTCCAGCCTGCGCCCACGGTTGCCGTGTCTGCCGCGGATAAACCCAAAGGGAAAAGCACGCCATCCCGTGTACCGCTGATCGCCATTATCGCCGGTGCCGTGCTGGCCCTGCTGCTGATCGCCGCCGGGCTCTGGTGGTTCCTGGGGCGCGATACTGCCACCCCTGCTGCTGCCGATGCGCAACAGGAAGCCACGTCCGCCGCCGCGGTGCCGCCAGCGTCCGCCACGACGGAACCCTCTTCGGCACCTGCGGCAGGCGCAGAAAAAACGGCAGAGACCACCGCTGCCAGCACCTGTACCGTTGCTAACCTGAATAGTCAGAAAGAGCTCGATTTCGTGCAGGGCTGTGTTGAGCAGAAGCTCGACAGCGAGGCGTTACTGACCATTATTCAGGCCGCCAAAGAGGCGAAGAAATGCGGCGTGGCACAGCGTTTGTATGCCAACCGCGCACAGGGGGGTGACAGTAAGATCGCCATCGCTTACGCCCGTGAATACGATCCTGAATCCCATCAGCCGGGCGAGTGCTTCAAAACGGCGGATAAAGACACGGCAGCCTACTGGTACGAGACCGCACTGCAGGCTGAACCGGACAATAAACAGGTCAAACAACGCCTTGAGGAGCTGGAAAAATGATCCCTTCCCCGATGTTGCGTCTGGCGCTGCCGCTGTGCGCCCTGCTGCTGTCCAGCCATGCGCTGGCCGCTGATGGCGATAAACCGCTGCTGCAGGAAGGGAAAAAAACCTTATTTCAGCGAGTACTCACCACGCCGGGTTGCACTCTGAGCAACGCTGCTGGCGAAGCGAAAGGCACGATACAGCCCGCCTTCAGCAGTCTGTACGTTTACCAAAAAACAGAGGTGAAGGGCGCAAGCTGGATCGAAGTCGGGCCCGACAGCTACGGCAAAAAAATCGGCTGGTTACCCCAGGCCTGCACCGTTGACTGGAAAATGCAGCTGACCCTGGCCTTCACCAATCCGGCCAACCGCGACCGCCTGCTGTTTTTCAAAGAGCGAAAAAATCTGGACGATATTCTCTCCGCAGCAGACCCGGTTTCTCTGGTTGCACCGCTGCGTGCCAAACTGAAGCGTGACGGCCATGCAGACGGGGTACAGGCCCAGGAACCGGCGTTATTTGTCGATCTGCAAAAGCAGTTTTACCTGCTGCCGATCCTCAGCGGTGAAGAGGTGATGACAGAAGAGGGCTTCTATACCCGCCTGCTGAACGTTGCTTCGGTGAGTAAAGCCGACGCCACCGCCGCCGCCGCCAAAGAAGAAGAGAGCGTTAACAAAATCAAAGGGTTCAACGCCTCGGTGGTGTTTGTTATCGACTCCACCATTTCAATGGGACCGTATATCGATCGCACCAGGGAAGCGGTGAATAAGATCTACGATAAAATCAAACAGGAGAATCTGGGGGAGCAGGTGAAATTTGGTCTGGTGTCCTATCGCTCAAACACCAAAGCGGTGCCGGGCCTGGAATTCAGCACCAAAATCTTCGCCGATCCCAATCAGGTGAAAGATGGCCCGGACTTCCTGAAAAAGGTCGCCGACCTGAAAGAAGCCAAAGTCTCCAGTTCGCTGTATGACGAAGATGCCTATGCCGGTGTGATGTCGGCTATCGACGACATCGACTGGAGCCCGTTTGGCGCCCGCTACGTGGTATTAATCACCGATGCCGGTGCCATTGAGGGCAGCAATAAACTGTCAGGTACCGGTCTGGATGCCAGCCAGCTGCGCCTGGAGGCGGGCAATCGTGGCATCGCCATCTATACCCTGCACCTGAAAACCGCCAGCGGCAAAGATGACCACGCTAAAGCAGAAAGCCAGTATCGCGATCTCTCTAACTTTGACAGCACGCAGTCCAACCTGTACCAGACGGTGGATGCCGGCGATCTGTCCGTCTTTGGTCAGCAGATTGATGCCCTGGCCTCTGCCATTACCGCGCAGGTGAAGTCCGCCTATATGGGGGATGCAGCCATCGGCAGTGCGATCTATGCCAAAGATGATGGTAAGAAGCTGACGCCCGAGCAGAAATTACTGCAGGATACGGCGCTGATTGGTCATGCAATGCAGCTGGCCTATCTCGGCAAAAAGAACGGCACTCAGGCACCGTTGGTGTTTAAAGCCTGGATCAGCGACCGTGACCTGATTAAGCAGAATATCCCCACCACGGATGTGCGGGTGCTGCTGACTAAGGGACAGCTAAGTGATTTAAGCGATGTGGTCAGTCAGATCCTGCAAGCCGCGAACGAGGGCATGATCTCCCCGGCAAAAATGTTTGAGCGTTTACGTACTGTCGCCGCCACTATGGGCGCCGATCCTAACCAGCTTAAGCAGCAGGAGAATGCCAAAATAAACGATCTCGGGGTGCTGGGCGAATATCTCGCCGACTTACCTTATCGCAGCGACGTGTTGAATCTGGACGAAGAGACATGGAAAAGCTGGGATGGGCTGTCGCAGGAGAAATTTATTCGTACGCTGTCCGCCAAGCTGCGCCACTACCAGAAATATAACGCCGATGTTGATCGCTGGGTTGAGCTTGCCGCTGGCAGCGATCCGCGCGATCGCGTCTACCCGGTGCCGCTGGAAATGATGCCCTGATGCTGCACATTGAGGACCTGTGTATTGTCCGGGGGCAGGGAAGCCAGGCCCACCGTGTCTCGTTGCCGCAGCTGGCACTGCGGCCGGGCGAGGTGATGGCCGTCACCGGCGAAAGCGGCTGTGGTAAAAGTACGCTGCTGGAAGCCATCGGCTTATTGCTGCGCCCCAGCCACATCGGGCGTTTTATGTTGAGCCAGGCGAGCGGGCAACGGGATGTTGCCGCCTTGCTCAATGGCGATCGTCAGGCGGAGCTGGCCGATATGCGTGCACGGCAGTTAGGGTTCGTCTTGCAAAATGGCGGCCTGCTTCCCTATCTGAACGTGCGCGACAATATCCGCCTGCCCTGCCAGCTGCTGGGCAAAACGCCCGACAAAACCCTGCTGAACCGGATTATCGACACCCTGAAACTGGGCCCTTTACTGGCCCGCTATCCGGCGCAGTTATCCTTTGGTGAAAGACAGCGAACCGCCTTTGCCCGGGCCATTGTCCATCGTCCCGCGCTGGTGCTGGCGGATGAACCCACCGCCGCGCTGGATCCTCACAATGCGCAGCAGCTGTTTAATCTGTTTATTGAGCTGGTGCGTCAGGAAGGGATGATGGCGCTGGTGGTGTGTCACGACTGGCCACTGGTCGAACGTTTCGGCTTACCTTGCCTGATCGCCCGCACCGATGCCCCAGCCGTGAATCCGGCCGATTCATCAGAGCCTGTCCAGGGGGAAACCCGCTTTGTCCTTTAACCGAACTCCGCTGCTTGCCCGGCTCGCTTTGCAGGACCTGTGGCACGACCGCACCATCTCCTTTTGCATCATTTCTTCGCTGGTGGCGGTGATAGCCCCTCTGCTGCTGCTGTTCGGCCTGCGTTTTGGCATTGTCAGCCAGTTACAGGACGACCTGGCGAAAGACCCGCGTAATCTTGAGATCCGCATGTTGAGCAGCAACAGCTATGACCAGGCCTGGATCGAACAGTTGCAACAGCGGCCCGACGTGGGCTTTGCTATCGGGCAGACGCGTTCGCTGAACACGCTGGCCGATCTGCAAACCGACAGCACCCATTTTATCGAAAGCGCCGAAGTGATCCCCACTGCGTCAGGCGACCCGTTACTGGGCAGTCTTATCCTGCGTCATGACAATGAGGTGGTGTTAACCCAGGAAGCCGCACGCAAGCTGGCCGTCAGCGTCGGGGAGACGATCGATCTCCGGGTGAACCGCCTGTTTGAAGAGCGCCGCGAGTGGGGGCGTCAGCGTCTGACCGTGGTGGGTATTTTACCGGCTACCTACTTCAATCGCCCGGCCATCTTTACTCGCCCGACCCTGTTACTGATGCTGGAATATTTCCGCGACGGCTTCGCTACCCCGGCCCTCGGCGTCAGCAGCGGCAACCCCCTCAGCGACATGTCACCGCGCTATGCCCGCGCCCGACTGTACGCCAAAGATATTGATCAGGTGGCCGGTCTTGAGCGCGATCTCCGGGCGCAGCGCATCGAAACCGCCAGCCGCCTGGCAGATATTGAAAATGTGAAAAGCATTAACCGGGTGCTGGGGGTGATTTTTAATACCATCGCCGCGACGGCCCTGATCGGCTGTATCGCCTCGCTGGTGGGCTCTTTTATCGCCAACGTCGATCGCAAACGTAAGCATATCGCTGTCCTGCGCCTGCTCGGCTTCACCGGCCCGGCCGTCGGCCTCTACGTGATGATACAGGGCTGTCTGCTCAGTTTGCTGGCGTATGTCGGTGGCTACAGCATCTATCTGATTGCCAGCCAGGTCTTTAACCGGGCGCTGGCGGGTAGCCAGGCCACGGGGCAGATGCTGTGCAAAATCACGCCGATGCATAGCCTGCTGGCCATGGCCCTGACGGCGGTGGTAGCGCTGCTGGTCGCCAGTATTGGCGCTTACCGTGCCATCCATATTGAACCCGCGCAGAGTCTGCGCGAGGTTTGATGCTGCCACCCTTATTTTCTTATTACTGATTAGCGGAGACTGTTCGTGACCTTTACGCCTTCCTCATTGTCATCCTGGCTGTTTCTGGCTTTGCTCGCCAGTGCCGCACCTGCCCTGGCCGAGCCCTGGACAGGCGATAGCTACAATCCTAAACCTGATGATGACGATATCATTCTGCCGATGCCCTGCGAGGGATCGATGGCTTTTCGACGGGTCGAGATTCCTCTGGCTGGCCCCCTTGATGACCTGCCGATCACGCTGGGGCAGGATGGCGGAGAATGGGGCTTTGTTGAACACAGCTATCCGGCCTTTATCGCCGGGAGTTTCTCCGATGCCGGTAAGAGCAAAGGCCGTTATTACCTGATGGCAAAATATGAGCTTACCGCATTGCAATATCAGGCACTGACGCAGGGAACCTGCCCCACGCCGTCGCGTAAACTCAGCGTGCCGGAGACCGGTATCAGCTGGTTTGATGCGGTCAGCGTGGCGAATAAATACAATGAATGGCTACGCAGTAATGCGGCCGATAAACTGCCGAAAGAAGACGGTACCGCTGGCTTTTTACGCCTGCCTACGGAGGTGGAGTGGGAGTTTGCTGCCCGTGGCGGACTGAAGGTCAACAGCGCGGAGTTTCGTGATGTCCATTATCCAATGGATGACATGAAAAACTTTGAGTGGTATTCCGGTGCGCAATCGTCCAATGGCAAGGTGCAGCTGATCGGGCGTCTCAGCCCGAATCCTCTTGGCCTGCATGATATGTTGGGCAATGTCTCGGAGATGATGTTTACCCCGTTCTATCTCAATAAACTCAATCGCCTGCACGGTCAGGCTGGGGGCTTTGTGGTGCGCGGGGGCAACTTCCAGACCAGTGCAGCGGAGATCCGCAGTTCGGCGCGCAAAGAGGTGAACTATTACGACAGTACCAGCCCTGCGACCAGTAAAACCACCGGGCTGCGTCTGGTGCTGGTAGCCCCCGCGATGACCTCAACGGGCCGGGTTAAGCAGCTGGAAAAAAGCTGGGCTGCGCTCGGGGCAGACAGTAGCGGTGCAGATAAGAAAAAAGATGAAGCGAAAGACACCGTCAAAGCACTGGGAACGCTGGCCTCAGGGGTAGATGATGCCGCACTGAAGAAAAAGCTCAATGACCTGGAAAGTCAGCTGCGGGCCAGCAATCAGCAGCAGCAGGAAGAGCGAGCGCAATCGATCCGCGCCAGCCTTAACCTGGGATCGTTCCTCTGCACCAAGCTGCAGGATGATGGTCGCTTCCTCGATTTCCTCACACATAACTATGAGGCGCTGTGTAAGGATAAAGACAGCAGCGATCAGAACTGTGCTATCCGTAAAACCAAACTGGGTGAGCAAACAAAAAGTTTACAGCAGGTGACCAGTTACTACGCCAGTAGCCTGGTAGATTCGGCGACCTTATATGGGCAGGAAGGGCTGAAACATGAGGTTGGCGTCTTTGATCAGATGCTGACCCTGAACAAGCGTCTGTCCGGGCTCAAACCTTTCCTGGCCGCACACTGGCAGAACCAGCAGAAATATCTGGAGAACGGCAAGATTGATACCGCCGGCTGGCTGGAAAGCTGCAAGAAAATTTAACGCCTTTACTTGAGGCCTCGCCAGGGTTGTGTTAATCGCACAGCGGATAGCAGGCCTCATCTCTTCAGCAACAATTAGAAAATCATTTTTTTACTATTTATAACCCTCCTCAATTAGCCGTACCTTCCCTTGTTTATAAATATTCAGCTTATTAATTATTCCACTAATAAGCTCAGGCTAAACCAATAGCCATGAGTTTTATCGTTTTACTCATATACAAGGAGGACGTATGGCTCAGGATATTTTCATTACATTTAAGGGGATTGAGGGTGAATCTCTGGATTTTTCACATAAAGGTGAGATTGAGGTTATACGCTGGAAATGGGCCGTCAGTCAGCCTGCCAACATGCACTCAGGACGCGGCGGGGGGGCCGGAAAGTCGACCGTCGGCGATCTGTACTTCGATCACCGCCTCGATAAAGCCAGCCCCAATCTTCTTCAATACTGTCTTACTGGCAAGCACATACCGGAAGTCGTGCTGACCGTTCGCAAAGCCGGCGGCTCTCCGCTGGAGTATCTGCGTGTGACCTTAGAGGAGGTGATCATTACCCGGGTTGAGTCTTTCGGTTATGACACCATGCGCAGTCCGCGAGAAAAGGTCGGGTTATCATTCTCACGGGTGAAAATGGATTATGTTTTGCAAAATGCAGAGGGCGGAATGGCAGGCACGGTTTCCATGGGGTATGACATTAAAGCCAACGCCATTATTTGATTTTTGTAACCTAAGGAAGGGACTTATGCTTTATATCGACGAGGGTGGTTATATTGATGCAGAACGCATCATCCTGAAAATATTCAATAATATTGAGCGTGGAAAGATGGATGCGGTTAATGGCATCGTTGTGCATCAGACCAATGCGCCGACAGCCAGCAGTACCTTTCATAGTTATCAAACGAAAGGCGCCACCGGCGCTCACTTCCTGATTGACAGAGATGGCACCATCTATCAGACCGCTTCGTTATTCCAGATCACCTGGCATGTGGGAAAATTACAATCCCGCTGTTTTCTGACCAAAAAATGCGAACCGACGGATTTTCAAAAAGTGGCTGAACTGGAAAAGTCATGGAGAAATTCTGACAAAGTGCATCAGATTGAGAAATTGAAAAACTACCCTGACCGATTCCCGAGCAATGTTGATAGTATTGGGATTGAGATTGTTGGAAGGTCAACAAGGGTGATAAATGAGAATACGGGTAAGCCAGAGTATATTTATGAGGAAGTTAATGATAGCCAGAATGGATCTTTAATGTGGTTGATTAAAGAACTGGTGGCAACGTTAAAGGTTTCTACTAGTGAAATATATCGGCATCCAGAAATTGGTAGAAAAAACTTCACTGAGGCAAGCACAGCGAAATGGTGATCTTAAAAAAAACACGTTTTATTATTACGTTAATTTCTTTTTTTATTTCATTTCAAACTCAGGCCAGAGTGGTTAGTGAGATTAAAATCGATGAAGTTGGCGCATATGATGAAAGACGTGGTAATAAAAATGAAGAAGAAGCCTGCAAGGTGTATAGGCCAACAAAAAAGCAAATGATTCGCTTTTTCAATCTGGCTAAAGAATTGCAAGAAAGTGGGAGCTTGCTTCATGAGTATTATTCACCTTGCCTGACGACCGGTAAAATAAAGTTTAAAGACGGGGTATCAGGAGTCTGGACTGTGCAATCCAGCGGCCTGGGGCTTGCTATTTTTGATAATGGCGACTCAGCCACTTTTTTCCTTAAAGACAACCAGTGGACCGATCCTTATGCCTGCACCTATGGCTTAGGTGATGATCTAATATGTTAAATAAATCACTGCGCTGTTACTGGCGCAGTTTGTTGAAAGGAGTAACGGTTTAAAAATTCTCTGTTTTAAAACCTATCGCAGGCACCAGTCTGGCCTCAGACCTGTTGCTGAGTACCATCTGATAAAAATGGCTGTGGCCCTCAGCCTTACGCGACTGAAATAATCAGGGAAAATAGTTGAAAAGTGAATCTCCGTTGCGTAAACATTTTATTTTTTTTGACCTAAGGAAGGGACTTATGCTTTATATCGACGAGGGTGGTTATATTGATGCAGAACGCATCATCCTGAAAATATTCAATAATATTGAGCGTGGAAAGATGGATGCGGTTAATGGCATCGTTGTGCATCAGACCAATGCGCCGACAGCCAGCAGTACCTTTCATAGTTATCAAACGAAAGGCGCCACCGGCGCTCACTTCCTGATTGACAGAGATGGCACCATCTATCAGACCGCTTCGTTATTCCAGATCACCTGGCATGTGGGAAAATTACAATCCCGCTGTTTTCTGACCAAAAAATGCGAACCGACGGATTTTCAAAAAGTGGCTGAACTGGAAAAGTCATGGAGAAATTCTGACAAAGTGCATCAGATTGAAAAAGTGAAAAACTACCCTGATCGATTCCCGAGCAATGTTGATAGTATTGGGATCGAGATTGTGGGTGAGTCAGAAAAAACAGGACCAAAGAAAAAACTCATCTACGAACCCGTCAACGATCGGCAAAATGATTCACTTAAATGGTTAATTAAAGAGTTAACTACCACGTTAAATATTCCTATGCACGAAATATATCGTCATCCTGAAATAGGAAGGAAAAATGCCACGGAGGCGAGCACAGCAAAATGGTAATAAAAATAAAATCACTCTATTATATTATTTTCTTAGGCACATTCATATCAACACCAGTTCAGGCGAGAGTGGTTAAAGATATTGAGATTACAGAGACTGGTACACATGATGAAGGGCGTAATGATATAAATGAAATTGAAGCCTGCAAGGTATTTATACCCAAAAAAGAACAGTTAATTCGTTATTTTAATCTCGCCAAAGAGTCAAAGGAAAGCGGGAATATTCTTCATGAGTACTACTCTCCTTGTCTGTCTACCGGGTTGATCACATTCGAGGATGGTGATTCTGGGAGTTGGATTCTGCAATCCAGTGGTTTTGGCTATGTGACGTTCAGTAATAATGAAACAACCTATTTTTTCCATAATCAAGACAACCAATGGACCGATCCTTATGCCTGCACCTATGGCTTAGGTGATGATCCAATATGTTAAATAAACCAATGATAAAGGGTCGTTCGGAAAAGATGATCGACCCCTACGAGAAATCGCAATCGCGTTGGGTTTTTAAAACCGACAGCGAGTACGATTTTGCGGGGAGGGGGCCAGCTTGAGGTAAGCCGGGCGTCACGCGCCAGGACGGCGCGTGTCGAGGCCCGCATGGATGCGTCTTTTGCCGATCCGGCGTGCTCAAACTGGCCCCGGACCTGACGCCGGATGAGCAGCCACTCCTGTTTGTGATGCAGACCTGGCCCGTGGTACACACCATCCGCCCGGGCCGATCGGAAAAGATGATCGGCCTCTACATCATTCCTGAACTCTCCAGGATGTGATCCCCGCAGCAAAAATAGATACTCAGGTTTATATAAAATGAAACATCGTTTCATTTTGTTGAGTTTACCCCACTTTGCCGTTAAGCTGCCTGTATCAGTTTTGGTATCGGGCACTGTCCGCACACTTTAGGGTCACGGCAAGCGCCTGAACATGTTTGGTCAAACTCAAGGAAATAACATGATTCTGGATAATTTCTCCCTGTCGGGAAAAGTGGCGGTGGTGACCGGATGCGATACCGGTTTAGGCCAGGGCATGGCGCTCGGCCTGGCGGAAGCGGGCTGCGATATTGTCGGTATCAATATTGTCGAACCCACAGAGACCATTGAACGCATCGCGGCAACCGGGCGTCGTTTCCTCAGCCTGACCGCCGACCTCAGTGACACCAAAGTGATCCCGGGATTGCTGGAGCGCGCAGTCGCGGAGATGGGCCACCTGGATATTCTGGTGAATAACGCCGGGATTATCCGCCGTGAAGACGCCATCGACTTCAGTGAAAAGAACTGGGATGACGTGATGAACCTGAACATCAAATCCGTGTTCTTTATGTCGCAGGCGGTGGCAAAACAGTTTATCGCGCAGGGAACAGGCGGGAAAATTATTAACATTGCGTCGATGCTCTCTTATCAGGGTGGTATCCGTGTGCCTTCTTATACTGCCTCGAAAAGCGCGGTGATGGGCGTCACCCGTCTGCTGGCGAACGAATGGGCGAAGCACCAGATCAACGTCAACGCGATTGCACCGGGCTATATGGCCACCAACAACACTCAGCAGCTGCGCGCCGATGAAGCCCGTAGCGAAGAGATCCTCGGCCGCATCCCGGCCGGGCGCTGGGGCCTGCCTGCCGACCTGATGGGTCCGGTGGTGTTCCTCGCATCTACAGCATCTGACTATATTAATGGCTACACCATCGCCGTCGACGGCGGCTGGCTGGCGCGTTAATACCCCCTAATTCACTGATGTGCAGCGGGCGATCCCGCTGCACCCAAGAGGACGTTAAAATGAAAATTGCACTGATGATGGAAAACAGCCAGGCGGCTAAAAACGCGATTATCCTGAAAGAGCTGAACGCGGTCGCCGGGGAGAAAGAGTACCCGGTGTATAACGTTGGCATGTCAGACGAGCAGGATCACCACCTGACCTATATTCACCTGGGGATCATGGCCAGCATTCTGCTGAACTCGAAGGCGGTGGACTTTGTGGTGGCGGGCTGTGGCACCGGCCAGGGCGCGCTGATGTCGCTGAACCTGCATCCGGGCGTGATCTGCGGTTACTGCATTGACCCGGCAGACGCCTTCCTGTTTGCCCAGATCAACAACGGCAATGCGCTGTCGCTGCCGTTTGCCAAAGGATTTGGCTGGGGTGCCGAGCTGAACGTGCGCTTTATCTTCGAAAAAGCCTTTAGCGGTGCGAAAGGTCAGGGCTATCCGGCCGATCGTAAAGAGCCTCAGGTACGCAATGCCGGCATCTTAAATCAGGTGAAAGCCGCCATCGTTAAAGAGAACTACCTGGATACACTGCGCGCTATCGATAAAGAGCTGGTAAAAACGGCGGTCTCCGGCGAGCGCTTCCAGAAATGCTTCTTTGAGAACAGCCAGAACAAAGAGATCGAAAACTTTGTGCGTGAAATCCTCGCATAACGCGCTCTCTTTCTTCAGGCATAAAAAAACCGGTGCTGAATCAGCACCGGTTTTTTATTGGGCACGATAACTTATAAAAAGTCCTGCCGCTGCGGGGTAAAGGTGTCTAACAGCACGCCTTTTTCCAGGCAGATGCAGCCGTGAACAATGTCCGGCTTTTTATACAGCGTATCGCCCGCGCCTACTTCGTGAGTTTCATCACCGATGGTAAAGCGGAAGCGGCCGGAAAGCACATAGGTAAGCTGCTCATGCACATGGTGATGCATCGGGCCGATGGCCCCGGTCTCAAAGCTGACCTCCACCGCCATCATGCCGCCGCCGTGGGCCAGAACGCGACGGCTCACACCATCGCCCAGGTCTTGTAAGGGTCTGTCTTGCTTGTAGATAAACACGTTTTAATCCTTCCTTAATGAGTGGCGCAGGGCGTCCGGGATCTCCGCCAGATAGAGCGCGGGCAGCCCTTCGTAATCCGTGGTGAATAGCACGTGGCGATCGTCCGGCGAGAAAGAGGGGTGCGGATGGGTTACCTGGCGGTCACCGTCCAGCACCTGCCAGGAACTGTTATGTGCAGCCAGCGGCGCGTACTGGCGCGTTTGGGCGTCGAACAGGTATAGCCACGGGTCGTTCTCAATCGTATGGCTGGCGGTATCTTTCACATCTACCGGTGTACCGGAGCCATCGCCGACCAGCAGTGTGCCGTTATCATTGCTCATCAGATGCGAGCAGGCAGGCATGGTCATCAGGCTGATGTCTTCCCCTGTTTGCGGGTCGAAGCGGCGAATATGGCGGTCGTGCTGGCCCTTCAGATAGGAAACATAGATCAGCGCAGAGCCGTCCGGCACCCAGAACTCATGAGTGCAGCTTTCCCCTGGCGCGTGTTCTTTCACTTTACGCACGTTGCTGCCGTCTTCATTCACCAGCCACATACGCGCATCCACCAGATCGTGCGGGCCTTCATGGCAGAATGCCACGGTGCTGTCGTCAAACGGACGATAGATCGGGTGCCCCAGCCACTCATTTTTTTCATGGATGACGTGAGACTGGCCGCTGAGCAAGTCGATGCGCAGCAGGCGGCAGTGCGGGTTACTGTGATAGAACGACTGGAAAATGGTCCAGTCAGAGAGCGGCGTCCAGTCCTTGCGGTCGATCTCAATCCCTACCAGGCTGGTGCACTCGCTGTTGGCCACCCAGGTGCCGTAACCGACCCAGGCATCCGGCACCTGATAGACGGTTTCCTCACTGAAGTCAGCCAGCGTAACGCGTTGCAGCAGGCGTTCATTTTTAACGTAATAAAGGTGCTGGTCATCCGGCGACAGGAAACCGCCGAAGGTGTTATCACCTGCGCCCTCCGTAAGTTGTACCGCCTTCTGCGTCTTCAGGTCGAGCAGGTAATAGTTGCGATGACCGTCAAACTCTCCGGCAAACAGCAGCTTGCTGCCGTCGCGGGTAAAGCACTTCTGATAGAAGTAGTTACGGTGGCACAGCACATCAGGTGGCGTTAAGCGCGTCACCCGGGCGCCGGTCTGCGCATCCTGAACGGTGTGGAAGTTGAATTGGATCTGAGAACCTTTTGCCATGATTCACTCCATCGGTGGCCATGAGTGTCGCCCTGTGTTGAGCGTCTTCATTTAATTGAAATGCTGTTTCATAAATATGAAAACACATTACCACCGTGGAGAAGGCTGCGGGGTCAGTCGCTGCCAGAAATGCAAAGCCGATCACAAAACAGCCGCTTTTTGTTCAGAAAAGCGGGATAGATGGCGCAGGTAGTGGGACGTTTTTTTCTTTTCTCACCGAGATGCTTCGGACAAATTGTTATATTTAAGTGTCTGTATTGTAGTAAAAATAACAGCAATGTCGTTATTTTTATGCGGCATTACGGGGGGCCAGGTGAGGCTGGCTTAGTCGTTTTATTGATAAGAATGTTACATGTCTCGCAAATCTGTCTGAGAAATCACCGCCCGCTGTTTTAACTGTGAGTTAATTCACATCTATTCAGTGGGGAGATCTATATAAAACACCGTATCTATAAAAATAAAACAACGGTTCATTTTTATAAAATCTCTCTGGGCGGGGCTCACATGAACGTAGAAAAACCAATTCTCTTCAGACATCAGCTGGCATACGGCGGTGGTAATTTACTCGGTAGCGGGGCGCTGGCGATTGCCGGTATCTGGCTGCTTTACTTCTATACCACTTTTTGCGGGCTGACGCTGTTACAGGCGTCGGCGATCTTCTCGGTTGCCAGTATCATCGATGCGATCAGTAATCCGCTGATGGGCTATCTTTCGGATAACTTCGGCAAAACGCGCCTCGGCAAACGCTTTGGCCGCCGTCGCTTCTTTATCTTACTCGGCATCCCGCTGATGATGGTCTATCCGCTGCTGTGGGTGGAAGGCTTCGGCTTCTGGTACTACCTCTCAACCTACGTGCTGTTTGAGCTGATCTACACCTCGGTGATGGTGCCTTATGAAACCCTCGCCACTGAGATGACCACCGACTTCTCGGCGCGCTCCAAGCTGACCGGCTACAAGGCGATTTTCGGTAAGGTTGCCAATTTCCTCGCGGCATTTATCCCTGGCCAGTTCATTCTCATTTACGGTAAAGAATCTGCCGAGCCGTTCTTCTTCACGGCGCTGACCTACGGCGTGATTTTATGCGTGGCGATGATCATGCTGTATATCTCCTCCTGGGAACGTCCGGTAGAAGAGACGACGCCGGTCGATGAGAAGAAAATGACGCTGGCGAAAACCATGCTGACGCTGGTGCGCGATATGAAGTCGACCTTCCATCTGCGCGTGTTCCGCAAACATCTGGGTATGTACCTGTGCGGGTTCGGCGCCGAGTGGCTGTTCGCCTCGGTCTTCACCTACTTCATCATCTTCGTGTTGCAGTACGACCCGGCGATGGTGGCGGGCCTGAGCAGCCTTAACTCCCTGTTACAGCTGTTCTCCACCGCGATCTTTATCGGCATCTGCGTCAAGCACGGTTTCAGCAAACCCTACATTCTGGCGCTGGGCATCGTGGTGTTCTCCGTGGTGTGTTACAGCCTGCTGCACTTCCTGCATTTGCCGCAGCAGTACGCCACCGCCGCCATGCTGGGCATCACCGTGGTATTCGGCATTGGTACGGGCGGCGTCTACTACATTCCCTGGACGGTCTATACCTTCCTGGCGGATATCGATGAAGCCTTTACCGGCCGTCGCCGTGAAGGGATCTACGCCGGTGCCATGACCTTTTCCGGCAAGCTGATGCGTTCGATCATTGTCTTCGCGATGGGCGCCATCCTCAGCTTCTACGGCTTCCAGTCTAAATCTCAAACGCAGCCGGAAAGTGCTATTACGGCAATTGCGCTGGTGTTCTGTGTGGGCGTGATTGCGCTGGCACTGATGGCGATGGTCTTCAGCCATCAGATGAAGCTGAACCGCAAAACGCACCTGGTGGTGCTGGGCGAAGTCGCCAGAATCAAATCGGGTGGGCTGATCGGCCATGTTCAGCCAGACGTGCGCTTAGTGATGGAAGAGCTGATCGGTTACCCCTATGAAGAGTGCTGGGGCAACAGCAAAGTGTGCCGCAAAATCTTCGATACCCCTGCCGTTGAACTGGTTGAGGAGCCTGCACCGAAACCGCTGGTGAACCGCACACAGCATCCGTAATACCCCGATTTAACACGCGATTTATCCACCTACCGACTGGCCGGAAAACCCGGCCAGCGGCGCCCTGCGCCTAAAGGATGAGAATGATTATGTGGGAACGTCAACTCTGTATTATCACGTTGTCCCTCGGGCTGAGCGCGCCCGTTGCGGCGGCGCTGCCGGAGCCCGGCACGCTGGTCTGGCACAGCATCACCTTTGGTCAGTCGACCGACGTTAATTTTGCCACCAACGTACTGGCAGACAAAATCGGCCGCAATGAAACCCTGCTGGCCGGGGGTAAGGCGGTGCCGGCAGAAGGCAGCCTGCTCACCACGCCCTTCACGCTGGAAAGTCGTGGCGGCAAGGTGGGCAACAGCCACGATGGCCTGACGTATTTCTATACGCGCTTACCGGCGGACGCCAATTTCCTGCTGGAAGCCGATATCACGCTGAATCAGTTCGGCCCGGAAAACGGGGCAAAACCGGCAGGGCAGGAAGGCGCGGGATTGCTGGTCCGCGATATTTTAGGCCCTGCACGCGCGCCCGCTGTTCAGCCGGGCATTGAAGAGTTACCGGCCGCCTCGAATATGGTGATGAATACGGTGATGGCGATCGGTGACAAGCCGCCCGTGGTGGCGCTGGTGGCCCGTCAGGGCGTGCAGCAGCCCTGGGGCAATACCGGCATCGGCATCGTGCGTGAGCCGTATCAATCGTTGAATACGCCACAGCATTTTTCACTGCGTCTGAGCCGAACAGACAGCGGGTTTGAGGTGGCGTATGCCCCTCAGGGCGGCAGCGCATGGAGCCGCAAAACGGTGGCGGGTGCAGACCGTATCGCCCAACTGGATAAAACGCAGTATTACGTCGGCTTCTTTGCGTCACGTAATGCCAGCATCACGGTGAATCACGCCACGCTGACGCTCAGTGAGGCACATACGCAGCCCGGTGCGCCGTATATCGCGCCTGTGCTGCAATCGCGTATTGAAGTGATGTCATCCCCTCGCCTCACCAGGCGTGACGGCGTGTTCCAGCTGCGCACCAACGGCAACGGTCTGATCACTATAGAACGTGGTGACACCGTGCTGCTGCGCCAGAAAAGAGTGCGTGGCGGCGACGTAGTGGCGCTGCCGGTGAAGGTCACATCGACGCCGCGCGATCTCAAGGTCACCTTTACACCGGATAACGGCCAGCGTTTGACGCAAACGTACCCGCTAAGCCTGGCGCAGGTCAGTCATCCGGATACGCTATACGCTTCCGCGCAGGGGGCTGCGGATAACGATGGCTCACGTGAACATCCGCTGGATGTAGCCAGCGCCGTCAATCTGCTGGCGCCGGGCGGCACGCTGTGGCTGGCGGAGGGCGAGTATCCGGCCACGGTGATCCCTGCCACGGCCAGCGGCACCGGGCAGCACCGTAAAATGCTGCGGCCGCTGGGCGACAACGTGGTGTTTAACGGTCTGACGCTCGATGCCAGCTA
Organism: Erwinia sp. MYb416; assembly: GCF_037479575.1. NCBI lineage: Bacteria > Pseudomonadati > Pseudomonadota > Gammaproteobacteria > Enterobacterales > Erwiniaceae > Erwinia > Erwinia sp. MYb416. The sequence goes on from NZ_JBBGYT010000437.1 coordinate 163,802, forward strand.
CTGGCATATTCAGGGCATCACCGTCACGAAGAAAAGTTTCCATATTGCCGGCAGTCACAACCATATCGACCGCGTCCGTGCTCATCATGCCGATGATACCGGCATCTGGGTCGCCTCACCGGATGGCATCGGCCGCGCGCTGTGGGCCAGCCATAATCTGATCAGCAACGCTGAGTCCTGGGGTAATCAGGACCCGGGACGGAAAAACGCTGACGGTTTTGCGGTGAAAATGCGTGTCGGTGAGGGCAACCACCTGGTGAACTGCTATTCCCACGACAATATTGATGACGGTTTTGACCTGTTCAACAAAATTGAAGACGGCCCGAACGGCAGCGTCACCATCGAAAACAGTCTGTCGGTAAATAACGGCAGCAACGGCTTCAAACTGGGAGGCGAAGGGCTGCCCGTGGCACATGTGGCGCGCAACAACATGGCACTGAACAACGGCATGGATGGCTTCAGCGATAACTTCAATCCTGGCGCGCTGATTATTGCAGGCAACCGGGCGCTGGATAACCAGCGGTTTAACTTCCTGTTCCGTCCGTCGCCTTACACCCCGCCAGATAAACAGGGCACGTTTAGCGGCAATATTTCTCTGCGTACCGTACCGGGGAAATATGACGATGTGGTCAGCGGTAATACCGATGACACGAATGTTTTTTATCACGTGAAAACGAGTGAATTAATCAAAAGTACGATCCAAAAATAACATCAAACTCTCTGGGATACCAAAATGAAAAATAACAGACTGCTGCTCTGCGGTCTGCTGCTGGCCAGCGCCAGTAGTCAGGCCGTCACTCTCGACGTTCGCCATGAGTGGCTGGACGACAGTAAACAACACAAAGATCGATTCATGGTGTCACACCGGTTTGATAATGGCTTTGGTTTTTCACTGGAAGCCAAATGGAAATCGGGGGGCGATAATAAGAATAAAGCCTTTACCGATCTGGTGGATAGCGGTACAGAAAGTACCGTCAGTTATCAGTACAAAGTCACGCCCGCCTGGTTCCTGCAGCCGGGGTTCACCCTGGAATCCAGTTCGGATAACAGTATTTATAAGCCATTTTTAACCACCGGATACCAGTTTGAAAACGGTATTTATTTTAACGTGCGCTACCGTTATGAATATACGCGCTCGACGAAAGAAAATACGGATGATAAGAAAACGAACCGGGGTGAACTCTGGCTGGGTTATCGTCTTGCGGACTGGCGCTTTGAATATAACTATATTTATAAGCACAGTGACCAGGTGTTATACGACAACGACAAATGGGATTATGAGCAGGATCTGAAGGTGGCGTATAACATCAATAAGCAGTGGACGCCGTATGTGCAGGTGGGTGATGTTTCTGTCAGGAAAACCGCCGATGACAGGCAGACCCGCTTGCGCATCGGGGTTCAGTATAACTTTTAAAGCTCACGGCTGATGCGTTGCGCCCGCCGGGGTTCCGGTGGGCGCAACGTCTGATTTTCAGGTCTTTCACCGTCCCTGAAAAAATAACAGGAAAATTCGCTTTTTTTCGCCTCAAAATAGTATTTTTACTCATTGTCGCTATGACCTTGAACTGATAAGTTGCCACCGCGTTTGGGAACGCGAAAAACTCAGAAATCAAATGAATAACATGTTGAAAAATATAAAGGATTATATTTATGAAGGTTCTTTTTGTCGGAAGCGGTCTATCGGCCCAGCAGGCGCGTAGTGATAAATATCACGACCATATCAAAGTGTGCCTCAATAATGCCTGGCGTATCTATGAGGGAGGCGAGTTTGATTACTGGATACATCCTAATGATTTTCCGAAGGAGAATTTCCCTTCTTGCGTGAATTATCAACATGAGATCAGGCATGAAGAATACTCTGCGGTTATTCATGAAGGTGCCCGTCGTTTGGGTATTCAGGCGGATACAGGCTTTGATATTGAAATAAATATTGGCTACACCTCTTTTTTCCAGGGCCTGTACTGGATAATGCTGGGTTTATCGCCAGAAAGAATTGGTTTGCTTGGGTTTGACCACGACTATAACAAAAATAAAACGGATAAATGGGTCGCGGACGACAAGCCTAATATTCAGAATTTTTTTAATAATAAAAAAGAAAAAACCATAAAAGAGTGGGCGGATAATTATTTTCAGGGGTTTGAAAAAGACTTTTTCTATGGCCATGGTACGCCTGATCCAATGCGATATGGCCCGGAATATATCGAGAGAAAAATGGTCCTGGCGCAGGAGAATGCAAAAACCCTTGGGATCTCGATCGTCAACTATTCTGAGCGCGAATCGCCCTATAAAATATTTGAGCGTCATATTATTTAATATTTTTCTTTTCGTCATGCCGATTCTTTCTGCCGTCCGCCCGTTGCCGCAAGAATCGGATAAGTACTAATCTTTTGTCAGTATCCGGCTGATTTCATTTCCGTATCCCCTTACAGTCACGACGCCATCCAGCAGTTCCACCACCGCGTAAGGGACGTCTTCCGCGCCGTCGAGCATCCCTTTCATAATAATAAAATCGGTATTGTCGCGCCGCACATAGCCACCGCGATGGTCATGCCCGGTAAAGCAGGCACGTACCTGATAGCGGCACAGCAAATCAGCCAGTTCACCGCCATTCCACAGGATATGACCCGTATGCGGGGCCAGCGGATAGTGACCAAACACCACCACGGTTTCTCCCAACTGCTGGGCCTGTTGCAGCTGCGTTTCAATCCATGCCAGTTGAGCACTGCTCACCGCGCCGTTCCACAGCTCGGCCTGCGGTTGCTGACGGGCCACCAGGTCGGCCAGTATCGCTTTCGCCTGCTGACGGTCATCACCGTTGCCCTGATTGCAATACAGGCTGATGTCATTACCGTCGAACACGATAAAGCGGTAGCCCGCAAGGCGGAACTGATAATAGCTTTTCGGTAAGCCCGCTGGCGGCGTATGCGCCGATGTCAGGCGGTCAGAAATCACCTGCGCATCATGGTTGCCAATCACAATCGCATGCGGATGATGCAGTGTTTCATACAGCGGCAGTAGCGCCTGATAGCTTGACCAGTGGCGATCCACCAGGTCACCCAGCGTGACGACAAAATCGAGCGGCTTGCGGTTAAAGGTGGCAATCGCCTTAGGCAGCTTGTGCAGTGCATGGCGATAATAGAGATTTTTCGGCACATCTGCCTCCACATCAGCGTACTGCGGGTCGGCAATCAGGCCAAAGCGCAGCGTGCCGTCGGCGGGATGAGTGGAGCGCATCACCGGTGGCTGATACAGCATGGCCGCAGCGCCCAGCGCCTGACGTTGCAGAGAAGAAAGCGGGTGCGGTGTGGTTTCAAAAGACATATATCGCTCCGTTAGCGGATGCCGGCACGCATAAACGACTGAACAAACTGACGCTGGAAAATCAGGAACAGCACCAGCAACGGCAATGACGTCATCAGCGTTGCGGCCCCGACCAGCGCCCACTGTACCCCTTGTTCCGGGGCGGAAAACAGCTGCAAACCGACGGTAATGGGCCGCACGTTGACCGAGTCGGTGATCACCAGCGGCCAGAGGAAATCGTTCCAGTGGAAGCTGATCGACACCAGCGCAAACGCGATATACACCGGTTTGGCCAGCGGCACATAAATACGGCGCAGAATGGTCCAGCGGCTGGCACCTTCAACGATCGCCGCTTCTTCCAGCACCAGAGGAATACTTTTAAACGTCTGACGCAGCAGGAAAATAGCAAAGGCCGAAGCAAGATAGGGCAGTGCAATGCCCCACAGTGTGTCGCGCAGCCCCAGCGCGCCCACGGTTTTGTAATTGTTGAGGATCAGCACGTCGGGGCTGATCATCAGCTGTAGCAGGATCAGGGCAAACAGCAGACCGGAGAACTTGAGGCGAAAACGGACCAGCGCATAGGCAGCCATTGTCGCCAGCACCAGCTGGCAGATCACAATCATCAGCACCAGCAGCGTAGTGTTGAGGAAATAGCGGGCGAACGGTGCGGCGTGCCAGGCATCGATAAAGTTCTGCAATGTCAGCGGGGAGAACAGCACAAAGGTGCCCTGATCCGATGCAGGATGAATGGCAACCCAAACGGCCACCAGAATCGGTAGAAACCACAGCAGGGCGGCCAGCCAGATCGCCAGATTCAGGCACAGACGGCCCAGCGAAAACGACCGTGCGGGAAGCGTCATGGTCAGGCTCATTGGTAATGCGCTCGCTTATCCAGCAGGTGGAATTTGATTAAAGCAATCGCGCCGAGGATCACCAGCAACACCACGGTCATGGCGGAAGCGGCCGGTAAATCCCAGAAGCTGAAAGCGGTACGGTAGATGTAATAGAGCAGCAGACTGCTGCTGTTATTCGGTCCACCGTTGGTCATGGCGATCACCTGGTCGACGATGCGGAACGCGTTCATCGAGGCATTGATCAAAATAAACAGCGTGGTGGGCATCAGTAATGGCCACTGCACGCGGCGGAAGAAATAGCGGCGTGAGGCGCCTTCAATGTCTGCCGCCTCACTCAGCCGCGGGTCTATCTGCTGCAATGCCGCCAGATAGAAAATCATAAAGAACCCGGCCTCACGCCAGACGGAAACGGCCATCAGGCTCCAGAGCGCACTGTCGGGGTCCCCCAGCCAGTTGACGGGCGGCAGCGAAAACAGCGCCAGTAGCTGGTTGAGCAGGCCGAGCTGGGGCGTGTAGAAAAACAGCCACAGGTTGGCGATGGCAATCATCGGCAGCAGTGAAGGAATAAAAAAAGCGGCGCGAGTCAGCGCGCTGCCGCGCAGGCGGCGATTCACCGCCAGCGCCATCAGCAGGGCCAGCCCCACCGCCAGCGGGATCGTGACCGCGGCATACAACAGGTTATTACGCAGCGACAGCATAAAAATGTCGTCATCCAGCAGCGCGGCATAGTTATCCAGCCCGACGAACCGGGCCGGATGCCCGTTGCGCGCCGCAGAGAACAGGCTCTCCCACATCGTGGCCACCGCCGGATAATGGGTAAACGTCAGCAAAAACCCCAGTGCCGGTAACAGCAGCAGGTAGCCATAAATCTGCATTGACAGACCCCGATTGCGGGCAGCCGGTGCCAGAGTGTGAAGAGAGCGCATAGGTGTCCGTTACTGGTAAGGTTTCAGCAAGCGGTCAGCCTGCTTCTGAGCCGACTCCAGCGCCTGCTCAGGGGTTTTCTCCTGAGTGACGGCGGCTTCAACCGCATGGTTCAGGGCATCCTGAATCTGCACGCTGTTGTAGGTCGAGAGTTCCGGTTGTGAATATTTCAGCTGCTCACGCGCGACCAGCGCCTGTGGCACCTGTTTGACGTAATCCTGCATCACCGTGGTGTCCCATGCGGCAGGTGAGGTTGCCACGTAGCCGGTGGCGATACTCCAGCGAGCGGCCTGCTCAGGTGCTGATACCCAGCGAATAAATGTCATCGCGGCTTTTTGCTGCTCAGGAGTGGCATTTTTGAACACGTAGAGGTTACCGCCGCCGGTCGGGCTGCCGCGCTGGGTTTTCTCCGGCAGCATGGCGACGCCGAACGGGAATTTGGCGTTGTCACGCACGGTGGTCAGGTTACCGGTGGTGGTCACCATCATGGCGGTTTTGCCGCTGATAAAGTCCTGAGGTGTGGTGCTCCAGGCAATTGCGCCTTTCGGCGACACGCCCTCTTTCTGCCCAAGGTTGGTCAGCCACTGCAAGGTTTCGACGTTGGCCGGGGTATTAAAGGCCACGGCTGTGCCTTTGCCGTTATCCAGGCGGCTGCCGTTGGTGGCCGCCAGACCCTGGAAGTTCCAGTAGCCGTTCGGCGTGGACGGGATCTCAATGCCCCACTGGCTGACGCCTTTGTCGTCTTTCACCACCAGTTTTTTACCGAAGTCGACCACCTGCTGCCAGTTAGCGGGTGGGGTTTCGCTGTCCAGACCGGCTTTCTCAAACGCCTGTTTGTTCCAGTACATCACTACGGTGGAACGCTGGAACGGGATGCCCCACACCTTGCCTTCGATATGGCGCAGGAATGCCGGGTAGAATCCTTCAATCCACTTTTTGCCATCGGCATCATTCGCCAGGTCGCTGGCCGCGGTAATCGCACCGGCGTCGATCAACGAATAGGCTTCGATATCCCCAATCACGGCCAGCTGTGGCGCATTGCCGCCGCGAAACGCTGTCAGGGCTTTGGTCACTGTCGTGGCATAGTCACCGGTATAAACAGGCTGAATGCTGACATCCGGGTGCAGTTTTTCAAAGTCAGCGACCAGCGTATCGACGGTGTGGCTGATTTTGCCACCTACGGCAATCGGGTAGTACATCTGAAGTTTTACAGGGTCGGCCGCGAAAGCAGACGAGGCAGCACAAAGTAGCAGGACAGACGTCAGGCGTGAGAAACGGAGAACTGGAGACATGGTTTTCCCTTGAGCGATAAAAGAGTGGTTAAACAGCATATTTTTGTTCTGACGGTAAAACGTTCTGTTCCGCGCCGTAACAGCGTTTGCCGCTGGCGCTGACAAAGAAATAGTGTTTGCTCGCAGACCATTGCAGCCCGACCTGGCTGTGCTCGCTAAAGCGCCTCATGCCGGCCACTTTGACGGTGATTGGCTCCTGACAGGCGGCGATTTGGCAGACCAGCAACGTGTCTGCGCCCATGTATTCGTAGCTGAGCACACGGGCAGTCAGAGCGGCATGTTCGGCTGAGGTCAGTTGAATATCCTCGGCGCGCAATCCGAGGCTCAATCCGGCTTCAACGCCGTACTGCACCACCGGGATCGGCATCTCGCCCAGGTAGTGATGGTTGCCTTCACGGCGCAGCGGGATGATGTTCATCGGCGGGGCTCCGATAAATTGCGCAGCAAATACCGTGGCCGGGTTGTTGTAGAGGTTATCCGGGGTGTCGTGCTGTTCGATGTTGCCGTCATTCAGCAGAATAATTTTATCGGCCATGCTCATTGCTTCGGTCTGATCGTGGGTCACGTAAAGCATCGTCAGGCCGAGCTTTTTCTGAATGGCGCGGATCTCGCGGCGCATGCTCTGGCGCAGTTTGGCATCGAGGTTGGAAAGCGGCTCATCCATCAGGCACAGTTTATTGTTGGCGATCACGGCACGGCCCAGCGCCACGCGCTGCTGCTGCCCGCCGGAAAGCTGGGACGGCAGACGGTCGAGCAGCGGTTCCAGCTCCATCAGGCGGCTGACATCGGCCAGACGTGAGGGAAAATGACGCTTATCTTCACCCCGGGCGCGCAGCCCGAACAGCAGATTTTCCCGCACATTCAGATGCGGGAACAGCGCGTAAGACTGGAACACCATCGACAGTTTGCGCTGTGAAGGCGGCAATGCTGTCACATCGGACTGCTGGAAATAGATCGCGCCACTGTCGGCCGATTCCAGCCCGGCAATGGTGCGTAGCATGGTCGATTTGCCACAGCCGGAAGGCCCGAGCAGCGCGATAAAATCACCCTCTGCCACCTCAAAGCTGATGTCGTTCAGCGCGGTTTTGGTGCCCCAGGCTTTGTGAATATGGTGAAGAGAGAGATAACTCATGCCAGCTGTGCGTCTTTGCAATAAGAAGTGGGCCTAAGCTAGCGGGACTGGATGAACTTTTTATTAACGCAGGATGACGCTTAGAAGACGGGGATCGCTGACGCCGGGCAGGGGGACGCCGCAGTAGCGTCCCGTCAGCAGGACACTGACGGGACGACAGGTTCAGACGCGGCGTTTTTCCTGACATAAGTAGCCGAAAGTCGCAAACAGGCAAAGTGAATACCCCAGCAGTTCACTGCCTTCTTCCGCCATGTTTTTCACCGTGCGGTTATAGCCATCCAGCATCAGATGTTCCCAGAGTTCGTGCATACCGAACAGCCGTGAGAAGACCAGAATTGTCAGCATCCCGGCAGACAACAGGCCCCATGCCGGTTGGCTCACAAAGGCGGCAAGACCCGGGATGATGCTACGTGCGTTACGCAGCGCGACTGCCACGCAGGCCAGGGTCACCGCAAGGGCAAACCAGAGCCAACAGCCGTGTCTGATCGTATCAAACAAAAAATCCAGCTCACGAATGAGCATGCAACTGAAGAAACCGGCCACCAGAATCATCACCGGCCGCTGCGCCGGAGAACGCCAGGCGCGATGAAAAAACAGACAGGCAATGACTGCCAGCATGATTTCCTGCGCCATTTCAGTCAATGAGGTTTCATGGACGGCATTATTCATCCAGACGACATCAGCAAAGAGCAACCCCATCATCATGCCAAGAAACAAAGCAGCGCCTAAAAATGTGAATATCTTATTTTTTATAATCGATAAATCAGTCGACATGTTACCCCCCGGTCAATATTGGGGGGCAATGATAGGGATGTTCCATAACAGAACTGGTCATTTTATGCGGTTGTCTTATATAGAGCACATAATGACATGTAATTTGCATTTTTTTAATTCAACTAATTGTTATGGATGGTATTTTTTCTCCTGCTGTTCAAACCAGCTGGCGGGAACGTTATGGGGAGGTTGTCCAAGCTGCGCAATCCCCTGTTCGATAACCTGATCGGCCATCTGGTGCAGGGTGGCATGCCCTGCGGTCAGCAGACGGATTTGCACCCGTTTTTCAATCAGATAGACGCGGGCAAAATGCGGATCAAAATGAATAATTGAGCGGGTATTATCGATAATATCCGCCAGCTTGATGGTCTGCGCGTCCGCAGAGGCCTGTTGAGTATGGCGAAAATGGGCCAGCTTACGTGCGGTGCGGTTTTGTCCGGCAACGGCACCCTGGTTGGTCAGCATTTCAACCAGCGATCTCACCCGCTCGCCGAAATGGGTGCGGATATCCTCCAGCGTACTGCTGGTGTCTTCAACAGTATCGTGCAGCCAGGCCGCAGCCAGCATCTCTTCATCGTCACTGACGCTACGCACCAGTTCGACCACCGCAGCGGGATGCACGATATAAGGCTCATCGGTGTATTTTCGGCGTTGATCTGCTGCGGCATGGGCTTTGCTGGCGTAGCGCTGCGCCCGTTCTTCCAGAGTTTGCATCGTTTTTCTCCCTGCCTGTAAAGTCGCTTGCAATTGTATAGTGCGCTATCTATATTATTTTTCATGACTACAGATAAAGATGACAAAAAAGCGGCGGATGCGCCACTGTTGCTCGACCGGCAGCTGTGCTTCGCGATCTATTCCGCTAACCTGGCGCTGCATAAGATCTACCGGCAGCTGCTGGCCCCGCTGGATATCACCTATCCCCAGTATCTGGTGATGATGGTGCTGTGGGAGCGGGATGACGTCACGGTGTCGGAGATCGGTGAGCGGCTGTTTCTTGACTCTGCAACCCTGACACCGCTGCTGAAACGTCTGGAAACTGCCGGGCTGCTGCACCGTCTGCGTTCGCGTAAAGATGAACGTCAGGTGGTGGTGACGTTGACGGATAAAGGACATGAACTACGCCAGCAGGCGCGGGCTATCCCTGAATCAGTGATCGGTGCTACGTCCTGTGAGATGGAAAAATTACAGTCGCTAAAAGGCGAACTGGAAATTCTGCGCAATAATCTGAACGGCTAATCTGCCCTTGTTCTTTGAGTCAAAAAGCTTTATTAATATAAATAGTGTGCGATTTAATCGCGTGAAAACTAAAAAAGGAAACACACCATGTCGTTAGAAAAAGTTGTATACCGTGCAAAAGCAAAAGCCACCGGTGGCCGTGAAGGCCGCGCTACTTCTTCCGATGGCGTGCTGGATATCCAGCTGGGCCTGCCGAAAGAGATGGGCGGCGCAGGTGGCAATGTCACTAATCCTGAGCAGCTGTTCGCGGCGGGTTACTCTGCCTGCTTCCTCGGAGCGATGAAGTTTGTGGCGGGGCGTGACAAGTTCGCTATGCCAAAAGAGGCGTTTGTTGAAGGGGAAGTGGGTATTGGTCCATTGCCGACGGGCTTTGGCATTGAAGCGACCCTCAACATTCATCTGCCGGGCATGGACAGTGCTGAGGCGAAAAAGCTGGTCGATGCCGCCCATATCGTCTGCCCTTACTCCAATGCCACCCAGGGCAATATTGACGTGACGTTGAATATTATCAACTAAGCCGTCTGACCGGGGCTGTCGCCCCGGTTATCGTCATTCCTGCTGTATCTGATCCCACACTCTTGCATACCGTTCGCGGCACGATTCCGCACCTTCCTCTCAATGATACGTAAAATGCCGAAATTACATATCCTCACAGACTAACCCTGCTGAGTGTGTTTAACTACGCCCCCTGCGAAGGATTGTTACCCCTCATTTATCATCAGATTCCTCTGGTTATGGACGGCCTTAAGGTTTATCGGTATTGCGTCCGAACTCTGACGCCGTACCAGGGTCTGATTAGCGTTCAGATCGTGTTAGCAATTGTTTAGGTTACGCCAGGATTAAGGTCGAATGAATTCTATTAAATTGTTTACCCAGCAAAAGTTGTCGCTGTTGCTGGCTGTCTACATCGGGTTGTTTTTAAATCTTCCGGTATTTTATCGTCGATTTGATCCCTTCCTCGCTAAGTTTGAAATGATGCAATGGCTTTCAGCACTGGCAGAAGGGATGGCGGCGATCCTGCTGACCTTCTTCCTGTTACGTCTGCTATCGCTGGGTGGAAAAATGTTCTGGCGCGTTACCGCCAGCCTGCTGGTGCTGATCTCTGTCTCAGCCAGCTACTACATGGCTTTCTTTAATGTCGTTATTGGCTACGGCATTGTCGCTTCCGTGATGACCACCGATACCGACCTGTCTAAAGAAGTGGTGGGTTATCACTTTGTCCTGTGGATGGTACTGGTCAGTCTGATCCCGCTGGCGTTGATCTGGTGGAGCAGCCTGCGCATGACGCTGCTGGAGCAGCTTAAAACGCCCGGCCAGCGCATCAAGCCATTACTGACGCTGCTGCTGGCGCTGCTGCTGACCTGGGGCCCTATTCGCTATTTCGATAAGGTGCAGAGTGCCAATGAGAAGCTGACCAACGTTGACCTGCCGAGCTATGGCGGGGTGGTGGCGCACTCTTACCTGCCGTCCAACTGGCTCACAGCGGTCGGGCTGTTTGCCTACACCAGCTATGACGAAAAAATGGACAGCGATGATCTGTTCGATCCGGCAAAAAACTTTACCTATAAGGCGCCTGAAGGGCTGGATGATACCTATGTCGTGTTCGTGATTGGTGAAACCACCCGCTGGGATCATATGGGGCTGCTGGGCTATGAGCGTGACAACACGCCAAAGCTGTCAAAAGAGAAGAACCTGGTGGCGTTCCGCGGTGAGTCCTGTGATACCTCCACGAAACTCTCCCTGCGCTGCATGTTTGTGCGTGAAGGGGGAACGATGGATAACCCGGGACGCACGCTGAAAGAGCAAAATGTCTTTTCGGTGTTGAAATCGCTGGGCTTCAGTTCGGATCTGTACGCCATGCAGAGTGAGGTGTGGTTCTACAACAACACCAATGCTGACAGCTATGCCTTCCGCGAACAGATTGGCTCAGAGAAGCGTAACCAGGGGAAATCCGTGGACGATATGCTGCTGATCCCGGAGCTGAAATCGTCGATTGACGACCACCCGAAAGGTAAGCACCTGGTGATCCTGCATACTAAAGGCTCTCACTATCTTTACTCTCAGCGCTATCCGCGTGAATTCGCTCGCTACCAGCCGGAGTGCATGGGCGTGGATGATACCTGCAGTAAAGCGATGCTGATTAACGCTTACGATAACTCCATTCTGTATGTTGATACGATGCTGGACAGCGTGTTTGACCAGCTGCGTGATAAGAAAGCGATTGTGTTTTACGCCGCCGATCATGGTGAGTCCATCAGCGAAAACATGCACCTGCACGGTACGCCACGCAATATGGCGCCGCCGGAGCAGTTCCGTGTGCCGATGATTGTCTGGGCGTCGGATAAATATCTGGCAGACCCGGCCAATAAGAGCGCGTTTGAGCGCCTGCAGGCTGAGCAGAAAGCGGGCAAGACGCACCGCCATGTGGAGCTGTTTGACACCATCATGGGATGCCTCGGCTATACTTCTCCCGATGGTGGAATAAATCCGGCCAACAACTGGTGTGCTAAACCATAAACAAACGTAGGGGTCAGGCATTCCTGACCCTGACCTGGGCGAGGCATGCCTCGCCCTACGTTTGCCATCATCCAACCGAATAATCTGCTGCCGCTCAACCTCTGAACAGCCCCCCTTTTTTGCAAATCAATTCCCATAAAACCGCATAAATCCTTATCCCGCCTGTATTGCCACTTAATTCGCAACGCGTTTTTCTTATGACCGAATGTGACTTGTTGCCTGTTTCTTATCTTAGCGTTGCAGCATTTTTATCTATAAGTTAGCCATATAGACCATTTTATCGGGTGGAAATTGGTTGTTTGTGGATTATTTTGTGGGTTTTTTTCGGCGTGATGTTCTGTAGTTCTGCCATTAACCCAGGGTTTAATGTGGTAGTCATCACACGTAATAACGTTTTACGCTACAAATGTTATTAAATTGTTTTTTTTATATTTGCTTGCTGTTTCTCACACTCTGAGTAAATACCCTACGCTTGTATTGACGTTCCCTGAAACAATTGACAAATTGAAGCCTCAGTACAAAAGGTAAGGGGATTTTTCTGATAGTTTCTGCATCGTCAGAACGTCTCCACATCCCGTCAGATTGACTGATGCCGCAAGGCACCACGCACAGGCCACTCAAAAAAATTATCGGCCGGCGTAACTACTCCTCTTTCTGCCAAAAACAGTAAGTCGGGTATGCACACAACAACATCACATCACTATTGGAGCATAAGCATGAGTATTTCCCTGGCTAAATCCGGGATGCTGAAAGTCGGTCTCAGCGCGATCGCGTTGTTAATGGCTACAGGTGTTCAGGCGAAGACCCTGGTGTATTGTTCTGAAGGTTCGCCTGAAGGTTTTAACCCGCAGTTATTCACCTCTGGCACCACCTATGACGCCAGCTCGCGTCAGATCTATAACCGTTTGGTGGAATTCACCATTGGTACCACCGAATTACATCCTGCGCTGGCAGAAAAATGGGATGTGAGTGCTGACGGTAAAACCTACACCTTCCACCTGCGTAAAGGCGTGAAGTGGCAGACCACCAAAGACTTTAAACCGACGCGCGACTTTAATGCCGATGACGTGGTATTCACCTTTGAACGTCAGCTGGATAAAAATAACAAGTATCACGGCGTGTCTGGCGGCAGCTACGAATACTTCGAAGGCATGGACATGCCGAACCTGATCAGCAAAATCGTGAAAGTGGATGACTCTACTGTACGTTTCGAGCTGACCCGTCCTGAGTCGCCGTTCCTGGCCGACCTGGGCATGGATTTCGCCTCCATTCTGTCGGCTGAATACGCTGACAATATGATGAAAGCCGGTACGCCGGAAAAACTGGACCTTAACCCGGTCGGTACGGGCCCGTTCCAGTTACAGCAGTACCAGAAAGATTCGCGCATTCTGTACAAAGCCAACCCGGAATACTGGGGTACTAAACCGAAAATTGATCGCCTGGTGTTCTCCATCACTCCAGACGCTTCCGTACGTTACGCCAAAATGCAGAAAGGCGAATGTCAGGTGATGCCGTACCCGAACCCGGCTGATATTGCACGCATGAAGCAGGATAAAAACATCAACCTGCTGGAGCAGCCAGGTCTGAACGTCGGTTATCTGTCGTTTAACGTTGAGAAAAAGCCACTGGATAACCTGAAAGTTCGTCAGGCGCTGACCATGGCAGTGAACAAGAAAGCGATCATCGAAGCGGTCTACCAGGGGGCGGGCCAGGAAGCGAAAAACCTGATCCCACCGACCATGTGGGGCTACAACGATGCCGTTCAGGACTATCCGTACGATCCGGTCAAAGCTAAAGCCTTGCTGAAAGATGCCGGTATGGCAGACGGCTTCGCTATCGATCTGTGGGCGATGCCAGTACAGCGTCCGTACAACCCGAACGCACGTCGTATGGCTGAAATGATTCAGAGCGACTGGGCGAAAATTGGTGTGAAAGCCAAGATTGTCACCTACGAGTGGGGCGAGTATCTGAAGCGTGCTAAAGCCGGTGAACACCAGACCGTCATGATGGGCTGGACCGGCGACAATGGGGACCCGGATAACTTCTTCGCCACCCTGTTCAGCTGTGCAGCCGCGAAAGATGGCTCGAACTATTCACGCTGGTGCTACAAGCCGTTTGAAGATCAGATCCAGCCAGCACGTGCCACCGACGACCACAACAAACGTATCGAGCTGTACAAACAGGCTCAGGTTGTGATGCATGACCAGGCACCAGCGCTGATTGTCGCGCACTCTACGGTCTACGAGCCAGTGAGTAAGAAAGTGTCAGGCTATGTTGTTGATCCGTTAGGCGGGCATTACTTCGCTCAGGTTGATATCCAGGAATAGTGTTCAGGGACGGGACTGACCCGTCCCACATCATTATTTGTAGGGGTCAGGCATGCCTGACCCTTCTTGCCAGGAAGCAAAAAGGTCGTCAAGGCGCGGTTCGCTGCGTCGCGGGTGGATGTCCCCTGAGGATTTTCGCGCGCAAGATGTGAGCAATAATAATCCTGTTGGTTACGGCTGGCAGGAACTAATAGAGAATGCGGAATATGCTGCAGTTCATACTCCGACGCTTGGGGCTTGTCATCCCAACGTTTATCGGTATCACCCTGTTAACCTTCGCGTTTGTTCATATGATCCCCGGTGACCCGGTGATGATCATGGTGGGCGAGCGCGGTATCTCCCCTGAACGTCATGCACAGCTGATGGCCCAGCTCGGTCTGGATCAGCCACTCTGGCAGCAATATCTCTCCTATATCAAAGGCGTGATGCATGGTGACCTCGGCATCTCACTGAAAAGCCGTGTCCCGGTGTGGGAAGAGTTCGTCCCGCGCTTTAAGGCCACGCTTGAGCTGGGTATTTGCGCGATGCTGTTTGCCGTTGCCGTCGGTATCCCGGTAGGCGTGCTGGCTGCGGTTAAACGCGGTTCCATTTTTGACCACACGGCGGTGGGCATCTCCCTGACCGGTTACTCCATGCCGATCTTCTGGTGGGGCATGATGCTGATCATGCTGGTTTCGGTGCAGCTCAACCTGACCCCGGTATCCGGGCGCATTGGCGATACGGTGTTTCTTGATGACACCATGCCGCTCACCGGCTTTATGCTGATTGATACCCTGATCTGGGGCGAACCCGGTGATTTCAAAGATGCTGTGATGCATATGATCCTGCCCGCCATTGTGCTGGGGACCATTCCGCTGGCCGTGATTGTGCGTATGACGCGCTCGGCGATGCTGGAAGTGCTCGGCGAAGACTATATCCGTACTGCACGTGCCAAAGGGCTGACGCCGATGCGGGTGATTGTGGTGCATGCGTTACGTAACGCCATGCTGCCGGTGGTCACGGTGATTGGTCTTCAGGTCGGTACGCTGCTTGCGGGTGCCATCCTGACGGAAACCATCTTCTCCTGGCCAGGCCTGGGGCGCTGGTTAATCGACGCACTTCAGCGCCGCGACTATCCGGTGGTTCAGGGTGGGGTGCTGATGGTGGCCACGCTGATTATCTTCGTCAACCTGCTGGTCGACGTGCTTTACGGTGTGGTTAACCCACGCATCCGTCACAAGAAATAAGGGGCCAACATGTCTGTTGTGGATCCAGGCAGCGTCAACGCTGCACCCAAGCCGATGACCCCGTTACAGGAATTCTGGCACTACTTTAAGCGTAATAAAGGTGCAGTGATTGGCCTGGTTTACGTGGTACTGATGATTATTATCGCGGTGTTTGCCAACGTGCTGGCGCCCCACGCGCCTGCTGAGCAGTTCCGCGATGCGTTACTGCGTCCGCCAGCCTGGCAAGAAGGTGGCAGCTGGCAGTATGTTTTCGGCACGGATGATGTTGGCCGTGACGTTCTGTCGCGCCTGATGTACGGCGCCCGTCTCTCGCTGCTGGTTGGCTGTCTGGTGGTGGTATTGTCCCTGATCTTCGGCGTCATTTTCGGCCTGATTGCTGGCTACGTTGGCGGTTCCGTGGATGCGGCGATTATGCGTCTGGTGGATATTATGCTGGCGCTGCCAAGCCTGCTGCTGGCGCTGGTGCTGGTGGCGATCTTTGGTCCATCGATTGTTAACGCCTCGATAGCGCTGACCTTCGTTGCTCTGCCGCACTATATCCGTCTGACCCGTGCGGCGGTGCTGGTGGAGGTGACGCGCGACTATGTGACCGCCTCCCGCGTGGCCGGGGCCGGAGCTGTACGTCAGATGTTCGTCAATATTTTACCAAACTGCCTGGCACCGCTGATCGTGCAGGCGTCTCTCGGTTTTTCCAACGCGATCCTCGATATGGCCGCGCTGGGTTTCCTGGGTATGGGTGCGCAGCCACCAACACCGGAGTGGGGCACCATGCTCTCCGACGTGTTGCAGTTTGCGCAAAGTGCCTGGTGGGTGGTCACCTTCCCGGGTGTTGCCATTCTGCTGACGGTACTGGCATTCAACCTGATGGGCGATGGTTTACGCGACGCTCTTGACCCGAAACTCAAACAGTAGGCAGCGAGATGGCACTTTTAACTGTAGATAAGCTTTCGGTGCATTTCGGTGACGAAAAAGCACCTTTCCGCGCCGTCGACCGCATCAGCTACCAGGTTGAGCAGGGGCAGGTGGTGGGTATTGTCGGTGAGTCCGGCTCCGGTAAGTCCGTCAGTTCGCTGGCGATCATGGGGCTGATTGATTACCCCGGCAAAGTCATGGCAGACAACCTGGTGTTTAACCAGCGAGACCTGAAACGCATTTCGGAAAAAGAACGCCGCCAGCTGGTGGGCTCCGACGTTGCGATGATTTTCCAGGACCCGATGACCAGCCTCAATCCGTGCTACACCGTGGGTTTCCAGATTATGGAAGCCATCAAGGTGCATCAGGGCGGCAACAAACGTACCCGACGTCAGCGTGCTATCGACCTGCTCAACCAGGTTGGTATTCCTGACCCGTCGTCGCGCCTTGATGTGTATCCGCATCAGCTTTCGGGGGGGATGAGCCAGCGCGTGATGATCGCCATGGCGATTGCCTGCCGACCTAAGCTGCTGATTGCTGATGAGCCGACCACGGCGCTCGACGTGACCATTCAGGCGCAGATCATTGAGCTGCTGCTTGACCTGCAACGCCAGGAGAATATGGCGCTGATCCTGATTACACACGATCTGGCGCTGGTGGCGGAAGCCGCGCAGCACATTATCGTGATGTACGCAGGTCAGGTGGTGGAAACCGGCAAGGCGGTAGATATCTTTAAAGCCCCGCGCCATCCTTATACCCAGGCCTTGCTGCGTGCGCTGCCGGAGTTCGCGGCGGATAAAGCGCGCCTCGCCTCGTTACCCGGGGTGGTACCCGGCAAGTATGATCGCCCGAACGGCTGCCTGCTGAACCCACGCTGCCCGTATGCCAAAGATCGCTGCCGCAGCGAGGAACCGCCACTGCGTGATATTGCCGGGCGTCAGTCCAAATGTCATTTCCCACTGGATGATGCCGGGAGACCTACTTATGAAGCCTGAACACGATAAACCGACGCTGCTGATGCAGGCGATCGATCTGAAAAAGCACTACCCGGTTAAAAAAGGCTTGTTTGGTCAGGAGCGTCTGGTCAAAGCGCTGGATGGTGTCTCGTTCGATCTGGAGCGGGGCAAAACGCTGGCCGTGGTGGGGGAGTCCGGTTGCGGAAAATCAACGCTCGGCCGTCTGCTGACCATGATTGAAACGCCAACGGAAGGTCAGCTTTTCTATCAGGGGCAGGATCTGCTGAAGCATGACCCGCAGGCGCAAAAGCTTCGTCGCCAGAAAATCCAGATCGTTTTCCAGAACCCGTACGGTTCTCTGAACCCGCGTAAGAAGGTCAGTCAGATCCTCGAAGAACCGTTATTGATTAATACGGACTTTACGCGCGCCGAGCGCCGGGAGAAAACCCTGGAAATGATGGCGAAGGTTGGCCTGAAAACCGAACATTATGATCGCTACCCACATATGTTCTCAGGCGGCCAGCGTCAGCGTATTGCGATCGCACGCGGGTTGATGCTGGACCCGGACGTGCTGATTGCCGATGAACCGGTATCAGCGCTCGACGTGTCGGTGCGTGCGCAGGTGCTGAACCTGATGATGGACCTGCAGCAGGACCTCGGCCTCTCTTACGTGTTTATCTCCCACGACCTGTCGGTGGTGGAACATATCGCGGATGAGGTGATGGTGATGTATCTGGGCCGCTGTGTGGAGAAGGGGAGTAAAGAAGAGATCTTCGCCAATCCGCGCCATCCTTATACTCAGGCGCTGCTGTCAGCGACGCCACGTCTCAACCCGGATGAGCGGCGTGAGCGTATTAAACTGACCGGTGAGCTGCCAAGCCCGCTGAATCCGCCGCCGGGATGTGCGTTTAATGCACGCTGCCGCCGCCAGTTTGGCACTTGCGTGCAGCTGCAACCGCAGTTGAAAACCTTCGGCGCACAACAGGTAGCCTGCTTTGCCGTGGAGCAGGACGAAAACAGTCAGGCCTGACCTATCTGGCTACCCTGAAAATGGCTCTTCTCCGGAAGGGCCATTTTGCATTTCCCGCCCGCTATCGACCGGGCGCCGCCGCCCCAACCAGTCTTTTCCCTTCTTATTTTTCAGATGCCTCTACTCATAAGCCGGATGAAATGCTTAAGAGAAATACGAGATTCATGAAGTACTGCTATGCTGTATGAAAAGCAGGCTAATGTATCGATTCTAAGTCCAGGTGCTCAGAAATGAGCAGAACACGCGCAACAGACGTTTCTTTTCAGTAGGTTAGGTAGCCTGTACGCGAAAAGAGAAAAAACGATGTACTGGAAAGAATATTACAGAGGTAAATGAACCGCTATGAAAGAGTAAGAGTTAGCAGGGTATTTCATTTTCACGAAATAGCTCACATCAAAATGTCATAAATAGACGATTAAGACAAATAATCACCCGGCTGATATATCACTTATGTAATTATATTTTTTTATTAAATTTCAGGTTATTAGCTCATTTAAAGTGTTTCTTCTATGATATGAGAATAGTCTGAACTATTTAAAAATGTATGTTATATTGCCGCGAAATCATCCACCTTGCGCGATCAGACATATGAACAGTTATGATGACCTGCAGCGTTTTAAGGAAAAAACGCAAACAAACCACATTGAATTCAAAGATATGTCTGAGCAAACGCTGAACTCGACAACCACCAATTGGGCCATCATCAAACAGTTGCTGAATGAGGGCGCAGGGTCGGTGCTGGATAACAGTCAGCGTATTGATCGGGCTGTTCCTCAACCGGTTGATTTTGCTGCTTTTACATCGTCATCGGTGGAAAACGCGCCGGCTATATCATCGCTGCCGGTTCAGTCCTTTGTGCCTGCCACGCCGGGCGCTTCAGATCGCGTTGGTGCATCGCTGCTCGACAGTATTTCAGCCTCGTTGCAGCCTGCCGCTGCGTCTGCTGAAGCGGTTGAACCCACGACGGTTAAGGCACCGGCAGCCGAGCCTGCTCCGCTGCGCGCCATGCCGGTTGCACAGCAAACGGCGGTATCCGGTAGCTCACTATTAGCGCAGTTGGCCGTCAGTACCGCGCCTGCACCACAGCCAGCCGCTGTCGTTCCGGCACAGCCAGTGTTCCAGGCCGGCACTGCTCACGTACCGCAGGCTGTTGACGCTCAACCCGTTATGCCGGCACATTCGCCTGCTGTCGAAGCACCGGCGAATGTGAGCTACAAACAGTTGTTTAGCACGGCAGCCGCGCCGGGCTCCGCTGCACTTCCGAAAGATATGTTGTTACATCCCTTGCTGGAGAAAATTGCCTCATGCCGTTAGTTTGTGTTTGCTCCCCTAAAGGCGGTGTGGGTAAAACCACCATGGCAGCCAACCTTGCTCACGCCCTCGCTCGTGGCGGCAGTAAGGTGCTGGCGATCGATTTTGACGTGCAAAATGCGCTGCGCCTGCACTTTGGTGTTCCGCTGGCCGATAGCCGTGGTTTTGTGGCGAAGTCCGCCGAATCTTCTGACTGGAGTCAGTCCATTCTTACCACGGGTGGCAATATTTTTGTTCTGCCTTATGGCGAGGCGACAGAAGAGCAACGTGTTGAATTCGAAGAGAATTTAACCAAGGATTCTAACTTTCTTGCGCGTGGTCTGCATACGGTCCTGAACTATCCTGGGCTGGTGATCATCGCTGATTTCCCTCCGGGTCCGGGTCCGGCCCTTAAAGCTATGGCCGCACTGGCCGATATGCATTTAGTGGTTATGCTGGCAGACACGGCCTCACTGTCTCTGTTACCACAAATTGAAAATGAGAAAATGATTGGTGGCCCACTCAACCACCGTGATGGTCATTATTTCGTTCTTAATCAAAGCGATAGCCGCCGCAATATCAGCCGGGATGTTACCGCTTTCATGCAGCAACGCCTCGGCGACAAGCTGATGGGCGTCGTCAACCGCGATGAAAGCGTGGCGGAAGCCAATGCTTCCCAGCAGTCTATTTTTGATTTTAGCCCGGTCTCTGCCGCGGCATTTGACATTGAGCTGATCGGTAAACGCCTTGCCGCGTTGCTTGACATCAAAGTCGGTGACGGTGAAATGCACGCCCCGCTAAAGTCCCGCTAACTGCCGGAATATTGCCAGGCAGGGATGCCTGAAGACGCGCGGTCCGATTATTTGGGGCTGCCACGAACTATAACAATCCGTATTCAGGATGACTTATGAATAAAGTCATGTTTTATCTGCTGCTGCTGATATTATCCCCCTTAGCCGCAGTGATCATCATCACGCCGATGGATAGTCAGAAACAATATATTTTCGGCTTAATCTCTATCGCGATCCTGTTCTTATTAGGGATCAGTAAGAGCAAAAAAATCTCGCTGGTGATGGTGATTCTCTCCGCAATGATGTCTACGCGTTATATTTACTGGCGCGCAACGGAAACGCTGCATTTTAATTCTGAAGTAGAAGCCATTCTCGGTATCGGGTTATTTATTGCCGAACTTTATGTCTGGCTGATATTAATCCTCGGTTATCTGCAAACCTCATGGCCGCTTAAACGTACTATTGAGCCAATGCCGGACGATGTCAGCCTGTGGCCAACCGTGGATGTTTACGTCCCCAGCTATAACGAAAGCCTGGATGTGGTGCGTGATACCGTGCTGGCCGCCCAGTGCATCGACTACCCGCGCGATAAGATTAAAATTTATCTGCTTGATGACGGTAAGCGCAGCGAGTTTGCCCGCTTTGCCGCCGATGTGGGCGTGGGCTACATCACCCGTGATGATAACCGCCATGCGAAAGCCGGTAACCTCAACCACGCGATGAAAATCACCAAAGGTGAACTGATCTGCGTGTTTGACTGTGACCACGTCGCGACCCGTACTTTCCTCCAGGCGACCGTGGGTGCCTTCCTGAAAGATGAAAAGCTGGCGCTGCTGCAAACGCCTCACTACTTCTATTCACCAGACCCGTTTGAACGCAACCTCAAAGCCGCGCGTGACATTCCTAACGAAGGCGCATTGTTCTACGGCCCGGTACAGCAGGGTAACGATAACTGGAACGCGACTTTCTTTTGCGGTTCCTGTGCGGTGATCCGCCGTTCAGCGCTGGAAGAGATTGGCGGCTTTGCGGTTGAAACCGTCACCGAAGATGCGCATACCGCGCTGAAAATGCAGCGTCTGGGCTGGGGCTCTGCCTTCCTGGCGATCCCGCTGGCGGCCGGTCTTGCGACCGAACGTCTGGGCCTGCATATTGTTCAGCGTACCCGCTGGGCGCGGGGCATGACGCAGATTTTCCGCGTCGATAACCCACTGCTGGGCCGGGGTCTGAAATGGCAGCAGCGTCTGTGCTATCTCAACGCCATGCTGCACTTCCAGTTCGGTCTGCCGCGCGTCATCTTCCTGACGGCACCGCTGGCCTACCTGCTGTTTAACCTGAACATTATTCACTCATCAGCCAGCCTGATCTTTGCTTATGTGCTGCCGCATCTGGTGATGTCGCTGTATGTTAACTCCCGAATGAATGGTCGCTTCCGTGCCACCTTCTGGGGGGAGATATACGAAACGGTGATGGCATTCCATCTGGTGATCCCGACCTTCCTGACCATGATTTCACCGAAGCACGGTAAGTTTAACGTGACGGATAAAGGCGGCCTGCTGGATGTCGGTTTCTTCGACTTTAACATCGTTCGTCCACATGTGATCTGCGCCCTGCTGCTGCTAGTGGGTGTGGTCAGCGGCATCATCCGCGCTACCGCCCATGATTACTTTGGCGTTGACCCTTACGTGATTGCGCTAAACGTCGGCTGGGCTTTCTTCAGCCTGATTATTCTGATGGCCGCCATCGCCGTTGCGCGTGAGACCAAGCAGGTGCGTAAAACCATCCGTATTGATGTCAGTCTGCCGGTCGTAGTGCATTACGCCAGCGGCATCTCTTCGCGGGCCACCACCATCAACCTGTCGATGGGGGGGGCGCAGATTCAGGCCCCGGACCAGCGTCATGAAAACGATGAGATTGAAGCGATTGATGTCATCCTGCAATCCGGTGTGATCTCCATCCCTGCGCAGTTTATCGGTGCTGAAGATGACGTCATCCGTCTGCAATTCCACGAAATGCCGCTGTCGCGCCGCCGTGAACTGGTGCGTGTGGTGCTGTCGCGTGCCGATGCATGGATTCAGCCGGAAGGACGTAAAGATAATCCGCTGCGTTCGTTGTTAACCATTATTCGTACGGTATTTGAACTGTTCTGGCTAACGTGGAAAGACCGTCGTGCCAAGAAAAAACGTCTGGCACAAGCGGAAGAGGATAGTGTGGCATGAAGCATTTATTACTGCGCGCACTGTGCCTGAGTACAGCGCTTACCCTGGGCAGTGTTCAGGCCGATCCGACCAGCGTGACCCAGGACAGCAGCGCGCTGTCTGATATTCCGCCGCCGGCCGATGTCGGTGCGGCTGCGGAACCTGTTGCACCGTCTGCTGAGTTACAAGAAAACGATCAGCCTGCCGCTGCTGCGGAAGGCGACTTACCTGCGGGCGAAGAAGCCGCACTGCCGCCGGGGACTAATGAGGGGCTGCCTGCGGGCCTGCCACCGTTACCGGCCCCGGTGATGGACGATGCGGCGCCAGCAGAAACGGTGATGCTCAACCAGCCGCTGACCAGTACGGTCAGCGTGGCGCAGATGGGCCAGACGCAGGGTATTACACTGACCGGCGGACAGTTGCAGTCAGGCATCGTCTTTACACTGCCGACGGATGAAGTCATCACCAATGCGCGTCTGAACCTGTCGCTGAAAGTGTCACAGGCACTGGCAGCGCGTAACACCTCGCTGCAACTGATGCTGAACGGTCAGCCACTGGGCACCTTGCCACTGAGTGCGTCCGACCGTGCCAGCGAAGATTATCAGCTGGATATTCCCGCTGCGATGGTGGTATCGAGCAATAACCTGAGCTTCAAAGTTAACGATGCAGACCAGTTAATCTGTGAGCGCGATAGCGATCAGCTGTATCAGGTGACAATCCTGCCGAAAACCACGCTGTCGCTGGAAGGCCAGCAGTTGAACATCGGCACCAGCCTGCGTAATTTCCCACGTCCGTTTATTGATCCCCTGCGGATGAGTCCGTCCAGCGTTGCCATGATCTTCGGCGAAAATGTGACGCCAGGTGAAGTCAGTGCAGCGGCGATCCTGTCATCCTGGATGGGGATTCAGGCAGACTATCGCGGCATCAACTTCCCGGTGATTCGTGGACAACTGCCCGAGAAAAACGGCGTGGTGTTTGGTCACCCCGGCGAGAAAATTGGCAGCCTGACGTTACCGGACAGCGAAGGTCCGTCACTGCAAATCGTGAATAACCCGGATAACCCGGTCTATAAACTGCTGCTGATTATCGGGAAAACCGACGACCAGCTGCGTCAGGCGACCTGGCGACTGATCCAACCCCTCAGCGTGGATGAGTCTACGCTGGCCGTGTCTCCGCAGAGTATGCCGCTTCGTCAGCCTTACGATGCGCCACGCTGGATTAATACCGACCGCCCGGTTCGCCTGAGCGAGTTGCTGCGTAAAGATCAGAACCTGACCACCACCGGCCTCTGGCACGATGCGCTGCGCGTTAACTTCCGCGCCGCGCCAGATCTGTTCCTGTGGGACGGTGACAGCATTCCGGTGCAGCTGAACTATCGCTTCCCGTCAGAAAGCTGGATTGATGAAGATCGTTCCCTGCTCAACGTCACGCTAAACGGCACCTTCCTGCGTAACCTGACGGTGAACAAAGTGGGCCTGCTGGAGAACATCTGGCATCGCCTTGGCGGCGATGCACGTCAGGAGAAATACAGTCTGAGACTGGACCCGTACCTGATTTACGGCGACAACCAGATGCAGCTCTATTTCAACATCAAACCCAAGGCCAGCGCCCCCTGTAGCGTGCTGACCAATAACAACATTAAGAGCCGGATTGAGGATGATTCGTTTATCGATCTGAGTCATACCCGTCACTTTACGCTGTTGCCGAACCTCTCTTACTTCGTGGGTGCCTCTTTCCCGTTCTCGCGTCTGGCTGACTATTCGCAGACGGTGCTGCTGCTGCCCTCAAACCCAACCGATGCTGAAATCAGTACGCTGCTGGATATGGCAGGGCGTTCGGGTAATGCAACGGGTGCGGCGCTGAGTCAGAACAGCGTGATGTTTGGTATTCCGACGACCGGCACACTGCGCGGTCGTCTGGAAAACAGCGATATTCTCTCGGTATCCACGCTGTCGCAGGCCAGCTTTAACCGCGAGATGCTGGAGAGTTCACCGTATGAGCTGAATAACCATACGCTGGGCGTTAAAGTCCCGAATATACTGGATAACCTGCGTGGCTGGCTGACGGGTGACTGGTATCGCCAGACGCTGGATGCTGACCGTTACTTCTCGTCAAATGAAGACTGGCGTGGCTTTATCAGCTATCGCTCACCGTGGAACAGCAGCCGCCTCGTGGTCATGACGGTGGCAACGGATGATAACCAGCTGGCCCGTTTGCATACCGACATGACTTCATCGCGGATTAACGCCGGTATTCGTGGCGATACGGCGATCATTACGGATGAAAACGGTATTCGCAGCTTCCGCGTTGGCGCGCAGTTCCCGAGCGGGCAGATGCCGTGGTACATGATGGTCGTGTGGTATGCCAACCAGCATGCGGTATTGCTGTCGTTGCTGGCGCTGTTCTGTTCAACGGTGGTGGGCCTGAGTGTCTATGTCTTGCTGAAACGCCATGCACGGCGTCGTCTGCAACCGAATAATAATTCCAATAGCTCTGGCGAGACAAAAGAATGATGAAAACCAAACTCACCCCATTAACCGCCAGAATTCGTCATTGCTGGATGATTGGCAGCGGGCTTGCGCTGTCGGTGATGGCATCCCCATTGTTTGCCGCAGAGAGTAACCCGGCGATTCAGGCGCTGTTTGACCAGGCGAACTACTGGCATCAGAAAGCCCATGATGAGCTGGCGCGTGATGCGTTAAACAAAGTGCTGATGGTGGACGGCAACAACACCCAGGCACTGTATCTGATGGCGCTCTGGTCCCAGCAGAGCGGTGACGGGGCAGCGGCGGCTAAATGGCGTGCACGCCTGAGTCAGGTGTCTCCGCAGGATTCGCGTCTGTCTGAGCTGGATAACGCACGCCAGTTGCAAACGATTCCGGCGGCGCAGCTGTCGCTGGCACGTCAGCAGGCGCGCAGCGGCAACACCGCCGCCGCATTACAGACCTGGCGTAATACCTTTAAAGGCACCGAGCCTCCTGCCAGTGTGGCGGCGGAGTATTACCTGACAATGGCCGGTGACCGCGCCATGCTGCCGCAGGCGGTAGACAACCTGCGCCAGTTTGCAGCACAGCATCCACAGGATACGGGCGCGAAGCTGGCACTCGGTAAAGCGCTAACCTATCAGGAAGCGACCCGCCGTGAAGGTCTGCAAACGCTGGAAGGGCTGGCAGGCGGCAATGCCGATGCTGACCGCTCTCTGCGTCAGGCCCTGCTCTGGCTGGGTCCGCAAGCCGGGGATGCCCCGCTGTACCAAAATTACCAGCAACGTCATCCGCAGGATAAGACGGTGATGGACTACTTCCGTAAAAACGTGGGCGGCGCAGCGAAAGGCCAGGGCTTTAACGCACTGAACAGCGGCGACGTCACGGGTGCGCAAACCGCGTTCGACCAGGTCCTGCAAACCAACCCGGAAGATGCGGATGCGCTGGCCGGCCTCGGCTATGTGGCGCAGCGCAGCGGTAATTATGCCAAAGCGGCTGATTACCTGGATCGTGCCGCGAAGCTGGGTGGTACTAACAGCGAGCAGCGCCAGCAGCAGGCAACAGATGCCCGTTTCTACGGTCAGCTAGCCAGTGCGCAGCAGGCGATGAAATCCGGCGACAGCGCCCAGGCGCTGAGCCTGAGTGAACCGTTAACGCAGGCGGCGGGCGAGAAAGGCGTAGCGGCGAAGCTGTTCCGCGCTGACGTGCTGCGCCGTAATAATCAACTGGATCAGGCCGCACAGAGCTATCGTGATGTGCTGGCGAGTGATGCAGATAACCGCCCGGCGAAAGAAGGGCTGTTCTATGTGCTGCGTCAGCAGGGCAATACCGCCGAAGCCAACACGCTGCTGGCCTCGCTGCCTTCCAGCGTGCGCGAAGCGGTGACCCCACGTCCGGTGGCGACCAGCGAGCCGGTACGTCGTGAAGCGAAACAGGCGCTGGCTGCGGGTAATCCACAGCGCGCCATCAGCATCCTGCAACAGGGCATGCAGCGCTTCCCGGCTGACGGCTGGTTGCGCCTCGATCTGGCGCGTATTTATCAGCAGCAGGGCAATACCGCCGCCGCATCGGGTGTGATGCAGCCTGCCTTCCGTAACGGTGCCAGCAGCAATGAAGTGTATGCTGCTGCGCTGTTTGCCAGCGAAAGCGGTGCCTGGGCACAGGCGCAGAGCCTGCTGTCCCGCATTCCTGCTCGCAGCCAGAATGCTGATATGCGTGCGCTGGTGCAACGTGTGAACTTCAATCAACAGATGTCCGTCGCTCAACAGTATCTGGCGCAGGGCTCGAATGCGGCGGCAGCGAATACGCTGAAAGCGCTGGCGGCGAACCCGCCACAGAACCCGGCCGATGTGGGTAACCTGGCGAAAGGGCTGGCGCAGGCGGGCGATATGTCCACGGCGGTGGCTCTGGTGCGCGCGAATATGCAGCGCGGCGTGCAGGGTAATGCCGGTGACTACGCGGCACAGGTGGCGGTACTGAACCAGGCGGGCCTGGGCGCAGAAGGGCAGGCCTTCCTCAGTAACCCGGAATTGCAGTCACGCAGCACCAGCGAACAGCTGGCAGGTCTGCGTAACGGCGGGGTGATCAATGAAGTGGATAACCTGCGCGAACGCAAACAGTATGCTGCGGCCTACGACAAGCTGATTGGCGCCCTGCAGAAAGATCCACAGAACACCGATCTGATGTTCGCGATGGCGCGTCTGTACCAGTCCGGCAAAATCAACAAAGAAGCGGCGGTGGTTTACGACTACCTGATGACGCGCGACACCGAGACCCAGGACGCGCGCGAAGGGGCAATCAATACTGCCCTGGCGCTGAATGACGTGCCAAAAGCACGCGGTCTGGCCAGTGGCCTGCGCGGGGAACCTTCACCGGAACGTCTGCTGCTGCTGGCGCGAGTGTCCGAAGCGGAAGGCGACCACAACCAGGCGCTGAGCTATCTGCGCACGGCGAAAGGCAAGATGATTGGCCTGGATGGCAGCAGCGTGGGCAGCACGGCCGGTATTGGCGGGCTGACGTTATCAGATAACCCGTTTATCAACCGCACCACCATGACGGTACGCAAATCACCTTCGGTGTATGGCAATACCATGCCCTGGCAGCAGGCACCGGATGCACGTGACTACCGTGATATTGAGGGTGTCAGCGGCGGCCTGACGGTGGTTGGCGGTGGCTCAGAGGCCGCCCTCAAGCAGAACCAGACGCTGCACCAGATCGACACCATGATGGACGATCTGACGAAAGATACCGGAACCTGGATGCAGGGGGGCGTGCAGATCCGTGGACGTGACGGCGAAAACGGCTTAAGTAAGCTGACCGAAGCCAAAGCCCCGCTGGTGTGGTCAAGTTCTCCGCTGGGTGATGCGCGTTTTGAGTTTACCGTAACGCCAATGACGCTGAGTGCGGGTAGTGCTGATGGGGATGCTTATCGCCGTCTCGGTACGGGTGCCGCGGGTGTGTCTGTAGAGAACCTGATTCAGAATATCAAGAATGAGCAGACCAACTACAGCGGGTTAACCGCCACCGAGAAGGCGACATTTGATGCCGCTAACCCGGGCGTGGGGGCTGAGCTTACCAACCTTACAGGTATTGATAGTGCGGATTATAATCCGTTCACTAACAGTGGCCTGAGTAACTTGCAGAGCCTGAACAATAACGCCACGCTGGCAAAATATCTGGCGGCTTCCTCTCGTAAAGTTAACGTTGATACTGCATCGTCAGCCTCAACCGATTCTCAGACCGCAACCGGTGTGGAGCTGAACCTGGCGTTAAGCGGCGACAGCTACAAAATTGACCTCGGCAGTACACCGCTGGGCCAGGATCTCAGCACCATGGTCGGTGGCGTGAAGTGGGCGCCGAAGCTGACGGACTACCTGACGCTGATCCTGACCGGTGAACGCCGTGCCGTCACCGACAGCCTGCTCTCTTATGTGGGTGTTAAAGATGCTTACTCTGGTAAGAGCTGGGGCCGCGTGACAAAAAACGGCGGTAACGCCATGCTGAGCTACGATGACGGCGATGCCGGATTCTATGTGGGTGCAGGCGGTTACAGCTATATCGGTGAAAACGTCGCCAGCAACACCTCGTTAATGGGGAATGCCGGCGCCTATGTGCGTCCGTTCCACTTTAATGACCGCGAGCTGAAAACCGGGATCAACATCAGTTGGATGGACTTCTCGAAAAACCTCAGCAACTTCAGCTACGGTTCAGGCGGTTACTTTAGCCCGCAGAACTATGTCAGCGTGTCGTTCCCGGTGGACTTCACCCAGACCTATGACGATGTGAGCGTGAAGATTGGCGGTTCGGCGGGCTATCAGTCCTATACTCAGGATAAAGCTGCCTATTTCCCGAACAACAGCGATTATCAGTCACTGCTGGAAGATATGGTCACAGCGGGCTATGCCAAAGAAGCCTACTTCAGCGGCGGCAGCAAAAGCGGCATCGGCTATAACCTGCATGCGGGTGCCGATTACAAGATCAACAAAGACGTTACCATTGGCGGTCAGTTGGGCTATGACACCTTTGGCGACTATAACGAAAGTACAGCGCAGCTCTACTTCCGCTACATGCTGGGAGGCAAATAAGCATGAGTCAGTTACAGGAACGCACCCTGCAATATTACCGTCAGCAGCAGTATCAGCCGGGCTGGTTTGATCTGCTGAGTGTGATGATTAACGGGATGCTGAATAACGCCGGTGAGCGCGAAAGTCAGGCCTTTTTACGTCAGATGGGCGATAACCTGGCCCACCGTTACCCGCTGGGAGCGATCGCTACCGTGGCGGATCTGGAAGCACAGATCAATCAGGTGCTGGCGCGCTTCAACTGGGGATTTGTTGATCTTAAACCGTCGGAGACGGCGATTGTTATCGATCATCTGGCGCTGCCGCCGGGTGATGGGGTGATGCCGGACCGTCAGTGGCGTCTGGCGTTGGGTGCGGTTCTGTTGGGCCTGTATGCCCGCTGGCTGCGCGGTCAGGGAGGGAGCGATAACGTTGCCCTGACCTGTGAAGAAACCGGTGAAAGCTCACTGCGTTTTCGTTACCAGGCGTGAGGAATATGATGATGGCAATGCTCAGGACAGGCATGATTCTGCTCGCACTGGTGCTGGGGATGTCCCAGGCCAGTGCCGCAGACGGTTGGAGCACGTTTAAAACGCGTTTTATGACATCCGAAGGACGTATCCAGGATACGGGCAATAAGAATGTCAGCCACACGGAAGGCCAGGGCTATGCGATGCTGATGGCGGTGTATTACAACGACCGCAGCAGTTTTGACAGCCTGTGGGGCTGGACGCAGAAGAACCTCAGCAATCCGAACAACGGTCTGTTCTACTGGAAGTACACCCCCGGTGCCAGCGACCCGGTCAGTGACCGCAACAACGCTTCTGATGGTGATGTGCTGATCGCCTGGGCCCTGCTGAAAGCGGGCAATAAGTGGAACGTACCGGCGTATTTACAAGCGTCCGATCGTCTGCAAAAAGCGATTATTGACCGCAATGTAATCACCTTTGCCGGGCGGACGATTATGTTGCCTGGCGCCCAGGGTTTTAACAAAACCAGCTATGTGATCCTCAACCCGTCTTACTTTGTTTTCCCGGCATGGCGTGACTTTGCTGCCCGCAGCCATTTGAAGGTGTGGAACGCTCTGATTGACGATGGTACGCAGTTGCTCTCTGAAATGCGTTTTGGTGACAGTGGCCTACCAATGGACTGGGTGGCAATGAACGCCGACGGTTCAATGGCTCCGGCTACCGCCTGGCCGCCGCGTTTCAGTTATGATGCAATCCGTGTTCCGCTTTATCTGCACTGGTATGATCCTGCCTCGCTGCAACTTGTGCCGTTCCAGCGTTTCTGGATGAACTTCCAGCGGCTGCAAACGCCGGCCTGGATTGATGTGCTGAGTAACGATAAAGCGCCGTACAATATGGCGGGCGGCCTGCTCGCGGTACGTGATTTGACGCTGGATGATACCGGTTATATTAATGATGCGTTGAACAGCAGTGAGGATTATTATTCGGCCAGTCTGCGTCTGTTGACGTTCCTGGCGCTGAACGACCGCTAATGCCTGTGGGTCGGGCATGCCCGACCCCTACAACGGACAGGTCACCCACCCTCATTTTGCATAGGGTCGGCCCCCCCCCCCCCCTACTGTGGATACGCCACCCAATCCCCACCGTTCAGCCGAATCCACGGTTTACCCTGATACATCATCACCACCGCATTATCATTCTCGGAGATCACCGGGGTCTGGGGTAAATCAGCCGTCAATGTCGCCATATTCACATTGGCGGCATTAAACACCTGACCATCAACCACGCGGGAAACCAACTCGGAAATCGCCAGCAGGCTGGTCGGTGTACTGACATCCAGCGGCTGTGCCGCATGGGGTGCCTTCATACCAACAAACTTGATGCCCACCGGAACATGGGTAATCGACGGGCTGGGAATATCGCGCAGGCCGGACATCTGCATCCGGTCACCTTCCAGCGCCGCACCGTGCTCCGGCACCACCAGCACCATCACCCGGCGGCCGGACTTATCCAGATTGGTCAGGAAAGCATCCAGCTGATCGAACAGCTTTTGCGCCCGTGGCTCCCAGGGGGCGGTTTTGTTGCTGCCCAGTGCACGTGTGCCGTCGTGCAGCGGAATCAAGTTATAGAAAGTGGCGCTGCGGGCATCGCTGCTTTTCTGCCGGTCATCCAGCCAGCGCTGCATTACCTGGGCATCATCAAACACCGGTTCCCCGTCAAACGAGGTTAACTGAGGTTTCAGCCCGGCCTGTGACATCAGCGGGGCCTGTAAATTGCCGTCATCACGCAGCTCCTGCAAATAACCGCCAAATACGCCCGGATGGTCCAGCATCAGCTGCTGCTTAAAGCCGAGCTTCGCCAGGTTATCAAACAGATAGCAACGCTCATCAACCGGTTTGTACAGATCGCTGTGCGAACTCTGACCACAGCTGGCACGCAGCAGGCGGATCCCCGCCGGCCCGCTGTAGCCGGTCGCGGCATTGTAGTTATCCAGCACCACATCAAAGTGCTGCCACAGTGGGTGATTGCGCAGTTTCGCAAACTCGATGTCCGACCAGGCCAGCGAGCAAATATTGATCACCAGAATATCAAAGGGCGCGGAGTCCGCAGGCAGCGTCTCCGGGAACTGCGTAATACGCTGTTTTTCGCTGTTATAGAAGGCGTTGAGATGAGCCGTCAGGTTGGCGCTGGTGGGAGGAAGTGTCTCTTCCATACCGCTTGCCGCACTTTTTGTGGCCTCAGGTGCCGGGTTTGTTGCCACCGGCGGTGTGGCTTCCCCGGCTGGCAGCAGGGTAAATGCCGGTCCGGCGAGGTTCACCACGTTCACCCACACCAGCATCAGCGAAACCACTACCGTCACCCGTACCCATTGGGCAAGGAACAGGTACAGCACCAGAAGAATAAAGGCACCACCAACCATCTGCCAGTTAATGAAGCGGGTCGCTAAGTCCAGCAGATAGTCGGCGGAAAATCCGGCGAGCTGCCCGCCCTGGCTAAGCAGTGTTTGCAGGCCCGGTAGCCAGGTATCCTGCCAGAACAGGGCAATACCAATAGGAATGGAGACCCAGTGACGCAGCCGGTGCAGCTTCACCGATGGGATCGGCATCAGCAGCCACGCCAGGAAAATCAGATTGTTCAGCGCATGGAAATTAAGGTAGCCAAACCACAGCAACCCAAACTTGAGCAGAAAGTAAAAATTCCAGCCGCCCAGCCCGCGCCAGTAGCGCCAGACAGGGGGGGAAGAAGAAGTGACAGGTTGGCGATCGTTCATCGTTTCTTGGTTTCCGAATCAGGAGATTTTCGCCGCCAGGTCCCTTCATATTTCAGGGCGCGGGGGGGCAGAACACGGTGCAGGATCCCGCGCCATTTTTTGGGCAGCCAGCGGCTGTAAAAAGGCTTCAGTAATAACAGGATCAACAGCAGCAGAATGACGATCTGCACCCCATCCATCAGTGTCATTGCGGGCCCTCTTTATCTGAACGGGTGGCGAGCGTCACTTCTTCCGGCACCAGGCGGATCTCTGGCTGTTTGGTATCGGCCGCCAATTCGTGGGTCTCAGTCGGTGGGGCATCACGCCAGGCGCTGGGCAACATACTGGTTATCTGCCTGACTTCCGAGAGGATTTGTAAATCTTCAAACCACACCATCCGGTTGGTGAAAATCTCGTTGGGTGGCAGATGGAAAATGTACTGCAATGCCGTATCCAGGTCGTTGTAACGGCAGGAAGAGAGGAACAGATACACCCGGTCCTCTATACGCGTCACAAGGTCACCGTAGCGTCGCGGCTTGCACAGCGTCAGTGCCTGTTCAGGGCTGAGTTCCGGAACGGGACGCAGGGCCACCAGCAGACCTTTGCCATCCTCCGGCAGCATGGTGTTATCGATCAACCGTGCCACTGAGCGGCAAAAATGCTCCAGCGGCAGGTAGCCTTTCTCCTGCAGTGGCTGCATGGAGCGCAGTAAAACGCCAAGGTCAGCAGGCACATGGCGGTTATAGAACTGCCCCTGCAACCCTTCCAGAGTGGTCAGAAAACGCGACATAGTGGCATTGAAGGGCACGATGGCATTCACGCCGCAGGCCAGCAGCAGGCGTTCATCGCTGTAGCGCAGGGATGTTTGCATTTCACGCACCACAATTTTCAGGGCGCTGCCGCGCGTGCGGCGCAGGCCGTGAATATCACCCGCCAGAGTCGCGATCTGGTCGTTATGATGCAGATTAAAGATCACCGTGGCGGCACTGGCCTGCTGTGCCCGGCTGGCAAGCTGGCTGTTATCATCAAACAGCGTCCATGCGCTGGAAAGAGGGGGCGCACCTTCCAGTACCGTTTTTTCTGCCAGATAAAGATATTCATCATTTAATGTTAACGGTGTGTTTTGCTCTTCTTCATTAATTTGCTGGAAAGCATCCTGAATCAAAGTGAGGCGCAGCGCACGATCTGCCAGCATGCCACTTTTATTACACCACCAGTTAACCCGGTAATTCCAGCTGTCCTGTTGCCATTCAAGATGCGACAAACCATCCAGATGGCGATAGCGTGTCTGTAAATCATTGCGCAGAAGATTAACGCCGGGACCGGAGGTGATAATCAACAATGTTGATTTTCGCGCGGTTAACCATTTTTGAATCCCCTTCAGCCAGTTATTTAACTCAATGGACGATAACGTCTCCCACGTACTGAAGGCGGTATAAAAAATCAGGAATCGGGGTTTATTGGCTAATACCCGGGAAAAATCTTCCGCTAAATCCATCAGCGCTTCGGTCGTTTCAGGCAAAGAGAATAACGGGATCTTATTCGGGCCGCCTTGTGGGGCAGGTGTCAGCAGGCTGTGGGGAGGTTCAGTCGTGCTGATCAGGGTCAACGCTCGTTGAGCGGCTATCGTCTGGCGCACCAGCAGGCGTGCATCTTCCTGCCTGTTTACTGTGACCCAGTAGCAGCCTGGCGGTTGCATCAACACTAATTCATTTTGAACCTGTCCAAGCCCTAAGGTAAATGAAATCGTCATAAGATTTTTTTGCACCAGGAATAATCCAGCGTGATGGCAGCCTGGAAAAAATTTTCATACCGCTTGTTATACTGTAAATATACATTACTACTTAACAGGTGCCAGTGAATCATTGATATCGCTTTCACATTTTTATGCATTAGATTGTCGGGATAGTCTGACCACTGACGGCGGTCAGTGTGGGGTCGTGCGCCATCGATGGCTTTTCTGGCATGGTAAAGCAATGAGCTTTAACTCATTAACGTGACAAATGTGTATTATTAAATCGACCTGTTCCTGCATAATGGCTGGCAAAGATGAATAAAAATCAGCGTCCTGCTTTACAAACCGAGAGTGAGCCACCTGATGATATTAGTGCATTGGGGGAGGCATTTTCACTCGGCGCATTTCGTTATATCGATATTGCCCGTCAGGAAAGACTGGCTGCCATTTATGCGCGATGGCCACTACTGACAGAATTGGGTGCACTTCAGAATAAGGAAAGTTAATGCCGATCGTTGCATTGTCGGGATTACGTGGCGGTGTGGGTACCACTTCTGTCACAGCAGGGCTGGCCTGGGCGCTGAACCGCCTTGGGGAAAGGACTATTGCCATTGATTTTTCACCACATAATCAGCTGAGTACCCATTTTAATTCTCCCGTAACACAGTCCCGTGGCTGGGCACACAGCATGCGACACCAGCAGCCGTGGCAGCAGAGCGCGATGCGTTATACCGCGCAACTCGACTTTATTCCCTTTGGGCAGCTTCCGCGTGAAGAAGGGCAGGATTATTTTCGTCAGCCTGAAGCGTTACTGACCCCGTGGTCCACGCGTCTTGAAGCCCTGCGTAGCGAGTATCGCTGGGTACTGCTGGATATCCCGGCGGAGTTATCCCATCTGAATCCTCCGCTGCTGCAGGCCGATCACCATTTACTGGTGCTCAACCCGGATGGCAACTGCCATCTGCGCCTGCATCAGGCGAGCTTTCCTGCCAACACCCTGTTCCTGATCAACCAGTTTACTTCCGTCAGCAAGGCGCAGCAGGATTTGCACCAGCTGTGGTTAAGCTCGCTCAGGGCGATGGTTCCGCTGGTGATCCATCGCGATGAGGCAGTGGCCGAAGCGCTGTTGAGCAAGCAACCGCTGGGCGAATATCGCCCACTCAGCCTGGCGGCAGAGGAGATGGCGACACTGGCGACCTGGTGCCTGGTCAACCTTAAAGGTAAAGCGGCATGAACCCGCTGCGCTGGCTGTTGATCCCCCCGGTGTGGCAGGCATTACACCAGCGTTATCGCGACTATCGCCGTCATCGTACCCCGGTGCTGGCCGCCGCGCTCCAGTGCCTGCTGGTGATGTTGGGCTGGACGCTGCTGCGATTTGAATCCCCGGAGTGGCAGTCCGTGCGTGCCCGCCGTCGCCATCTTTACCCGCAGATTTCGCCGGAACGTCCACGCCCGGCGGATCTGTTGCGTTATCTGGTGCAGAGCCTGTGGCTGATGTTGTTTATGCCGCTTGATGCCTCACCGCGCAGTGAGCGCGTGCGGCTGAATGCCTTCCGCCCGCTGGCACTCAGGCGCAAACTCTTTCATCGCTGGCTGCACCGCCTGTCGCAAAAAGCGCAACGCAGCAGGCTGGAGAGCCGGGGTGAGCGCTGGTTAAATCAGCTGCATCCGTGGCTGCGCAAAGCCTTGTTCAGCGTGGCGGTGCTGGTGGCTACGGCGCTGGCCCTGCTGTGCATCTCGCAGCCGTTTGATATCTGGACGCAGTTTATTTTTGTTATGGTGCTGTGGATGGTGGCGATGGTGGTGCGGCGCATTCCGGGCCGCCTGCCGGTCATGATGATGATTGTCCTGTCACTGACCATCTCCTGCCGTTATCTGTGGTGGCGTTATACCGTTACGCTGAACTGGGATGATCGGCTAAGCCTGTTTTTTGGTTTGCTGCTGATTGCCGCTGAAACTTATGCCTGGGTGGTGCTGTTACTGGGATATTTCCAGAGCCTGTGGCCACTGCACCGTCAGCCGGTGTCGATGCCGGAGGATACTCATAGCTGGCCGACGATTGACCTGCTGGTGCCAACCTACAATGAACCGTTAAGCGTCGTTAAGCCGTCCATTTATGCTGCACTGGGCCTCGACTGGCCGCGAGAGAAGCTGACGATCTATCTGCTGGACGATGGGCAACGCCCGGAATTTCGTGAATTTGCCGCCAGCGTTGGCATTCAGTACGTGGCGCGTGAAACCCACGAGCATGCGAAAGCCGGCAATGTTAACCATGCCCTGCGCACGGTGTGCCGCAGTGAGTACGTCGCCATCTTTGACTGCGACCACGTGCCGACGCGCTCGTTCCTGCAAATGACCCTGGGCTGGTTTCTCAAAGATCCTAAACTGGCGATGTTGCAGACACCGCATCACTTCTTCTCGCCGGACCCCTTTGAGCGTAATCTCGGACGATTTCGCCGCACGCCCAATGAGGGCACGCTGTTCTACGGGCTGGTCCAGGATGGGAATGATGTCTGGGATGCCACTTTCTTTTGCGGTTCCTGCGCGGTGCTGCGCCGTAGCGCCCTGGAGGAAATAGGCGGGATTGCCGTTGAGACCGTCACGGAGGATGCCCATACCTCGCTACGCCTGCACCGTAAAGGCTATACCTCGGCCTATATCCGCATTCCGCAGGCCGCCGGGCTGGCAACGGAGAGCCTGTCGGCGCATATCGGGCAGCGCATCCGCTGGGCGCGCGGGATGGTACAAATTTTCCGCCTGGACAACCCTTTGCTCGGCAAAGGGCTGAAGCTGGTTCAGCGCCTGTGCTACGCCAATGCCATGCTGCACTTCCTTTCGGGCATTCCCCGGCTGATTTTCCTGCTGGCCCCGCTGGCCTTCCTGCTGTGCCACGCGTTTATTATCTTCGCCCCGGCGCTGGCGATCGCCATTTACGTGCTGCCACATATGCTGCACACCAGTCTGACCAACTCGCGTATCCAGGGACGCTGGCGGCACTCCTTCTGGAGTGAGGTCTATGAAACCGTGCTGGCCTGGTATATCGCGCGCCCGACCACCGTGGCGCTGCTGAATCCGCATAAGGGGAAATTCAACGTTACGGCCAAGGGCGGGCTGGTCGCGGAAGAGCACCTCGACTGGGTGATCACCCGCCCCTATATGTGCCTGGTGCTGATTAACCTTGCCGGCGTTGTCGCCGCCGTCTGGCGCCTTGCATACGGCCCGCCCAGCGAGATCCTGACGGTGCTGGTCAGCCTGATCTGGGTGTTTTACAACCTGATTATTCTGGGGGGCGCGGTGGCGGTGTCCGTTGAGGCCCGGCAGATCCGTGAAGCGCATCGCGTGGAGATTGCGATGCCTGCGGCGATTGCCCGCGCAGACGGGCATCTGCTGCCCTGCACTTTGCGTGACTATTCAGACGGTGGCGTTGGGGTGGAGCTGCGTGAAGGCAATGCGCTGAGCGATGATGAGGCGGTATTTTTACTGCTTAAACGGGGCCAGCAGGAGTTCAGCTTCCCGTGCATTGTGCAGCGCACCTTTGGCCGCCGGGCGGGCATCCGGCTGGATAACCTGACGACGCAGCAGCACGTTGAATTTATTCAGTGCACCTTTGCCCGGGCCGATACCTGGGCACTCTGGCAGGACGGCTTCCCGGAAGATAAACCGGTACAAAGTCTGGTTGATATCGTGGTGCTGGGCTTTAAAGGCTATCTGCGTCTGGCGGAGTACGGGCCACCGCGCATGCGCCAGTTATTTGTTGGTTTAACCGCGCTGGCAGCGTGGATAACCTCTTTCCTCCCTCATGGTGTGGGGCGCGTGCGCAGCCCCGTGACGCAACAGTGAAGATAAAATGATGATGATAAAAAAAAGCTGGTTTACTGCGCTGTTGATCGGGGTGATGCCACTGAGTCAGGCGGCCGATATCCCCACGCCACAGGCGCCTGTGATATCACCGCTGCCCGCTGCACCGCTGCGCGAGTCCGTGCTCAATTTTGCAAAAATCGCGCCGCCGCCCGGGGCTTTCTCCCTGCGCGGCACCCATCCCGAGGGGCAGATTGAATTTGGCGTGCGCAGCGATGAGGTGGCGACAAAGGCGCTGCTGATGCTGAGTTTCCGCCCGTCACCCGCGCTGCTCCCGACGCTGTCGCACCTGAAAATCTACCTGAATGACGAAATGGTCGGACTGGTGACGCTCACCGCCGAACAACTGGGAAAAGAGAACCAGGTGGAAGTGCCGATTGACCCGCGTTTTATTGGTGATTTCAACCGCATTCGTTTTGAGCTGGTGGGACATTACACCAACGTCTGCGAAAACCCGGCGTACAGTTCGATCTGGCTGGATATCGGTAAAGAGAGCCGTCTGGCGTTGACGCTGCAAAAGCTGCCGCTGACCAACGATCTTTCACATTTCCCGGAACCGTTCTTCGACAGCCGCGATAACCGTCCGATGTCGCTGCCGGTGGTGTTTGCCTCAGCGCCGGACCTTGCCGAACAGCGTGCGGCGGGTATTCTGGCGTCCTGGTTTGGTACCAAAGCGCAGTGGCGCGGGCAGAACTTCCCGGTGATGTACAACCAGCTGCCGCAGGATCAGCATGCAGTGGTGTTTGCGACCAACGCTAAGCGCCCGGATTTCCTGAAGGATCTTCCGCCGGTGAATAAGCCGACCGTGTCGATCGTCAGCCAGCCAGACAATCCCTATCAGAAAATGCTGCTGGTCATGGGCCGTGACGATAACGATCTGATTATGGCGGTTCAGGGGATCGCGCAGGGGGAGTTGCTGTTACGCGGACAGACGTCCATCGTTGACTCACTGAAACCGCTGGCTGACCGTCAGCCTTACGATGCCCCCAACTGGGTGCGTACCGACCGCGCCACCACCTTCGCGGAATTGCAGCAGTATCAGGGGCAGTTGCAGTCTGATGGCCTGCAACCTTCGCCGCTCAATTTCACCCTCAATCTGCCGCCGGACCTGTTCCTGATCCGCGCGCGTGGGATTGATATGGATCTGCGCTATCGCTACACCTCGCCGATCCTGAACGACAGTTCACGACTGGCCGTTCACCTGAATAATCAGTTTGTTCAGGACTACCCGCTGGTGGTGAAGAAAGACCGCAGTCAGCAGCTGCTACACATTCCGCTGATCCAGGGACTGCAGGATGGCAGTACTAACCTGACGATCCCGGCACTGCGCCTGGATGTGGTCAATCAGCTGCGCTTCGATTTTGACTATGCCCTGACCTTTATTGGTGGAACCGCCGACGGGCGCTGTGAAACGGTGGTGCCGGTTAAAAATCACGTGGTGATCGACGGTAGCTCCACCGTCGACTTCTCGGGTTATCGCCACTTTATCGAAATGCCGTCCCTGCGTGCTTTTGCCTCCGCCGGGTTCCCGTTCAGCCGTCAGGCCGACCTGGCGAAGACCCTGGTACTGGTCAACGCGCAGCCGCAGCCTGAGCAGGTGACCGCAATGCTCGACGCACTGGCCACCATCAGCGCACAGAGTGGCTATCCGGCGATGAAGGTTCGCCTGACTGATAATTGGTCGCAGGCGAAAACAGAGGATGCTGACCTGCTGATGATTGGCAGCCTGCCCGCAGACTTAAAAGATGACAGCAAAATTAATCTGCTGGTGGATGCGGCAAAAAGCTGGGTTAACAAACCGCTGCGTCAGCCGGTACTCAGCAGCGTTGACGGCCCGGCGGTCGATCGGCAGCCGGAAAGCCAGACCACCATTGTTTCCGCCGGGCCGATGGCCGCCGTTGTGGGCTTCCAGTCGCCGTTCTTTGAGCAGCGTAGCGTGGTCGCTCTGCTGGCCGACAGTCCACAGGCCTGGCGACTGCTGGCCGATGCCATGAATGACAGCGGCAAACGGGACGCGATGTTTGGGTCGGTGTCGATTATTCGAGAGTCCGGCGTTAACAGTCTGCGTGTGGGTGAGACCTATTATGTCGGGCACCTGCCGTGGTGGGAGCGCCTGTGGAACCTGCTGGCGACGCACCCGCTGTGGCTGGCAACGCTGGCGGGTGTGGTGGTGATCCTGTTCGCGGTACTGGTCTGGCGCGTGATGCGCGGCATCAGCCGTCGTCGTCTGTACGACGAGGATGACGAAGAGTGATGCGCCCGCTGCATGGGCTGCTGCTGCCTGTTCTCCTGTTGCCGCTCAGTGCCGTTTTTGCGGCGGACAGTGTGGCGCCGGTAGCGTGGCTGTTACAACAGGTGCGTACCGGGGAGGCGACCAATAAGTACGACCTGGTCGCCCAGTCACTCTACCGACTGGACAAAATTGCCCCGGATAACCCGGATGTGCTGGCGGCAAAACTGCGTCTGGCGCTGCGCCAGGGCGATCAGGCCACCGCTGCCCGGCTGATGAGCCAGCTTAATCAGATTGCCCCGTCTTCGGCGGCAGCGCGGCAGGCAGCAGCCAGTATGCTGCTGATCACGCCGGAAGGGCGTCAGCAGTTCCAGCAGGCACGGCTACTGGCGGCGTCAGGTCGGCTGGAGGAAGCCCGGACCGCCTGGGACCAGCTGTTCCACGGCGCGTTTCCGTCAACTGATATTGCGCTGGAGTACTGGCGTCTGGTGGCGCGGCTGCCCGGCCAGCAGGCGCTGGCGCTGGCAGAAATGCAGGCACTGGACGGCCAGGCACCGGGCAATGCAGAGCTACAGCAGTCGATTACTCTGATAAAGCAGGATGTCGGCCGCACACAAGCGGATACCCGTGCCGCGGCGCTGGGCGCACGCGGCCAGGCGCTGACTCAGGCCGGTAACCGTGCGGCTGCCACGACCTGGTTTCGCCAGGCGATCGCTGCTGCCCCGGAGGGTGACGACGTGAGTAAATGGCAGAGCCTGCTGCGTTCGAATCAGTACTGGCTGGCCATTGAACAGGGCGATAAGGCGCTGGCGCAGGGGGATACTCGCGCGGCAGAGCGTTACTACCTGCAGGCACGGCCGCTTGACCCGCGTGACGGCTATGCGCGCATTGGCCTGGGCGATGTGGCGCTGGCCCGTAAGGACAATAGTCAGGCCGAACAGCATTACCGCGAAGCGCTGCGCGTTGAGCCGGGTAACACCACGGCGGTGCGTCGGCTGGCCGCTGTTTATCAGCAACAGTCCCCGCAGCGGGCGCTGGATTTCCTGAATACCCTGCCCGTTGCGCAGCAGCGTGCGCTGGGCGATACCCTTGCCAGTCTGCGTAGCAGTGCGCTCAGTGATGAGGCCGATCGGCTGGGGCAGCAGGGGAAATGGTCGCAGGCAGTAGCAAAATATCGCCAGGCGCAGCCGGATGCCCCGGATGATGTCTGGCTGAATTATCGCTACGCCGGAGCGCTGCGCGAAAACGGCCAGACGGCAGCGGCAGAGGCGGTGATGGCGGCGATGGCCCGGCGCCAGCCGCAGGACCCGGCACAGGTCTATACCTACGGGCTGTGGCTCTCCGGGCGTGATAACGATGATGCCGCGTTGAAGCAGCTAAATACTCTGCCAAAATCCCGGTGGACGCCCGATATTCAGGCGTTGTCAGACCGTCTTGAAAGCCAGCGTCTGCTCGACCAGATTGATGCTCAGATAGCGCAGCAGCAGCCTGCTGATGCGCAGCGTCTGTTACAGGCGTTGCCCCCTGTGGTCAGTGCAGCCAGCCTCAGCAACGGACGCCGGGTGGCGAATGCCTGGGCGAGCATCGGTGAAACCGATCGTGCGCGGACACAGTATGCCGGGCTGAAAGCGCAGGCAGAAAAAGAGAGCCCGTCGGAGCTGAGTGCGCTGGTCCTGCGTGATGCCGCCAGGCTGGAGGCCGCACAGGGCCAGTCCGCGGCCGCACTGAACGATTACCGGCAGGCGATGGTGTCCAGCGGTATTGCTGCACAGCCCCCGGTCGATAACGATACCTTTACCCGGCTGACGCGTAACGATGTGCGCGATGACTGGCTGAAACGGAGTATCCGCAGCGACAGTGCCGACCTGTATAAGCAGCAGGATACGGTGTTCACGCTCGAAGAAGATTACTCGCGTAATAAAGGCACCGGCGGTATTTCAGATTTCACCGCACGTACCACCATGTTGCAGGCGGAAACGCCCTGGGATGAGGGCCGTAGCTGGCTACGACTGGACAATGTCGATGTGTCGGCGGGGACCTTTTCACGCAATAGCAGCGGTAATATCACCGAAAATTTCGGCACCTGCGCCAATGACGATGCGCAGTGCCGCCAGGACGTTAAACAGCACCAGAATGGCACCAGCATCGGCGCAGGATATCGCAGCGATCGCTGGTCAGCCGATCTCGGCACCACCCCACTCGGTTTCGAGGTCACGAACTGGGTAGGGGGCCTGACCTGGAATACCGATATTGATGAGGTGGGTGTTTCGCTGACCGCCTCACGGCGACCGATTTCCAGCTCGTTACTGGCTTTTGCCGGGGCGCGCGACCCGAACCCGGCCAGTGGAAAAACCTGGGGCGGGGTGGTGGCTACCGGGGGTGCCATTGGCCTGAGCTATGACCGGGGTGAGGCACATGGCATCTGGGCCGATATCAGCGCTCATCAGATCGGCGGCACTAACGTGGCGGATAACTCTCGCGAACGCCTGATGAGTGGCTACTACTATAAGTGGATTAACGAGGATAACCGCCGCGCAACGATTGGCCTGAATGGCATGCTGTGGCATTACGCGAAGGATCTCAGCGACTACTCTCTCGGCCAGGGCGGCTACTACAGTCCACAGCGTTATGCGTCAGTGTCAGTGCCTGTCACCTTCCGTCAGCGCACAGAAAACTGGTCATTTGACCTTGGCGGTTCGGTTTCGCTGTCCCACTCAAAAACGCGTGCTCAGCCGCGCTATCCTCTCAGTTTTGGCGACCTGACCCGCGATAATCCGCCGGGCAGTGACGGGGGCGGCAGCGGCGTTGGCTACACGTTACAGGCGCTGGTGGAACGGCGGTTATCGTCACACTGGACGCTGGGGCTCGGGGTGGATATTCAGCAGGCGAAGGATTACACCCCCAGCCACGGATTGATGTATCTGCGCTATTCGATGGCGGGCTGGCAGGGCGATCTGGATATGCCGCCGCAGCCGCTGATCCCCTATGCAGATTTTAAATAATGCGCAGGGAGCCTGAAAAGGGGACAGGAAGACCAGGAAAATCCCTAAACGAACGATTGCGAGGCGTGATAGCTTAAAATACGCTTGCCTTAGGATATACTCGGGACTGTTTTTTTTGCCCTATATGCCCTGAATCAGAGATTCGGTGCTTCGGAGAACAGGCTTGCGCGTCAGTCGT
Organism: Erwinia sp. MYb416; assembly: GCF_037479575.1. Classification (NCBI taxonomy): domain Bacteria; kingdom Pseudomonadati; phylum Pseudomonadota; class Gammaproteobacteria; order Enterobacterales; family Erwiniaceae; genus Erwinia; species Erwinia sp. MYb416. The sequence continues at coordinate 207,324 of NZ_JBBGYT010000437.1, forward strand.
TCGTTAACGATTAAGCAAATGGCGACGATTTCCAGCGTTGCAGTCGTGGCCATTTGTATTTTTATAGTCATACAGCTTTTTCATTTTGTGCAGCAGCGCAGAATCGACTACGCCCAGCAAATGGAGAACGTGGCACATACCGTTCGCCAGCCGTTGTCACAGGCGGTACTCAAAGCGGATATTCCTCAGGCTGAATATATTCTTAACTCACTGCGTCCGGCCGGTATTCTGGCGCGCGCAGAAGTGGTGCTGCCCAATGGGCTCCAGGCGCTGCATACGGACTTTGAGCCCGAGAAACCGGTGCCACGTTTTATCATGGAGTTGTTTGAGCTGCCGGTGCAAATCACGGTCCCTCTCTATTCTGTCCAACCGGCCAACCCTAAGCCCCTGGCGATACTGGTGTTGCAGGCCGATTCCTGGCGCGTGTATCAGTTTATCCTTAGTGCTGTCTCGACGATGGTCACCGCCTATCTGCTGCTGGCGCTGATCCTCTCTGTCTCTATCAGCTGGTGTATTAATCGGTTGATGGTGCGCCCGCTGCGCAATATTGCCCACGAGCTGCGGGACCTGAGCCTGCAACAGGCGATCGGTCATCAGCTGTCGTTGCCGCGTCATCATCGTGATGATGAAATCGGCATGTTGATCCGCCACTACAACCGTAACCAGAAGATGCTGGCATCGTCCTTTGATGAGATGAGCCACATGAGCACCCATTTTTCTCTCACCGGCCTGCCGAATAAAACGCTGTTCCTGGCGCTGCTGGAGCAGCATCTGCGCGCTGTTGGCCCGGCGGGTATGTTTACTCTGATCGTGGTGCGTATTGAAACGCTGCTGGAGACCAACGGGCTGGTCACCGACGAACAACGTCATGCCATGCTGCTGACGCTGGTGGAGAAAATGCGCGAGTGTATTGATGAGCGTACGGTACTGGCGCAGCTGTCGATCTGCGATTTTGCCCTGCTGGTGAAACGCGCGAATAACCCGTTCCGTGGACTGCGGCTGGCGCGGACTCTGATGGTGCGCCTGAATCAGCCGATCGGTTTGCAGCATATGCAGCTGCGGCCGAATATCAGCGTGGGCATGGTACTGCGTGAAGCCGACAGCCTGAGTGCCGCCGATCTGCTGGCCCGTGCGACCTCGGCCATGATGTCGGCACGCCATCAGGGGAAAAATCAGATCCTGTTCTTCGACCCGGCATTAACCGAGCGCGCGCAGAAACGTCTCACCCAGGAACATGATATTTTGCAGGGGCTGGAGCAGCAGCAGTTTGCGCTATGGTTGCAGCCACAAATTGATATGAACAACGGCAAGCTGGTGGGCGCTGAAGCGCTGCTGCGCCAGCGTCAGCCCGATGGCTCCTGGTGCCTGCCGGAAGATCTGATTACTAACGCGGAAGAGATTGGGGTGATTACCGCACTCGGCCGCTGGGTGTTTGAAGCCTCCTGTCGTCTCCTGGCCGACTGGCAGCAGCAGGGGATCGAATTGACGCTGAGTGTGAATCTCTCGGCAATCCAACTGCGCGAAGCCACAATGGTCAGTCATTTACAGGAGCTGATTCAGCGTTATGACATCCGTCCTGGTCGTCTGATGCTGGAGATCACTGAAACCGCCCAGATCGGTGAGCCAGAGCAGGCGCTGCACCTTTTGCAGGAATTACAGAAAACCGGCGTTTCCATCGCGCTGGACGATTTCGGTATGGGCTATGCCAATCTGAACTGGCTGAATCAGTTTAAAACGCTGCCGATTAGCAAACTAAAAATGGATCGCAGCTTTGTCGCCGCGTTGCCGAATAATGACAGTATGGTGAGAATTGTTTCTTTCATCGCTGAGATAATGCATCTGGACGTCGTGGCCGAGGGTGTGGAAACCGAAGAGCAGCGTGACTGGCTGCTGGCACGGGGTATCTCTATTGGTCAGGGTTATCTGTATTCAGAGGCGCTGCCGCTGCCGCAATTTGAGCAACGTTATCTGTCACAATCCTGAGACGCGGGTCTACCTTCTACTTTCTTTAGTTATACAACTTTCTGCTGACGTGATTCAGCTCTTATAAATGTCGATTAGGTGGCCCCACGCCGGGCCACCCCGTACCAATCCTGTTAACCGGATGTTACTTTCGCGCTGTCGTTGGACTAAAAAACAACAATTAACGCGGTTAACGGATACCTTTATGAAAACTTCCCTGTTCAAAAGTCTTTATTTCCAGGTACTGACAGCTATCGCCGTCGGTGTTCTGCTCGGGCATTTCTACCCGGAGCTGGGCGCGCAGATGAAGCCGCTGGGTGATGCCTTCGTCAAGCTGATCAAAATGATTATTGCCCCGGTGATCTTCTGTACCGTGGTGACCGGTATTGCCGGTATGGAAAGCATGAAAGCGGTCGGGCGCACCGGTGCCGTGGCGCTACTCTATTTTGAAGTGGTCAGTACCATTGCGCTGATTATCGGCCTGGTGGTAGTGAACGTGTTGCAGCCTGGCGTGGGCATGAACGTTGACCCGGCTACGCTGGATGCTAAAGCGGTGGCGATGTACGCCCAGCAGGCTGAACAGCAGGGCGTGGTGGCATTCCTGCTGGATGTGATCCCGGGCAGCGTCATTGGTGCCTTTGCCAGCGGCAATATTTTGCAGGTGCTGTTGTTCGCGATCCTGTTTGGCTTTGCTCTGCACCGTATGGGCGATAAAGGCACGCTGGTGTTCAACTTTATCGACAGCTTCTCCAAGGTCATTTTCGGCATCATCAATATGATTATGCGCCTGGCACCGATCGGGGCTTTCGGTGCGATGGCCTTCACCATTGGCAAATACGGCGTGGGTTCACTGGTACAGCTCGGCCAACTGATCATCTGCTTCTACATCACCTGCCTGCTGTTTGTGGTGGTGGTGCTGGGGCTGATTGCTCGCGTGGTTGGTTTCAATATCTTCAAATTTATTGCCTATATCAAAGAGGAGCTGCTGATTGTCCTGGGGACGTCCTCTTCTGAGTCGGCGCTGCCACGTATGCTGGATAAAATGGAGAAGCTGGGGTGTAAGAAATCGGTCGTCGGCCTGGTGATACCCACCGGTTACTCCTTCAACCTCGACGGCACCTCGATTTACCTGACGATGGCGGCGGTCTTTATCGCTCAGGCCACCAATAGCCATATGGATATCTGGCATCAGATTACCCTGCTGGTGGTGTTGCTGCTCTCCTCGAAAGGTGCAGCAGGGGTGACCGGCAGTGGTTTTATCGTGCTGGCGGCAACGCTCTCGGCCGTTGGGCACCTGCCGGTGGCGGGCCTGGCACTGATTCTCGGCATTGACCGCTTTATGTCCGAAGCCCGCGCACTGACGAATCTCGTGGGTAACGGCGTGGCGACCGTGGTGGTGGCCAAATGGGTGGGTCAGCTGGACGAAAAGCAGTTAAAAGAGACGTTGAATGCGAGTAAAAAGCAGCAAAAAGTAGCCTGAAACATCGCGATAAGTACTTAATTCACAAAAAATCACCTCAAATGCCCGTCGTGACTTGCCCTCACGGCGGGCATTTGCATAATAACCCTCATATTATTTTATGATTTTTCATTCCGCTGTGTGACATCCTCGTCGATGCGTGGTCTAAGAGCTGTTCCTTTTAAAAACAGTGGCTTTCCGGAGCCATCTGTCACCGTGACAGAATCAGGCCGTAGACCGCCAGTGATAATTATTTGGTTTGTGATTGAGTAGGGGTTCACATGCAGGGCACCAGAATTCGTTTATTGATTGGTGGAATCTTACTGGCAGTGGCCAGTAGCACTGTACAGGCTGAAACACTCCAACCCGATCCTGCCTGGCAGCAGGGCAAACTGGAGAACGGTTTTAGCTGGCAGTTGCTCACCACCCCGCAGCGTCCAAGTGACCGCGTTGAAATTCGCCTGTTAGTTAACACGGGCTCGCTGGTAGAAAGCGCCCAGCAGGCTGGCTACAGTCATTTGTTACCCCGTCTGGCGCTGGTGCATAATGCCACGCTGGATCCGGCGCAGCAGCGCTCACTGTGGCAGCAAAGTATTGATCCGCAGCACCCCCAACCGCCAGCCATCACCTCATACGATTACACGCTTTACAATCTGAGCCTGCCGAATAACCGCCCGGAAATGCTGAAAGAAGCCCTGACCTGGCTGGCTGCAACCGCAGGTAAAATGACGATTAACGATCAGGTGGTGAACACCGCCATCAATGCTGATGACCCGATTGCCACCTGGCCGGGTAATCCGCAGGATGTCTGGTGGCGTTACCGCCTGAAAGGCTCTTCGATGCTGGCGCATGACCCGGCCGCCGCGGTAAAAACCCCGGTCGATATGGCGCAGCTCTATGCATTCTATAAGCAGTGGTACACGCCCGATGCCATGACGCTGTTTGTGGTGGGTAACGTAGACAGCCGCAGTCTGGCCGAGCAAATCAATAAAGTGTTCTCCCCGCTGGAGGGCAAGCGCGATCAGCCTTCCGCGATGCCAACGCTTTCGCCGTTGCCACAGCAGCCGGTGAATCTGGTGAACAACGGTATTAGCCAGGATCGTCTGTCGCTGGTGTGGGATACGCCGTGGCAGCCCATCCGCGAATCACAAAACCTGCTGCGCTACTGGCAGAGCGATCTGGCGCGTGAAGCGCTGTTCTGGCATGTGCAGAAAGTCCTGAGTGATAACAAAACCCAGGGAATGCAGGTTGGCTTCGATTGCCGGGTGCTGTATCAGCGCGCCCAGTGTGCCATCAATATGGACGCAGACAACGCGGCACTGAACAACAACCTGGAGCTGATCGCCAAAGAGATGGTCAACGTGCGTGATAAAGGGCTGACTCAGCAGGAGTTCGATGCGTTGATGACGCAGAAGAAAAGTGAACTGACCAAGCTGTTTGCCACCTATGCACGCACCGATACCGATGTTCTGATGAGCCAGCGCCTTCGCTCTCAACAGAACGCAGTGGTGGATATCGCTCCTGAGCAGTATCAGAAACTGCGTCAGACTTTCCTGTCAGAGTTAACCCTCGACCAGCTCAACCAGGAGCTACGTCAGCAGTTAACCCAGGATATGACGATGGTGCTGATGCAGCCGCAGGGCGAACCTGAAACCAAGGTGAAGATGTTGCTCGAAAGCTGGCAGAAAATTATGACGCCGATAGCGCCAGTGGCTGCCCCAGCGGACGCGGCACAAACGGACGGCAGCGCACCGGCACAGTGACAGGTGTGATCACGGGGCGGACCCGCTGTTTTGGCCCGCCCGTGATATCACCATTTCCGCGCGCGTAGCCATTCGTTGACCAGCATCGGCCAGCTGGCGAGCGGCAGGTCGGCCACGTTGCGAATGCCAAAGCCGTGGCCGCCTTTTTCATAGAAGTGCAGCTCGCACGGCACCTGATGTTCACGCAAAGCGCTAAACATCACCATGCTGTTATTCACCGGGACTGACGCGTCATCAACGGCGTGGATCAGCAGCGTCTGCGGTGTGTTATCGCTCACGCGATTCTCCATTGAGTACGCGTCAATTTCCTTCTGGCCTGGTTTTTCACCCAGCAGTTGCAGACGCGACCCGCTATGAGCCAGCCCGTCACGCATACTGATGACCGGATAGATCAGTACCAGCGCATCGGGGCGCGGAGAGCGCGCATCAGCAGCATCCTGCACCGGATAGAGTTTTTCACCGAAACGCGTTCCCAGACTGGCGGCGACATGCCCTCCGGCTGAGAAACCCATCATGACAATTTTCTCACCATTGCGGCCACGCAGCGCACGTTCACGCAGCACTCTGACGGCGCGCTGGGCATCGGCCAGTGGCGCATCAGCACCTTCATGGTGACCATCTGCGGGCAGACGATAGGTCATGACCGCCAGCGTATAGCCCATAGAGGTAAAGAACATCGCCAGGGCGCTGCCCTCTTTATCGATCATGATGCGCTGGTAACCGCCGCCAGGGGCGACCAGCAGCGTGATGCCGTTCGACTGTTCCGGGTACCACACTGCCAGCTCCGGACAGCGGACGCCGCTGGCAGCACGGTCGAAGGGCTCATAAGGTTTGGCCAAATCAATAATCTGCGGCTGCGCCCGTGAATCGCTGGCGCCTGGCGCATCGCCGTGTGGCCAGAGGTTGAAAATTTCTGCGTTCATAGGCGCCTCAATATTATTGCTGCAACAATAATTAGAAATTATAGAAGCCGTAGAAAAAAGGAAGGTGATATTTATCACGGCGTATTGAACAGAAACTGTGCCGCTTTATTTTTCCGCCGTCTACTATTTCACCTCATCGGTAATCAATTTCGGAATATACTCAATTCTTTCTTTTTTCCGGCCTGATGCACTGTCATTGCTGCTCTGGGCGGCTTTTACATTAGATTTTTTTAAATATTGACCTAAACACAAACTATTTATGCGGCTGCTGTTTTTACTCATTAATAATGGTTCTTTGCTCAGGAACTTTCCCCGGTAATAATTTGACTTAATATTATTGATTCATCAGAACGGCATATTTTACTGTCAGAGACTATGCTGTCAGACGGAATCTGAACGGAGAGTGAAGATGAAACGCAGTGTGCGTTATATCCTGATTTTATGTCTGGGGATGTTCGTCAGTTTGCCCCTGTTTGCGCAGCAGTATGCGTTTCTCAACCAGGATGACCTGGTGCTGAATAAAACGCGGTTGCAGCAGCAGCAGGCACCCACGCTGACACTGAAAGCCTGGCATCAGCTACAGCACGAGGCCGATAAGGCGCTGGTTGCGCCACTGCTGAGCGTGGCAGAGAAAGGGCTTACGCCTCCCAGCGGTTCAAAACACGATTACCTGAGCCTCAGTGCCTACTGGTGGCCAGATGACGCGTCTCCGGATGGGCTGCCGTGGGTACGCCGTGACGGTAAAATCAACCCTTCAACTAAGAACAATGACAGCGACGGTGTGCGGCTGGCGACGTTTACCGCCCGGGTACAGACCCTGACGCTGGCCTGGTATTTCTCCGGCGATGAACGGTATGCCGATCGCGCGATCGCCCTGATCCGCCACTGGTTTCTCGATCCTGCCACGCGGATGAACCCTAACCTGAACTGGGCCCAGAGCGTACCGGGCAAGGCGGAAGGGCGGCGCTCCGGCGTGCTCGATGGACGTTACTTTGCCACGCGGATTGTGGATTCCCTGCTGATGCTGCGCACCGCGCCTGGCTGGCGTGCGCAGGATGAACAGCAGATGCAGCAGTGGATGAGTGATTACCTGCACTGGCTACAGACCAGCAAACAGGGTAAGGGGGAAGCGCAGGCGGAGAATAATCACGGTAGCTGGTACAACGTGCAGGTGGCGGGTATTGCCTGGTATCTGCAACGGCCTGAGGCGATCACACCCATGCTGGAGCAGGCAAAAAAACGCATGAATCACCAGATTGCTGCCGATGGCAGCCAGCCGAAAGAGCTGGCACGCACCCGATCTTTCCACTACAGCTGGTTTAATTTGCAGGCACTGACCGCGCTGGCCACGGTGGCGCAGAACAGTCATACCGGCGATCTGTGGCATTACCGTACCCCGCAGCAGGCCAGCCTGCTGACAGCGCTGGATTTTATGGCACCGTACAGCGGCAACAACAAAATCTGGCCCTACCACAGCCTTGACCGTATTGGCGTGCGCCTGATCCCGTTGCTGTCGCAGGCCGATAATCAGCGTAATAGCGATCGCTATCAGGCGGCGATCCGTCAGGCTAACTGGGATCTGCCCAATGGCGGAGAAGGGCGCGGGGCAACGATCTCCGCGCTACGTGATACCTGGCTGCTGGCCGTGCCGCGCGTTAGCGAGGCGCAGGCATCCGCTCACGGGGAATAATCGCCCCGCGATGCTGGATCACCGTACTGGCGGTGAGGTGGCCGCGCTGTGCGGCTTCGGTTGCGCTCCCGCCGGTCAGACGTACGGCGAGGTAGCCAGCGCTGAAGGAGTCCCCTGCTGCCGTGGTATCAACTATCGCTGATGCCGGCAGACGCACCGCGGGGATCTCCAGCAGCGGCTCGCTGCCATTCGCTACCAGGCAGGCATCGGCACCGCGTTTAATCACAATCTCACTGACGCCCGCCTGCTGCGTGCGTGCAATCACGTCTGCTACGCTGGCTTCGCCCCACAGCAGGGTTTCATCGTCCAGCGTCAGGAACGCGATATCGGTGCAGGCGAGGATTGCCTGATAGGCACTCTGCGCCTCTTGCGGGTTCTGCCACAGGCGTGGGCGGTAGTTATTATCTAAAATAATCTTGCCGCCGTTTTTGCGGCAAGCGGCCAGCAGGGCGTAGAGGGTTTCCCGGCTCTCTGGGCTTAAGATCGCGAGGCTGATCCCGCTCAGATAGAGATAGTCATAATGGGCCAGCTGCTGACAGATCGCTTCTGCACGCTCGCCTTCCAGCCAGTAACGCGCGGCAGCATCGTTGCGCCAGTAGTAAAACGTACGCTCACCCTGCGGGTCGGTTTCAATCACATACAGGCCTGGCAGTTTGTTCTCCATGCGCTGGATCAGGCCGGTCTGTAGCGACTCGCTTTGCCAGGCGGCGATCATCTCACTGCTGAAGCTGTCCTGACCCAATGCGGTCACATAATCCACCCGCAGCGCCTGCTCTGGTACCTGGCGAGCTACGTACACCGCGGTATTCAGCGTATCGCCACCAAATCCCCGGCTCATATCGCGACCCTGCTGGGAGAGTTCAATCATACATTCGCCGATCACGGCCAGTTTCTGTTGCGTCATGGTCATTCGCTCAATGAAAAGTCTGCGTTCAGTCTCGCTGCGTGCGGGGCAACAGTCAATGATTTAAAACGATGTTTTAATTTTATTGTGACGTGGGTTTAGTCCGGGCCAACTGATGATAAAACGCCCTAAACAGCGCCTGTTTTAGCGATTGAAAGGGCAAAAGATGGGTAATCTTAGCAAGGCTAACGTGGCTGTATGTCGATAAAGTTCTCAGGGACAGTGCCGATACTTGCAACACGGGATGCCATACGAAGGCGGTCTCACAAATAAAGGATCATAATAATGGTGCTGAATAGCCTCAGTCACCGGTTACCGAACGCAATCGTCGAACAAGAGCAGCTTAAAGAACCTGTTTACTGGCAACAGTGTCAGCGTTCCTATAACTTCCAGCCGATTTACCGGGTAGACGGTAGCCTGATGGCAATTGAGTTGCTCACAGCGGTGTTTCACCCATCCGCGCCGAGCCAGAGAGTTTCGCCGGAGCTTTATTTTGCAACGCTTGAGATCCCTCAACGCCTGCATATTGTGGCCGAGCAGCTGACGCTGCTGGCTAAATGGGAAAGAAAATTTGCCAGTACTAACATCGTCGCCTCCGTCAATATCGACGGGCCAACGCTGTTGGAAATCCAGCATAACAGAACCGTTCGTCAGTTAATTGCACGCTGCCCGTGGGTGCGTTTTGAACTGGTCGAGCACCATGTGTTGCCACAGGAAGTGATTGTTGCGCAGATGCCTGAACTGGGGCCGCTGTGGCTGGATGACTTCGGCTCCGGCATGGCGAACTTCTCCGCGCTGACCGAACTGAAGTACGACTACATCAAGCTCGCACGCGAGCTGTTTATCCTGCTGCGTGAAAGCGAAGAGGGCCGAAATCTGTTTGGAATGCTGCTGGCCCTGATCAATCGCTACTGCAAAGGGGTGATTGTTGAAGGGGTAGAAACACCTGAAGAGTGGGAGCAGGTACGTAACTCTCCTGCCTATGCTGCACAGGGGTATTTCTTTGCCCGTCCTATGCCGTTTGAACAGCTTGAGGCATTGCCGCTGAACCTCGTCTGATCCCATGTGCTGTCGTCTCGACTATCTTTAACCAGAGACGGATAGCCATCAAGGAGACGACGAATGTCGCGTACGGGGAAAGTCATTAGCTGGATTGCCGGGATTTTTGTGCTGTTGGTGGTGGTGATGGTCATTGTGATCGCCACCTTCGACTGGAATCGCCTGAAGCCCACCATCAACCAGAAAGTTTCTGCCGAGATTAACCGCCCGTTTGCCATTCGTGGCGATCTGGGTGTGGCGTGGGAGCGCAACCGCAGCGAACCTGGCTGGCGTCGTTGGGTGCCCTGGCCGCACGTCCATGCCCAGGACATTATGCTGGGTAACCCTCCTGACATTCCTGATGTCACCATGCTGCATCTGGCGCGTATCGACGCCACTCTCTCACCCCTGGCGCTGCTGAGTAAGCAGGTGTATCTGCCGTGGATCAAACTGCAACAACCGACCGCAAAGCTGGTGCAAACGGCCGACCGCAAAAATAACTGGACGTTTAACCTCGCGGGCAGTGACTCAAAACAGGAAAATCAGCCGCCTTCCGCATGGTCGTTCCGTCTGGATAATATCGTTTTTGACCAGGGGAACATCGCTTATCGTGATGCGATCAATAAGGCGGATGTGCAGATCACCGTCGATCCGCTGGGTAAACCGGTGCCTTATGCCCAGTTGGCAGGAGGCAACGACCAGCAAAAAGGGGCGGCAGATTTTGTCTTCGGCTGGCGAGTCAGCGGGACGTACAACAACGAGAAACTGAACGGTGACGGCAAAATGGGCGGCATGCTGTCGTTACGCAGCCAGAATACGCCATTCCCGATTCAGGCTGATATCCGCAGTGGCACCACGCGCGTGCGGGTGGCGGGGACCGTGCAGGACCCGATGAACCTCGGCGGGGTAGATATTCGCCTGCGTTTCTCCGGTGATACCCTGGCCAACCTCTATGGGTTGACGGGCGTTCTGCTGCCGGATACGCCGCCGTATGAAACGGATGGCCATCTGACGGCGCGTTTCCAGCAGGCCGCCGGTGCGGTGTTTCGCTATCAGGGCTTTAACGGCCATATCGGCGACAGCGATATTCATGGTTCCCTGACCTACAGTCAGAGCAAACCCCGACCTAAGCTGGAAGGGACGCTGGAGTCGCGTCAGCTGCGTATGGCCGATCTCGGCCCGCTGATTGGCGTCAATTACGGTAAAGGCAGTGAAAAGACCGAAAAGGCCAAGGCACAACGTGGAGAGGCCGCCACGCAGCCCGCCGATCGCGTGCTGCCGCATGATAAGTTCGACACGAAAAACTGGGATGTGATGGATGCGGATGTGACATTCAAAGGTCGGCGCATAGAGCACAGCAGCTCATTGCCGATCAGCGATCTTTCCACTCATCTGATCCTGAAAAACGGCGATCTGCGCCTCGACCCGCTGCGCTTCGGCATGGCGGGAGGAAACCTGAATGCCAGCGTCCGGCTGGAAGGCGACAAATCGCCAATGCAGGGACGCGTGGATCTCCATGCCCGCAATCTGAAGCTGCGGCAGCTGTTCCCGGGCGTGGAAGCGATGCAGAGTGCGCTTGGCCAGATGAACGGTGATGCGACGCTGAGCGGGCGCGGTAATTCAGTGGCCGATTTGCTGGCAACCAGCAACGGTGACCTGAAGCTGCTGATGAACGATGGCCTGATCAGCCGCAGTCTGATGGAAATTGTGGGTCTGAACGTGGGTAACTACGTGGTGGGTAAGCTGTTTGGTGATGATGAAGTGAAAATCAACTGCGCGGCCGCCAATCTTCAGGTGAACAACGGGCTGGCCTCGTCACGGTTGTTTGTCTTCGATACTGAAAACGCGATTATCAATATTACCGGCACCACCAATTTTGCTAACGAACGGCTGGATCTGTCGATTAACCCGGACAGCAAAGGCATCAGGATTATCACGCTGCGCTCACCGCTGTATGTGCGTGGCACCTTTAAAAATCCCGATGCCGGTGTGAAACCCGGGCCACTGATTGCTCGTGGTGCGGCGGCGGTGGCATTAGGTGCCGTGGTGGCCCCGGCAGCGGCGCTGCTGGCGCTGATCTCACCGAGTGACAACGACGATAATCAATGCAGCCGCGTATTGCAGCAGATGAAAAGTGGGAAATAACGTCGTGCAGGGCGGATATTGATAAGGACGAGGCAGACCTCACCGCTACAATCATTGACACGGGCGAGGCATGCCTCGCCCCTACAGTCATCGATACGGGCGAGGCATGTGGTCGGTCTGTACCCATGCCTCGCCCCTACGGTCATCGATACGGGCGAGGCATGTGGTCGGTCTGTGCCTATGCCTCGCCCCTGGATCCGTTGTAGGGGTCGGGCATGCCCGACCCGCCATCAGGCAATATCAATCAAATAACGATTCGTGACGGGTTTCTTTGCACAGGATCAGCGCAATCAGCGTCAGGCAGGCCATCGACGCCAGGTAAACGCCGACATAGAACAGCCCGTAAGTGTGCGCTAACCAGGTGGCAATATATGGCGCGATGGATGCACCCAGAATCGACGACAGGTTATAGGAGAACGATGCTCCGGTATAACGGACTTCGGTCGGGAACAGCTCCGGTAACAGTGCGCCCATCGGTCCGAAAGTCAGCCCCATAATGCTCAGGCCACAGACCAGGAAAGCCATAATCAGCATCTGATTACCGGAACCCAGCATCGAGGGGAAGATCATCGAAAAGCCGATAATAATCAGGGTAATGACGATCATCGTCCTGCGGCGACCAAAGCGGTCGGCCAGCAGCCCGGCAATCGGCACCATGATGCCAAAACCAATCACCGCCAGCATCAGCATCCACAGGAAAGTATTACGTGGAATACCCAGTCCGTTAGGCGCGGGCGTGGTGCCATAGGTCATGGAGTAGACGGTCATGATATAGAACAGGGTGTAGGTTGCCAGCATGATGAATGTACCAATAATGGTGGTACCCAGATGCTTGCTGAACAGGGTGCCAATCGGCACTTTCACCTGTTTCTTCTCTTTCTGTACTTTGGCGAAAACCGGTGACTCATGCAATGAGACGCGCACATACAGGCCGATCAGCACTAATACCGCTGAGAGGATAAACGGCACGCGCCAGCCCCAGCTCATAAACTGTTCGTCGGTCAGCAGCCAGGAGAGCAGCAGGAAGGTGCCGTTGGCAAAGAAAAAGCCAATCGGCGCGCCAAGCTGCGGGAAGGAGCCATACAGGGCGCGTTTTTTCGCCGGAGCGTTTTCCGTGGCCAGCAGTGCAGCACCGCCCCATTCGCCGCCCAGTCCCAGACCCTGACCAAAACGTGCCAGCGCCAGCAGCAGGGGGGCAAACACGCCAATCGTTTCATAGCTCGGCAGCAGGCCGATCGCCACGGTTGAAATTCCCATGGTCAGCAGCGAGGCGACCAGCGTCACTTTACGCCCGACACGGTCACCAAAGTGGCCAAACACCGCTGAACCGATAGGGCGCGCGATAAAGGCAATGGCGAAGGTGGCCAGTGACTGCAGCGTGGCAACGGTGGCATCACCCTGTGGGAAGAAGATATGCGGGAACACGATTACCGCGGCAGTAGCATAAATATAGAAATCGAAGAATTCGATAGCAGTGCCGACCAGTGAAGCAATAACGACTTTACCGCGAGAGTTGACGGGCGTGGCGTTGGGATCGGTGTCGATGGATGGCGCGATGGAAGCTTGCATAAATTTTTCTTATTTGAATGTGAATGTAAACGGCGTAACAACGAATCTTACGCACAGGCAAAGCCGCATTCAATGACGAAAAAGCACCGAAAAGGCGGGTTAATCCAGCGAAAAGAGGATAATTTTCATTCCGCGATATTTGCGGGTGGATGGCAGGGTGAAATCGACTATTTCTGGCGTGAATCACTGCAAAATAGCCAAATTAAAGTTATGTCTCAGCCATTAATGCTGTTCTTTGGCGAATTAATCACCAGGTATCGAGATTTTCAACTGGCTGCCTCCTCAGGTGGCGACCTGGCAGATAAGGAGATTCTTAGTATTGTTGATAAAAGGTTTAGAAAGGAAACTATCAGCACGGTTTACAACCTGGTTTCGGCGGAATAGAATCTCGTCACTTTCTTCTCAGGAGCACACAATTGGACAGTCACCCTGTAACTCACGCGTTATAAAGGCAGGCCCACTCCGTTGTGCGCCTGCCGTTAATCGGCGGGCTATGTTTCCTCTCTTCTCAGAGCAGTAGCATCCCGTATAAAGAACTTTAAGATGTCCAGCCTGTGGCCGGACTGGGATTGCGTATGCGCTTTTTTGTTTTCACACCACAACGTCATCATCTTTTTCCTCCGGGCTGCCTGCGTTAATTCCTGTGCAACCGGTGCGCCTGTGCGCATCTCAATTCCCGTCGTGAGACGACAATGAGAACGACAAAGATGACATGGACTCCTTTTATCCTGCATTTGACCCTGGCGGTAGCGCTGGGGGCGATTATTGGCGCCGAGCGCCAGTGGCGACAGCGTATGGCTGGCCTGCGTACCAATGCGCTGGTAGCCACCGGTGCGGCTATTTTTATTCTCAGTTCGGTCAGCACCTCGCCGGACAGCCCTGGGCGTATCGCCGCACAGATTGTTTCCGGTATCGGTTTTTTAGGTGCCGGCGTCATTATGCGCCAGGGAATGAACATCTCCGGGCTGAACACGGCAGCAACGCTGTGGTGCTCTGCGGGAGTGGGCGTGCTGTGCGGTCTTGGGCAGTTTGCCAATGCCACCGCAGCAACCCTGGTGCTGCTATGCGCCAATATCCTGCTGCGTGAAGCGGCCCAGCGTATCAATACCCGGCCCAGCGCGACAGAGCATGAACCGGAGCAGCGCTACCGCATTCAGATTGTGTGCGGCAGTGAAGATGAAATACTGGTGCGCACGCTGATCCTGCAGGCGCTGAATGGAATGGCACTGCGCCTGCAGTCGCTGTACAGCGCGGATATCGCCCGCCCGGGTCATCTGGAAGTGAGCGCTGACGTGATGGCATTTCCCGCCGCGCAGCGGGAGATTGAAAGTATTGTCTGCCGCATCAGTCTGGAAAAGAGTGTCAGTGCGGTGCACTGGCGGATAGCGCCAGACCAGGCGATTTAACCCCACACAGGAGCATAACGATGAAAGAACCTCCGTCCCGAGAGAGGCAGTGGTGTGATAACAGGAGGCGCGTGCGGAAATAATTCCAGCCTGCTGTTCATCCTGCCCGTCGCCTCCCCCCTGAATCAATAAAAAATCCTCGTGTGCAGGCGTGCTATGCCTGCGCGTGAAACACCTTTGTTCAAGGAATGGCATGATGAAAATGCACCAGAGCAACCTGAAAATGGCACGTGACCTGGCGATCGCCAGCGCGGCCACCCAGAGCCAGGATCACACCCTCGCTCGTCTTAATACCCAACGCCAGGGCCTCACCCGTGAAGAGGCGGCGGCACGTTTACAGCAGTACGGCGCCAACCAAATCGCCAGTGATAATGCCCCGGCAGCGCTGACCCAGCTGTTGCAGGCGTTTAATAATCCGTTTATCTGGATCCTGATGGTGCTGGCGGCCATCAGCGTGCTGACCGACTACATCCTCCCACTACGCCGGGGAGAAGAGACCGATTTGACCGGTGCCATCATTATGCTGGTGATGATTAGTCTCAGTGGATTGCTGCGCTTCTGGCAGGAATATCGCACCAATAAAGCCACAGAAGCCCTGAAATCGCTGGTCAGCACCACCGCTACGGTACAGCGCCGCAGCCATGCCGACAGTGAAGCGGTCAGCATTGAGGTGCCGCTGCAGGAGGTGGTTCCAGGCGACATCGTGCTGTTATCAGCAGGCGATATGATCCCGGCAGACGTGCGGCTGCTCTCCTCACGCGACCTGTTTGTCAGCCAGGCGGCGCTGAGCGGTGAAGCGTTGCCGATCGAGAAATACGACAGCCACAGTCATCTTCATCGCGCCAGCCCGCTGGCCGATGAGCAAGATTTGCTGAGCCAGCCCGGTATCTGCCTGATGGGTACCAATGTGGCCAGCGGCAGTGCGACGGCGGTAGTGGTCGCAACGGGCAATCAGACCTGGTTTGGTTCCCTGGCGAAGTCGCTGGTCGGTGAGCGCCCACAAACCTCCTTCGACCGTGGCGTCAACAGTGTCAGTTGGTTACTTATCCGTTTTATGCTGGTGATGGTCCCGGTGGTCTTGCTGATTAATGGCTACACCAAAGGCGACTGGAGCGATGCGCTGCTGTTTGCGCTGGCTGTCGCCGTTGGCCTGACGCCAGAAATGCTGCCAATGATTGTCAGTTCCAATCTGGCGAAAGGGGCGATTGCCCTGTCGAAACGCAAAGTGGTAGTGAAGCGTCTGAATGCTATCCAGAACCTGGGGGCGATGGATGTGTTATGCAGTGATAAAACCGGCACCTTAACCCAGGACAAAATCATTCTCGCCGGGCACCTCAATGTGCGGGGCAACAGTGATGATGGCGTACTGCAACTGGCCTGGCTTAACAGCCGTCATCAGACCGGGGTAAAAAATCTGATGGACCGCGCAGTACTCGGGTTCAGCCAGGGTAACGCTGCCGTCAGTGGGCTGTGGCGCTTTCGTAAAATCGATGAACTGCCGTTTGATTTTGAACGCCGCCGCCTGTCGGTGCTGGTCGCAGATGATGGCCAGCAGACCCTGATTTGTAAAGGGGCGGTGGAGGAGATGCTGGCGGTGTCAGCCTGGTGGCAGGATGAAGGAGAAGTGCGTCCACTGGATGAAGCAACATGCCGTCAGATTCGGCAGTTAGCAGCGGACTATAACCAGCAGGGCTTCCGTGTGCTGGTGGTGGCAACTCGCCAGATAAGTGAGCACTCGCTAATCACTCAGCTCAGCGCCGCCGATGAACGTGAACTGGTCATTACTGGCCTGCTGACGTTCCTCGACCCGCCGAAAGAGAGTGCGGCTGCCGCGATAGCCGCACTGCATGAACAGGGTGTGACGGTCAAAGTACTGACCGGGGATAACGCAGTGATCACCAGCAAAATTTGCCGGGACGTGGGGCTGGAGCCGGGGGAGCCGCTGTGCGGCAGTGAGCTTGCGCGTATCAGTGATGCTGAGCTGGCACGTCTGGTAGAGCAGAGAACCCTGTTCTGCCGTCTCAGCCCGCAGCAGAAAACGCGCGTGTTGCAGGCGCTGCAAGGTAACGGGCACACCGTGGGTTTCCTCGGTGATGGGATTAACGATGCCCCGGCGCTGCGCGCGGCGGATGTCGGGATTTCCGTCGACAGTGCAACTGACATCGCCAAGGAGTCAGCAGACATCATTCTTCTGGAGAAAAGCCTGCTGGTGCTGGAACAGGGGGTGATCAAAGGCCGCGAGACGTTTGGCAACATCATCAAGTACCTGAATATGACCGCCAGCTCCAACTTCGGCAACGTGTTCTCCGTGCTGGTGGCCAGCGCCTTTATTCCGTTTCTGCCGATGATGGCGATTCATCTGCTCTTGCAGAACCTGATGTATGACCTGTCCCAGCTGGCGCTGCCGTGGGACAAGATGGACAAGGAGTTTCTGCGTAAACCGCGTCAGTGGGATGCGAAGAATATCGGTCGCTTTATGCTGTGGATGGGGCCCACTTCATCGATCTTCGATATCACCACCTTCTGGCTGATGTGGCATGTCTTTGCCGCGAACAGCGTTGAGGCGCAGGCGCTGTTCCAGTCTGGCTGGTTTGTTGAAGGGTTGCTGTCGCAGACGCTGGTGGTGCATATGCTGCGCACGCAGAAAATTCCGTTTATTCAGAGCCGCGCCGCGTTGCCGGTGATGCTGATGACCGGGCTGGTTATGGCGCTGGGTATTTTGATTCCCTTCTCACCGCTGGGCCATGCGGTGGGGCTGGTGCCATTGCCGTGGAATTACTTCCCGTGGCTGCTGGCGACACTGCTGGGCTACTGCCTGGTGACGCAGGGCATGAAACGTCTTTATATGCGCCGTTTCGGTCAGTGGTTCTGAGGAGAAGAGATCATGAAAAATTCGAATGCCGTTACGGCTATCGTGCTGTTTTTCGTTGGATTGCTGATTTTTTCCAGCAGTATTGCGATGATATTTAGCGGATAAATAAAACGGGCGGACCGAAAGAGAAGGTCCGCCCCTACAGAATCCAGGTGGCCGCGAACCGATAGTTTGCACCCACCGTAATGAAGACCATTTTTCCGGTCGCCCCGTTCCGATGATTTGTACCGGCACCTCGGGTTTTATCCATTTTTCATTAATACAATGGACTGAACTTGACGACTGAATAAAAAGAAATCAACCTGAGTCCTCATATGGAAGATGAAAAACAAGAGGGATATAATGCCGATAAAATCATTTCGTTTTACTCAATTTGCAGATTTGCGTGCTGAAGGTGTCGGATCCCTGAATGCATCTTTTACATTATCCCTTCATGTCGCCGAAGATAATGTAAAAGAAGGCAAAAAGTTACAACTATCTGCTTCGATGATATGCAACGCTGCTAAAGCATACGGGTCAGGGAAAGTCATACCCTGGTGTACAGTAAAAAATAATGTTAATCATAATAAATATATACTTGATACCAAAGGTAAATCATTTTCCCTCGGTTTAGATGAAATACTTATCGGTAGTTCGATTTTTATAATTCCATATAAGAAAAACATACATCCAATTTTAGAAGTACAGGCGGGATATGTTTTAGATACGGGTTATACAGGAACAGTAAGGCCTTTTCCCTTAGACATGACTCAACGTATTTCATTAAATAAATTCAATATGGATTCTTATGAAAAGCAAAATTGACTCTTCGGTTTTTTTTGTTTTATTTATCTTTGTGATGGTCTTTCTTTGCTCTTGTGCATCAGCGAAGGATGGTTCTTTATCCAGAGATGAACCCACCCAAGAAGCCGTTGAACTCACGAAAAAAATGATTTTTTCAGATGAAGAAGAGAAGAATAAAATCTTCTCTTCTTTTAAAGAATTAATGGATGAAAACCCAGGAAATATCACCATCAGAAATATGTATATCAATAATCTGATTGCAGAAAAACATTATGAAGAAGGGTTGAAATATCTCCGTGCGATGAACAAGAAAAACCTCATGCGGACTAACTTACTCACTCAGTGTATGTTGCAGGAACGGCTAGAGAAAAGAGACGAGGGGTGCTATAAAAAAGTTATTGCTCTGTCTGAAGAAAACAATGCTATTGATTCAGACTATATCAGTGCCCTGTTTTTTATGGATGACAAAAGATTTGAAGCGTTAAGACACGAACTAATTAAAGAAAATAAGTTTAAAGAATCTGATTTCTTGGTCTTTACGCTGGGAAAAGAGAAAATGTTACATGAGTTCTTTCCATAGTTCTTTTGTTGAACGGGCCGACCGAAACAGAAGGTCGGCCCATTTTTTTTACGGGCGAATAAACCGCACGTAAATAAAGCGGATGATGTAAAACTCAATCACGCCCAGCAGCAGGAACCACAGGCAGAACACCAGCGTATACAGCTGGCCGATATCTGCCAGGTGGAACATCTCTACCAGCCTGCGTGCCAGCGTCAGACCGAATGAAGGCGCAGGCAGCAGCAGCGCAGAGAGGAAGCCGAGCAGCAGGGCGCTCATTGGCATCAGGAAAGTTTCAAACGGGTTTTTCATCACAATTCCGTGTTAGTCAGTTGCGGCTATTTTCTGTTAATCCCAGACCGTCTTCAATCATTAACCACCAGGGCTGCGGGCACTTGCTCACGCATCCAGCGCACAAAGCTGCTACGTTTTTCCGACGGGCTGAGGTCCTGGCGCCACAGCAGATT
The DNA here is from genome assembly GCF_037479575.1 of Erwinia sp. MYb416. Taxonomy (NCBI): domain Bacteria; kingdom Pseudomonadati; phylum Pseudomonadota; class Gammaproteobacteria; order Enterobacterales; family Erwiniaceae; genus Erwinia; species Erwinia sp. MYb416. Next base: position 226,864 of record NZ_JBBGYT010000437.1, read on the forward strand.
AATCGGGCGACTGGCCGGTTGCCACTGTTGCAGCAATGGCACCAGCCGACCCGCAGCAATATCCTGCGCCAGCAGAATACGCGGTTGCAGTATCAGCCCGGCACCGGCCAGCGCCGCCTGACGCAGCGCCTGACCATCGTTACAGGTAAAGCTGTTGTCGAAAGGCCAGGTGACATCGCCCCACTGCCAGGCGTTATTCTTATTCCATGCCATATTGGCGAGGCAGCGGTGCCGATGCAGATCCCCGGGCGTTTGTGGCGTGCCGTGTTGTGCCAGATAGTCCGGCGCTGCGCACACCACCATCTGATACTCTCCAAGAAACTGGGCAACCAGCGGTTCATTATGCTTCAGCCCCCCGATACGGATGGCAAAATCAAACCCTTCGGCAATCAGATCGACAAAGCGGTCGTTGAGATCCAGCGCGATCTTCACCTGTGGATAACGTAACTGATAGCCGGTGACGACGGTCGCGATAGCGCTGGCCCCCAGATTGAGCGGGGCGCTGATACGCAGCAAGCCGGACGGCGTCTGCTTCATATTTTCCACGCTTTCATCCGCTTCCCTGAGCAGGACCAGTGCCTGTTTGCACTGCTGGTAGTAACGTTCTCCGGCTTCTGTCAGATGCTGGCGTCGGGTGTTTCGCTGCAACAGGCGGGTATTCAGCGCGGTTTCCAACTGGCGAACATGTTTACCGACCATCACGGCGGTGATATCCAGCCGCCGCGCGGCTTCGCTGAAGTTGCCGCTCTCAACAGCGCAGATAAAGGCTTCAATGCTGCGTAATTTATCCATGATTGCAAACTCTGGGTTTGGAGTTCCCGAAAGTATCGCGCATTTATCCCGCAACTGCACTGCGTCACACTGACCGGACTCATTCATCAGGCAGGAGACACAACATGAAAATTTTAGTGATTGGCGCATCAGGTACGGTGGGTCAGGGCATTGTGCAGGAGTTGGGGCACGACCATCAGGTCATTCGCGTGGGGAAAACCCGGGGCGATTTTCAAGTCGATCTTACACGTGAGGAGAGTGTCAAAGCGCTGTTTGCCCAAACGGGTAAGGTAGATGCGGTGATCTCAGCGGCAGGCGGTGTCCACTTTGGCCCGCTGGCTGACATGAGCAGTGAACAGTTTAACAGCGGGCTACAGGACAAGCTGATGGGGCAGGTGCGGCTGGTGCTGATCGGCCAGGCATTCGTCAATCCCGGCGGTTCCTTCACGCTGACAACGGGGATTCTGGCCCAGCAGCCGATCCGCACTGGGGTCAATGCCACCGCCGTCAATGCCGCGCTGGAAGGCTTTGTACTGGCGGCGGCCAATGAACTGAACGGGTTGCGCATTAACGCCGTCAGCCCAACGGTCTTAACCGAATCGCTGGAAAGCTACGGCCCGTTCTTCCCCGGTTTTGAAAGCGCAGCGGCAAGCCGTGTGGCACTGGCCTATCGCCGTAGTGTAGAGGGAATCGATACCGGACGTGTTTTCCGCGTCTGGTAATGTCCGTCATACTTGACGCTGGCTCTGCGTTGGTTGCATGCACTTACCCGAGTCACTGACTTAAGTCAGCTCATCGGGATGCATTTATTTACCGCCTTGATCCAGCGCCAATTATTCAGGACATATGAGGTGGGGATATTGATGCTGAAAAGTGGCGAAATATCCCCCAACCCCCGCAGGGATGTATATCCCTACACTTTTTGTAAGACGGTAATTCTTTTAGAGTTTTCGCCCACATTTTCCCCGCTAAAATAGCAATCGTTAAAAAGTATAGCCAAGGCTATACTCAAATCCCTGATTTTACTGTCTTTTTTTCTGGCGATTAGCGTGCTAGGATGCGCTTCACTTGAACGAGCTTGTGATTATTTTTCCAACATAAGCTGATGTTTTAACGAACTGGAACGCAACTGCGGTTTCAGACCGGATAAATACAATGAACCTATACGCCACTCTTATTCTGGCTTTTGCTATGTCGATGGATGCCTTTGCGGCCGCTATCGGCAAAGGGGCCAGTCTGCATCGCCCCAGCCTGAAAGAAGCACTGCGTACCGGTTTGATCTTCGGTGTGATTGAAGCACTCACCCCGCTGATTGGTTGGGCGATTGGTCTGGCTGCCAGCCAGTACATCATGGCGTGGGACCACTGGGTGGCCTTCGGACTGCTGTTTATTCTTGGCAGCCGGATGATCGTTGAAGGTGTGCGTAAGAAAGAGTGCAAACCAGAAGAAGCGCCAACCAGCCACGGTTTCTGGCTGCTGGCCTGTACGGCTGTCGCCACCAGCCTGGATGCTATGGCAGTCGGCGTCGGCCTGGCCTTCTTGCAGGTGAATATCGTCACCACTGCGCTGGCGATTGGTTTTTCCACCATGGTCATGGCCTCTGCGGGTATTCTGCTGGGGCGCTTCCTTGGCCCGGTGATGGGAAAATGGGCAGAAATTTTCGGCGGCGTAGTGCTCATTGGTATCGGCTGTAGTATTTTGATTGAACATCTGGGCCGGTAAACAGAAATTCCGGCCTCTTTCTGGGGCGGAGTGGGTATGGCGTTATCGGTAGTCGACTGGAACAGCCGTAATCACATTGAATGTTCACATCTGACCGCCAGTCATGCGGCCTTCCCGCTGCACACCCACGAAGAATATGTCATCAGTGCGAATCTCAGCGGCATTGAAACCCTCAGCCTCCATCAGCAAACCCTGTCAGTTCATGCCGGGGATATCACCATTTATAACCCTGAAACGCTCCAGTCTTCGCAGTTTGGAGCCGAGCCGGTTGAGTTTTTTAGCATTCATTTACCGCAACAGGTTTTTGCCGATCTCACCGATCGATCACTGCCGATCCTGCGGGAAGGGGTGCTGCGCGATCCCGCATTGTTCGCGGCGATATGTGGTTATGTGTTGTCGCCGGATGAAGAGCAGGTTCAGCAGCAAAACCTGCTGTGGCTGACCAGCCAACTGCTGAAACACAGCCATGGGGAGGAGACCCCGCTGGCACCCGTCACCATCGGGCGGGCGCTGGAGTGCATGCGTGACAATCTGACGATGAAGATGACGCTGGATGAGTTGGCCGCCGCCGCCGGGCTGAGTAAATATCATTTTGTGCGTCAGTTTCGCCAGCAGATCGGCATTGCGCCGTTGCAATATCATATGCAGCTGCGCCTGCTGGCAGCGCGTAACCTGCTACGGCACCAGCACAGTGCGCTGGATGTGGCGCACCGGCTGGGTTTCTACGATCAGAGCCATTTTATTAACAGCTTTCGGAAGATGATGGGCATTACGCCGCATCACTATCTGCGTATCTTCAGCCAATAAATTCACGGTAACCGGAAAGGATAACGTAACCCGCGAAGTAGCAAAAAATCACCGCTGACGCGATGTACGACCAGCGTAGCATCTTTGCCCCCAGCATCCGTCCGCCCACGCTGCCCACCGTGCACAGCACGGCCGTCCAGACAACGCCTGCAAGGAAAAATCCGCTCAGGAACCAGCCTGAAGCCGCGGTGCCGTTGCTGCTCATCCGCGAAATCAACGCCCCGCCGACGGCGGCAAACCACAGGATTGCCGTGGGTGAGGACATGGCAAGGAAGATGCCTCGGAAAAAATTCTGGCGCAGACTCAGTGCTTCACCGATATCCCCGGCGCTCAGTTCTGCGGTCGGGCGCAGGGCGCTTTGCACCATCTTCCAGGCAAACCACAGCAGGATCAGGGAGCCGCCGATCCACAATACCCAGCGTACCGGAGTGAACTGCAGCAGCACCGCCATTCCGGCCATCGCGAGGACCGCATAGATCAGATCGCCCACGCAGGTGCCGATCCCCAGCCAGAAGCCATGGAAAAAACCGCGCTGCATCGCCAGGGTGATCATCGCAATGTTGGCGATGCCGATATCCAGGCACAGGGAAAGACTGAGGAGAAAACCATTAGAGAAGGGCATTGGCGTCCGATCCAGGATGAGTGAGGCCGCCATTATCATCAGGCATCTTGCAGAAATATTGGAAAAAATTGCGCAGCAAGTCGGGATTTCATCCCGGGCCGGGTTTGCCGTTTAGCAACGGTTTACCTTTTTATCGGCATAATTAACTCAATTTTGTGATCTGGCTCATAAAATATTGCCTGAAAAACGCGCGGCATGTATAATTTTTTAGCGATTTTCAACAAAAGCTGCAAACAGGTCATCATGAAAAAATTCTTCAAATACGTGTTCCGGGTTTATGTCGACACCTTCAAACACGTACCGCCAGGCGCTGTTCTTTAAGCGCCGGCTGCACCGAACACCCTCGATAACGCGTCGGTCAGGGATTTGACCGATGGTTATCACCTCTTCTGATAATCACTTTATAAAAATATTGCATCATCGTGCGTCCTGCGCGAATCTGACTGCTATGCAAAATACTCAGCTGTTCCTCACCACCACGACCACCACCGCTTCTGGCGGAGAGTGGCGAGTTTGCGTGGCTGAGTAGTTAGCAAACCTTTCCCCTCCCGCCGGTTACCGACGGGGCTGCATTGTTCTCCGTTGTTGCCGGTTCAACTGAAGCCAGAATAAAGGAGAAATGCCATGTCTGACGCCTCCGCGTTGCTCGTGATCGATATGCAGGCAGGTTTAGTGCACGGCCCGCAGGTGCCCCATAACAAAGCACAGTTGCTGGATCACGTTTCCTATTTGATCACATCGGCGCGCGCGCAGCAGATACCGCTGTTTTTTGCCCAGCACACCGGCGCGGCGGGTTCACCGATTGCCGCAGGCAGTGAACTCTGGCAAATCGCACCTGAACTGCCACTGCTGGATTCTGACCGCTGTTTTAACAAAACGCGTCCGAGCTGTTTTGCCGACACACCGTTACTGGCCTGGCTACAGAATGCCGGGATAAAACGGCTGGTGATCGTGGGGATGAAGACCGAATATTGCGTGGATACCACTTGTCGTGCGGCGGCAGATCGGGGATTTGAGGTGGTGCTGGTAAGCGATGCACACAGCACCACGGATAATGCGGTGTTAACGGCAGAGCAGATTATTGCCCATCATAATGCGACGTTGTCGGGGCCATTTGTGCAGCTGCTGACGACGCAAGAGATCCGTTTTTAGTCAGTTATCGGCATTGAGGCAGAAAAAAGTCTCAATGCCGGCTTCACCTGTTATGCGGTCGGGCCTGCCTGGGCGATGCGTGCACCCTCTTCCGTGCGGGTGTACTGCTCGAAATTCGCGACAAACAACTGGGCTAATTTTTCGGCTGCCTGCTGCCACGCTTCTGCGCTTTCCCAGCCATTACGTGGGTCGAGCAGCGCATCGTCAACACCCGGCACCTGCGCCGGGATGGCCAGCCCAAAGATCGGCAACTGGCTATCATTTTGCTCAATGGTGCCGTTCAGGATCGCGTTGATGATAGTGCGCGTATCCCGCAGTGACAGGCGCTTGCCTGCGCCATTCCAGCCGGTGTTAACCAGCCAGGCTTCCGCCTGAGTCTCATTCATTTTTTCTTCCAGCACGCTGGCGTAGCACGTTGGCGGCAGCATTAAAAACGCCGCGCCATAGCAGGCCGAGAACGTCGGTGTCGGCTGGGTGATGCCGCGTTCCGTACCGGCTAATTTTGAGGTAAATCCAGACAGGAAGTGATACTTCATCTGTTCGCGGGTCAGGCGTGAAACCGGAGGCAGTACGCCGAAGGCATCAGCGGCAAGGAAAATCACCTTCGACGGGTGGCCTGCGGCGGAAACCGGGCGGACAATATTCTCAATATGCGAGAGCGGATAGGACACGCGGGTGTTCTCGGTTTTGCTGCCATCCGCGTAATCGACGGTTCCATCCTCTTTGAGCACCACGTTTTCCAGCAACGCATCCTGACGAATAGCGCGGTAGATCTCCGGCTCTGCGGCTTCACTGAGGTTGATGGTTTTGGCATAGCAACCACCTTCGAAGTTGAACACGCCCTCGGCATCCCAGCCATGTTCATCATCACCAATCAACTCGCGCAGTGGATCGGTGGAAAGCGTGGTTTTCCCGGTGCCTGACAGGCCGAAGAACAGAGCGACATCACCCGCCGCGCCGCGGTTAGCAGAGCAGTGCATCGAGGCGATGCCACGCTGTGGCAGCAGGTAGTTCATCACCGAGAACAGACCTTTTTTCATTTCACCCGCGTACCAGGTGCCGCCGATAAGCTGGATTTTCTCGGTGAGATTGAAGGCCACAAAGTTTTCAGAGTTCATCCCCTGAGCCTGCCACTGGCTGTTGGTGCATTTGGAGCCGTTCATCACGGTGAAGTCAGGGGTAAAGTTCGCCAGCTCTTCCGCGGAAGGAACAATGAACATGTTTTTCACGAAATGTGCCTGCCAGGCGACCTCGGTCACCACCCTCACTGCCAGTCGCGAGTCTTTATTCGCACCACACCAGGCATCGACAACGTAGAGTTTTTTACCTGACAGCTGCGTGCAGACCAGTGCACGCAGCTCTGACCAGACGGCAGGTGAGAGAGGATGATTATCGTTGCGGCCCTGACCGGCATCCGACCACCAGACGTTATCTTCGGTCAGTGCATCGCGCACGATGTATTTATCACGCGGTGAACGTCCGGTGAATTCCCCGGTATCCACGGCTACTGCACCGGAGGCGGTAATGGTTGCGCGTTCCCAGCCCACTAAGTCCGCCGCGGTTTCATGCGCCATCAGCAGTTCATAGCTGGGGTTGTAAATCACGTCCTGGAGGTCGGTGATTCCAAGGTCTGACAAGGCTGTGTTAAGGGATGCAGTGCTGGACATGAGATACCTGACTATTTAGGGGCTGAGGATGAGTTAATGGTTTGTTGCGAACTATTCCACGGATACTAGCATCGGATAACAGATGCTTTAATTGCATAATTTCTATTCTGGATGCAAAATTTGCATACTATTTTTGCGATGCGGGAGACGGACAGCGGTGATCGGTAACCTTGAAGTGAAATGGTTTTATGATGTGATTGCGCTGGAAGAGAGCCGGAGCTTTACCCTGGCGGCGGAGAAAAGGAACATCTCACAGTCATCGTTTAGCCGACGCATACAGTCGCTGGAATCCGCGCTGGGTTTTATGATTTTTGATCGCAGCAAAAACCCGTTACAGCTGACGCAACAGGGTAAAAACTTCATCGGCTATGCACGCAATATGCTGGACGATATGGATTTTCAGCTCAACCGCATCAAAGGGTTAGATAACCTCCGGCAGAGCATCAAGATCGATGCGGCCCCCTCTCTTTCCGTGCTGTGGCTGCCCGAAATGATTGCCGGGTATAATGACAGCAATGAGCGCATCCACTATGTGGAATCGATTAATGTGAATGATGCGGTCTATAACCTGAAAGAGGGAAAATGTGATTTTATTCTGAGTTTTTATAACGAAGAGTTAATGAACTATCCCTTTGTTCATCACAAGATTTTTGATTCTCATCTCCATCTGGTCACCCCCTGCGATGATGATGGTCAGCCGTTGTACTCCCTGAGCCACGATATTTTGCCGTTAATGAAATACGCTACCGACAGCTATATGGGACGGCAGGTTAACCAGGTGATCGACACATTGTCTGAGGACACTTTTACGCTGCGTTTTGTCTCGTCGATGAGTGAGCTGTTAAAGCGTATGATCGTTAACGGGCAGGGTGTGGGCTGGTTACCGCAGTACTCAATAAAAGAGGAACTCAGCCAGGGAAAACTGGCAATTATGGACCCTTCTGTTTCCCTCGGGATCAGCGCCTATGTTTACCGTTCCGGCTCCAGGCTGAACCTTTCCGCTGAACGGTTTTGGCAGTATATTCGCGCGCAACCGACACGGCGGGAATAACCAATAGTGGGGCTGGTCACTGTCATCAGGATGGATAGAGCTTAGTCATCTTGCAGGGAACTGGTAGGTAAATAAAATTATTGCATTAATTTTATTTTTCTTACAAAAACAAAACAACAATGATAATATGAAAATAATTTTTCAAGGAAGGAGAAATGAAATGGCTGAAATAATTTCTTTAATGTTTTTGTGTGTTGGTGTTATTGCCTTCACCAAGGAGATAAAACTCTTTAAAATTGTATCCAGCATTATGTTGTATTTTTCTTTTGTTGTTGCAAACGGAAGTGTTCCTCTGCAAGTTTCCTATATTTCCATAATACTCATGGTGCTAATAGTTCTGCTCTATGTGAATTCCAGCAAGAAAAATAAAGATATATTTTATTTCTCAATTCCTTGCTGGTTGTTAATTGTTTCGGTTATATTTAAAGTATTTATTTACTGATCGTGAGTTACTTGATTTTCATTAGTTTTTTAGCTATGGATATAAATTCAATCTCACTATTTATGTATATTATCTCTTTTGTTTTTGAATTATACTTTGCCAGGGAAATAGGTGCGCCATCCCCACCATTTTCAATAAAGAATTTTGATCTTATACTGTCATAAAGATTCACGGAACTTATCGGATCCCTTCCGAACTTGTAGGGTGTTGGCGCACTGATCTTATGTTTGCTAGATAACCACCTGGGTAAAATTCTATCGAACCCATCAATTGGAGTTATAAAAGTACTAAAACCGCAATACTCAAGGTTGAAAATTAGTTTTCCATTCTTTTTATCTTTTTCACTAATGCCAATCCCAAAAGAAATTTTGAATTTACCCCAAGTGTTTACATTGCTATAGTTCACCGGGCTATCATTATAAAACAATTCTTGCTCTCTCATTAAATGATAAACAGACTTTACAACCTGAATAGAGGTTGGGCCTATTGTGTTTGCAATGCTCGGTAATCCTGACTTGGTGTATATCTGTTCTTTTATAAGATATATCCCCGTTCCTTTGAAATATTCCATAAAACCTTCCTTGTTTTTTAAACGTAAAATTACTGATGAAGTTATGATTTGATATGCAATCATGAACCAGAACGATAATCATTGTGTCATAATTAAAATTCGCGAAAGTTAAACTCACGCAATGTGAGTTATTACACATATTCAAGGGGTTGTCTTTAGTAAAAATAATGAAAAAATAAAGAAAATACGGAGGGTTAAAAATGAGTTCTACAGATTCAGCTAAAAACAGCTGGATAAAGAAGGTATTCATTATGGTGAGTGAAAACCATCAGCAGGGTTCGACCGGAAAAAAAGGTCGAACCCTACGTTGAGGCGATTGCTGTAGGGGCGGACCTGCTGTTTCGGTCCGCCCGCTCGCGTCGTTATTCGAAATCGACCCAGGTCGCGCCGGCATCGGCCGACTCAACGCAGCGTTCAACCCACTGCACACCGGCAACACCCGCATGAACATCCGGGTACCAGAAGTCTGCCAGCAGCGCTTTATCACCACGATCGGTGGCATCCATTGCTACGGCAAAGCGACGATAGAGGTTTGACCAGGCTTCGAACAACCCTTCCGGATGGCCGCCACCGATGCGGTCTTCTTCCAGCGCACGCGGGGCCAGGTAGCCCATGCCGCGCTCCAGAATGCGTACCGGCTCGCCCTGAATTTCATAGCGTAACTGGTTCGGCTGTTCGTCCCACCACTCCAGACTGGCTTTCGATCCGATCACGCGGATCTTCTGACCATGCATCGATCCGCAGTTCACCGCAGAGCACCACAGCGATCCCACGGCACCGTTGTCGTATTCCATCAGTACAAAGGCGTTATCCTCTAGCGGCGCACGGGTTTTCACAAAGCTCTGGCGGGAACACATCAGACGCGTGATTTTCAGGTCAGGCAGCATGGTTTCCGCGAGGAACAGCGGATGCGTGGCCAGATCGCCCAGTACGTAGCTTGGCCCGACAAATTTCGGGTCAACACGCCAGCGGGTGCTGGGGTTCGCCAGTTCCACCGCTTCATTGTGGAAGCCGTGGGAGAACGACATATTCACAATACGGATATCGCCCAGCAGGCCTTCCGCAATCATGCTGCGCGCCTGTTGGATCAGCTGATGGCCTGAATAACCGTAGGTGACACCGATGATTTTATTCTGTTTTTTGCTGAGTTCCGCCAGCTCTTTGGCTTCTGCGGTGGTGAAGCACAACGGTTTCTCACACACCACGTGCAGGCCCGATTCCAGCGCGGCTTTACAGATGGCGAAATGCGTGTTGTTCGGCGTGGCGATGGATACGGCTTCAATGCCGTCAGCGCGCCCAGCTTCCTGCTGGAATAACGTCTGATAATCGGGATAGCAGCGATCGCCCGTCACGCCCAGGCTTTCACCGAAGGCGCGGCCGCGTGCCGCATCAATATCAAATGCGCCCGCCACCAGGGTAAAGGTGTTGTCACGCAGTGCCGCTGAACGGTGGATATAGCCGATCTGGCTGGTGCCGCCGCCGCCAACCATGCCCCAGCGCAGGGAGCGATCGAGAGGTTTGATGCCGTTAATCATGGTAAGTCCTTAATCAGAATCCAACAGAGTTGAGGTAACGCAGGCTTTCGGTCACGTCGTGCAGGCTGCCATCGGCATTGCGCGGGTCACGTTCCTGTTCAATGGTGATCCAGCCCTGGTAGTGGCGTTCGGCCAGGAAGGCACGCACTGCCGGGTAGTCGATGGCCCCTTTGCCAATCGGACACATCACCCCTTCGGCACAGGCGGTGAAGAAGTCCAGCTCACGGGCGATCACATCGCGGAATACCTTGTCGTTAACATCCTTAAAGTGCAGGTAGTCGATTCGGTCAAAGTACTGTGCGAGCGCAGGGATCGGGTCCATACCGGCGTAGTACAGATGCCCGGTATCCAGACACAGGCCAGCCACGCTGTGCGGGATGTCCTGCACCAGTTTTGCCAGTTCATCGGCAAACTCAATGCTGCCGCCTGCATGCGGATGGATAACCGGGCGTACGCCGTACCCTTTGGCGATACGGCTGATCTCGGTGATGTGGCTCATCATGCGCTGCCAGTCGGTGTCGGACAGGCGCACGGCTTTATCGTACTGCCCGGCAAGACGTGCGCGTTCTGCATCGCCAAAGTCGATAATCACCAGGTAGGGCGCAGGAAGGTTGTCGCCGTGAGTCGGGGTTGCCGTCGGCACTTGCGAGACATTGCGGCACAGGTTATGCGTCAGCTCAATCATCGCCGGGAAGTTTGCTTCGCTCACCAGATCGTCAAAGATGGTGCCCGCCACAATCGTCAGCCCGTACTGGTTCAGTTTTTCGGTCAGCAGTGCCGGGTCGGTTGGCAGATACGTCCATGGACCCAGCTCTATGCTCTTGTAACCGGCCTGTGCGGCTTCTTTCAGCACTTTCTCATACGGCGGCAGGTGCGGGTTCTTTGGGTCATCGACGCCCCAGCTGCAGGGTGCGTTAGCAATATGAATAGTCATTTCGGTGTCCTTTCTTTATCAATAAATCGCACTCAGCGAGTGGCTGTTTTGCTTTCTTGTTGGGGGGTGTTGAAGCGTTCCAGAATCAGCGCTTCCATTTTTTCCAGTGAAACCCCTTTGGTTTCAGGCAGCAGAGCTTTCACAAACCACCAGGAAGCCAGTGAACACACCGCGAACAGCAGCAGTGGGAAGGCGCCGTGGAAGTTATCGTTGAGATAGGCGTTCTGGTTCATCATCGGGAAGGACTGGCTGACAAAGAAGTTACCGGCCCACATGGCGCAGATAGAGAAGCCCATGCCAGCACCGCGCAGGCGGGTGGGGAAGATTTCACCAATCACCGTCCACACCACCTGGCCCCAGGTGCCGCCGAACAGGAACATAAAGCCGAACAGGCCGATAACGGAGACCCAGCCGGTCATGCCGCTGTAGAAGGTATAGAAGGTGATCAGCAGGCAGACGGCAGAGCCGAGGGAACCGATCAGCAGCAGTGATTTGCGTCCCATTTTGTCGATCAGCATCATGCCGACCACCACGCCCACAAACTGCAGCACCGCCAGCCAGATGGTCATGTACATCGCTTCCTGCATGTTATGGGTCACGTTCATCAGCAAGGTCGGGCCAAAATACTGGATGACGTTGATGCCGGTGAGCTGGTTAAAGATGGCCAGGCCAACGCCAATCACCAGGAAGATCGAGGTCTTACGGTTGAAGCTGACGCGCTCGCGGTTCACCTGCTTATCGGCGTTATAACGCAGCGACTCCTGGATCTCGTTCATCACGCGTTGTGCATGCTCAGGGGTGGAGATGCGCGACAGGGTTTTCAGTGCCTGCTCGTTGCGGCCGACCATCGCGTTCCAGCGGGGTGACTCAGGAATAAAGCCGACAAACAGGAAGAACAGGATGCAGGGAACAAAGGCGGCACCCAGCATCCAGCGCCAGCCGTAGGCATTCAGCCACTCTGGATCGGCATTTTTGGCAATCAGGTAGTTGGTCAGCAGCACCAGCACCTGGCCGCCAACGCAGCAGATCATGTGCATGGTCATGGCCCGACCGCGATAATCTTTCGGCGCGACTTCGGCAATGTAGATAGGGGAGATCACCGAGGCAAGGCCGATGCCCAGTCCGCCGATAATGCGGAACACCACAAAGGTGGTGAAGTCCGGGGCCAGTGCAGTGCCGGCAACGGAGACCACAAACAGAATGGCGGTGACGATCAGCATTTTTTTACGGCCATAACGGTCAGCCAGTTTTCCTGCCACCAGACAGCCAATAACACAGCCGATGATGACGTTAGACACCGCCCAGCCCGTTTCGGCAGGTGAGAGTTGATAGTGGTGGCTGATAGGTTCGATAGCGCCGGAGATGACCGACGAATCATAGCCAAACAGCAGACCACCGAGGGCAGCAACGGCGCAAATCGCCATCACATAGGCCATGTTATGTTTTGGTGTTGATAGAGGCACGGAGGAGATCCTTCAGTTATTATTTGAAGGGAGTATCAAACAAACATTCCATTACCTACAATGATGGAATGTTTGTTTTTTGATGGTGATCTCACTATTTTTGATAGCTTTAAATGATAATATTCTATCATTTCCGCTATTTCAGTGAGTTATTCGATAGTTCTGTCGGATTTCGCTGTTGACCCGCAGTGCGTCAGTAATTCTCTTTGGTTATCAATTCGAAACTGCTGGTCAGGGCGATAAAGCCACCACGTTCCTCGATGCTGGCTTGCTGCATCGCCTCAATGACGCGGGCGGCCAGCTCGTCCAGTCGATGGGCTATCATGATATCCAGCGTGCCGTCGATCAGTGCCAGCTGAGCATCCTGCAACGGGCCGTGGCAGATTAACGTAATGTCCTGCCGCCGGGCACTGTCACGCAGGGCATTGACGACACCTTCCACGCCGCCGCAGGGCGCATAGATCACGGACAATTCAGGGTGGCGATGAATCAGTTCGGCAGTGACCTGATAGCCCCGCTCAACGTTTTCAAAACTCTTAACCGGTTCCAGTACCGTATGGCCGGTGGCGTATTCCCGCAGGTACGAACGGAAGCTGATTTCGCAGGTTTCCTGACATAAAAAGCGATTATCACCGACAATCACCCCGACTTTTCCCGGTGGGCCGCTCAGACGCTGAACAGCCCATGCGGCGGTTCGGCCCGCTTTTCGGTTATCCAGGCCGATATACCCGGCGTGGCCACAGGGCGAGAGATCGGAGAGAACGGTAAATACTTTTACGCCTTTTTGTGTGGCTTTCTCCACCGCCCGACGGATGAGCGCATTATCCAGCGCGATCAGTGCCAGCACGTTAACGTGATCGCTCAGTTCATCAATCGTTGCCGCCGTTTCTTCAATGGCATGGATATCATGAAAGGCGAATTCAATGCGGGTGCCCTCCTGTAAATACGGTGCGGCGTGCTGTTCCAGTGCCCGGGAAAACGTATCGTAGAACGAGTAGTCACGCGACAGCAGAATGACACCAATCCGCAGCGAACCTGAACTCTGGCGTGGGGCGCTGACGTTAAGAAAATCAGGATCAAAACGATAGCCGAGCCGGGACGCGGCCTGAACCACGCGATGTTCGGTGTCCGGGCGAACGGGAGCTCGTCGGTTCAGTACCCTGTCGACCGTGGCAACACCCACGCCAGCTTCGCGGGCGATGTCCGTTAATGTGGTTTTTTTCATCCTGGATTCCCTGATATAAGCAATGACAAAAAACTATCACGTCTGCCCACAGGGCAACAGTACAGGCAGAGGACTAAATACTCAGGACATGACGCTCATCAGATTATTTTTTTTATTGTGCACAAAATAAGATTTAAAAATTTCATTTTTGGCCGGTGTCAGTAAAGGTAAAAAAAACCAGATATTTCCAAAATTATGCTATCTTTCTGCAAACATACCGCGTGGTATCTTTTAGCCGAAAACGTCATGATTAAACATCCCACATCATCTCATTCACTGCGCGAAGCGCTCTGCTGTGAACGGGGTTATAAGCGTAAAAAACAACCGGAACAGGTCAGGGCGGCGCTGATCCACTCCGCTGCCGAACTTGCCGCCCTGGAGGGGCTGACAGGCGTCACTGTGCAGGCCGTTTCTGCTGCTGCGGGCGTGACGAAAGGCGGGTTCTTTCATCATTTTCCCCATAAGCAGGCCCTGCTGGATGCGGTCTTCGAGAGTTTGCTCGCGGAGAATGAACAAGCTATTGACCGTGTCATGGCCGCTGACGAGCCATCATCCGGTTGCTTCACGCGTGCGTATATTAGCGTGGCGTTTGATGACATTTTACAGGCGGAGAAAAGCCTGAGGATCCCGTTATCGCTGTCGATGATGGCATCACCCGAGCTGTGTGAACGCTGGTCGTTGTGGCTGGCGGGGCGACTGCAACGCCACCACGAGACGGACAGTCTTCCACAGCATGAGGTGGCACGACTGGCGGCCGATGGCGCATGGCTGGCCTATTCACTGGGTAATGCCCGCGGCATTCGTGACGCGTTATCCCTGAAAAACATTTTGCTGACACTCACCAGAGAGCGACCTTTATCGTGAAAACGACCTTCAAACAGGAAGTTGTTCATCAACTGCTGCACTGGCTGGAAGGGAATATCCATACGCCGCTGACCATTAACGACTTTGTTGAAAAGTCGGGCTATTCAAAATGGCATCTGCAACGTATTTTCAAAGAGGTGACCGGGCAGAAGCTGGCATCGTATTGTCGTCAGCGGCGGCTGACCTCCAGTGCGGTGATGCTGCGTCTGTTTGATAAACAGATCGACTCCGTTGGCAGTGAGCACGGTTTCTCCAGCCATAACGTCTACCACAAAACCTTCAAGCGCCATTTCAATGTGACGCCCGCACAGTATCGTGATGCGTTGCACTGGTCATGCAAAGGGTTGTGTCCGCCGATTAACCTCAGCGAAATGGCTGTTCCTGAAGGTCAACTGGTCGAGCTGGATGCGATGACCTTGCAGGGGCGCGTGACGGATTATGCTTTCACGCTGGATACCATTTGCCACTTTTGCTGGGATCAACGCGCCATTTTATGGCGGGAGCGACTGGCGTCAGCGGTGGCAAAACCCACCGCGCTGTACGGTCTGACCAATGTGATCAAAGGTGGCCCGCGTGCCGATGATTGCGCCACCCTGCAGTACCTGGCTTGCTTTGATCCTGATACGGCAAGTGGGGAAGAGCCTTTGGTGCAGGTGGATATCGAAAAGCAAACTTATCTGCATTTCACTTTCAGCGGCGATGTGCAGCAGTTCGCTGATTTCATCAAGCTGATTTATGAACATGCTCTGCCGACAGCGGGCGCGGTGCGCCGTGATGGCTACGATATTGAGCGCATCGATCCGCAGCGCATCAGAAGTTCCGCTACCGGTCGCATCGACTACTATGTGCCAGTGATTGTCTGATTGCAGGATCGGGTATGCCCGTTCCCTGTTATCCAGGGACCGGGCATATAACCGTAAACTGTCTGTCGGTGTTATTTCAGCAGTTCAGCTGTCATGTGAACGCCATTGTTGGTATTGGCTTCAGTAATTTTGTAAGACGATGCACCCGCCTGCTGTGCCTGAGCGGCGATACTGGCTTCTGCGCTGTCCAGCGTTGAACCGGTTGCTGTCACGCTTTGTGCGAAGCTGGCGAAAGAAACGGTAGAAAGCACGATAACTGCTGCAAAAGTTTTGATGGATTTCATGGGGTAGTTCCTTTATTAAGTTTGTATGATTGAGGCTTGTTGCCTCGTTGAAAGCAATACTACGCTTGCTAATGAAGTAGTGATAGCGGAGTGATTTGCTCATCTATATCAAATAATTTGATTGAAAATTGACGGCGTTTTACATTGCTTGCAGAACGCTGACTGACAACGTTATTTCACGCAGTAGATTGACGTTGCATGACATTGGCTGCCCGAAAATAGTTCTTCCTTTCGCGTAATAATAAAAATGATTATCATTCAACTTAATGCTACGCTCAGGCGGCCGCTTTGCTCTGTCGCCAGTGAGAACCTATCGTGTCAGCGTTTGAACAGTATTACGTAGAAGTCCTGCGCTTTCTGACGCGTAAGCTGCGCGACCGCGACAGCGCCCAGGAGATGACGCAAGAAACGTTCAGCCGGGCGTTGACGTTGCCATCCGGTGGGCCGGTGCAATCACCGCGCGGCCTGCTCTATCACATCGCACGTAACCTGCTGGTCGACCGCTATCGCCATCAGCAGCGTCAATCCCATGAAAACCTTGATGACATCGATGAATCCTGTATTGTCGCACCCGGCGGCTGGCAGCCTGAGGCTCAGGCCGAAAGCAGCCAGTATGCGGCTCAACTGGTGGCGACTATCGACAGTCTGCCACCGCGCTGTCGTCAGGCGTTCGTGCTGCACCGTTTTGACGGGCTCTCACAGAATGAGGTGGCGAAGCAGATGGGGATTTCTACCAATATGGTTGAAAAACATATTATTCGGGCGATGACGGCCTGCCGGGAATGCAGCGAACGCTGGCAGGACAGCAAGGGATAATGCGATGAATACCTCTGATTCCTCACGCACCGAACGGGCGGAGAAAGCCCAGCACTGGCTACTACAACAGCAGGCAGGGTTAACGCCCCGGCAGCAGCGGGAGTTTGCGCGCTGGCAGGCTGATGACGACAATGCTGCTGAGTTTGCCCGGGCGCAGCGCCTGTGGCAGCAACTGGGTGCGTTGCCTGCGGCTGATATTGCCCGCTTGCGCCAGCAAACCCGGCGCGAACTGTCCGCCCCGACACGGCGGACCCGACTGCTTTGGCCTGCACTGGCGATGCTGTTGCTGGCGGTGCTGGTCTGGCCTGCCTGGCAGAGCCTCGCCCCGGCTCAGTTCGAACAGAGCTACGCCACTGCACGCGGCGAACAGCGTCTGATTACCCTTCCTGACGGCAGTGAACTGAATCTGGATGCAGGCACCCGGCTGCGTGTTGCTTTTTATCCGCAGCGGCGCGAAGTGTGGCTGGAGCAGGGGCAGGCCTTTTTCCAGGTGGCGCATCAGGCAGAACGCCCTCTGACGGTGCGTAGTGGCCCGTCACGGGTGACGGTACTCGGCACCGCCTTCAGCGTTCGTTATATTCCGCACTCGATGAGTGGGGCAGGGGTGGATGTCGCAGTGCGTTCCGGTGCCGTGCGCGTTGGCCCGCTGTCAGGCTGGGAATACAGCTGGTGGCGACTGGTGAAAACCGTTGGACTGTCTCAGGCTGATGCTCATCTTCAGGTGCTGCGCGCCGGGCAACAGGGCCGCAGTGATGCCCGTGGTTTGCTGGTGGCAGAAAACGCCATTGCTCCGCAGGCGGTCGCCCCCTGGCAGCAGGCGCGAGTCAACTTTGATAACACCCCGCTACCGCTGGCGCTGGCCGAATTCGCCCGCTACGGTGCGGTGAACTATCAGGCAGATCCGCAGCTGGCGGATTTGCGCATCACAGGAAGTTTCGAATTGCAGCGGCTGGACAGTTTTGCCAGAGCGCTACCCGCCGTGCTGCCGGTGGTACTGAAGAAGCAGGGTGACAGCACACTGATCGTGCCGCGTAACAGCAAAGCAAAAAAGTCGTAAAAAAAATGGCGATGTGACGTCAGGGTTTTGTCGACCTGTGCGTCTACTAAGGGAAATGATTCTTATTACATAACCTTTGGGAACTGACACATGGCTCTGTTTACCTTTGCTGCACTGCCGGGAAAATCTCTTAAATACAGCGCAGTATCGCTGGCTATCGCACTGAATACGCTGGCGCCTTATGCTGCTGCGGCAAGTACAACCGTGGCAGTTTCACTGCCGCAGCAGCCGTTGTCGTCGGCGCTGAACGCGCTGGCACAACAGGCTGGCGTTCAGCTTATCGTTGCGCCATCGGCGGTCGCCAATAAAACCGCCCCTGCCGTGAGCGGCACCATGACGCTGGAAAGCGCCCTCGACCGCCTGTTACAGGGCAGTGGCCTGCACTACAGTCGCCAGAACGATATGGTCACCGTCGAGCCGGGCGATACCCTGGATGGCAACACGCTGACAGTCACCGCCAACAGCGGCCAGCAGGGCGGCAGTGTTCCGCAGCAGACCAGCAGCGCCACCAAAACCAACAGCTCACTGCTGGACGTCCCGCAGTCAGTCTCCGTGATCAGTCGCCAGCAGATGGACCGCCAGAACGTACAAAGTGTGACGGAAGCACTGCGCTATGTGCCGGGGGTAAAAACCGAAACCTACGGCGTTGACCCAAAAGGCTATGACTGGATTTATATTCGTGGCTTCAATGCATTAACCACTAACGACTATCGTGACGGTCTGCGCCAGCTCAACAACAGCTACAGCTATTTCCGTACCGAGCCGTATGCACTGGAACGCATCGATGTGGTACGCGGCCCGTCATCCACCCTGTTTGGCCTGGGTGATGCCGGTGGCATTATCAACCGCGTCAGCAAACTGCCGACCGCCCAGGGCGTGCATGAAGTGGAAGTGCAGCTTGGCAACTTCGACCGCCGCCAGCTGCAGTTCGACCTTAGCGACAAGATTAATGATGACAGCCGTTATCTCTACCGTCTGGTGGGGGTAGCGCGCGACAGCAATACCCAGTTCCAGTACGCCAACGGCCCGAAAGTGAAAGATGATCGCGTGTATATCGCCCCCTCATTCACCTGGCTGCCGAATGCCGACACCAGCCTGACGCTGCGTGCCGACTACCTGCGCGACAGCTCCGGCGGCACCATCGCCGTATTGACGGAGCCTGATGGCAAAGTCACCGATACGCTGCTGGGCGATTACAGCTATAACCATTTCCGCAACGAGCAGTTCACCGTGGGTTATGAGTTTAGTCATCAACTGAATGATGCTATCCAGCTGCGCCAGAACCTGCGTTTTGGTCAGACCGATACCATCCTCAATAACCTGCTGCCGGGCGCGACGGATTACACCGCAGGCACCCAGGCACGCAATGCTGTGCGTTTTGATGAGCATATGCAGGCGTTCAACATCGACAACCAGTTACAGGCTGATTTTGCCACTGGTACGATCAATCACACCTTGCTGACCGGCATCGATTACAGCTGGCTGGACGGTAACGCAAAACGCTTTAACCAGGCTGCTCCGACGCTGAATATCTTCCAGCCCCAGTACGGTGTGGATATTTCTGACCCGACCACGCTGGTGAATAATAACAATCAGACCACCTCCCAGCTTGGCGTCTATGCGCAGGACCAGATCTCCCTGACGCCGAACTGGCTGCTGACCTTGGGTGGGCGACATGACGATATCAGTATGCGTACCCAGAACAACCTGACGGAGAACACCAACTGGTTGGATAAAGATGCCTGGACCGGTCGCGCCGGGTTGACCTGGCTGGTGGGTAACGGCCTGGCGCCGTATATCAGTTATGCTGAGTCCTTTACGCCGAACAGCGGTACAGACAGCAGCAATAATACGTTCACGCCGAGTAAGGCACACCAGGTTGAGGCCGGGATCAAATACCAGCCTGATGCTGACCTGTTGATGACGCTGGCAGCCTTTGAAATCACCAAAACGAATGTGCTGACCAACGAACTGGTCAATGGCCTGGCGACCGGTTACCAGACGGCCTCGGGCGAAGTGCGTTCACGCGGTATTGAGTGGGAAACCCAGGCGCAGCTGACGCACAATCTGCATGCGCTGGCGTCTTACAGCTATACCGATACGGAAATCACCAAGAGCAATGACGGCGTGCAGGGCAATAAACAGGCTAACGTCCCGAAACATATGGCGTCAGTATGGTTGAGCTATGGCTTCACCCAGGGCGTGTTGAATGGCCTGACGCTGAACAGCGGCGCACGCTACGTCGGCAGCATGTATGGCGATAATGAAAATACGGTGGCGGTGAAGAACTTTGCTCTGGTTGATGCGGGCGCTGCGTATAAGGTTAACCAGCATCTGACCTTCGGGATGAATGTGCAGAATCTGCTGAACCATCAGTATGTTGGCACCTGTGACGGCACCACCAGCTGCTATCCGGGCCAGGAGCGTACGTTGATTGGTTCCGTGAAATATAACTTCTGATGTCACAGGGATTGTGGCGGCGGCGCGACTGCCTGAAAGCGCTGTTGCTGGCACCGCTGGCGTTCAGTCGCGATCTGTACGCGCAGCCGCTGGCGACAGATCGCATTGTGGCGATTAACTGGGCGGCAGCGGAGCTGATGCTGACGCTCGGGATCACGCCGCTGGCGATCTCCGACAGCGGCTATTTTCGCCGCCGCATCCCCGACCCGGTGCTGCCTGCCGTGGTCAGGGATATCGGCCCTTACTGGGAACCCAATCTGGAGTATCTTGCCCAACTGCGGCCATCACTGATCCTCAGTGATGCGCTGTCGCCGTCAATCCTGGCGGCGCTGGCGCGGATTGCTCCGGTGGAAGTGGTGAATATCTACCCGGCGGAGGGGGATGCCTGGCAGTCGCTGTGTGACTGGCTGCTGCCGCTGGCGGCCCGGCTTAATCGTTTGGCGCAGGCACAACAATTGCTGGATGCGGCCAGCCAGCATCTGGCTGATTTACGACAGCAACTGGCGACGCGTGCGCGTCCGAAAGTGTGTGTGGCGGTGCTCAATCAGGACGGTAAGCATGCCACGGTTTATGGTCAGCACAGTCTGGTGCAGTGCGTACTGGATCGGCTGGGGCTGGAAAATGCCTGGCAACAGCCGAGTAACCGCATTGGGTTGGCGAATGTCAGCATCGATCGTCTGGCGACTCTGGCTGATACCCGGCTGTTTTATAGTGAATTGCCCACCACCGCTGACCGGCTGCGCAAGGCACGGCAGTCCAGCGCGTTGTGGCAGCATCTTCCTCTGGTGCAGCAGGGCGATGCCGTCCCGCTGCCCCCCTTTTTTCCGTTTGGTGGTGTACGCACCGCCCTGCGTCTTGCCGACAGCCTGGCGCTGCGGCTGCTGAGTGAACCCTGATGTCACGCTATGCGCCGCTGGCGCTGTTCTGCGGTTTGCTGCTGTTGGCGCTGGCGCTGACGGCCCACCATCTGTTGCCGTTGTTGCACGACAAGGGCAACGGTCACCTGCTGCTGCACTACAGTTTTCTCCCCCGACTGACGATCAGCCTGCTGGCCGGAGGCGCACTGGCGCTGGCCGGTCTGCTTTTCCAGCAGGTACTGCGTAATCCGCTGGCCGAACCTGCCACTCTTGGCGTAGCCGCTGGATCGAATCTGGCGATTGCGCTGGCGCTGGTGCTGGCACCCGGTCTGCTGGTGTGGGGGATGGCACCGGTGGCGCTAGTGGGCGCGGGCATCACCACTCTGTTACTGCTGTTGCTGGTGGCGAAGCAGCAACTGGCGACGCTGAACATCCTCCTCGCGGGCATGGTACTGAGCCTGTATGCCAGCGCCATTTCTACGCTGCTGGTCATGTTTAACCACGACTATCTCAGCGATTTGTTCAGCTGGCAGGCGGGGGCACTCAGTCAGAATGGCTGGGACAGTGTGCGTCTGCTGCTGTTGCCGTTGCTGCTGCTGAGTGGTGGAAGCCTGCTGCTGGCTCGACCGTTAACGCTGATCGGTCTGTCAGAGCAGAGTGCCGCCAGCCTCGGCGCTTCACCGTTGACCGTTCGCCTGCTGACGCTGTTGATCGCCGTGGCGCTCAGTGCGTTGGTCACCAGTCAGCTAGGCATTATCAGCTTTATTGGCCTGGCGGCTCCCGCACTGGTGCGGCTGCTGGGCGTACGCCGTTTCAGCCAGCAGTTACCCTGGACCCTGGCCTTTGGGGCATTGCTGTTATGGCTGATTGACCAACTGGCACAGTCACTTTCTCCCGCAGCGGGCGATGTGCCAACCGGCGCGATTACCGCATTATTCAGTGCGCCGCTGATCCTGCTGCTGCTGTCCCGCCAGCGGACCATTCGTTTTCCTCAGGCCGCAGCGGATGTACCTGCTTTTTCTCCACCATTGGGTGGCCGTAAGATCGCACTACTCCTGTGCCTGCTGTTGCTGACGATCGGCTTGTCGCTGGGATGGAATCGTCAGTTCACTGAAGGGATGCTGCTGGCGTGGCGCTGGCCGCGGCTGCTGGGATCGCTGGCTGCCGGAGCGATGCTGGCGGTGGCGGGTGTGTTAATTCAGCGCCTGACGCGCAACCCGCTGGCCAGCCCTGAGTTGCTGGGCATCAGCAGCGGCGCATCCCTGGCGATACTGCTACTGTTTATGCTGGCGGGACCGTTATCATGGATGTTTCCTGCCGCGCTGCTCGGCAGCCTGCTGGCGACCGGGGCGATGTTGTGGCTGGGGGCCCGGCGGGGTTTTCAACCACAGCGTCTGGTGCTGGTGGGGTTGTGTCTGACCAGTATCAGCGGCGCGCTGACCAGCCTGCTGATGCTAAGCGGTGACCCGCGTGCGTTGCAATTGCTGAACTGGAGCACTGGCTCGACCGCAGGTATCACGGCCAGCGTTGCGTTGTTCGGGGCAGGGCTGGCGGTCGTGTTGATTCCTTTGACGCTGCTGCTCCGGCGTGGTCTGCAACTGCTGGGATTGGGCACACAGCCCGCGCAGTCGTTGGGGCTGCATTTGCGTACCCATAGTCTGTTAATTCTGCTGCTGGCGGCGGCGCTAACGGCGGGCGGTACGTTGTTGATCGGGCCGCTGAGTTTTGTCGGACTGATCGCTCCACAGCTTGCTCGCTACAGTGGTGCGCGCAGTGTGTCCGCTCAGATTGGGTTGGCAGCATTGCTGGGGGCAACGCTGATGGTGCTGGCCGACTGGCTCGGACGTAACATCGCCTGGCCGTGGCCCGTTTCGGCAGGGATACTTTGCTCACTGATCGGCGCACCCTGGTTTTTATGGCAACTACGTCGGCGCTGAATGAGTGCCGACGCATCTGCCTGCGACTGATATTGGCCAGTCCGGCGGTGTCTCTCTGGCTGTCAGGTGGTCAGCAGCTGATGTAGCGCCTGTAAATCACGTTTCACCCATTCCAGTTCCTGGGCGAATTTTTCATCCGACAGCAGTGGCTGGCGAAATACGGTGATTAACACCTGTGAGCCCTCTTCGTTGGCGACAATGCGCATAGGAACGAAGATTTCTTTGCTATAACCGCTGTCAATATAGTGGTCCATAATGCAGAACGGGTTATGTTCGGTGAAGCGTACTTTGACCGGTCCCTGTGGGCCACGCCCTTTCCAGCTATTGCCATCTGGCTCAAGCGGCCCCTGACTCAGACCCGAAGCCCACTTGGGGAAAAACTCCGGTTTCCAGATCGTTTCATACAAATCTACCCAGTTACGATGGATAGCCAGGCTAAGAGTATGTGAGGACAGCATAATACCTCCGGTCAGTGGTCAATAACGGATTTAACCATCCTGAAAGGAAGATGGGAAGGAGGAGCGTTCCATTGTGTTAACTGGGTAGCGAAGCGCGAGGACTGAAGCGACAAACGTGAAGGCGGTCTGACCTGAATAAGGTCCCTCACCGCTAGCGCAGCTTTCCGCTACGGTGAGGAATCTTGTCATTTACATGCTTTTTATTTCAGCATGCGAGGTTTCTACATCATAACGTCCGTGGAAACAGAGATCGATTGGATGAGGATGCCAGTCAATAAGCCCTCTTATTTCAAAAAGAATCATACCATTTTTCGTGGGGTGCTCTTCGGTAAGTAGCGAACGCACCATCAGTGATTCAGGAATAATCCTTGTTTCAAATCTCAAGATCGCTGTTCTGATATTTTTTTCAATCGAATGCCATCGATGCTGATTGGCAAAGCTTCCGACCAGGGCACTTACGCCATAGTTTACCACTGAATCGGCGACCAGATTGTGCCTGTATTCATCAAGACTGTCTTCGATGTTGGTGTTATTCAGCATCGTAGCGATATCTTTCTGAACAATTGATCGCATCTTTCTCGAATCAAAAAAAAATTCATCAAAGCGTTCACTACTTTTTTTCGGCTCGTCATCCTGCAGTCTTTCCAGTAATGTAGGCAAAAACTGCCTTTTCTTTTCCATCACTGAATCCTCAGGCAAACGTTATTTTTCCGCTTTCCAGTAAAGAGAAATCACCTGCATCGGTAATGATGACCTTGCGTCCTGATCCTTTGGAACAGGTGGCAGAGACATCTTCCCACTCTGTGACTAAACCGAGTTTGGCATCCTTACTGGCATTTTCCATCAGGGGATAGCGTGAAGGGATGTAACCGTAATACACATCGCTATGGGTCTGAATATGGGCTTTAGACCAGATCAGATCGATGATTTCTTTAGGTTTTTCAATGCTTAATGATTTTATCTCGGAGAAGGGTACCCAACGGTAACCACCGGCAGCGATAAACTCACAGGCAGGCCCAATACGCCCGTCACTGTCTGAAATCCAGGAAAAGGACCCTATGTGCGGACTTTCCCCGGCGCTTCCATTCACCAATGAGAAAGCCTGGCTACGCAGTTCGTCCTGCTCGTTCAGCGCTCCGTCAGACAGTAACTTGTTTGCCTGATTTAACAAGTTAATCCATTCGGGTAACTCAAGATTGAGCATGCCAGGTAAGCGTTCGCCACGCAGCACTTCTTCTCTGATTAATTCACTGAATATCAGGTTTTTTGCAATTTCCACTTCTTGTAATGAATCACTATTAATGACTTCGATGGTTTGCAGTTGCATCAATGCTTTTTGCCACGAACCTTCAATACAGTACAGTTTGTAGAGTGTTTCACGTAAGGAGATATCATCAGGTTTAGCTTTAACCTGAGACAAACAATTCGCCAGAACCTCCTCAAGTGAGGCGGTCTTCAACGATCCATATAATGACTTTGTAGTATCCATCTACTTTTCCTTCAGAGTATATTTTAGTAATGACTGTCCAGACCAATCTTATAAAGATCCTGGAAAGCAAGTTCAGGTATAACTTTTTTCTCTTTTGCCGTGAATTTTTCCGGCGCCAGTAGCATTAATATTTCATATTTTTCTTCTTCATACAGAACATCATCCTGCAGGTTGGCAACTTCAAGTTCATCCCAGACTTTATCAATCAGTGAAGGAGCATCCAGAATACACTCCATGATGGTTTTCGATTGCATATCCGATCGGGTAGCATCAAAGAAACCATCATCATTAATAACGTAATGAGATTTTTTTTCATCCTTATTATAAAGATTGCTGTTGATCTGCCCCCAAATCAGGAACTTCTTATATTCAGTTTCTAGCGGCTTAATTGCATCATTCTCACTGACTCTTTCCGAGAACATCTCATTTGAGTAATTAAGATCGGCAATATAATGAGCGCCACTCGGTAAAATATCTTCTATTTCAGGAATGTGAGTGTTGCTTCTGTCGGTTTCATAGCCATTCAATGTATAGAACATATCATCAAGAGCCGTCGTGCTCTCGCTCACCACTGCCTGAATATTATAATGGCCTATTTGTATTTCTGAACCTAAATTCAGGGTGCGAATTTCGTTCTTTTCAACAGGGATCCCATCAATGATACAGACATAATCGCTACAGGCATTGAAAACGGCGAACCCGGCGAGTGTCCAGTAAAAATACACAGTATTCTCTTCTGGTAGAGCAGGATGCTCGTCTGAAAACTCCCCCTTTATGACGTTGAAGCCCACACGCGCTTCTGATGTATGAGATTCATCAAGTTTGAAGCGATAGTGTTGATCAGGCCAGGTGATTGATAAGTACATTATTTATCCACCGATATAAACATCACCAGAACCACTGGCGACTGCGGCACCGCATCCGCAGACGTCTCCCAGACGGGCTGCGTTGCAACTATTGATAAACACAGATCCCGAACCGGAAGCAACCGGTGCAGCACCATGAATGGCACAGGTCGCAACGCTGCCGCCCGTGATAGCGGCGTTAGAGCTGTTGATCGTGGTATCGCCTGAACCTGAAACAATCACTCCACCGTGGCAGACTGCATCACTAACTCTGGCTGCATTTTGCATAAATCACCTCATGTTGATTAATTCATGATCAAGTAAAAAGGGCCCGAACTGTTTCGCCATGATTGGCTTGAGTCAGGTCCGGCCCTTTTAGTGTTTATCCCCGTTGCTTAGGGGCCCCACGTCGGGGTCACCGGCGGTTCGGTCACAGGCGGCTTGGTCACAGGCGGCTCGGTCACCGGCGGTTCGGTCACAGGCGGCTTGGTCACTGGCGGCTCGGTCACCGGCGGTTCGGTCACAGGCGGCTTGGTCACTGGCGGCTCGGTCACAGGCGGCTTGGTCACTGGCGGCTCGGTCACAGGC
>NZ_JBBGYT010000438.1:0-415693 GCF_037479575.1 Erwinia sp. MYb416
CGCCATCCCTGGCGCGTGCCGCCCGGCTTACCTCAAACTGGCCCCCTCCCCGTAATAGAGTGCTCGCTGTGTGTGTTAAAACAGCCACGATGGTGTGTTTCTTTATTCTCCCGTAATCTTTTATAAATCGTTTTTTTACTATTTGTTATTCACCGCCATTGGCTTTACCTTTCCCTGTCCTTAACAGATTAAATCTATTAATCAATCCACTAACAGGTTCCGTTTAAATAAACAGCCATTCGTTTTATGATTTTATTCATCAACAAGGAAGAGATATGGCTCAGGATATTTTTATCAGATTTACCGGTATTGAGGGCGAATCCCAGGATTTTGCACATAAAGGCGAAATTGACGTTCTGCGCTGGACGTGGGCTGCCCGCCAGCCATCCAATATGCACTCAGGAAGCGGCGGTGGCGCAGGGAAATCCACCGTCGGCGATCTTTACTTCGATCACTTTATTGATAAATCCAGCCCCAATCTTCTCCAGTATTCCCTTAGCGGTAAATCGATCCCCGAAGCGGTGCTGACCGTGCGCAAAGCGGGCGGATCGCCGCTGGAATATCAGATCATCACCCTGCAAGAGGTCATCATTACCCGGGTGGCGTTGATCTGCTATGACAACATGCCCGCACCACTCGAAAAGGTCGCCATCGCGTTCTCGCGGGTGAAGATGGATTACGTGCTGCAAAATGCAGAGGGGAAAACGGCGGGAACCGTTTCAATGGGCTATGACATCAAAGCCAATACGGTGATCTAAATCGCCTCAAGGGAGGGAAACCAATGCTATACGTTAATGAAAATGGTCATATTTATGCCGACCGTATTAAGATCAAAATATTCAATAATATCGAGCATGAAAAAATGGATGCGGTGAATGGCATTGTCGTGCATCAGACCAATGCCTCTACAGCCAGCAGCACCTTTCATAGCTATCAAAACAAACGCGCCGCTGGCGCTCACTTTCTGATTGACAGAGATGGCACCATCTATCAAACCGCCTCATTGTTTAAAGTCACCTGGCATGTGGGAAGGCTACAATCCCGCTGCTATCTGACGAAAAAATGCGAGCCGGCAGATTTGCAAAAAGTGGCCGATCTGGAAAAGTCATGGAGAAATTACGATAAGGTGCATCAGATTGAAAAAGTAAAAAATTATCCGGATCGATTCTCCAGCAATATAGATAGTATTGGGATAGAAATTGTGGGTGAGTCAAAAAGAATGAAAAATAAAATAACAGGAAAAATAGAACCTGTTTATGAATCAGTCAACGATCAGCAAAATGACTCTTTGAAGTGGCTAATAAAGGAGTTATCTGAGACGTTAAGTGTTTCTATGAATGAAATATATCGCCATCCCGAAATTGGTCGAAAAAATCCAACAGAAGCGAGTACAGCAAAATGGTAAAAAAAAAATATACTTCTTGCTATTTTATCTTGTGTTGTTTTCTTTTCAAATCAAGTTAATGGTCGTGAAATTATTGATATTAAAGTCAAAGATATTGGGCAGTATGATGAAGGTCGAGGTTATAAAAATGAAAGAGAATCTTGTAAACATTTTAGGCCGACTAAAAAACAAATAATCCGTTTTTTTAATATTGCAAAGGAGTCAAAAGAAAGTGGTAATCTACTTCATGAGTATTACTCACCTTGCCTGTCATCAGGAACAATAAAATTCAAAGACGGTTCATCCGGGGACTGGACGGTACAATCCAGTGGCCTGGCATTTGCTATTCTGGATAATGGAGAGTCACTCGTCTTCTTCCATAAAGACAACCAATGGACCGATCCTTATGCCTGCACCTACGGATTAGGCAATGATCCCATATGTTAAATCAACCACTGCGCCAGGGATGGCGCAGTTTTCATGTTCAAAGCGAAAGGGAATTCAGTCTGGAAATGGAAAAGTTTATCACCAAAACTATTATTATTTTTTGGACGTTTATGGTCGTTTCAGTTCATGCGCAGGCAAGAGTTGTCAGCCACCTCGAGGTTAAAGGTATCGGGTTGTACTCTGACCAACGGAATGATAAGGATGAAGAAATAGCCTGCAAGGTCTTCAGGCCGACAAAAAAACAGATGACCCGATATTTCAATCTTTCTAAAGAATCGGAAGAAAGTGGAAATCTACTTCATGAATATTACTCACCGTGCCTGGCGATAGGTAGCGTCAAATTTAAAGACGGCACTTCAGGCCGATGGACAGTACAATCCAGCGGTTTAGGGATTGTTGTTTTTGAGAATGGGAAATCATCCGTCTTCTTCCATAAAGACAACCAATGGACAGATCCTTATGCCTGTACCTACGGTTTAGGCGACGATCCAATATGTTAAATCACCACTGCGCCAGAGATGGCGCAGTTTTTTCTGAAAAGGGAAATATATTTTCAATAATGAATGTAAATAAATCATTAATTATTATTTTTTTATCTCTGTTTTTTTGCTCGATGCAAGTTCAGGGAAGGACGGTTATCGATATCGATATCAAAGATGTTGGTCAACAGTCTCAAGGTCGTGAAGATAAAAATGAAGAAGAAGCCTGTAAAGTATTTATACCGAATAAAAAACAAATGATTCGTTTTTTTAATCTGGCAAAAGAATATAAAAAAAGTGGGAGTCTACTTCATGAATATTATTCTCCCTGTGTTTCATCTGGTTCAGTGAAATTCAAAGATGGTTCATCCGGAGACTGGACGGTACAATCCAGTGGCCTGGCATTTGCTATTCTGGATAATGGAGAGTCACTCGTCTTCTTCCATAAAGACAACCAATGGACCGATCCTTATGCCTGCACCTACGGTTTACAAAACGATCCTATATGCTAATTAACCCCCTTTTCTAACACGGGCACCGTTTGTGCGGGGATGGGGCTGGGGTGAGGTAAGCCGGACGTCACGCGCCAGAACGCTGCGTGCCGAGGCCCTCATGGGTGCGTCTTTTGCCGATCCGGCGTGCCCACCCCGGCTCCAGCCCTGTCACTGCACTACGAGCACACAGGCTTCTGCCATTATCTGCCCGCCTTTGTGCATTTAGCGCGAAAGCATTGTGACCACGATCCCGATTTAAAATCATTACACATCTGATTTAATTAATATTTAAAAAACCGTTACGCCTGGCGTAATGGTTATAGCACTGGGTGTAATTGTTTGACTGCGCCCCGGCGTGCAGACTCGGTAATCAGACTGAAGCATCCCTGACAGGATGCGCTTACAGGAGGTTACATCATGCTTACCCAATCATCCCCCAGAATCTGGGATACGCGCCGCCGCGAAAAACAGCGCCGTATTGCCAGCCTCGGGCTCACCCACAAAGTTCTCCCTACCGATGATTTGATCGCCATGCTGGAAAAACTGATTGTCCCTGGCGACCGCGTCGTTATGGAGGGTAACAACCAGAAACAGGCCGATTTTCTGTCCCGATCGCTGGCGCAGGTCAACCCGAAAAAACTGCACGATCTGCATATGATCATGCCGAGCGTCGGCCGTAGCGAGCATCTTGATATCTTCGAAAAAGGGATTGCCCGCAAGCTCGATTTCTCATTTTCCGGCACCCAGAGCCTGCGTATTTCGCAGCTGCTGGAGGACGGCCTGCTGGAAATTGGCGCCATTCACACCTACATCGAACTCTATTCGCGGCTGTATGTTGACCTGATCCCTAACGTGGCGCTGGTCGCGGGTTTCAAAGCCGATCGTAAAGGCAATCTCTACACCGGTCCCAGTACGGAAGACACCCCGGCACTGGTCGAAGCGGCGGCATTCCATGATGGCATCGTCATTGCCCAGGTGAATGAACTGGTGGATGACGAGAGCGATCTGCCGCGCGTCGATATCCCCGGTTCGTGGATCGACTTTGTGGTGGTGGCGGATAAACCCTTCTTTATCGAACCGTTGTTCACCCGTGACCCACGCCTGATCAAACAGGAGCATGTGCTGATGGCGATGCTGGCGATCAAAGGCATCTACGCCGAGCACAAAGTGCAGTCGCTCAACCACGGTATTGGGTTTAACACCGCCGCCATCGAACTGCTGCTACCCACTTACGGCGAACAGCTGGGCCTGAAAGGCAAAATCTGCCGTCACTGGACCCTGAATCCGCACCCGACGTTAATCCCGGCGATTGAAAGCGGCTGGGTGGAAAGCGTGCACTGCTTCGGCGGTGAGCTGGGAATGGAAAAATACGTTGCAGCGCGCCCGGACGTGTTCTTCACCGGGGCCGATGGTTCTATGAGATCCAACCGCGCCTTCTGCCAGATGGCGGGCCAGTATGCCGCCGATATGTTTATCGGCTCCACCTTACAGGTGGACGGCGATGCGAACTCCTCCACCGTGACGCGTGGCCGCCTGTCGGGCTTTGGCGGTGCGCCCAATATGGGGCACGACCCGCATGGTCGCCGCCATGCCACCCCAGCCTGGCTGGCTATGATCAACGAACCTGACCCGATGGCACGGGGTCGCAAGCTGGTGGTGCAGATGGTGGAAACCTTCCAGGCTGGCGCAAAACCGACCTTTGTTGAAAAACTGGAAGCGGTCGAGGTGGCAAAAGCGTCCGGCATGCCGCTGGCCCCGGTCATGATCTACGGCGATGACGTTACCCACGTACTGACCGAAGAGGGGATTGCTTACCTCTATCGTGCGCAGTCGCTGGAAGAACGGCGGGCGATGGTGGCGGCGGTCGCCGGGATTACCGATATCGGTCTGGGCGTGGATGCGAAGCGGGTGCAGCAGCTGCGGCGCGAAGGGAAGGTGGCCTTCCCGGAAGATCTTGGCATTCGCCGTACCGATGCCACCCGTTCCCTGCTGGCGGCAGGCAGCGTGGCTGACCTGGTCGAATGGTCCGGCGGGTTGTATGAGCCTCCGGCCAAATTCAGGAGCTGGTAATGAACCTGCAACGGCAGTGGGCTGCAAGTTCGGCGGAACGCCATGCACAGCGCCTGGCCGCGCTGGCAACACGTTGCCTGGTCATAGAAGCCAACCTCACGCCGAAACCAGGATTGGTGGATCGCCGGGGTAGCGGGGCGCATCACGACCTGACGTTGGCGCTGATGGAGCGTTCTGCTCACAGTCTGACGCCAATGTTCCGCGAGATGGCGCGACAGAGCTGGCAGCGTCCGGCGGATATCGCTCTGCGCCAGTTGGCGGGCCGACTGGGACGTGAAGGCGAAGCGGTGATGATGCAGGTGACGGGCGGAGTGAATACCCATCGCGGTGCTATCTGGGCTCTGGGGTTGCTGGTCTCTGCGGCTGCCATGTGCGGAGGGCGCGGTAGCCCGACGCAGATAACCCGTATGGCCGCGCGCCTGGCACAGCTGCCGGATGACGCTGCGCCGACGTTGTTCAGCAACGGCCTGCGCGCCTGTTCACGTTATCGTCTGCCCGGAGCACGGGAAGAGGCTCAGCAGGGGTTCCCCCATGTGATGAATCTGGCTCTGCCGCAGCTCTGGCAAAGTCGCCAGCAGGGGGCGAACAGCAACGCAGCACGGCTGGATGCGCTGATGGCGATCATGACCTCGCTCAGCGATACCTGTGTACTGTCGCGTGCCGGAATGCCAGGGCTGGAAGCGATGCAGCAGGGGGCGCGGGCGGTACTGGTGGCAGGCGGGGTGCAGCAACCTGCAGGGCAGCAGGCGCTTCAGCGGCTGGATGCAGCAATGCTGGCGCTGAATGCTTCACCAGGCGGTGCAGCCGACCTGCTGTCTGCCACGATTTTCCTGGACCATGTCCATTGCTCGGGCCGGGCATGCCCGACCCCTACAAAAGGATGGGCGTAGGGGCATGCCCCGCCCGCAACAAACGGTCGTCCTGGCGATGTGTGGCAACCCGATGTTCGTAGGGGCGGGGCATGCCCCGCCCGCAACAATTGCTCATCCCCGCAGACGAGCAATCAATTTTAAGAGGATCTTATGCAACAGATAACCTTGTCTTTTCCGGCTACACGCCACCTCAGCGGTAAGGCGCTGGCGGGTGTGGTAGGGTCCGGCGATATGGAAGTGCTGTTCACAGCGAACAGCAGCCATGTCCTGAGCGTGGCAATCACCACCTCGGTCGATAACAGCAGCCCGCGCTGGCAGGCGCTGTTTGAGCGTATCAGCAGCTTTGGCTCACTACCTGCCGGGCAGATGACCATTCATGATTTTGGTGCCACCCCCGGTGTGGCCCGCATCCGCATTGAACAGGTGTTTGAGGAGGTAGCCGATGCGTAATGACAGCAGCTTTATCGAACTGAAAGCGCGTGAGCGCGCACGTCTGCTGCTGGATGACGGTAGCTTCCGCGAACTGCTCGACCCGTTCGACGGCATCATGTCGCCGTGGCTGGGTGCACAAGGCGTTGTGCCGCAGTCTGATGACGGCATGGTGGTGGCAAAAGGCACCATCGATGGTCAACCCGCCGTGGTGATTGCCATTGAAGGGGCATTCCAGGGCGGCAGCATGGGCGAAGTCTCCGGGGCGAAAATGGCGGCTGCACTGGAACTGGCCGCTGAGGATAACCGCAAGGGCATCGCCACTCGCGCAGTGCTCTGCCTGGAAACGGGTGGCGTACGGCTACAGGAAGCCAACCTCGGTCTGGCAGCGATTGCGGATATCCACGCCGCCATTGTCGACCTGCGGCGCTACACCCCGGTGGTTGGCATTATCGCGGGCACGGTGGGCTGCTTTGGCGGGATGTCGATCGCCGCCGGGCTGTGCAGCTATCTGATTGTCACCCGTGAGGCCCGGCTGGGGCTGAATGGTCCGCAGGTGATTGAACAGGAAGCGGGTATTGATGAGTACGACTCTCGCGACAGGCCATTTATCTGGAGCATGACCGGAGGAGAAGTGCGCGCCCGCAGCGGCCTGGTGGATGCGATTGTCGCTGACGGTCAGCATGTCGTTCAACAGGCCATGCGTACGGCGCTGGCGAAGGGCGTTCCGGCGTTACATCGCTCACAGCATTATCAGCACTATCTGCCGCGTCTGGCACAGTTTGATAC
The DNA here is from genome assembly GCF_037479575.1 of Erwinia sp. MYb416. Taxonomy (NCBI): domain Bacteria; kingdom Pseudomonadati; phylum Pseudomonadota; class Gammaproteobacteria; order Enterobacterales; family Erwiniaceae; genus Erwinia; species Erwinia sp. MYb416. The sequence continues at coordinate 6,965 of NZ_JBBGYT010000438.1, forward strand.
CCGCCAGCAGGCCGATGCACAACAGATTACACAGCTATTCAGTGGGGAGGATCACAAATGAAACAGCCAACAGGACGCGGTGAAATCTGGCTACAGCAACTCAGTGCTGGAGCGGCCCGTTTACCGGGGTTATGCCCGTCTGTGCAGGTCGCTGACGGTCACGTAAACGGGGAAGCCGTGCGTTTTATTGCCGTGGTACCGGATGCCGATAACCACTATCCCCGCGCCAGACAGGGCGAAGTCGGACTGTTAGAGGGCTGGACGCTGGCGAAAGTGGTCAGTGAAACCGTGGCGCAGGATGCCAAAAAAGCCGACAAGCGGCCGATTATCGCGGTGATTGACGTTGCCAGCCAGGCCTACGGTCGGCGTGAAGAGGCTTTTGGTATTCATCAGGCGCTGGCCGCTGCCGCCGGGGCTTACGCTGAAGCGCGGCTGGCGGGTCATGTGGTGATTGGGCTGATTGTTGGCAAAGCGATGTCGGGGGCTTTCCTGGCACACGGCTACCAGGCTAACCGGCTGATCGCCTTTAACGACAGCGGCGTGCTGATTCATGCGATGGGCAAAGCGGCGGCGGCGCGTATTACGCTGCGCAGCGTCGAGGCACTGGAAAAACTGGCGCAGACCATCCCGCCGATGGCTTACGACATCAAAAATTACCACAGTCTGGGATTGCTGGAAGCGCTGCTGGATATTCGTCAGCCTGATGCACCCGATGCTGCTGATGTGGCACAGGTGCAACAGGCGCTGACGGCGGCTATTACTGCGGCACGCCATGATCCTGGGTTGCAGTGCCGGCTAAAAGCAGAGAACCGTCGCAGTTCACACACCGTCAGAGAACGGATGCGTCAACTCTGGTAAGGCCCGTTGTGAAATCGATAAGACAACCTGCGAGACTGGCGGATATCTGACAGACATCCGCCAGTCTGAACTAATAATCATCGCGCCTGTGCTTACTTCAACTAACAGGTGATGTTATGACTTACGTGATTGTTCATGCTCTTGCCCCCATCTTTATCATTATGCTCCTGGGCTTTTACGCCGGCAAAGCCGGGATGGTGGATAATAAGAATGTCTCTTTACTGAATATTTTTGTGATGGATTTTGCTCTGCCAGCGGCCTTGTTCAGTGCCACTGTGCAGACGCCGTGGGCCGGGATTATCCAGCAGTCGCCACTGATTCTGGTGCTGGTGCTGGCGATGTGGATTGTCTATGCCGCGATCTACTTTATCAGTACGCGGATGTTTAAAAAGTCACCACAGGATGCGGCGGTACTGACGCTGACCGTAGCATTGCCGAACTATGCTGCCCTGGGCTTGCCGATCCTCGGTAGCGTGCTGGGAGAAGGTGCATCCACCTCGCTGTCGGTCGCGGTGTCGATTGCCTGCGGCTCAGTGCTGATGACGCCGTTCTGTCTGCTGACGCTGGAGCGCGAAAAAGCGCGTGCAGCGGGTGATGCGGGCAGTGCGGGAATCGGCATGTTGCCGGTGCTGATGTGGCGTTCGGTGATCAAGCCGATTGTCTGGGGACCGCTGCTCGGTGTGGTGTTATCGGGGCTGGGTGTGAAGATGCCGGAGCTGGTGCTGGCGGCAATCAAACCGCTCGGACTGTCGGCCACGGCGGGCGCACTGTTCCTGACCGGGGTGATTCTGTCGGCGCGTCAGCTGAAAATCAACGGCGTGGTGGTGATATCGAGTATCACAACGATGCTTATTCAGCCGTTTATTGCCTGGGGGCTGGTGCTGGCCTTGGGTATCAGCGGACAGGTGGCGATCACGGCGATCCTGATGGTGGCGTTGTCAGCCGGTTTCTTCGGCGTCGTCTTTGGCAACCGTTTTGGCGTGCAGTCGCCGGATTCAGAAGCGACACTGTTGATCAGTTCGCTATTGTGTATCATCACGTTACCGCTGTTTATCACCCTGACATCCGGAATGTAAGATGACTATAACGCCACATGATTTGATCTGGATCCGCACTGCTGACGCGATGGAGGGCGACCTGCCCGACTGGGTTGCCAGCCAGTGGCGGCGAACTTTGCCGCTGGTCGTGCGTCGCGACCATGATCAGGATGGGCGTATTCCTGTTGGGGTGCGTGGCTTGCTCCGCGATCAGCGTGCCGCAGGTTGGGTAGCAGCAAAGCATGTGGTCCGCACGCTGTCGCCGGAGGCACTCAGTGTGGCGGAGCATCTGCTGGCTTCTCCTTTTGTTTCCCAGCCGCCAGTACAGGCGGCTATTCAACTGGCGCAGCAGCGCTGGTGGTGGACATGGGGCATTACCGGCAGCGTAGGCTATGCGCTGGCAACGGAAATCCCGGTACTGCATAACGATAGCGATCTCGACCTGCTGATCCGCTGCCCGGAACCCGTGGCGCAGCAGGAGCTGGAACGCTGGCAGCAGTTTGTCAGCCAACTGCCTTGTCGTGTGGATACACAGGTGGAAGTGCCACAAGGCGCCTTTGCCTTAAGTGAATGGCTGCGTGACGGGCGCGTGCTGCTGAAAACCAACGCAGGCCCGCGCATCACCACCCAGCCGTGGAGTGTCATACCATGAAAATACTGTTCTCTTTTCCAGGTCAGGGGCCACAGCGCCCCGGAATGCTGCAACAGCTCCCCAACGGACAGGCGTTACTTGATCAGGCCAGTGAGGTGCTGGCGGAGGATGCTCGCGAGTTAGATCAGGCCAGCGCGCTGCAACATACCCGGGCGGTACAGCTCTGTCTGCTGATTGCCGGCGTGGCGCATGCGCGTGAACTCCAGCGGCAGGGCATTGTGCCGGATATCACCTGCGGCCTGTCAATTGGGGCTTTTCCGGCGGCGGTGGTGGCCGGGGCGCTGGCGTTTGATGATGCCTTACGGCTGGTTGCGCTGCGCGGTACGCTGATGGAGGAGGCTTATCCGCAAGGCTACGGCTTGACGGCGATTATCGGGCTGGAGGTATCACAGCTGACACCGCTGCTGGGCAACGACTGCTGGCTGGCTAACATCAATGCGCCTCAGCAACTGGTGATTGCTGGCAGTGACGCCGCGATGAGCGCCGTCGCCACCCGCGCACGTCACGCCGGGGCGCAGAAAGTTCATCGACTGGCAGTGAGTGTGCCTTCTCACTGCGCGCTGCTGGCCGAACCGGCTATGAAACTGGCGATGGCATTTCAGACGGTGTCACTGACGCGCCCACACTGTGCGTATCTCAGTGGCAGCACGGCACGTGTGCTGTGGCAGCCGGAGCAGATTGCTGACGACCTGGCGAAAAATATGTCGCGTACGGTGCGCTGGCATGAGGCGATGGTGGCGGCCCGCGAACGGGATGTGGGGCTGGCGATTGAGATGCCGCCGGGATCGGTACTGACCGGCCTTGCGCGCAAAGCATTCTGTGGCAGCGCAGGGGAAGCGATCGCACTGGAACAGAGCGGTGAGCTGCTGGCTAAGCGCCTGGCGGAACGTCTAACGCGGTAGTCATTATGTTGTGCTGCGTTGGCGGCTGTACATGCGCCCTTCGGCCACCAGCGCCAGCAGATTCGGGTCATGCTCGCGGTTACGCTCAAAGACAATCCCGATCTTCTGGCGCATCTGATACGGCTCGGCCAGCCTGAGCAACTGCACGGAGTTCTCATACACCCGCTTCATTCTGCCCGGCAGTAGTGTAAACCCCACCCCCGCCTGCACCAGACTCAGCATCGAGAAAATATCATTCACCCGGGTGACAATATTCGGTGCATATCCGGCAACATGAAACGCTTCCTGGAAGCCCTGCCAGGTGGCGAAACCCTCCGCCAGGGAGACAAATTTTTGCTGACGAAAATCGCGCAGATCCGCCGGGAAGCGAGTGTCCAGCCCAGAAGTGGAAGGCGCGGCAAGAAAGATATCATCATCAAATAAAGGCAGACATTCGAAGCGATTGTAGTCCAGATCACCGGGGGCGATGGCGATCAGAATGGCATCCAGCGAGCCTTCTGAAAGGCGCGTGGTGAGCGTCTGGTTTGAACCCATAGTCAGTTCAAGCTCCAGATCGGGGCGGCGTAGTTTCATCCCCATAATCAACTGTGGAATCGTTTCCAGCGTCAGCGAATAGAGCGTTCCCAGACGCATATGTCCCTGTCCTATGCCCGCCGTTTTCCTCGTTTCTTCTACGCCGCGCGACATCATATCCAGCGCTTCTTGACTGTACTCCCACAGCGTATGCGCGGCAGGCAGCGGGACCAGGCTGCGGCCTTTATGAATGAACAGCGGGCAGCGTACGCTCTCTTCCAGACTGTGCAGCGCCCGATGAACACTGACGCTGCTGATACCGAGGGCATCAGCGGTACGCGACAGATTACCCCGGTTCATAAAGGCGATGAAAATTCCCAGTTTGCGAAAAGTGATGTCTGAATCAATGTTCATAGCAGCCTGTACTCAGGTGGCAGGAAAGTGTGGAAACAGGCTTTATTCTAGGCTCTAACAGAGCGCGTTGTTTAACGCAATCATGCGTTATCGCCTGTAACCAGGTGTTTCTTCGCACGGAAAACAGTCGATAAATAACATTAATGGCTGACCGCTGTTTTGTGCTTTTGGTGGATGAGGACAAAACAGAAAAGCAACAAGCGACAAAAAATTCGCTAATCATCCGTGTTATCGGTTTTATTCACTGTTATGCGATGAAATTTACTGATGGATCCTTGCTTACATTTCACTGAGTTTAGCGCCAATTATCTGACTGGCAGGGGAAAAAATATCGAATAGTCTTATCCACTATCGGTGCCTGTGCGCCGTAAAAAATGTTTATTTTGACTGACATAAGGAAATCAAAGGATGAATCCTCTTTCACGTCGCAGTTTTATGGCTTTTGCCGCCGGTGGTACCGTGGCGCTGGCCGCCGGTACGGTTCATGCTCACGAACAGCCCGCAGCCCAGCCCTGGAATGGGAAAATGGGCGGCACCGATCCCGGCCCGCGAGACCCGATCCGTGAGGGGGAAAACCCTGACATTGTAAATCCCCCGGCGACCGATAGCGGCACCTTACCGAATTTGCGTTTTTCCTTCAGCGACGCGCATGTGCGCAAAGGCAGCGGCGGATGGACTCGCCAGGTGACTCAGCGTGAGCTGGGGATCTCGACCACTATTGCGGGTGTGGATATGCGTCTGAACAGCGGTGGTATCCGTGAGCTGCACTGGCATAAAGAGGGCGAGTGGGCCTATATGCTGTATGGCAATGCGCGCATTACCGCGCTGGATACCGAGGGTGGCTGGTTTGTGGATGATGTCGGCGTGGGCGATTTGTGGTATTTCCCGTCAGGTATGCCGCACTCGATTCAGGGACTGGGGCCGGATGGCTGCGAGTTTTTGCTGGCTTTCGACGACGGCAACTTTGATGAAGACAGCACGTTCTTACTCAGTGACTGGTTCAAACATATTCCCCCGGACGTGCTGGCGAAAAACTTCGGCGTGCCTGCCAGCACGTTCAGCTCGCTGCCGTCACCGTCTGACGAGTATATTTTTGCCGGGCAGGTGCCGGGAGCGCTCAGTGCCGATGCCATCGCCGGAGCAAAACCTTCTACGCTGAAGTTTAGCCATCGTATGATGGCGCAAACGCCGATTAAGCTGAAAGGCGGGACGGTGCGCATTACCGACTCCTCCAACTTTAAAATCTCGAAAACCGTCGCCGCCGCGCTGGTGGAGTTACTGCCGGGGGCGATGCGTGAGCTGCACTGGCATCCGAATAACGATGAGTGGCAGTACTATCTGGAAGGGGAAGGGCGCATGGGGGTGTTTGCTTCCTCGGGTGAGGCGCGAACCTTTGATTTTCGCGCCGGTGATGTCGGCTATGTGCCGTTTGCCATGGGCCACTACATCGAGAACACCGGTGATAAACCGCTGCGTTTTTTAGAGCTGTTTAAAAGCGATTATTATGCGGATCTGTCGCTTAATCAGTGGCTGGCACTGACCCCTCCGGCGCTGGTGAAACAGCACCTGCACCTTGATGATGCCTTTATGAAGGCCCTGAACAAAACCAAAACTCCGATCGTGGAATAACCCTGCATCGCTTCGGGCGGGGCATGCCCCGCCCCTACGGCGGGGTCAGGCACGTCCGGCCCATTCCAACAACCCGCAGCATTCCGTAGGGGTCAGGCACGCCTGGCCCATTCCAACAACCCGCAGCATTCCGCAGGGGTCAGGCACGTCCGGCCCATTCCAACAACCCGCAGCATTCCGTAGGGGTCAGGCACGCCCGGCCCATTCCAATAACCCGCAGCATTCCGTAGGGGTCAGGCACGCCCGGCCCATTCCAACAACCCGCAGCATTCCGTAGGGGTCAGGCACGCCCGGCCCATTCCAATAACCCGCAGCATTCCGTAGGGGTCAGGCACGCCTGACCCGCCCTGGTCAGCAACGTCACAGCCGTTCGCTATCGCACTGTCACCTGCCTGTCATCTACGCTCAGTATGTTTTAACGCGTTACTGTGACTGACGGAGCTGAACTGCATTTATGTCTGCGATCCTGATCGACAACCTGTGTAAATCCTTTGGTTCGCAGCCGGTGCTGCGCGATGTGTCACTCCATATTGAACACGGTGAATTTATTGCGGTACTCGGCCCTTCCGGCTGCGGTAAGACCACTCTGTTGCGTACGCTGGCCGGTTTTGAAACCCCGGATGCGGGAACGATCAGCATAGGTGAACGCTGTTACAGCGCGCCGGGGCAGCATCTGCCGCCGGAACAGCGCGATCTGAGCATTGTCTTTCAGAACTACGCGCTGTGGCCGCATATGTCAGTGGCGGAAAACGTGGAATACGGTCTGAAAGTGAAAGGGATGGCACGTGAGCTGCGTCAGCAGCGGGTGGTTGCGGCTCTGTTACAGGTCGGGTTGGAAGGAATGGCCGAACGTAAGCCGGCCGATCTCTCAGGCGGCCAGCGGCAGCGTGTGGCACTGGCCCGCTGTCTGGTAACGCGTCCTCAGGTGGTGCTGCTCGACGAGCCTCTGGCCAACCTCGATGTGCATCTGCGCGCCACCATGGAAGAGGAATTCACCCGCTTTCACCAGCACTCTGGTGCCACGCTGTTGTATATCACTCACGATCAGCATGAAGCGATGGCGCTGGCCGACCGCATTGTGGTGATGCACGCCGGGCAGGTGATGCAGTTCGCCAGCCCGCAAACTCTCTACCGCCAGCCCGCCTGTGAAATGGTGGCGCGCTTTATTGACGATGGCCGCGTGGTCACCGTCAGCGATATTGAAGCGGACGGACACGGCCGCGCCTGGGTCACGCTTTACGGACAGCGCATCTCCCTGCGTGCCAGCCCCCAACAGCCCGTACTGCCTGTTGGGAAAATCTGTTTGCATGCAGCCGATTTACGTCTGGCAACGGAAGAACAGCCGGGCTTCTGGGGCACTATTCAGCGGGTGATTTACCGTGGCAGTTACCGCCAGTTGGAGATCGCGCCGGAGGCTGACCCGGAAAACCGCCTGACCCTGATGCTTACCGATGCGCCACTGTGGCAGACGGGTGAGCGCCTGAAGCTGTCGGTCGTTGATGGCTGGGTCATTCCTGCTTAATTTTTCTCTCATTTACCATCACTTAAAGGACTTCAGGGATATGCGTAACACGATAAAAATTCTGGCGCTGCTGGTGGGCTTCTCTTCACTGTCCACCCTGGCGGCCGATGGCAAACTGGTGGTGTATACCTCGCAGGCACCGGAAATTGCCCAGCAAACCATGGATGCCTTTAAAGCGGCGAACCCCGGCATCGAGGTGTCCTGGACGCGTAACGGCACCACGCAATTGATGAACGTGCTGCGGACCGAAATGATGAGCGGTGAGGTGAAAGCCGATGTGCTGCTGGTGGCAGATGCCATTAACCTTGGCGCGCTGAAAAAAGAGGGCAAACTGATGGCCTGGCCGGATGCGCCGGTCAGCAACATCAGCCCTGATTTCTATGACAAAGATAAGACCTGGTTTGGCACCAAAATCATCGCCACGGTGATTGGCTATAACACCCAAAAGGCCAAACCGGTAAACAGCTGGATGGCGTTGACGGCGGCAGATAACCGGGGGCAGGTGGCGGTGCCAAGCCCGCTTTACTCCGGTGCGGCGCTCTATCATCTGCACACGGTGATCAATACGCCGACGATTGGCTGGGATTTTTATCAGAAGCTGGCCGCGAACGGCGTGACCCCGGAAGGTGGCAACGGCCCGGCGCTGAAAGCGGTGGCCAGCGGCATGGCGAAATATGGCGTGATCACCGATGCCGATATCATCCGTGCTAAGAAGCAGGGATCCCCGGTGGACCTGGTCTATCCGCAGGAAGGCGTGTCCTATGTGACAGAGCCGGTGGCGATCCTCAAAGGGGCACATAACGTTGCGGCTGCCAAAGTCTTCGTCAGCTTTATGCTGTCGGAGAAAGGTCAGCAGTTAGTCGCGACCCAGGGGAACCGTCCTGTCGACAAACGTGTGGCTGCGCCGGAAGGCTTTGCGCCGATGGAGAGCATCAAACTGCTGACGCTGGATACCGATAAAGCGGTGGCCGACGATAAGCAGGTGCGGGATAAATTCACTGAAATTTTTGGTGGCTAAAGGATGAGCGTGCTGCCTTCTCTGACGCGCAGCCTGCCGGGGCAGCGCAGGTTGCGTCTGCCTGGCAGCGAGCACTGGGTGCTGTGGCTGCTGGCGCTGATGATCGGCCTGCTGTCGGTGGCCCCGCTGGCGCGGCTGGTCTGGGCCGCCGTGGCGCCGCAGGGTGTGCCGGACAGTCAGCGTCTGTTTGAGCTGCTTGCCACCCCGCGGGTGCTGCGTGCAACGGGCAACACGCTGCTGATTGCGCTGGCCTCGACGGCACTGGCGCTGCTGCTGGGTACGCTGGCTGCCTGGCTGGTGGCGCTGAGTAATATGCGTGCGAAAGCGGCATGGGTCTTTGCGTTTATCCTGCCACTGATGATCCCCCCACAGGTCACGGCGCTTGCGTGGGTACAGGCGCTGTCGCCGTCCAGTCTGGTTATGCAGGCGCTGGTGGCCCTTGGGTTGCCGTTTGACAGCGGCGGGCCACCGCCGCTCTATTCACTGGGTGGTATTATTCTGCTGCTCGGCCTGCACAATGCGCCGCTGGTGTTTCTGGCGGTGCGCGCCGGGTTGCAACGTCTGCCTGCTGAACTGGTGGAGGCGGCTCGCATTACCGGCGCATCGCCGCTGCACGTTCTGTTGACGGTGGTCCTGCCGCTGGCGCGTCCGGCGATCTTTGCCGGTGCGGCGCTGTCGTTTGTGGCGGCGGCAGGCAACTTTGGTATTCAGGCTATGCTCGGTATTCCTGGCCGGGTGCCCACGTTGATCACGCTGGTTTATCAGCAGCTTAATACCACCGGACCGGGCGCATTGCCTGATATGGCGGTGCTCTCGCTACTGCTGACGGCGATCACTCTGGGCGGTATGCTGGTCAGTAATCTGCTGGGCGGGCGACGCGATGTGCGCGTGAATGGCAGCACGCAGCCGTTCACTCAGTCCCTCGGGCGCTGGCGTCTGCCGGTGGAGTGTGCGGTATGGTTGCTGATGGTGCTGATGGTGCTGATCCTGCTGCTGCCGCTCTCGGCGCTGCTGACCACCTCGTTGACGCAGGGTTTTGGTCAGTCACTGAACCTGCAATCACTGACGCTGCTTAACTACCGCAATGCGCTGTTTGACTACCCCGCAGTGCGTCATGCTTTTCTCACCAGTCTGGGCCTGACGCTGCTGGCAGTGGCGATCCTCACGGTGATGGCGCTGTTTATGGCCTGTTTCCTCAGCTGGCGCCGCAGTCGCCTGGTACGGGTGCTGCATCTCTCCAGCGAACTGGCTTACGCTTTGCCTGGTGTGGTGACCGGGATTGCCGCGCTGCTGTTCTTCCTGAAACCGCTGCCGTTGGTGAATGTCAGTCTTTACGGCACGGTGTGGATTATTCTCGCGGCCTATCTTTCCAACTTTCTGGCGCTGGTGCTGCGGCCAACGCTGGCCGGTTTTGCCCGCATCGAGCGTTCGCTGGATGAAGCCGCACAGCTGGCGGGAGCGGGGTTTCTGCGGCGCATGCGTGACATTGTGCTGCCGCTGGTGGCGCCTTCGGCGATTGCCGGGGCGATTCTGGTATTCCTGACCGCGCTGAACGAAATTCAGGTATCGATTCTGTTGGTGACCTCTGCAACCCAGACCCTTGGGCCGACGATTGTCTTCCTCGATGAGGGCGGTTCCTCAACGCTGGCCGCCGCCGTTGGCTGTCTGATGATCCTGCTGGTGGTGCTGCTGATGCTGCTGGCGTCATGGCTGGCACGACGTCATCGTGGCGTGCTGCCATGGCAGGTTTAAACCGTTATCTTACGGCGTTTACGGTCAACGGCAGGTCAAGATTAACGGCCAGGCCAAGGGCGTTTCGCTTTCCCACTTTGTGGGCGAAGCGACCAAAGGGCGGCAGTCGCCCCGCCCTTTGGAATCCGCGCTTGCGGCAGGCGTCACGCCCCCTACGGCAACACCGGATATACCCCCGGCCCAATCGGCAGCCCCAGCGCATACCACGCCAGCAGCAGTGCAATCCACACGGCAAAAAACACCAGCGGATACGGCATAATCAGCGTGTAATAGGTCCCGAGCTGCGCGTCTTTGCGGTAGCGTTGCAGGAAGCCAAGGAACAGCGGCAGGAACGGTGACATTGGCGACAGCGGCAACACAGCAGAGTCAGCGATGCGGAAAATCATCTGTGCGAAGGCCGGGTGGAAGCCAAGCAGCATAAACATCGGCACGAAAATTGGTGCCAGGATCGACCAGATAGCTGACCCACTGGCGATAAACATGCAAAGAAACGCCGACAGGAACATCAGCCCGATAAACGCCGGTGCGCCGGTCATGGACATTTGCTCCAGCACATCCGTCAGCCCCACCGCCATAAATGTGCCCATATTGCTCCAGTTAAACATCGCGACAAACTGGGCGAGCGGGAACACCATCACGATAAATCCGGCCATGCTTTTCATCGGTTCAATCAGCAGGGCAGGTACATCATCCGGGCGGGTGATCTGCTTTGTCGCCACGCCGTAAGTGATCGCCACCACAAAGAAGAACAGAATAATCAGCGGCACAATGCCCTGAATAAACGGCGAAGGGATGATCGCGCCGCTGCCCGGATTGCGCAGCATCGCCCCTTCAGGTACCACCATCAGCGCCACCAGACCGATAAACACGACTGCCGCCAGCGCACTCATCAGCAGGCCACGGTTCTGCAACGGTGTCAGGCTGGCGAGCTTCTCTTCACTGTCTCCCTGCCAGGCGGGCAGGCGGGGTTCAACAAACTTATCCGTCAGCAGCCCGCCCGCGAAGGTCAGCACGATCACCGAACTGGCCATAAAGAACCAGTTATCGATGACGCTGACGTGTACGGTATCGCTCACCGCTTTGGCCGCCTCACTGCTGATGCCCGAGAGCAGCACATCGGTGGTCACAATCAGCAGGTTGGCGGTAAAGCCGGAAGCCACCCCGGCAATTGCGGCAAGCAGCCCGGCGACCGGATGACGACCGACGGCAATAAACATCAGGGCACCCAGTGGCGGCATCACCACCAGTGCAGCATCCGACGAAATATGGCTGAAGAAGGCGATAAACAGCACCATATAACTGGCGTAGCGGGCGCTGACAAACGAGGCCATCTTATTCATCAGTGCCTGCAACAGCCCGGTTTTTTCGGCCAGTCCGGCACCAATCATCAGCGCGAGGATCGAACCCAGCGGGGCAAAGCCGCTGAAGTTTTTGATGATATTCGGCAGGACCCACTGGATGCCCGCCACGCTCAGCAGGTTTTTGACCTCGACCATCTTACCGCTGGCCGGATTTTTCACCGCCACGCCGAACCAGGAGAGCAGCGCGGTCGATATCATCAGTACAGCAATCAGATAAACAAATAACAGAAACGGATTAGGTATCTTGTTGCCGATGCGTTCAATCCAGTAAAAAATCTTTCCCGGGCTTTTGTTGGCCGCTGTTGTTTCGCTCATTGATTAACCCTATTGCCTTGTCGTCGTTATGATGGTGTTTGCGTGTTATTTTTTTAACGGGGCCGGGATCGAGCCAGGCCTCCGGGAACGTCGAATATCGTTACGCCAGCGGCGTTGGTTTAACGCCTGCCGGAATGGGGCAGTGGTAAGGCTGTCTGGCCCGCTGCTGACGGAACTCCTGCTGCGCATTATCCAGGACATCCGCATCGCTGAATAATGCCAGCGCGGTTGCCGCCAGGGTTTTACCTGCAAGACACATGCCTTTATGGGCAATCGGGGTGCGGCCCTGGGCCACTAACTGCCAGCTGTGCAGTGCCGTGCCGAAGGCAAAACAGGGGGTAAAACACTGTGCGGTCGGTGCCACCCAACTGACGTCACCCACATCGGTTGAGCCGTACAGCACCTCTTCGCTGGCGCAGTACGGAGCAACGCTCTCCATCAGCACGCGATCGCCCAGCGCCTCTACCCAGGCGTGGCCCGCACTCCCCCCGGTACGCGCAGCGTTCAGCCGGGCGTTACGCAGATCGTCGGCGTTCAGCGTCTGGCGAATATCGGCGGCAAACTGGCGTTCTTCGTCGGTATAATCGGGCAATCCAAAATGCGTGAGCTGGCGATACATCAGCTGTTCCAGCACCCGGTTGGGCTGATAGTTGGAGCAGGCTTTTTCAAAGCGCACGCTCATCTGCGTACCTGTCATCAGTGCGGCGCCACGGGCGATATCGGTTACCCGCTGGTAAATATCCTCCAGCTGCTCAAGCTGCGGTGCGCGCACCAGATACAGTACTTCAGCCTCCGCCTGCACCACATTGGGGGAACTGCCGCCGCTGTTGGTCACCGCATAGTGCAGCCGCGCTTCAGGAATAATGTGTTCGCGCAGGAAGTTAGCGCCGGTATTCATCAATGTGACGGCATCCAGCGCGCTGCGTCCGAGGTGCGGTGCATTGGCCGCATGAGAGGCGATGCCGCTGAAGTGAAACGCCGCCTGGATATTGGCGAGGGTGGCGGTATTAAACATGCCGCTGAAGCCCTCCGGGTGCCAGGTCAGCGCGGCATCGACATCGTCGAACAGCCCTTCACGCACCATAAAGGTTTTACCGGAGCCACCCTCTTCGCCGGGGCAGCCGTAAAAGCGGATCGTGCCTGTTGCGCTGTTCTGTTGCAGCCAGGCCTTGACCGCACAGGCCGCCGCCAGCGCGGCAGTGCCCAACAGATTGTGGCCGCAGCCGTGGCCGTTGCCATCCGTGACCAGCGGCGTGCGCGTGCTGCATCCCGCCTGCTGGCTCAGCCCGGCCAGCGCGTCATACTCACCCAGCAGGGCAATCACCGGCTGACCCTTCCCGTAGCTGGCGATAAACGCAGTTTCAATGCCACCCGCCGCCTGTTCAATGCTAAAACCTTCCTGTTCCAGTGCCCCGGAGAGCAGCCCGGCGGCGAAGGTTTCGGTAAAGCGCGTTTCTGGCTGGTCCCAGATGGCATCGCTTAATGCGCTGAATCGCGCCTGGTGCTGGTCGATGTAGTGCGCCACAAAGTCATTCATTGCCTGGTTCATCACGCCTCCGCTTCGAATTCAGCAATATTGAGTGCAATCGCCGCGAGGGTTTTCACCGCCACCGCCATCACCTGCTCATTGAAGTCGAATTTTTCGTTGTGGTGCCCGGCGCTCAGTTCGGTGCCGAAAATGATGTAGGAAGCCTGCCCGCCGTGCTGCTTGACCCGCTCCATCATGTAGGTGGCATCTTCCGATCCGGCCGCCACACCGCGCTTGTCGACCCGCGAGGTCAGCTCGGGAATATGCCTCGCCTGGTGGCGAATATAACGCACCCATGGGGCGGTGGGCTGGCTGCTGCGCGCCGCGCCCATCAGCGTGACCTGATGCTCCACGCCGTACATCTCTGCCGCCCCTTTCAGGGTTTGCAGCGCACGCTGGTAGATAAAATCGTTGATTTCATTGGTTGCGCCACGGGTTTCCACTTTCATCATTGCACGGTCAGCGACGACGTTACGCCCGGTACCTGCCTGCAAGACGCCAACGTTGACACGGGCGCTGCCGCCGCTGTGCTGGGTCAGGGTGTGCAATCCCAGCGTGGCCTGTGCGGCGGCCAGCAGCGCGTTGCTGCCCTCTTCGGGGCGAGCACCCGCATGGGCAGCATTGCCACGGAAGCTGACGTCGAGCTTGGTGGTGGCCATAAAGTTATCGCTGCCGCACACCAGTTCACCCGCTGGAACGCCGGTGCCGATATGGATGGCGGTAAAGAAGTCGACGTCATCGACCACGCCCGCTTCGACCATCGATTTTGCGCCGCGAGTGCCTTCCTCTGCTGGCTGGAAAATCAGCTTGATGGTGCCGCTCAGTTCGGCTTCGAACTGCTTCAGGACCTGCGCCAGGCCAAGGCCGATGGTGGTGTGGCCGTCGTGGCCGCAGGCGTGCATCATGCCTGCATTGACGGAGCCAAAGCCCTCGGCGTGCGGGCGATGCTCCTCCGTCTGGTTTTCAATCACGTCCAGCGCATCCATATCCACGCGGAATGCCATCACCGGGCCGGGGCGGCCAGTTGCCAGCGTGGCGACAATCGCGCAGAAACCGCCGGAGAAGTGCGGCAGCCACTCCGGCAGCGCCCCCTGTTCCCGTGCACGCTGTTCGTGTTGCGCCAGTACCTCCGGCGCAGGCAGGCCCATGCGCGCTTCGGCCTTCACCACCTCTTTACCCAGCTGGAGCTGATAGCCAAGTCGATGGAGTTCGGCGGCCACGAGGGTGGCGGTGCGGAACTCCAGCCAGCCGGATTCGGCAAATTTATGCAGGTCACGCCGCCGCGCCTGTAGACGGGGTGCAATCTCTTTCACAAAGTCAGCAATAGCCTGGTGCATGGGTCATCCTTCTGATTGGGCATCATGATTTCAGTGTTATTACTTTCTGTTCTACACAATGGAATCCACGGGCAGAAGATGCCAATATCTTGTGACTGATAATCAGCGGTTATCACATAAGGAAAACCTATGCCTGCCTCCATCAAGTTACACCAGCTACGCGCTTTTGTTGACGTTGCCCGTCACGGCAGCATTCGTGCTGCCAGCCGGGCCGCCGG
This sequence comes from Erwinia sp. MYb416, assembly GCF_037479575.1. NCBI lineage: Bacteria > Pseudomonadati > Pseudomonadota > Gammaproteobacteria > Enterobacterales > Erwiniaceae > Erwinia > Erwinia sp. MYb416. The sequence continues at coordinate 22,021 of NZ_JBBGYT010000438.1, forward strand.
GTTGTCACAGCCCGCGCTGACTAAATCGATTCAGGAGCTGGAGGAGGTGCTGGGTGCAAGGTTGTTTATCCGGCGCAGTCAGGGCGTGGCGCTCACCGAGATTGGTGATAACTTTTTTCAACATGCGAGCCTGGTCCTTGAAGAGTTGCGCGTTGCGCAGGAGGACATTCAGCAGCGGCTGGGGCTGGCGGGTGGCACGGTGAACATCGGTGTGGGCGGCAGCATTGCGCGAACGCTGATGCCACAGGTGATCACCCAGTTTCGTCGCCAGTTTCCCAATGTGAAGATCCGCATTGTGGAAGGGCAACTGGTCTCAATGATCCCTGAGCTGCGACAGGGCGAGCTGGATTTCACCATCAATACGTCCTATCCCGGTCATCTGGACAGCGAGCTGAGCTATGAAAGGTTGATGGAGCGCGAATATCGCGTCGTGGTGCGCAAAGGGCATCCGTGTGAGCACGTGACGTCGCTGGCGGAATTGCAGCACTGCGACTGGACGATGCCAACGCCACGCGGCAGCTATTATCGCCTGCTGCATGATCTTCTGCACGATATGGGCATGGCCCCGGCGATCAGCGTCACCTGCGAAACCTTTATGGCCTGCACCAGCCTGATCGCACAGAGTGATTTTGTCAGTATTCTCTCCAGTGATGTGATCGGCGATCCGATCCTCGGCAACCAACTGGTGGCGCTGAATATTAAAGAGGTGCTGCCCAATGCCACGTTTTATCTCATCCAGCGGAAGGACAGTACGCTGACGCCGATGGGGGCAGAGCTGGCGCGCTTATTCCGTCTTCATTGCTGCCATTCACAAAAAGAGAACTAAGCACCGCACATCCCACTAAAACACACGCGGGAAAAACGCTATTTATTGATGATGTCGCCTGGCAGAACTCCCGGCAGTGGGCTGGTTGGAGCAATAAGGTGATATTCAGGATGCAAAAAACAGGGAAGGTGCTGGCGATCGTGATGCTGCTCCTTGCGTCATCTTCGGCCAGTGCGACGATCACCGTGCTGAAAAAAAACACCTTCACCGATCCGTGGTTATCCCCACTGAGTCTTGGCATCAGCGGCAGTATTCGCCCGGAGTTTATCTGGCATAAGGGAGAAGATAACCACGGTGGGCATGATGGCGGTACGCGTTTTCGCTTCAGCGCCGATTACCTGCTCAGGCCCGGCACATCGGTTATCGGCTTCTATTCACTGGGTGTGGATACGGCACATGTACTCGGGCTGAAGCACCACTACGATCATGACAATAACTGGGGGATTCAGCGTAAGCTGTTTGGTGGCATTAAAGATGACCGCTACGGTACGCTCACTTTTGGACACCAGTACAGCGTCTATTACGACACGATTGGGATAAAAAGTGACGTTTGGGACAATGACGGGCATGCCAGTGCTAACTGGATTGGCGTCGGTGGGGACTATGACGGGGGAGAACGCCCACGCAATAGTCTGAAGTACACCAACATCTTCGGTGACCTGACGCTCTATGTTGACTATTTGCTGCCGCAGGATGAACTGGTGTTGGGTGACAGCCAGTATTACCGACGCAAACGCGGTGGTGGCATTGGTGTTGACTATCAGATGGCAAAAGATCTGACGATGAGCGCCAGCTGGAATCAGACCAACGCCACGGTCAGAGGTTCGGGCAGAAAACAACGCGGTTATCGCCAGCAGTTTAGCGGCGCTGCCATGACCTGGCAGCCGGGCAACTGGTATCTGGTCGAAACTGCCACCCTGTATCGACATTATGTTCCTGCCACGATACGGCAGAGCACCGACAACTATTTTGCGCGACGCGGTTATGGGCTGGAGGCCTTTGCCGGTTATACCTTTCCGATCGACAAGCGTTATCTTCACTCCGTTCAGCCCTATTTTGCGGTGGATACGCTGCGCTTGCAGGGAAATGAAAATTATCATGCGAATCATGGATATCTGGGGGTTTACACGCAGCTGGCTTATGGCTTCTCCATTTATCTGGAACACACCTTCACCGCAGCGTCTGACAATGACCCAGACCAGACCTGGCTATCGGTTTACTATGATTTTTAAGCGCCCAACAATGAGTCGCGAACAGAATAGCCGGAGAGCATTTAATCTCCCTGTGGGGATTTTTCATTCGCCAAGGTATTAGTAAAAGCGATAGATTAATCTGCATCGCCGAATGATCTTAACCCCAGCGGAGCCACGCATGATGCCCACCGAGCTTATCACTATCCAGCGCTACCGATCGGAATACCAGCCTGGCGTCGTACAGCTTATCCTGCCGATCCAGAATGAGGAGTTTGGCATTGCCATCACGGCAGCACAGCAGCCGGATCTCAGCGATATCGGCCATTTTTATCAGCAGGGAAACGGTGATTTCTGGCTGGCGCAGATTGGTGAACGCGTGGTGGGCTGTATTGGTCTGAAAGATATAGGTCAACAGCAAACGGCGCTGCGTAAGATGTTTGTTGCCGCGCCGTATCGCGGGCGGGAGTGGGGGGTGGCGTCTGCGTTGCTTAACACCCTGATGATGCATGCACGACACCGGAGGGTGGACGATATCTTCCTTGGAACCACCGCGAAGTTTCTCGCGGCACACCGTTTTTACGAGAAAAACGGTTTTAGCGAGATCCCGGTGACGGAGCTACCCGTCAGCTTCCCGGTGATGACGGTGGACACGAAGTTCTACCGTTTTACCTTCTCATCCTCATGCGAAATTTCCTGACACATATTGTAATAACCCCGGCCTCGTCGTAGCATTCCTCAGCAAAATTGAGATTGAGAATAATTATTATTTCCTCTGTGGAGAGTGCTATGACGTTCTGGGGTAAAGCAGTGATCTTTGCTGGCGGTTTGTTCGCGTCGGCCAGCCTGCTGGCGGCACCGTTTGTGGTGGAAGATGTCAGCGGCCGTAAGGTCGAAATCAAATCCGAAGTGAAACGCGTGATCCTCGGTGAAGGGCGGCAGATCTACCTGCTGGCGGCCTTTGATACCGATGCACCGTTCCAGCGTGTGGTGGGCTGGCGCGACGATCTGCCAAAAGCGGATTTTGACAGCTATCAGATCTACGCCAAAAAATATCCGTCCATTACTTCACTACCGACCTTCGGCGGCGCGAAAGATGGCACCTTTAACGTTGAGCAGGCGCTGACGCTGAAGCCCGATCTGGTGTTGATGAACCTGGAATCGAAAGCGGCCACCGATGAATCTAAACTGACGGAAAAACTCGACAAGCTGGGCATCCCGGTGGTGTTTATCGATTTCCGCGAAAAGCCGTTTGAGAACGCGGTGAAAAGCATCCGCATTATGGGGCAGCTGGTTGGTAAACCTGAACGTGCGGAAGAGATCATCGCCTTCCGTCAGCAGCAGATCGATATCGTCACCGAACGCCTGAAAAACTATCAGGGCCCGCGTCCTAAAGTGATGCTGGATCGTGCCGGTGGCTATACCGAAGAGTGCTGCATGTCCTTCGGCGACGAAAACTTCGGCCGTATGGTCGAAGTGGCAGGGGGAACGAATATTGCCAAAGGGCTGATCCCAGGCACCTTCGGTACGCTGAATCCTGAGCAGATTATCGCTTCGCGTCCGGATGTGGTGGTGGTGACCGGTGCGAACTGGAAAAACTACAATACGGCCGGTGGCTGGGTGGGTGTCGGGCCAGGTGCGGATGTGACGCTGGCGACCCAGCGTTTAACCGCCCTGATGGCGCGTCCGGCATTCCGTACGTTGCCGGTGGCCACCAACGGTAACGCACACGCTATCTGGCATCAGTTCTACGACAGCCCTTATCAGTTTGTCGCGATTCAGATGCTGGCAAAATGGCTGCATCCGGAGTTGTTTAAAGATATCGACCCGGACGCTACGTTCCGTGAGTTCCATCAGCGGTTCTTGCCGATTGATTATCAGCCAGGTTACTGGGTTACCCTGAAACCGACGCCATAAATCTCTGAACAAAGGGTGCGATTCGCACCCTTTGTTCATTATGGAGGTTATCAATGAGCTGAAGCGATTATCCTGGAATAATCTTTATCCAAACTCATATCTGCTAACACGTTTCCCGCCCCCGTCGTCTTCCTTTGTCGCCTATTCTATCCCCCGCAGAAAATAAGGTTTTATGCTGCAGCACTGGCCCCTGTGCGGGCTGAATACCGACTATTCACAGGAAGAAGACAATGGTAGATCATGATGATGTTGCCCGTGGCAGGCGACGTTTCCTGCAACAATCGCTGGCGTTTATCCCGCTGGCTACGGTGGTGGGACGCGGAGTCGCTCCCCTCAGTGCGCAGGCTGCCCCGGCGCAGGGCGTCTCTCCTGGCCCGGTTCCTTTGTGGTTTAACCCCCGTGAATGGCGCTTTATTATTGCCGCCTGCGGCCGACTGATCCCGGAGGATGCGCTAGGCCCCGGTGCCGTTAGCGAAGGGGTGCCGGTTTTTATCGACAGACAGATGGAACAACCCTACGGCCACGGTCAGCTGTGGTATATGCAGCCACCGTTTGCGGAGGCGATCCCGGAGTTGGGATATCAGTCACCGCTGGTACCGCGCGAGATCTACCGCCGGGGAATCGCCGCGATAGACCAGCACTGCCAGCAGCATGAGCAGGCAGACTTTGCCGACCTGAAACCCCGGCAGCAGGATGCCCTGTTAACGCAGCTGGAAGCCGGTGAACTTAACTTTAGCGGATTGCCTGGCGCGCTGTTCTTTACCCAACTGCTGGATAACACCAAAGAGGGCTATTTGGCTGACCCGCAGCACGGCGGAAATCAGACGCTGGCCAGCTGGACGCTGATCGGTTTCCCCGGTGCACGTGCCGATTATCAGGATCAGATGGATAACCCGAATAAACCCTATCCGCTGCCTCCGGTCAGTATTTCTGGCTATCGGGGGCGCAGCGCATGAGTACAATCAAACACCCCCCGGTTGACGTTGTGATTGTTGGGTTTGGCTGGACGGGGGCGCTGATGGCCCGCGAGTTGGCGGAAACCGGGCTGAATATCCTGGCACTGGAGCGCGGTGAACAGCGCGATACCTGGCCGGACTTTGCTTACCCGCGCATAACGGATGAACTGACCTACGGTATCCGGCTGAAGCTGTTCCAGAACCCGGCGCGTGAGACGGTGACGGTGCGCCACACCTCAGCCGACCATGCCATGCCTTACCGCCGCTTTGGTTCTTTCCTGCCCGGTAACGGCGTAGGCGGGGCGGGGGTTCACTGGAACGGGATGCTGTGGCGGCCTCGGGAAACCGACCTGAAGATGCACAGTACCGTCACCGAACGTTACGGGGCCAGCGTGATCCCGGCGGATATGACGTTGCAGGACTATCCGGTGAGTTATCAGGAGCTGGAACCCTTCTTTGAGAAATTCGAAAAAATCTGCGGCACAGCAGGGCAGGTGGGTAACCTCCGTGGGGAGACCGTCGCCGGGGGCAATCCGTTTGAAGCGCCACGGCGTGCACCTTACCCGACAAAGCCCCTGAAGCAACAGTATGCCGGGCAGCTTTTTGCCCGGGCGGCAGAAAGCCTGGGGTACAGCCCGTTCCCTATTCCGGCAGCCAACTGCACCGAAGCCTGGAAGAACCCTTATGGTGTGCAGCTGGGCGTCTGCAACTACTGCGGGTTCTGTGAACGTTTCGGCTGTTTCAACGGTTCCAAAGCCTCGCCGCAGTCAACTATCCTGCCTTCACTTCGCCAGTTTTCGAACTTTTCGCTGCGCACTCAGGCACAGGTGTTGCGTATTAATACTGATGCCAGTGGGAAAAAAGCCACTGGCGTGACCTGGGTGGATGAGCTGGGGGTACAGCATGAACAGCCTGCGGATCTGGTGATCCTCAGCGCCTTCCAGCTGCATAACGTTCGCCTGCTGCTGCTGTCGGGGATAGGTAAACCCTACAATGCGCAGAGCGGAGAGGGCGTGGTTGGCCGTAACTATGCTTACCAGATGAATGGCAGCCTCAATCTGTTCTTTGGCGAGAAGCATAACTTTAATCCGTTTGCCGCCTCTGGCGTGACCGGGACGTTTATTGATGATTTCAATGCCGGGAATTTTGACCAGAGCGGGCTGGGTTTTATTGGCGGCGCCACCATCGGGGCTGCCACCAGCGGCGGGCGGCCGATCCAGCAGATGCCGTTGCCTGCGGCATCCCCGCAGTGGGGCAGCGGCTGGAAAAAAAGCATCAAACAGCACTATCTGCACACCATGACCATCGGTTCATCGGGATCGGTCATGCCGTATAAACAGTGTTATCTCGACCTCGACCCGACCTACAAGGATGTCCACGGCCAGCCGCTGCTGCGCATGACGTTTGACTGGCAGCCGAATGAACTGAAAATGACGCAGTTTATGCAAGGCAAAGCGGAGCAGATAGCCCGTGTAATGGGGGCACAGCAGGTTGAATCGGGTTTTATGAAGCCCGGTGACCACTATGATGTGCGGCCTTACCAGTCCACGCATACCACGGGGGGGACTGTGATGGGTGATAACCCGAAAAACAGTGTGGTGAACAAATATTTGCAAAGCTGGGATGTGCACAATTTGTTTGTGCTGGGGGCATCTGTCTTCCCTCAAAATCTTGCCTACAACCCCACCGGTATTGTTTGCGCCACTGCACTGTGGGCAGCGCACGCCATCCGTACTCAATATTTCGCCCAGCCCGGACCGCTGGTGCAGGCCTGACAGGGAGTGAGCCATGAATATCAGACAATACGGTCTGTGTGTGCTGCTGGCAGTGGCCAGTAACAGCATTGCCGCTGTGCCTGAGCGCAGCATCAGTCCGGGGCACTATCTGGCCCTGGCGGCAGATTGTGCAGCCTGCCACACCGCAGAAAAAGGCACGCCTTTTGCCGGGGGACTGAAGATGGATACCCCCATCGGGGCTATTTACTCCACCAATATTACCCCGGATGCACAAACCGGCATCGGTCAATACAGCTATCAGGATTTTGCGCGGGCGCTTCGTGAGGGGAAGGCCCGGAATGGTCATTATCTGTATCCGGCGATGCCTTATACCGCGTTCAGCAAGTTTGACGACCAGCAGCTGCACGATTTGTATGCGTACTTCACACAGGAGGTTCCTGCCGTCCGGCAGGCAAACCGAAAAAGCGATATCCCCTGGCCGTTAAATATACGCTGGCCGTTGTGGGTGTGTAATATGATGTTTCATGACGATGAACGCTATCTTAACGACCCGCTGAAAAGCGCCGAGTGGAACCGGGGCGCCTGGCTGGTGATGGCTCCGGGGCACTGCGGTAGCTGCCACACGCCACGCGGTATAGCGATGCAGGAAAAAGGGCTGGACCACAATGACAGCGCCTATCTGTCCGGAGGAACCATTAACGGCTGGCATGCACCGGATCTGCGGGGCAACAACGTTCGCGGGCTGGGGAGCTGGACGCAGCAGGATATTATCAATTTCCTGAAAACAGGGCAGAACGACCGCACAATGGCATTTGGTTCCATGGCCGATGTGGTGCAGCAGAGTACGCAGCATCTTACGCCGGCGGATCTTAGTGCTATTGCGGTGTTTCTGAAGAGCCTGCCTCCCGGTAAATTCTCTTCTTCGCCAGCCAGTGAAGATTATGCCGAAGCTCAATATCCGGGGGCGGCGCTGTATCAGGATAACTGTGCCGCCTGCCACCGTAGCGATGGTCGGGGATACACTCACACCTTCCCGGCACTGGCAAGTAACCCGGCGCTGTTGGGGGATGATCCTTCGTCACTGGTTTCAATGATTTTGCACGGAGGCCGGGCTGCGGTGACAGAAAGAGCATTGACAGGTATGCGAATGCCGGGATTTGGCTGGCGGCTGACGGATCAACAGGTGGCCGAGCTGAGTAACTATGTGCGCAACAGTTGGGGAAATCAGGCCAGCGATGTGACGGCGGAGCAGGTGAAAAAATTGCGGAAAGGGGAGTAAAAGAGCAAGAAAAGGAAAAAAACGTCGTCCCTGAAAAAGGGGCGACGTTTGTCAGCGATTACGCCTGGTGTGCACCAGGTTCGCTCAGTTTCTGCAAATCTTTATCCACGAAGAACAGGGCCTGACCGCTGTTACCCACCAGTGCCAGTTTATCCAGTACAGATTTGAACAGCTTCTCTTCCTCGTGCTGCTCAGACACATACCACTGCAGGAAGTTAAAGGTGGAGTAGTCCTGGGTGGTCATGGCTGCGTGCGCCAGTTCGTTGATTTTAGCGGTGATCAACTGCTCGTGCTGATAAGCCTGCTCCAGCACTTCGTGCAGGGAGTTGAAGGTGACCGGTGGGGCTTCAATGGTGCCCAGTACCGGCATCGCGCCCGTATCGCTCAGGTAGTTGAACAGACGCTGCATGTGCTGCATCTCTTCTGTGGAGTGCTCACGCATAAACGCAGCCGCACCCTCGAAGCCTTTGTCGTTGCACCATGCGCTCATCTGCAGGTACAGGTTGGCAGAATAGAATTCCAGATTCAGTTGATCGTTCAACTGAGCGGTCATTTCATTAGTCAGCATGGTGACTCCTTTAACATTATATTTTGCGATTTATTACTCTCAATAATTCATGTTACAGGGACAGAGTGAATGTTTCTGTAACGTGAAGTATAACGAGTAAAACAGGTGATTTCTGCGCATTATGCACGCAGATTGATAAAATAAAAACCGTTTTATATAGCATAGGCTAATTTTATTGTTATCGCCTAAGAGTATGATTGGTAAGTGATAATCATTCCATGATGAATATAAACAGTTCTGCTTTTTAAATGATTATGATAACTATTCCTATTAAAATATAAATTGGATCAATATTACGGAATGAGAATTAATCCGTAATAGGTTATTTCTTATAAGGTGTTATTTTTACAGAGAATGAACTGCCTTTATCCGCCAGGGATAAAGGCAGTTATGGTTTACTGCGGCTCGGTGACCAGACGGTCGAGGATGGCCTGAGCTGTTTTAATATCGGTCACCAGTGCGTTGATCATGCCGGAACGTACGGCACCAATAATACCGGCGGCTTTCTCTGCCGTGGCCGCCACCCCGATGCATAACGGGGTCTGACGAAGTTGGTCTGGTGATGCTGCAATCATCCGCTGTTCGCCCTCCCAGTGCAGCACTTCCCCCTGTTCGGTCACGTAGTGGCGCAGAACATCGCCCGCTGCATGGCTGAGCGCCTGCTCATCAGGGGTGGCCGTGCTGGTTTCGCTGGGGTGGGGCGCATGATGCGTCAGGCCGACGCCCACGATGGCCACGTCCAGCTTATCCCATAGCGAGGTAATTTGTTGCACGCCCGGATCGCAGAGAAATGCATCACGCAGCACCGGCGACGAGATATAGGGCGCGTGCAGGAAATGCGGCGTTCCCTCCATCTGTTCTGCGGCCTGGCGCACAAATTCGTTAATCTGAAAATGCGCTGCCGCCTGCTGCATACCGCCGTTGAGTGCCACCGTCATCACCCCCGGCAGGCGCGGCAGGCCGGATAGCGTCACTTCACGTACCGCCCGTCCCCAGCCAATGCCCACGACCGAACCACTGACCAGGTCGGCCTGCTGAAGCAGCGAGGCCAGCGGCGCATTCAGGGCACTGAGGATATTGGCAGGTGGGGAATCCACCACGGCAGCGGTTTTTAACCCCAGCCGGGCAATCAGATCCGCCGTGATCTCCTCAGGGGACGTCAGCTCAATCACCTCTATTCGCACAATCCCCGCCGCGCGCGCTTTGGTCAGCAGACGCGAGATCGTGGCGGTGGACACGCCCAGTTTTTTAGCGATATCGACCTGCGACATATCGGACTGATAGTGCAGCTTCGCCACCATATGCATCATTGCCCGCGTGGTGGCGGGATCTTGTAAAAGTGGCTCTTTCAGGGTTGTAATTCCTTTCTGCAATGTATTACACTCAGTTCATCGGTTGGAGAATTATTGCTCAACACCAGCAAAATTGCAACGTGCACAGGTGGCTGAAACCCCTGACAGGACTGGAGATTCACCGGCAACAGCCCGGCGTCGTGCACACAGGCTAAAGGTAACTTTCGGGTCGTCTACGACGGCTTTTTTACCCTGTAATCTGTATAGGAGTTCACCCTAATGTCACACATGTCCACTTCTGAACTGCGCGGTTATCAGCAAATTTGCGGCAGCAACGGCGCGATGCTGGTGATTGCCTGCGACCAGCGCGGTGCGATGCGAACGCTGTTAAGTGCCGATCCCGACCAGCAAAAAGCCATTTCCGAGCAGCAGCTCGGCGGTATCAAGGCGGATATCACCCGCTATCTCGCCAGTCAGGCTTCCTGCGTGCTGGTGGATGCCGTCTGTGCTGTACCGGATCTGGTGGATCACGGGATCATCAATCGCGATACCGCTCTGCTGATTGGCCTGGATGCGTCGGGTTTTGATACCACCCCGGAAGGCTACCGCAATTCACGCCTTGTGGAGGGCATCAGCGCCCGCCGCGTGCGCGAGCTGGGCGCTAACGGCGGTAAAATTATGGTCTATTTACGCGCCGACCGCCCGGATGCGAATCAACATAACCTCGATATTCTGCGCCACTGCATCGAAGACTTTGCCCGCGAAGATCTGCTGCTGGTGGTGGAGTTTCTTACCTATCCCCTGCCGGAAGAGACGGACGACGCGTATAAAAGCCGTGTGCCGTCACTGATCTATGAAGGCACCAAACTGTCACTGGAGCTGGGTGCCAAAGTGCTGAAGATCCCGTATCCTGGATCGGCTAAAGCTTGTGCCGATATCACCGAGCTTGCCGGGGATGTGCCCTGGGCCGTACTCTCGGCGGGAGTGGATCATACAACTTTCCTGACCCAGGTGGCGGATGCTATGAGCAACGGCGCTTCCGGTGTGATTGCCGGGCGTGCATTGTGGAAAGACTGCATCTCGCTGGACCGCCGTATCACCCGCGAAAAACTGGAAACGCTGGCCATCCCACGCCTGCGTGAAATCCAGGCGGTGATCGGCAAGTACTTCCATGCCCGTAGCACAGAGGAAAAAACCAGCCATGCCTGAGCAGCCCGTTTTGCAGCACTCTGCCCCCCGGAACCACGGTAAACGCCTGGTGATGGTGAACGGCGTACCCGCATCGGGAAAAAGCCATATCGCCACCCGTCTGTCGACGGCGACCGGTTGGCCACTGCTGACGCTGGATCAGATTAAAGAGCCGTTTATGCGTCAGATTGACGGTATTGACCGCCCGATGAACCGTAAGCTGGGCATTGCCGCTTATCAGGTGATTTGGTCGATTATTGCCGCTGCCCCGGCAGGTAACACCTTTATTGTTGATGCGTGGTTTGGCTTCCAGCCAAAAGCGGATCTGTCAGGGTTTATCGACGCGGCGGGCATTGATCGCATTGCTGAGATCTGGTGCCAGATCCCTGGTGAGATGGCAGCGCAGCGTTACAGCAGCAGGCTGGGCGCAAGGTTGCCGGGACATCCGGGAGCGGAATACGTGGCAGAACTGCAACAACTGGCTGACCGCGCCGAACCGATGCAACTCGGGCCGGTATGGGTTGCCGATCAACGCAGCGAGATCGACTTCAATGGGTTAATTCGCTGGACGCAGGAGATCGTGAATCAGGCTTAGTTAATTTATTCGCCTCTGCCAAAAATAAACAGGATTAATCCTGAATATTTACGGCGTATTAAATAAAGAGTGTTACCACTGGTGTAATTAACCAGGGCGAAGCTATGGTTATTAATCTAATTAACTGATGTTTAATAATTTATTATTAAATAAGTCATATTGATCACGTTTTTATCATTCTGCGGAAAGTATAGTGAATTAACTTGCTGAATAATGAACAGGGCGACGATGTATGTTAACCGACTGGATTAATGACAGTAACCTGAAACTGTTAACGCATACGGATAACTGGCGTAAAGCCGTTGAGATTGCATTGCAACCGATGATCGATAATGGTGCAGTACAACCCCGATACCTTAATGCTATTTATGATATGCATGAACAGATTGGTCCCTATTATGTTCTGGGTGAAGGTATTGCGATGCCCCACGCCCGGCCAGAGGAAGGGGTGAATCATACGGCACTCTCCTTATTAATTATTTCTGAGGGTGTGAACTTTGGCAGTGAAGATAATGATCCGGTGTATGTAATATTTGCACTGGCCGCTATCGATAGCCACTCGCATATTGAAATGATCGCCAGCCTGTCGCAGCTTTTTTGCCAGGACGGCGTGGTCGAACAGTTAAGGCAGGCACGGGATAAGTCAGCGGTACTGAACATTCTGCAGCAGTTCTGAACCGCCGTCAGGGCTGGGATGCCCGTCATCATACCCGCAGTCAGAGGTCGCGGACTTACAGACACTTAATTAAGGTATGCCTGATGAAAAAGTTATCTATTCTGGCCGTATGCGGTGCCGGGCTGGGCAGTAGTTTTGCCTGTGAAATGAGTATTGAAGCGGCACTGAAAGATCTGGGTGTGGATGCCGACTTATCTCACTGTGATATTTCCAGCGCGACCTCATCGCGTGCAGATATTATCATGACCGGTGAAAATTTCCGTTCGCAGTTCCAGCATTACACCATCAATTCCACCATTATTTATCTTAAGCGTCTGGTGGATAAGAACGAAATAAAACTAAAACTAGAGCCGATCCTTAAAGAGAAAGGCTATCTTATCTAATTTTTTTTAAAAATCCGATTAAATCCAAAATGGTTTACGTCGCCTTCGGCACCTTAAATCATAAATAATATCTACCCAAAATAATTCGAGCCAACACATCTGTAGCTTGAAGTATGAAGGGTATATGTGAAAGTAAACAGGGGAGTTCTATGTCTTTCCTTACCTTTATTGTCCATGATGTTCTGGGGCAGGCGTCTATCCTGATCTCTTTAATTGCCATGATTGGCCTGATTGCTTTGCGAAAAAGCCCGGGCCAGGTGATCACCGGAACATTAAAAACGTTACTGGGTTTCTTAGTGCTGCTGTCGGGTGCCAGTATTATTGTTGCCACATTAACCTTCCTCGGCGATATCTTCCAGAAAGGCTTTAATATGCGCGGTGTGGTGACCGATGTGGGTTCCATCGCCGGTATCGCCCAGCAAACCCTCGGGCGTGAAACAGCCCTGATTATGGTGGTCGCCTTTGTCGTCAATATTCTGATCGCCCGTCTGACGCGCTACAAATATATCTTCCTCACCGGGCAGGCATCGCTGTGGATGGCGACCGTCTGCTCGGTGATTGGTTATATGGGCGGGCTGCGCGGCGTGGAGCTGATCCTGCTTGGCGGGGGCATTGCCGGGGTGATGGCGGTATTGATGCCCGCGATTGCCCAGCCGATTGTGCGTAAGATCACCGGCGGTGATGATATTGCCCTCGGCCACTTCTGTACTATCGGCTATATGGTGCAGGCGGGTGTGGCAAAAGTGACCGGCGATGTCAGCAAAAGCACTGAAGATGTGGAGCTGCCGCAGGCGCTGTCCTTCCTGCAAGACACCTATCTGTCGATGATGGTGGTGATGATCCCGATCTACCTGATCCCGGCGATTGCCGCAGGTCCGGAAGTGGTGGCCGCCTCCTCTAATGGTGTGAACTACCTGGTTTATGCCTTCCTGCAATCTATCCAGTTTGTCGTCGGTGTGTACGTGCTGCTGGCGGGTGTGCGCCTGCTGCTGGCTGAAATTGTCCCGGCGTTTCGCGGTATTGCGCTGCGCATCGTGCCGGATGCGGTTCCGGCACTCGACTGCCCGGTGCTGTTCCCCTATGCGCCTAACGCGGTGATCATCGGCTTTATTTCGACCACCATTGGTGCAGTGATCGGCATGTTCCTGTTCCCGTGGGTGGGGCTGGCGATGATCCTGCCGGGCATGCTGACCAACTTCTTTGCCGGGGGTACCGCCGGGATCTTTGCTAACGCCGTGGGTGGACGGCGCGGTGCGGTGATTGGTGGCGTATTCCACGGACTGTTTATCACGCTGCTGCCCGCGCTGTTACTGCCGCTGCTCGGCCAGTATGGCTTCCAGAACGTGACCTTTAGCGACTCGGATGTGATCGGTGTCGGGCTGGTGTTCGGCCATATCCTTAACTTCTTCCATTAATGAATCAGGAGGTTTTATGGACGCAATTGAGAAGATCTTACAGCAGGAACTGCCGGCTAAAGCCTGTGCTGACGCGCTGAATGAGCTGGGTAAGCAGTTTATGGCGCAGCAGGACAGCGACAGTGCCATCCAGTGCTGGGAGCAGAGCATGGCCCGCTACGGGAAACCGGGTTTTGCCCAGGCCCAGCTGATGAAGGCCTGGAATGCGAAGCGTCGCGCCTGTTCACTGGCGGGTGACGGCAAGGGCGTGGAGCTTTACTCAGAGAAAATCGACGGGTTGATGCAGCAGAGTAAGGATGCGATCCGCTACGGTTTTTGAACACGGACCATAAAAGGACCGGGCATGCCCGGTCGCTACGGTTGTGGTGCGGTTTTGCCGCGCGGGGCATGGTGGTCCCGATTTTCGTAGGGGTCAGGCATGCCTGACCCGTATTTCAACTGACCCAAATTTGACTATCAGAAATCCATCTTCACGGTGAACTGCACTTCACGCGGATCGCCAATCTGGTTGGACAGATTGTTGGTGGCGATCGACGAGGTATAGTACGTCTTATCGAACAGGTTCTTCACGTTTACCTGCAAGGTCACCGGGTTCTGCGTTTTGATCTTATAAGACGCGAATGCATCCGCTACCGCGTAGCCCTGTAACGAGTAATCCTCGCCATTGTCACCGGAACGACGGCTCACCGCATGACCGCCGCCGCCAACGGTCAGCGTATTGCCGCCAATCACGTTGTGGAAGTCATAGGTCAGGAACAGTGAACCGGTGTGACGCGGCACGTTAGGCAACATCTTGCCCTGATAATCCGGGTCTTCCATCACCTTAGCATCGGTATAACCGTAGCTGGCAATGACGTTGACGTTCTGCGTCAGCGCACCCGCCACATCCACTTCTACCCCACGCGAACGCACTTTCCCGGCGGTTTTCGCCACGCTCTCGCCGTTAACCGTATCGGTATACAGCACGTGGCTCTTATCGATATTGAACATTGTCACGTTAGCGGTCACACCGCTGAACAGGTCAAACTTGGCACCCACTTCATAGGCGGTCGCGGTTTCCGGCGGCAGCTCACCGATGTAGCTGGCAATCGAATACTGCGGCATAAACGAACGCGAAACGTTACCGAAGAACGAGATATTCGGTGTGGCTTTATACACCAGACCAAATTTCGGCACCCACGCGCTGTCGCGGCTGTCAGTATTGACGTTGAACGGGCGGCCTTTACCGGCATATTCGGTAAAGGTGGTGTAGCGCATGGCGCTGACCGCAATCCACTTATCGGTCAGGTAGAGCGAGTCCTGCACGTAGCCGGAGTAACTGACCTGCTGGATGCGCTGGTCGCTGTCGGCGGCCGATACCGTGGTGCATTTCCCGGTAGTGCCGTAGGACGGGGTGTAAATATTGAAATCTTTCACGTTCTTACAGCGGATCATATCGGTGCGCAGCAGATCGTAGTTCTCATACGACAGCCCGGTCAGGATCTCATTATAGAAACCGCCGATGACCACGTCGCCCTGGAGATCGAAACGTGCGGAGTGCTGGCGCTGGGTCGATCCCTGGGTGGCATCGACACGACGCGTCAGGTTGCCGGTGGCGGAATCATAGGCCATCACGCGCGCCTGATTATCGCTGTATTTGTCCTGGCTGAAGCTGTAATCGAACTTCGCCGTCCACTGATTATTGATGCGGTACTCGGTATTCAACTGGGCCAGATCCGACTCACCGTCGGTAATGTTATAGGCTTCATCGAAACGGGTTTCGCGATTCACATCCACCGCATGGCCGGTATCCAAATCGAAAATGGTGCCGCGGTCGAACGGGGTGCTGTAGTTACGGTGTGAGTAAGCAACGGTCACTGTGGCATCATCGCCAAACCAGGTCAGAGACGGGGCAATAAAGCTGCTGCGTTCTTTGCCGAAATTACGCCAGTAATCTTCATGCTGATAAGAACCGATCAGGCGGTAAGCAAGATTGGTGCCTTCAATCGGGCCGGTAACATCCACGCTGCCGGTGCCGCCGCCAAAGCTGGTGGAGGTGGCCTGAATCGAGCCACCGAAGGTTTTTTCCGGGCGTTTAGTTATCACATTGATCAGGCCGCCGGGATCGAGAATACCGTACAGCGTTGATGCCGGGCCTTTCAGCACTTCAACGCGATCGGTTGCAGCGTTAAAGCTGCGCGGCAGCACGGTTTTCAGGCCGTTGGTCATCACCGAACCATCACGGTTGCTACCAAAACCACGGCGTACAAACGCGTCCTGAGTGCCGCCGAGGGTGTTGGTCTGAACCACGTTACTGACGTTGTTCAGCACTTCATCCAGCGTGGTAGCGTGCTGATCCTCAATCACCCGGTCGCTGACGGTGTTCACCACCTGCGGAATATCCAGCAGCGGGGTATTGGTCAGCGTGGCGGTGGAAGAGTTCAGCGGCTGATAGCCGGAGGTCATTGGCTGGTCGGCATCGGATACTTTCGCTTCGACCGTCAGCGTGCCGCTATCATTGCTGCTGTCGGCATCGCTTTTGTTCACGTTGCTGGCTGGCGTGACTGCTGCCATCGCTACCGGCGTTGTCAGCACCCCGATAAAGAGCATTGAAAACAGTACGCGCCCTTTTTTCCCCAGAAAAGAAGGTGATAATTCAGTCATTTATTGTATTTTCCGCAAGCTTTCTCATTCCCTGTTGAATGAGAAAAGGTGTGTTGTCTTCATTGCCCGATGGGTTGCGTCACGCGCAGTCCTATCCGTTAAACCCGGTGTTCATGGCTCGGATATGTAATTGAGAATCATTCAAACACGCCGTTATGTAGTAGTAAATGTAAAAAACATCAAAAAAACAGACAGGCTGATTACCGCTGAATTATCACATTCGCATTGCGGGTATTATTTTTTAATCTTTTGATAAATAGGTTAAATAATTTCATATCCAGCATCTTTTTATGGCTTTTATAACCGGGTATCGCTCTGTCAGTAAGCTGTCTATTATTTCTTGACTACTACAGGCATTCTACGCATGATCGAGAAAACGAATGAGATTTATTTTTATTTAAGGCGTACGCGCGCGCTGGCCCGTTTGCCACGCCGTTGCGGTGCAGGAGCGGTAGATGCCACAGCGGGTGGAAAAGACAGCAGGCGCACTCCCGGCGTCCGCAGAACAGGGTATTGTCCTCGACAAACTCTCTGCCGGTTATGGCAAAAAAATCATTGTTGACGGTGTCAGCCTGACCATCGAACACGGCAAAATGACCGTACTGGTCGGCGCGAACGGTTCCGGTAAATCCACATTGCTGACCACCATTGCCCGTATGCTGGCGCCTCTCGACGGCTGCGTGCGGCTCGACGGTAAAATCATCCACGATCAGCCCACCAAAGCGGTGGCACGCCAGCTGGGCATGTTGCCGCAATCGCCGCTGTTACCGGATGGATTAACCGTATTTGAACTGGTGTCACGCGGGCGCTATCCCTGGCAAAACTTTATGCGTCAGTGGTCAACGGAAGATGAAGAAGCGGTGCACGATGCCCTGCGGATGACCGGCACGCTGGAGTTTGCCCATCTGCCTGTCGACAGTCTGTCCGGCGGCCAGCGCCAGCGCTGCTGGATTGCGATGGCGCTGGCACAGCAAACCGCCACTATCCTGCTGGACGAACCCACCACGTTCCTCGATTTGCGTTATCAGGTCGATATTCTCGAACTGCTGCATGATCTGACGCGACTGCATGGCCGTACCGTTGTCGTCGTGCTGCACGACCTGAACTTTGCCGTGAACTATGCCGATACAGTGGTATTCCTGCGACAGGGGCGCCTGGAGGGTGTGATCCGCGAAGGAGAGCACTGTACACCCGCGTTGATCAAAACGGTGTTTGATGTCGACGTTCAGATGTCGGTAAACCCGCTGACCGGAAAACCCTTCTTTATGCCGTTCCGGGCGCCCGGTGACCGCACCGGATGAGTGATTTTGCTGCGGTGGTACGCCGTCGTCGCGCCCGTTCGGGCGTGGCACTGATCATCCTGCTGGTGGCCCTGCTGGGCTGCGCGCTGATCCACCTCGGTCTGGGGGCGCGTTATATCGGCCCCGGTACGGTATTACAGGCGCTGCTGGAATTTAACCCACGTAACTTTGACCATAAGGTGATCGTGGATCTGCGGTTGCTGCGACTGGTTGCTGCACTGATGACCGGTGCGGTGCTGGGCGTGGCCGGAATGCTGCTCCAGGCGGTGATCCGCAACCCGCTGGGCGAACCCCATATCCTCGGGCTGAATGCCGGGGCGGCACTGGCAGTCGTCATTGCGTCCGCGCTGGGCAGTCAGTGGGGCGGGCTGCTGTTGGGTCGCCCGCTGATTGCGGCTGGGGGCGCTGCCGCGTTGTTTGCGCTGGTGATGCTGCTGGCATCCGCCGGGCGTACCGGTCTGACGCCGCTGAAGGTGACCCTCTGTGGCGTGGCGGTCTCCTCTTTTGCCTCGTCAGTCACGGCGGCTATCCTGATCCTCGATGAACAAACGCTGATGGAAATACGCACCTGGCTGGCGGGCGATCTTGCCGGGCTAAGCTGGACGGTGACGCGCGCTGCTGCGCTGCCGGGTGCGGTAGGGATGGTTCTGGCACTGTGGATTGCCCCGCGTCTGAATGTGCTGGCACTGGGCGATGTGATTGCCAGCGGGCTGGGGGTGAATATTGCCCGTACCCGGCTACTGGGGCTGATCGCCACCGCGCTGCTGTGCGGTGCGGCGGTGTCGGTGGCAGGACCCATTGGCTTTATTGGTCTGGTGGTGCCGCATATCGTGCGGCGACTGATCACCGATGATATTCGCCTGGCAATCCCGCTGTCGGCCTTGTGCGGCGCACTGTTGTTGCTGCTGGCGGATATTGCCGCCCGCACGCTGATTGCCCCTCAGGAACTGGCGACGGGCGTGATGACGGCGCTGGTCGGTGCGCCGGTATTTATCTTTATCGCGTCGAGATTTTTTAAATGAAAATGTCGCTTCAACGGGTGGGCTATCGGCGCTGGCAGTGGGGTGCCTTTAGCCTGCTGCTGCGCCCGCGTGCACTGGCCTGCGCTGCGCTGTTGGCGTTGCTGGCGCTGGCGCTGGTGATTTTTGGCGTTACCCAGGGATCGCTGCCCGTCCCTGCATCGGCCATTGGCCGGGCACTGTTCTACCCGCAACCGTTGCCGTCACAGCAGGACTACATTGTCTGGGATATTCGTCTGCCGCGCCTGCTGATGGCCGCCCTGAGTGGAGCGATGCTGGGGATGGCGGGCGCTGCGATGCAATCCATTACCCGTAACGGGCTGGCCGATCCGGGGTTGATCGGGGTGAAAGAAGGCACCAGCGCGGTGGTGTTGACGCTGATCCTGTTGTTCCCATCGCTCGGTCTGCTGTGGCGGCCGCTGGCGGGGATGGCGGGCGGGCTGCTGGTGGCATTGCTGGTGGTGGCACTGGCGCGGGATTTCTCGCGTCCCCGTTTTATTCTGATCGGCATCGGCGTTTCCTGGGCATTCTCGGCTGGGATAGGGGTATTTATGACCACCGCCGACGTGCGCGATGTGCAGACGGCGCTGGTGTGGATTGCGGGCAGCCTGCATGCCGCGACCTGGTCACTGCTGGCCGTTGCCGCCTGCTGGGCGCTGCCGGGCGCGCTGATCCTGTTTCTTACTGCCCGTGCCTCTGATGTGGCGCTGCTCGGTAATCAGGCGGCCAGCGGTCTGGGCGTGCGGCTACAGCATCTGGCGTTGATCCGCTTTGCCGCACCAGTCCTGCTGACGGCGGCCAGCGTCTCGTGCGTGGGCAGCCTGGGGTTTGTCGGGCTGATCGCCCCGCATATGGCGCGTTTTCTGCTGCGCGGCGGGCAGGTTGCGCTGCTCAGCGGCAGCGCGCTGATTGGGGCGTTGCTGGTGCTGGTCACGGACACCATCGGGCGGCTGGCCTTTGCCCCGTTGCAAATTCCGGCGGGCATTGTGATTGCCCTGGTGGGCGGGCCGTTTTTCCTGCTGTTGCTCTGGCGCCGTCGTGATGCGCTGTAATCCGGACGAGGCGTGCCTCGCCCCTACTAAAGGAACTGCTATGCGTTTTCTCTTTTCTCTGCTGCTGCTAATCGGGGCTACCGCTGTTGCTGCGGTGCCCACGCAGTCGTTTACCGACGATCTGGGTCGCACGGTGGTCGTGCCGATGCATCCGAAACGTATCGTCTCGCTACATGATCTGGATATCACCATTCCCCTGATTGAACTGGGTGTACCGCCTGTGGCCAGCCACGGACGCACGCGCCCGGACGGCAGCCATTTTTTGCGTTCAAGCGGTCTGCTCACCGGGGTGGATTTCGATAACTCGTCCATTCAGTTTATTGGCACTGCCGATATGGATATTGAAGCGATTGCTGCGGCCAAACCGGATCTGATCATCACCGAGCCTGCCCGTAATGTGGCGGTTGAACAGCTGGAGAAAATTGCCCCGACGGTCAGTATTGACCACCTTAAAGGGGGCGCTCCGCGTATCTACAGCAAGCTGGCGCAACTGACGGGCAGCCAGGCACAGCTCGCGATTCTGGAACGCCGCTACCAGGAGCAGATCAAACAGCTTAAACACGTGGTGGATACGCAGCACATTACCGTATCGGTATTACAGGCCAACAATGGCAAGCTAACCGTGCATCACAGCTACCATTCGCTTGGGCGGGTGCTTCGCGATGCCGGTTTTCGTTTTCCTCCGTTGGTGGACGCGATCCCTGAGGGAGGAAGAGTCGATGTCAGCGCAGAAAGACTCCCTGAATTGGATGCAGATTATATTTTTGATACCTGGCGGGCTGATACCGGAGGTAAACCTGCTGATGAGATCGCCGATATGAATCGGGTCATGCCGGGATTCTGTGATTTCTTACGCGCCTGTCGCGAAGGGCATTACATTTTATTGTCACGCGACGAAGTGATCTCGAACTCTTATGCCTCGCTGGGGCTGCTGGTGGCACAGGTGCAGTCGCATCTTTCCGGGCGCACGCTGCCGGAAAAAGCGGGGCAACCATGAGTTTGTCTACCGGGCGCAGGCGTGTGGATCTGTACGGTGAGCGTTTTCGCGCACGTGCGCATCAACTCTCCCCACGGTTATATGCGGTGGCCAGCTATATCAACGAGCACCGTCATGTGGTGCTGGAGAATACGGCGATGGAGATCGCCGCTGCGACGCAGAGTTCAGATGCGACGGTAATCCGGGCCATGCAGGCGCTGGGTTTCGCCGGGTTACGTGATTTAAAGCTGACTATCGAGCGTTTCCTGGGGCCAGGGATCAACTCAGCGGAGAAGATGAATACCACGGTCAGCGCGCTGTCCTGCGATATTAATGCCAGCATTGATTTTGTGGTGGAAGGGCATCAGCGTGCTTGTGAAGCGCTAAGTGAACCGCAGAATCGTCGGGCGATGGCACAAGCCGTCGCTCTGCTGGCCGAGGCGCGACAGGTGGCGATTTTTGGGATTGGGGCTTCCGGTATTCTGGCTGACTACACGGCGCGATTATTAACGCGTATCGGTACGCCTGCGTATGCGCTGAATCGCACCGGAATTTTGCTGGCGGAACAGTTGTTAGATCTCCAACGCGGCGATGTACTGATCATGATGGGGCAGAAATCGGCGCATCGCGAAGGGCTCACCACGCTGGCCGAAGCGCGCCGGCTGGGGATCCCTGCCATCTTACTGACCAATGCGCCCGACTCCCGTTTTAGCCGGGAAGCGCATACGGTGATCACCGTGCCGCGCGGCGGGGAAAACGGCAAAGTCCCTCTGCACGGTTCCGTCCTGCTATGCCTGGAGATGCTGGTCATGTCGCTGGCGTCTACTGCACCGCAGAAAACCATGAAGTCGATGAAGCGCATTCAGGATCTGCATCGGTCGATTGGTAAATCGGGGGGGAAGAAGGGCTAAAATACCGGGCTGTAGGTTCAGGAGATCGGTGAGCGTTATGGGCAGAACGTCGGGACGCCGTAAACCCCTCCCTGGGGGCTCCAGCTGCCGCATCCATGCGGCAGAGGCCCGACTAACCTGTCCCATAACGCTCACCTTTACCAACATTGGCGTCGCGGTTGACATTCTTAACAGCAACACCGGAACGTCAATGCCACCGGGGGTATCCGGGTTAGCGGACCGTTGAGCGCAGGGATGCGCGAACACGAGCCCCCAGGGAGGGGTTCACGGCGAGTCCGCGTTCCGGATATCCCCGGTAAGGCTGTCATCAGCCTTACCGCAACACGTTACAGATCCGCACCGTTGCTGGCGATCACCTGCTTATACCAGTCGAAGCTTTTCTTCTTCGAACGCGCCATGGTGCCGGTACCGTCATCGTTTTTATCCACATGGATAAAGCCATAACGTTTGTTGTACTGGCCGGTGGTGAATGACACGCAGTCGAGGCAGCCCCATGGGGTGTAACCCATCAGATCAACGCCATCTTCCAGTACCGCAATTTTCATCTGCTCAATATGTGCCTGCAAATAAGCAATACGGTAGTCATCGTTGATCTGACCATCGGCTTCAACGGTATCGTAGGCACCAAAGCCGTTCTCAACGATAAACATCGGCTTCTGATAGCGTTCCCAGAAGGCATTCAGCGTGTAGCGCAGGCCGACCGGGTCAATCTGCCAGCCCCAGTCGGAGGCTTTTACATGCGGGTTCGGACGGCTGCCCGGGAAACCTTCAATATGACGACCGTCGTCGCTGTCTTTCGCAGAGAACTGCACCGCATTACTCATGTAGTAACTGAAGCCCAGATAGTCAGCACAGCCATCACGCAGCGCCTGCTCATCGCCCGGCTGCATCTCAATCTGGTAACCCTTACGCTCCCACTCTTTCAGAATGTACGATGGGTAGTAACCGCGCAGGTGCACATCACCGAACAGATAGCGCTCACGCATCGATTCCTGCGCGAACATCACATCATCCGGGTGGCATGACCACGGGTAGAGCGGCACAATCGCCAGCATGCAGCCGATCTGCAAGTTCGGGTTGATCTCGTGACCCAGTTTTACCACCTGCGCACTGGCAACAAACTGGTGATGCAGAACCTGATACATCGCCTGCTCGGGTTTTTCGTGGTCGTTAAAAATCACCCCGGAGTTACAGTAACCGAACAGCGGATAACGCCAGTTACGCTGGTTATTGATCTCATTAAAGGTCATCCAGTATTTCACTTTGTGCTGATAGCGCTTCAGTACCACTTCGCTGTAACGCACAAAGAAATCCACCACTTTACGGTTCAGCCAGCCGCCGTACTCTTTCACCAGATGCTCAGGCATCTCGAAGTGGGAGAGGGTGATCACCGGTTCAATATTGTATTTCAGCAGTTCATCAAACAGGTCGTCGTAGAACTGTAAGCCCGCTTCGTTTGGCTCCAGCTCGTCGCCTTTCGGGAAAATGCGCGTCCAGGCAATCGAGGTACGGAAACACTTAAAGCCCATCTCGGCAAACAGCGCGATATCTTCTTTGTAGCGATGGTAGAAATCCACCGCCAGGTGATTCGGGTAGTGATGCGCCGGGTCAATGCCATCGGTGATCACGCGGTCCACGCCGTGCGCGCCGCCGGATAAGACATCGACAATACTTGGACCTTTACCGCCCTGGTCCCAACCGCCTTCAACCTGGTGTGCCGCAACCGCGCCGCCCCATAAAAAATCTTTTGGTAATTGCTGCTCTGACATAATCCATCCTTTCTGGTGAGATTAACAACGTCTTAATGATGCGGGCGAGGCGTGCCTCGCCCCTACAAATCCCCAACGATTGATGCCGGGATTTAATACTCGATATCTTTATTTAAATTCGCCCCGTTGGTCTGGATCACGCGCTGATACCAGCTAAAGCTTTTCTTACGGTAGCGTGCCAGATCCTTCAGGTCGTGCTCATCACGGTTAACGTAGATAAAGCCGTAACGCTTGCTGATCCCCTGATGCGTACTGACCAGATCGATCGCTGACCACGGGCAGTAACCGAAGAGGTCGACGCCATCGCTGATCGCTAACTGGAGTTGCTCAAGATGGTCACTGAGATAAGCAATACGGTAGTCGTCATACACTTTATTCCCGGCGGCCAGCTCGTCAAAGGCACCGAGACCATTCTCAGTGACAATCAGCGGCAGGTGGTAACGATCGTAGATCTCGCGGGCAGTGATGCGGAAGCCAACCGGGTCAACATACCAGTTAAACTGATTTTTCTTCAGATGCGGGTTATTGGTGCCAACGTAAACGCTTTTATCGATACCGGCCATCTGCTGGTCAACTTTCTGGTTGCCTTCCCCTTCATCGCTCAACTCGGCGGCAACGGTCGCGGAGGCATAATAGTTGAAGGCGATAAAGTCAGGTTTCGCCTGCTTCAGCAACGCCATCTCGGCATCGGTAATCGTTGGCAGCCAGCCTTTCTCCTGCATAAAGCGCCAGGCAATGGTGTTGTAACGGCCATAACAGGCGAGGTCGAGGTACAGCCAGTTGCGAATAGAGGTGAAGTTATTCGCCGCCAGCACGTCTTCGGGCTTGGAACTGGCCGGGTAGACGCAGGAGATATTCGGTGCCGGGCCGATTTTTGCCGCAGGCAACATCTCGTGGCAGGCGATCATCGCCCGCGCCTGCGCCAGCATCATATGGTGGTTCTGTTGATACAGGGTTTTGTGCGGGTCCGGTGTGCCGGCGGGCAGCGTACCAATGACATCCCCTTTGAGGATCATCATGTTCTGCTCGTTTATGGTCAGCCAGTATTTCACCCGATCGCCGTACAACTCAAAGCAGGTGCGGGCAAAGTGCTCAAACGCCGCGATGGTGGCGGGATCGGACCAGCCACCTTTCTCCTGTAACGCCCAGGGCAGATCGAAATGGTACAGCGTGACCAGCGGCTCAATCCCTTTGTCGGTGAGTGCGGTGATCAGCTTCTGATAGAACTCAACGCCTTTGGCATTGATCTCACCGGTTCCCTGCGGGAACAGGCGGCTCCAGGAAATAGAAAGACGGTAGGTTTTCAGGCCCAGTTCAGCGAACAGTGCCACAT
This sequence comes from Erwinia sp. MYb416, assembly GCF_037479575.1. NCBI lineage: Bacteria > Pseudomonadati > Pseudomonadota > Gammaproteobacteria > Enterobacterales > Erwiniaceae > Erwinia > Erwinia sp. MYb416. The sequence continues at coordinate 47,046 of NZ_JBBGYT010000438.1, forward strand.
CTTCGGCAAAGCGGTGGTAGTGATCGCTGGTCACAGTGAAGTCTGTCAGGCGCGGATCGAAACGGGCTTTATCAATGACCGAGGGTCCTTTACCGTCCTGGTTCGACGCCCCCTCTACCTGATAGGCCGAGGTGGAAGCTCCCCATAAAAAACCGTCAGGGAAGGGCGATAGCTTGCGGTATTGCATCCTGTTCTCCTTGCGTTTTTGACGGGTCAGGCATGCCTGACCCCTACGAAATACGTGCAGGGCGAGGCATGCCTGACCCCTGCGAAATACGTGCAGGGCGAGGCATGCCTGACCCCTGCGAAATACGTGCAGGGTGAGGCATGCATGATCCCTGCGAAATACGTGTAGGGGCGAGGCATGCCTCGCCCAAGATTATTTGGCCTGTTTCAACGCCTGCACTTCACGATGCAGGATGATGATCTCTTCCGCTAGCTCACGGCACAGCATGGCGTTCATCAGGTGATCCTGCGCATGGACCAGAATCAGGTTCACCGGCACCTTGCCGACCCCTTCATCAGCACCAATCAGCGCCGTCTGGATCTTATGCGCGGCTCTGGCAGCGGCTGTCGCGGCCGTCAGCTGTGCGTCCGCTTCCTGCCAGTCATAAGTCCGTGCTGCACGCAGCGCCTGCATTGAGCAGGAGCGGGCTTCGCCGGCGTGAATGATGAGTTCCATTACGGTGGTTTCCATATCCATGATCAGTTCTCCACGGCTTTCAGTTCAGTATCCGACGGGGTTGGCTTCTCCTGCTTCAACAGCTCGCGCTCATACATTTTGAAGAAGGGATAGTAAATCAGCGTTGATACCACAATCAGCACGCCCACCAGAATCACGGCGCGGAAGTCCCAGCCCGTTGACCAGGCGGCACCAATCGGGCCGGGTGTGGTCCAGGGGGCCAGCGAAACCACGTGGTTCACCAGGTCAGTACGCGTGGCCACCCAGGCAATAATGGCATTGACCAGCGGTGCGGTAATAAACGGGATAAACAGCAGCGGGTTCATCACCACCGGGGAACCGAAGATAATCGGCTCATTGATATTGAACATACTCGGCACCAGACCCAGCTTGCCGATGGAGCGCAGGTGTGCCGAACGGCTCCGCAGATAGAGGAACACCAGGCCCATGGTGGAACCGGAACCGCCCACCACGATAAAGAACTGCCAGAATGGCTCAATAAAGATTTGCGTGATCGGCTGGCCTGCGTTTAATTCCTGCTGGTTAATGCCGAGGTTGGTCAGCCAGAAGGCCTGCAAAATCCCACCGACGATCACCGCACCGTGGATACCGGCAAACCACAACAGATGGCACAGCAGCACGGCAATCAGTACCGCTGGCAGTGAGTCAGACGCGGAGATAATGGGTTTGAAGATCGCCATAATCGCCTGCGGCAGCAGCATACCGAACTGATCCTGTACCAGCAGACTGAGGGGGAACAGTGTCAGGAAGATGGCAAGGATCGGGATCAGCAGATCGAACGACTGGCGAATTTTCGGCGGAACCTGCTCTGGCAGCTTAAAGCCGATATGGTGTTTTTGCAGGAAGTGCATCAGCTCAGTGGAGTAGAGGCTGACGATAATCGCCGTAAAGATCCCTTCTCCCCCCAGCGAACCCACAGGAAGTGCGCCATTGCCCTGCGGCGCGGCGACCAGCAGAAACGACATTAGCGACAGACAGGCGGCCATAAAACCGTTCATCTTATAGCTGATGGCGAGGTTATAGGAGATGGCGGCGGCGATATAGACCGCCATAATGCCCATCGTCATATTGTAGGGCATCATGATTTGCGCTGAATGACGCTCCACCATGCCCAGCCACCACTGAGCAAAAGCCCACTGGCTGTCGGCACCGAACGGTGGATGAGCGAACAACAGCATGAACGAACCCACAATCAGGAACGGCATCGACGAGATAAAGCCATCTTTGATCGCCACCACGTGGCGCTGGCTGGAGAGCCTGGCCGCGATCGGGCTGATGCGATTCTCGATCACGCCGAACAGGGACTCGCTGAAGCGACTCATTTGGCGGCCCCGCCGTTCTGGATCATCAAGAGGGCGTCTGCGAGGATTTTTTCGCCGTTCATCATGCCGTAATCCATGGTGTTGATCACGGCGATCGGCTTGTTGAGTTCATCGGCCAGCGGCTTGAAATCCACCAGCTTGTATTTGATTTGCGGGCCGAGCAGGCAGCAGTCGTAATCGGCGATCTGCTCAACAAACTCGTCCAGCCCAACCGCATTAATCTCCACGGCAATATTTTTTTCTTTAGCGGCTTTTTCCATACGCTGCACCACCATGCTGGTGGACATACCTGCGGCACAACAGAGTAAGATTTTATTCATGGTTGTTCTCCGGTCTAGGTTTCTTTAATAGATAGCTGAAACTGACCTGTTTCTGCAACCGGTTTCATATTCAATAATTTGTTCTGTGAGCGGGATCGCATCGGTCAGAGACAACGCAGGTGAAACAGCAAAATTGTGCGGGTAATGGATATATCACCAATAACGTTACAGGCAGGTTTAAACGGATTTTTTCCGTAGTAAAAGGCGAGAGTCAGATGAGGTGAAAACGTCACTAACAGACACTAAAGCTAATAATTTCATTGTGTTATCATATTAGGTATGGGCGCACGATAAAACAGGTTATTATAACAAGCAGAACTTAGCTTTCAGGAAACCATGATGATTACCATGCTGGATGTCGCAAAAAAAGCCGGTGTTTCAAAAGCCACGGTTTCACGGGTGCTGGCAGGAAATAGTTACGTCAGTAAAACCACGCAGGATCGGGTATTTAAAGCGATTGAAGAAACTGGCTATCGGCCTAATTTGCTGGCACGTAATCTGGCGACCAATAAATCACAAAATATCGGGCTGGTGGTCACCAATACCTTATATAACGGTCCTTATTTTAGTGAGCTGTTATTCCAGGCGGCAACGTTAACCGAGCAGCATGGCCGCCAGCTGTTACTGGCCGACGGTAAGCATGATGCCCGTCAGGAGCGCCAGGCCATTGAGTTCCTGCTGGATCTGCGCTGCGATGCGATCATCATCTATCCCCGTTTCCTCAATACCGCCGAACTGGATGAGATTATTGAGCAAACCCGCAAGCCGATTATTGTGGTGAACCGCCAGCTGGAAAAACATCCTCAGCACTGCGTCTTTGCCGCCCATGAACAGAACACCCTGGACGCCGTTAATTATCTGGTTTCTCAGGGGCACCGTGATATTGCCTTTATTTCGGGATCCGACGGTTCGCCTACGGGCATCAGCCGCTTGAAAGGTTACCGTGAAGCGCTTCAGGCGCACCATATCGCCTTTAACCCGCAGCGGGTGGCACAGGGCAGCTGGTCGCTCCAGAGCGGCTATGAAGCCGGTCTGGAGCTGCTGGCGCGCGGCGCTGAGTTTACCGCGCTGGTTGCGAGTAACGATGATATGGCCATCGGTGCTGCCCGGGCGCTGTCTGCCGCGGGAAAACGCATTCCGCAGGATGTGTCTCTGCTGAGCTTCGATGATATTCCGATGGCATCGTTTTTTGTTCCACCGCTCACCACGGTTCATGTCCCCGTTGGAGAGATGATCCGGCATACGCTGGAAAAGTTGGTACTGATGCTCGATGGGCAGCCCGGTGAGCCGTTACCGGCATTTAACGGCCAGCTTATCGTGCGTGAATCAGTGGTGGCGGGGCCTTATCTGGGGCGAACCTGACGTTTCAGTTGTTGCAGAATGATTGGCCCGAAAAAAATCAGTAATTTTACTGATTTTTTTTGGCGCCCATTTGCGCTATTATTCAGAGCGATTTTATCTAAGCCAATATTGTTAAGAAAACATTGTTAAGTAACGATGATTTAATTATCGTTTTTATAAGTATTATCTTATCGCTAAATACTGCACTGGACTGTGTTGAGAATATTCCTACCTTACTGGCGCTACAGGAGTTATGCCATGAATCCCCCCAGAATAATAGACCCTGTGCGTTCTGCGCACGTCGGCGGATTGTCTCAACCGGATCATTCCGATGATGAAATAAATTTAATTGAACTACTGAGTATTCTGGTGAGAAGTAAATTCACCATTATGTTCTTTTGCGTTATTGCCATGTCAGGTGGCGTGGCGGTGAGCTACCTGTTGCCGCAGCGCTGGACCAGTTCAGCGGAGCTGATCATACCGCAAGCGACGCAGCTGCAAGGCATGGATAAGATGCTCGCCGCGCTGGAGGTGCTGGATATTCAGTCGGATATCTCGCCGGGTTCTTTGTTATCCGAGTTTATGCGTAATTTTGACGCCTATAATCTGCGTGAAAAATATCTGGTCAGTACCGATTATTTTAAACAACTCTCTAAAAATAAAGCGAATACGCCGGAAATGCGTCATCGCTTAATCAATGCTATTCTGCAGGGGAATATTTCATCGCGCAGCTCTTTGCAGGATAAAGCCGCGAATCAGAAAGAATATCTTTACTACGATGTGACCTTTAGTGCTGAAAATCCGGTTGTCGCGCGTGACCTGCTGCAGGGCTATATTAACTATGTGACAACCGTGGTTGAAGATGATGTATATCATCGTCTTCGCTATCAGGTTGAAATGCGTAAAAGCCAGGCCATTGGGAAATATAATTTCGACAGCGCGCGCGCGGAAACGGCCTATCGTATCAATCTCGAACGCCTGCAATATGCCCTTGAAATCGCCAAGGCTGCCGGGTTGCAGAAACCGTCATGGAGCCATGGTTCATCCAATCAGGATGACCCGGATTTTCCGGTGACGCTGGGGGCAGATGGCCTCGATCGTAAGCTGAAAATCGTCGAGTCTCTTAAGACCCCGACCGTGCTGAATGCTGATTTGCAGAATCGTCATCTGTATATTGAAAAAATCAATGAGCTGAACATCGACAAGCTGATTTTCCAGCCATTTAAATATATGCGCGCTCCCATGGTGCCGCTTCAACGTGATGCACCAAAACGCTCGCTGATTGTCCTGTTATCTGCTCTGGCGGGCTTGATTGCGGGCTGTGGCTATGTGCTGTTAAATACAGCGATTAAGCAGCATCGTCTGACAACGGACAGGTTATCATAGCGCTTGAATGGTGTGTCCAACCGGGCAGAGGCGAAGCGTGCTCTGCCCGATTTTTTAAGGGTTTCTTAACGCGACGGAACCACCGCCCGGTCACGCAACGCCAGCGATAACACGTAATAAATCACGCACGACACCAGCAGCGAGTTAATCGTTGGCACACCCCACTCGGTCATCAGGCCAATCACACTGCCGACAAGCGTCGCGATAATCGCTATCCAGCCAATGGTTGGTGTTTCGCTGTCCCCAGGCAGTTTTCCTTCTGCACGGCTTTTATCCAGCGCGGCACGGTGTGTGCGCAGCAGCAGATAGTCAACCAGCATAATGCCGAGGATCGGAGGGAACACCACGCCCAGCACGGTGAGGAAGTCAACGAAGCGGTCAAGGATACCCAGCACCGAGAGCAGGGTGCCCAGCACGCCAATCACCAGCGTGGTATTCCGGTATTGTAACTTTTTACCGGAGATACCTTCGACGGCGTTAATCACCCCGAGAGAAGAGGAGTAGAGGTTTAAATCGTTCACGCGCAGTGTGGAAAGAATCACCACCAGTAACCCGACGCCGCCGGCTACCTGCGACATAATCGTCACGACATCGGCCGTTTGCAGCGTGCGGGCAATCATAATGGCCAACCCGTTCACGATAAACTCTCCGGCAATAATCGTCAGCAGAGTTACGCCGGCCACATGCCTGGATGAGCGTGAATAACGGGTCAGATCCGGCGTCATCAGGCTGGCAACAATCGCCCCGCCAACCACCATGGTGATGGCCGCGCTGATGGTCAGCGGGCTACCGGTGGGCGGCAGGTCAATAATTTGCTGAAGAGTGTGGCCGGACAACGTCTGGAAGGAGATAAACGCCACCAGACAAATAAACAGCGGCACGGCGATACGGGCGGTTACGCGCAGCGCTTTAAACCCGAAGGTCACCAGCACGGTCAGCAGCAGGCCGGAAAGACTGGCGGCCAGCGGGAACCCCAGGGCGCCACCGAGGGCAAAATTCAACGACTTGGCGAAGATGGCATTTTGAATGCCAAACCAGCCGAGAAGGCTGACGGCGACGACCAGACCAATCAACACCGAACCGATGCGACCAAAACCGCACCAGCGCGCCAGTAAGCTCCCGGATATGCCTTCTTTCATCCCGGCATAGCCCAGCCCGAAGGTCACGATGCCAAAGATCACGCTGCCGGCCAGAATGGCCACGAAAGCGGAGGCCAGACTCATCGAATCCCCCAGTACCGCCCCCAGCATAAATTGGTCGAGTGCGGTAAGCATACCCATATGGACCACGGCAACGCTTAAAAATGAGACGCGCTTATTTTCAGGTACGCGACTTAACGGGTAGTCTTCAATACGAATCACGGAGTTTCCTTAGCAAAAATTAAATAAACTGGATGCCCTTTTCAATCAGACGGTCCGGTATAAAATTGTCCAACCCTGCGTGGCGGCAATACTCTTCGAACTGGCTCAGGGTATGCACCCCCGCTTTTTGATAGATGTTATAAATCCGGTTCTCTACGGTGCGATGGCTGAGATTATAAATCCGCGCTATTTCTTTCGTAGATAAGCGTTGCAGCATCAAAAAAAGCGTATCCAGTTCGGAACGGGTAAACACATCGTTATCGACTTCGGTTGTCAGCACCCCGGGTTTTTGCTGAGTGATATATTTCAGCGGTGACATGGTGTTGAGCAGTTTAGCGTTCCATGCAATACCGATAAAATCCCCATTTTCTCCATACAGTGGGATTTTTTCACAGACATAGGGCGTTAAGGTTTTCTGCCCATACCAGTAGTGAGTTTCGATCACGGCAACCCGTCCGTTACACGCCTGAGTGCGACGATCGTGCTCAATAAGCTCGTCTTCACATTCGGCCCATGCGGCAGGAAAATCACTGTCGAATCGGCCTTCAATCGCAAAGTTTTTCGGCGTATTGGTATATAAGTACGCCGCTTTATTCATATACAGGTGTTCTGAATCGGGGGCCTTGATACCCCAGGGTTCGGATAAGTGTTCCATCATGGCAATCAGAGCATTGAGGCTTGATCGTGGTTTATCTTCCGGTGATTCCATTTTTCCCCCTGAGGTGTATTTCAGATCTTCTTAGCCAGATAGTGGCGCGTATGCAAATGTGCATAATCGCCGAGTTCGCCATAAGCGGAGTAGCCTAACTTCTCGTAAAATCCGACGGCCTGGAAATTGAACGTATCAACATAGGCCATATGACAGCCGCGTTGTTTTGCTTCTTGTTCTGCTGCCAGCATCAGGTCACGCCCCCCACCTTTACCCCGGCAGGCATCGCTGACCCACAAATACTGCACTTCCAACCCCCCCCACCAGGTTCTTGCGACCAGGCCTGCAAAGATTTGCTGGTTTTCGTCGCGTAACGTAAGAAAAAGGGGGTGGATATCAACGGGGGTTATTTTTGCATTGTGCTGCCACAGGCTGTTGATAACAAACGCTTCATCAGCATTTTCGGGCGTATCAGTTACAGTGATTTTCATTAGCCTCATGCTCTCATTATTCGAATAACAATTAATAAGATAACTTGTATATTAACCACGCGTAATTATCATTTATTCCCAGGTATTTCAAGAGTGTTTTTCCCCCTATCCCGGAATGATAAAAATGCCTAAAGTATGAGTCATGGGCGGCGATGTGAATCAGACGATACTAATATCCTGCTGTCCTTCCAGTTTGGCAAGGCAAAATTTCGGCCTCACCAGGGAAATTTCTACATGCAGTCCTTTTTCAGCGACCCTGTCTGCGGCGGATGAGAAAGTGAATAAATAAAGAAGTCTGAAGATGACGCCGGATGTCACTTTAGTAAATCTTTTTAAAATGATGTCGTTTCAGTAAAAGGCTGCTGCTAAAGCGGCCTTTTTTACTTGTTTCCTCACAGATTGATAACGCCCCCGTAACCCCACCCGCAAGATAACGCTATATAGTTGTAAAGATCCTCGCCAATTCTGCCGTTAATGATCTTTCAGGATGCCCACTTTACTTGCCCGGGAAACAATTATGGTCGATACATCGTTACCGCCGGCTATTGGCGGGAGCAGTGAGATGGTTTCATTGGTAAAAATCTGGCAACAGGCTGATTTTTTGATGCTTTTCCTGTCGTGGGGCATGTGGGCCATTGCCTGTCTCATTGGCTGGATGATGGACTCCTTCATGCTGGCGCTCGGCGTTGGCGGGGCGCTGGCGATTGTCGCCACGCTGGTACGTTATGTCTGGCCTGGCCGCCTGATCACCCGGCTGTGGTTTGCTTTTACGTTGATCGCGTTTTCCGCGCTGTTGATTCAACTCGGTCAGGGAGAGGTTGAATACCACTTCTCCATCTTTGTCCTGCTTTCCGCATTACTCGCTTACCGCGACTTTCGTCCGCTGCTGATGGGCGCTGCCACCGCTGCCGTGCACCATGCTCTGTTCAACTATTTTCAGGAAAACGACCTCTACGGCATCGTCTGTTTTACGCATCCCGGTTTCCATATGGTGGTGTTCCACGCCATTTTCGTCGTGGCACAAACCGCTATCCTGATCTTTATCGCCCACCGTATGGCGGCGGATGCCCGCGCGGCGTGCGAAGTGGCTGAGCTGGCGGCGTGGATTAACCGCGAACCCGGGCGCCTGACGCTGGGGCAGGGAAGCAATGAAAGCAAAACGCCGTTTGCCCGCACGTTCAGCAGTACGCTGGGTACCATGCGGGGCACGCTCAATCAGGTGAGCGAAGGGGTCAGCACATTGCTGGAGGAGTCAGACAGTATTCTGCAACGTAATGCTGCGCTTTCGCAGCGCACCGATGAGCAGGCGAATGCACTGGCCGTTGCTGCAACGGCGATGGAGCAGATGAGTGAAGCCGCCACGTTGACCAGTGAAAAAGCGCATGCCGCACAGCAGCTGGCGCAGGGCGCGAACAGGGTGGCAAAACGCGGCGGAGAGAATATCGCCTCAGCGGTGAACTCGATGACGCAGATCGAGCAGGAGTCGCAACGCATTAATGTCATTCTGGAACTGATCGACGGCATCGCTTTCCAGACCAATATCCTGTCACTGAATGCGTCCGTTGAGGCGGCTAACGCGGGTCAGCACGGTCAGGGTTTTGCCGTGGTGGCGGCGGAAGTACGCATTCTGGCCGGGCGTTGCGAAAATGCGGCGAAAGATATTCGCCAACTGATCTCGACCTCTGTAGAACGCACCCACAGCGGTACTGAGCAGGTCGCCGAGGCGGGAAAAACCATGCAGGAAATTATTCAAACCATCAACGGATTGAATGACCTGGTGAAGGAGCTGGCCGATATGAACGACCAGCAGCTCACCAGTATCACGCAGATGAAAGACAGCGTGGAGAGCATTGACAGCAGCGTGCAGCACAACCTGAAGCATGTGGCAGAAACGCTGGAAGTGGCTCAACTGCAACAGCGTCAGGCTGAGGCTGTTCAGCAGGCGATTGCGGTCTTCCGCTTTGCCTGAGGAGCGTCAGTATCCGGCGGCGTTCATCACATCAATGCAGCTGGCTACATCCTTTGCGGCAGCCTTTTTTTGCTCCACGCTGAGCGCCTGGTACTTCTCAATCGACGATCGACCCAGCCGCTCGTCGTAGCTGACCTGTTTGACCGAGTAAGAGCTGTTTTCGTTAATAATAACTGTACGAATTTTATCGGCGAAGTCCTGCTCGCTGGTCGGCGTGCCCAGCACATCGACGGCGGCACAGGCAGCGGCGTCATAATGCGGATCGTGGGCCGGGCTTCTGAACATAAACCACCACAACGACAGTACGGCGGCAGCGAGCACTAACAGCGAGAACAGCTTTTTCATCACATCAACTCAATTCACCCGGAGCGGGCTATCATCAGGGGGCGCATTATACGGAGATATGCGCCCGGGGCGACCAAAATAAGCCTGACGGCGCTCAGCCATGCCTCTCGCGCAGCAGCGCATGCAGTTGTTCCGCCGGCTGTGGCTTACTGAGAAGGAATCCCTGTAAACGATCGCAACCTGCCGAGGCCAGCATCAATCGCTGCTCTTCGGTTTCCACCCCTTCGGCGGTAACGGTAATACCCAGACTGTGCCCCAGCTTGATCACCGATTCAACGATGGTGGCTGAGTTTTCGCGTACCCCTAGCGACTGAGTGAAGGCGCGGTCGATTTTAATGGTATCAACCGGGAACTGGACCAGATAGCTCAGGCTGGAATAACCGGTGCCGAAATCGTCGAGTGCAATACAGAATCCGGCGGCGCGTAGGGTCTTAATGGTTTTCAGCGCATGCTGTTCATTTTCCAGCAGCACGCCTTCGGTAATTTCCAGTTCGATTTGCTGCGGATTGATCCCATGCCGCGCCATAATCGCCATCAGATTGTCAATAAACCCAGGGGCAAGGAATTGCAGGGGTGAAACATTGACGGCAACGATCAGTTTTGGACAGGTGATCGCCAGTTTACAGGCCTGCTCCAGCACCCACTCGCCCAGAGCAATAATCAGCCCGGTCTCTTCGGCAATCGGCACAAACTCCGCCGGCGAGATGTTGCCAAGCTGCGAATGCTGCCAGCGCAATAGCGCTTCGACGGCAATGATTTTTTGGCCACTGACATCCATAATCGGCTGATACCACTGCATTAATCCCGTCTCATTTTCCAGCGCCAGATGGAGTTGCTGCGCCAGCCGCTGACGTTTTTGCAGGGCTTCATCCATGGCCGGAACAAACAGGCAGTAGCGCCCGCGTCCTTCCGCTTTGGCAGCGTAGAGGGAAATATCGGCCTTGCGCATCAGTTCCAGCCGCTCCAGCCCATGTCGTGGTGACAGTGCCACCCCAATACTGACGCCTACCCATAGCGTATGACCGCGCAGCGTCATCGGTTCGGCCAGCCGGGCAATAATTTTTTGGCACAGTTCGGCAACCTGCTGATCGTCTTCTACATCACCGATCATCACCACAAATTCATCACCCCCAAGACGCCCGACGGCATCCTGTACTGGTAACAGCGACGACAGCCGTTGACCGATCTCGACGATCAGATCATCGCCCGTATGGTGGCCATAGGTGTCGTTGATCATTTTAAAGCGATCGAGGTCGAGCAGCAGCAGCGCCAGCTTCCCGCGCTTCAGAGGTAACTGATGCAATCGCTCATTGAGCTGTTCTTCTATCCAGGCGCGGTTGGGCAAGCCGGTGAGCACATCATGGCGGGCCAGATGCTGGGCGTGCGCTTCGCTGGCGGCGAGGCGGCGCATTGAGCTGGAGAGCTTGAGGGATGAATGCCACAGGCGGCGCGTCATAATGATGCACATCAGTGTGATACTCAAAATGGCCACCGCAATCAGCGGGCCTGTCACCATCAGCATCTGGCTGCCGGGGCGCATGGGTATCCAGGAGACACTGCTGACGGGAATACCGCTTGCTGAGGTCAGAAGAAAACCAGCGCTATTGGGCTGGTCTGGCACGCTGGGGGTAAAGCGAAAATGGCTGACCACACCGCGATGCTCAAGGAAATCGATAAAGCTGTAATGCAGATAGCGGATAAACACCAGTCGTCGCCCGGAATTATCCGGCAGAGTGCCGATCACCACCTCCGCAACCCGGCCACGCAGGCGGATAAAATCATGGATAAGAGCCGGCGATGCCGTGGGAAGCAGCCAGTGCGATAGTGACGGGCTGAGCGCATCGTAGCTGGAAACGGGGGTCAGCTTGCCCTCCAGCCAGCTGACCACTGGACGCTGCTCTGCATCCAGAAGATACATTTCATTATCGCCAACAAGATGAAACAGCCAGCTGCCAAATTCTGTGGGCTTCGCCAGCTGTGAAATTAGATCCGGTCCATTCAATAGATTTTTGTGCTGAAGAGTAAAGTCGACCAGGTGCTGGGCGAAAATGTTTTCAATAACCTGTTGTTGTTTTTCTTGTGCTTTGGCATTGCTTTGCACGGTGACCCAATATGCAGTAAACCCACATCCCATAAGGGAAAAAAGCACCACGGCCACAACGGGTGCAACAACGCTACGCATAAACTCGCGGCGCAGTTCAGCTACCGTGCTGTATTCGATTTTCATTGATATTCCAGGATGGTCGAGTCGTTGCCTCAGGAAATACTGGCCCTGTTAAGCGCAAACATTACCTCATTACGTATTATTGGCAAAGTCAAAGACGTTATAAAATATCCGTTTATCTGAAATTCATCTCAGGAGAGGGGGGGTTATCTCGGGCGCAATACACATCAATAATGAAAGGGTCGTCTGTCGGGGAGAGAGGCGCCCGGGAGGGTCATCAGCATGAACACCCCGGGAGCGTATTCATCAGAACGCGAGTTTCTCAGGTGTAAATTCTCTGAATGCATTATCTGAAGGGTGATAGCCCAGCACTTCCCGGGTACGGGTCAGATCAAAACGCTTGAAACGATTATCCGAAATGCCGTAACCGATGAAGAACGTTATATTCTCTGCTTCAACCGCCCCCGTCAGCAGCCTGACAGCATCTTCCGGACTGAGCCATGCACTGTAATCACGTGCGTTATGAAGGTTGTCGGCGTGCCTTTGTTCAAACGCACCGATTCTGAGTGCGACGCAGCTCAGGCCGCGCTGCGTGGCATAAAATGAGCACAGCGCTTCACCGTAACATTTCGTGACGCCGTATAAATTGGCAGGAGACACCTCCATTCCGGGATGGATCTGTACATCGACAGGATATCCTTCAATGGTCTGTGCACTGCTGGCAAAAATGAAGCGCTGGCAGGGGGTTTCTGCCACGGCTTCCATCAGATAGGTCGTGGTCAAAATATTCGCGGGCAGCAGATCGGTGAAAGACGCATCGGCGTCAGGTATTCCCGCCAGATGAATGACCACATCAACCGGCTCTTCCGCCAGCAGTTCCGCTGCCGCACCCGGCTTTGACAGATCCAGCGATATAAAACGGTGTGGTGAGGAGACGTCATAATCTGCTGCCACCCGGTCAGTCAGGACAAATCTGTAATGATCTTTCATCGCGCTGAAGAAGGTTCGCCCTATACGTCCACTGGCACCTGTCATCAATATTTTTTTTAACGCCATTCAGTCAAACTCCAGAGGTTGATCAGGCAGCCATTGTGCAGGGTCCAGGCCGTGCTGCAAACAGGATCCTATGCTCATTAATAAGTACAGAGACCCGCCCGTCATTCTGTGGCGTTTTACAGCCGCCCGGTGCTGCCACAAATGCGGATTTTCTCTGCCACCACCTGCTTCATCGCGGCCTTGCCCGGTGCCATATATTCTCGTGGGTCACTGGCGGCGGGATGTTCACCAAACCAGGACTTCACCGCGCTGGAGAAAGCGATTTTCAGCTCGGTGGCAACGTTCACCTTGCATATCCCCAGCGCTATGGCTTCGCGCAGCATCGCCTCCGGAATACCGGAAGCGCCGTGCAGCACCAGCGGAATATCTACCTGTTCACGGATTGCCGCCAGCCGGGCAAAATCCAGCTGAGGTTCACCCTGATACATCCCATGTGCCGAGCCAATGGCTACCGCCAGAGAATCAATACCAGTGCGCGTCACATACTCTTTCGCTTTTGCCGGATCGGTAAAGAAACTGTCCTCTTCATTGACGACCATGTCATCTTCCTGACCGCCAAGGCGGCCCAGCTCGGCTTCCACACTGGCATCGTAACGCTGACACAACGCCACGACCTGTTGTACCCGCTCAATATTCTGTGCGAAGGCAAAATGTGAGGCGTCAATCATTACCGAGCGGATACCCCCCTGCACTTTATGGCGGATATCATCGAAGGTTTCGTGATGGTCAAGGTGCAGCGCTATCGGCAGGTCGTACTGGCGTGCAGCGTCCTGACAGATGGAAACCAGATAGTTCAGCCCGGCGTACTGATAGGTGCCCGGTGTCCCGGCCATAATTACCGGGGAACGCAGTTCGGCGGCAGTTTCCGCAATGACCTGGACGGTTTCCAGGTTGTGGATATTAAACGCCGGAACGGCATAGCCCTCGCGCTGGGCTTTCTTCAACATTTCACGGTTAGACACTAAGTACATAACGCCTCCTGTTGCTTAATTATTCTGAAAATTCAGCATGATCTTGCCGTTCATCGGCTGACCATGAAGGGCACTGATGGCGCTGGCGTAAGTGTCGGCATCGCCCAGTTCGGCCATCAGCGGGGTGAGCTGAATGCACCCGGCGTTGAACAGCGCCACGGCCTGCTGCCACTCCACGCCTGGCCAGCGCCCGGAGTAGTTCATCCAGCTACCGAGAATGTGCAGCTCTTTGCGCAGGATCAGCCCAAAGGTGCTGCTGCTGAGGTTGAGATCGCGATGTAGCGTGCCGATCAACGCCAGTTGTGCCTGGGGGCCGGCCAGGGTAATGGCCAGTTCTACTGTTTGCGGGGTGCCTGCGGTTTCGAGGATCAACTGATCAAAGCGCTGATCATGCAGCAGGGGCTGCATATCAGCAGCGGTCAGCTCAGCGCTGTTAAACACCCGATCGGCTCCCAGCTGCTGCGCCAGTGCCAGACGTTGCGGATTGATATCAATCGCGCTAACGCTGCGAGCGCCCAGCGCTTTTGCCGCCTGCAACGCCAGCTGACCAATGGTGCCGGCACCGATAACCAACACCTCTTTACCCTCACAGCCCCCCGCCAACTGCATGGCGTGCAGGCTGACGGTCAGCGGTTCAAAAAAGGCCCCCGCCAGCGCGGTAGTTCCCGGAGGAAGGAGGAACAGATTACGGCGCGGCAGGACGATAAACTCCCGGTTGCCGCCATCGCTGCGTGAGCCGATAAACTGATAATGCCGACACTGCGACCACAGTTGACGCTGGCACTCTTCACAGGCAAAACAGGGCTGCAATGGCACGCAGGCGACCCGATCGCCAGGATGTAAATCGGTAATATCGCTGCCGCAGGCGGCAACCCGGCCGCTGAACTCATGGCCGAGGATAATTGGGTAAAAGTGCGCCCCCTCGTGGAAGATGCGCGGAATATCGGAGCCGCACAGCCCGGCACATTCAACCTGTACCAGCACCTGATCGGGCTGTTCGAGATGAGGCAACGGTCTTTCTTCAACCGTAACGCTGCCTCCGGCGTGTATAACGACAGATTTCATGTTGATTACTCCGGTAACGCGGGGTTGACCCCCGCGAGTTATTTCGACGGTTCGGTGAGATCAGACGCCTCAGGTGCGGGTATCGCCTGACGTGCACGCCGCCAGGTCAGGAACACGCCGATGGCATAGACCGAGCCAATCGCCATCAGGGCCGTGACGTTTTGCCAGGTCAGTAGCTGGATGAACAGATAAGTGATCGGTGAGCCGCCCTGGTCCATGGACGCTACCATGCCGCCGGGGGTTTTCAGCGCACCGGCATTGGCCGCCAACTGGGTATGCAGGCCGATGGTTTGCGTGGCAATCCAGAGCGTGATGCTCATGATGATCACGCCGGAGATCAGTGTGCGGAACAGATTGCCCTGGTGTACCGCAACCGCCATCGCAACAAAGAAACCAATGGTTGCGAGGTCACCAAACGGCAGCACTTTGTTACCCGGCAGCAGAACCGCGACCAGAATTGTCAGTGGGATAAAGATCAGGCTGGCAGATACTACGGCGGTATGACCGAGCAGCAGGGCAGGATCGAGACCAATCAGGAACTCCTGGCCGCCAAATTTAGCCTGGAGCCGCTTGCGTGCATGTCGGGCGATCGGTGTCAGGCCGTCCATGATCGGTTTGATTACGCGCGGCATCAGCAGCATTACCGCTGCGGTTTTCACCGCCAGTTGCAGGATATCTTTCACATCATAGGAGGCCAGCACGCCAATAATCAGCCCCATGATAAAGCCCACCGTGACCGGTTCGCCAAAGGCGCCAAAGCGCTTCTGAACATCGTCGGCACTGAAGTGGATCTTGCGCAGGCCGGGGATCTTTTCGATCACGGCATCCACCAGTACGGCGAAAGGCCCCATATAAGCAGAGGTGCCGTGTGGAATGGCAATCCCATCCAGACCAAAGAAGTCACGCGTATCGCGGGCAAACCAGTCGCCCAGTTTGTAGACGAACGCGGCATGCACCACCACACCCAGAATGCCGAGCCAGTAGGATCCCGTCGCCAGATGCACGAGTGCACCGGTGAAGGTCATATGCCAGATATTCCAGATATCCACGTTCACCACGCGCGTCATGCGGGTGATCAGCATCAGGATATTCACCCCGATGGCGATTGGGATCGCCACTAACGCAATCTGTGATGCCCAGGTCATGGGGGACGATCCCGGCCAGCCCACGTCCACCACCTCCAGGCCGATCTGGAAATGCTCGGCCATGGCTTTTGCGGCCGGGCCAATGGAGTCCAGCATCAGGCCAATCACCAGCCCGATACCGACAAAGCCAATGCCGATATGCAGCCCGGATTTAAACGCATCCCCCAGCTTCATACCCAGCGCGACCGAGAAGAGAATGATCACCAGCGGCAGCATCACCGTCGGGCCGAGATCGAGGATGTAACGCATAATTTCAGTAAACATAGAATTACCCCTGCAACAGCGTCAGGATTTTTTGCCGGAGCGCATCAATTCCTACGCCGGAAACGAAAGGCATCCCATGGACCACCGGGATATCACCGAACGTGCGATCCACGCGAGCGGTCGTGCAGATCAGGTCGGCATCGTCCATATAGGTTTCGATCTCGGTGACGCGGCACTGCACCAGGTCTAGGGTGATGTCGTGCTCTTCACACAGCTCTTTGATCTCTTCTGCTGCCAGAGTGGAGGTCGCGACGGCACCGCCGCAGGCAACGATAATTTTTCTTTTCATAGGTCACTCCTGTTGTAGGGTCAGGTAAGACAAGGGTCAGGCCGCCGTCGCCAGCAGTTGCCGGTTAAAACAGGTGGCAATCTCTGCTTCCGGGACGTTAAGTAGCGTTTCAATAAATTCTGGCTGTTGCAGCTGGCTAAACAGTGCCCGCAGTAACGTCATTTGCTGTTGTGGATGGGTAACCACCAGCGCGATAATCAGCGTGGCGGCCACTTTTCCGTCGTCATCGGCCTGGTCAAATTCGATCGGGATAGTTGGGCGGATCAGATAAATGGCCGGTTCAATCGCATGGATAGCTTCACAGTGCGGGATGGCAACGGCGTGATTTTCCAGCGCAATACCCGTCGGGTAACGGTGTTCCCGCGCCAGCAGTGCCGCCGGGTAACCCGGAAGCACTACACCTTCGGCCAGCATCCGTTCTCCTATATGCGTCAGCACCTGCTGTGCGTTGTCGAAATGCACGCCTGACGTGATGAACAACCGATAATCATGCATGGCTGACCCCTTTCAGTGTCTGTGGTTGACGTTCGCAGCCAAAGGCATAGTCGCGCAGGACGTCCTGAATTTTATCGATGATTAAACGGGTCGGTGTCGGGGTGAGTTCGCCGCACAGCACGCGGGAAAACTGCTGTGGCAGATACTGGCTGAGCAAACCTAACGGGATCGCTGTCGTTGCCAGGTTATCCATCAACTGGCTGAAGGCGCGATGAATGCGCGGATGTGGCCAGTAATAACGGATGCGGTCAGACAGACTGAAATGAATATCCACCAGCGAGTCGCTGAATACCGGGCGGTAGTACTTCTTCCAGTA
Organism: Erwinia sp. MYb416; assembly: GCF_037479575.1. Classification (NCBI taxonomy): domain Bacteria; kingdom Pseudomonadati; phylum Pseudomonadota; class Gammaproteobacteria; order Enterobacterales; family Erwiniaceae; genus Erwinia; species Erwinia sp. MYb416. The sequence continues at coordinate 64,698 of NZ_JBBGYT010000438.1, forward strand.
GCCGGGTTCGTTAAGCATGACCTGGTCAATCACGGCAAGGATCTGGCTCTGCTGTTCCGGGGCGATCAACACCAGCTCAATCGCGGCCAGAGCGAATACGGCCTCGCGCAGGGCAAAGGTCAGTGCCGGGCCGACTTTCAAAATGGCGAAGTGATCCTGCACCAGTGCACGATAGGCGCTGCGGGTTTGGTAGTCCGTTGAGTGGGCTTCATACACCAGCGGCGTGGTGGCAATGAAGTCGCGCAACCCTTGTGCCAGTGCGGGCTGATAGTGCACCACGCTGCTGTGATCGAACTCAACCCCAGGTTGCACCACGATGGCGATGATCCGCCCGATGGCGTCTTCCAGCCCTGCAGTGCGGAACGCCTGATGATGCAGCTCAATCGTCGCCGCTGCATCCGCTACGTGGGTGATATGCACTGTATTAATGGCGCTGGCTTCGCCACCCGGCACCGGAACTTCCGTGCCGATCACATAGGTCAGTGCGGCTTTCTGCTGAGGTGTTGCGGTAATCTCGGCAATACAACACAGCTCAGCGGCACGCTGCGCCACCGTTTCCGGTGGTAACGGGTTGGGATCGTCTGCGCAGGGCATGGACGCATCAAGATGGATCTTGCTGAAACCCGCCTGCACATAGGCAGCGATCAGATCCCGGGATTTGGCCATCGCCTGCTCTGCGGGCTCATGTTGCCAGCAGTTCGGCCCAAGATGATCGCCGCCGAGGATCAGACGTTGTGACGGAAACCCCACCTGGTCGGCAATCGTCAGCACGTAATCACGAAAGCTCTCCGGCGTCATGCCAGTGTAGCCACCAAACTGATTGACCTGATTGGATGTGGCCTCGATTAATACCGCACGATCGCTGTGCAGATCCATTCTCAGTGCCGCTTCGATCACTAACGGGTGTGCAGAACAGACTGAGCAGATGCCAATCTGTGGATCTCGCTGGTGTTGTTCAATGATCTTTCTCATATACCCTCCGGTTGACTACGCAAACAATCGTTTGTTTTCGAATGTGGCGCAATTGGCTTCCTGTTCTTTTGTGATCGGAGTCATAATCTTTTCGTATTCTTTCGTTGTCTTTCTTTGTCTTTATTGTCTTTTACTTTCTAATACTTCCGTTTAAGCTTTCGCCTATCATCATTTCAGGAGCCGTTATGAATACGTTTGAACGCCGGAGGAAGATTGTTGAGCTGGTCAATGCTCAGGGAAGCCTGTTGGTTAACGATATTTCGGGGAAGTTAGGCGTGACCGAAGTCACCATCCGTGCAGATTTACGGCTGCTGGAAGAGAGAGGGTTACTGACACGTTTTCACGGCGGTGCCGCCAGAGTCAGCAGTGTGCTTCAGGAGCCTGAGGCCGTGCAGTATCATGCGGAAGTCAGCCTGACGGACCGTTATCAGCTGGCCTCCTGGCCGAAAAAACGCATTGCCATTGCGGCCGCAGGGCTGGTGCAGGAAGGCGATACGCTGATCCTCGACAGTGGCAGCACCACCAAACTGATCGCCGAGGAGCTGGTGGCTTTCAGCAATATCACGGTGATCACCAACAATCTGCCCGCGGCTTTTATCCTGGCGGAAAACAAAGATATTACGCTGGTGGTGTGCGGCGGCACGCTGCGGCATAAAACCATTTCGCTGCACGGCTCCATTGCGGAATATGCCCTGCGCGACGTCTCTGCCAATCTGATGTTTGTCGGGGCCGATGGGCTGGACCCGGATAACGGCATCACCACCTTTAACGAAGGGTTTGCCATCAGCAGCGTCATGGCGGCGGCCGCGCATAAAGTGGTGGTGGTAACCGATGCCAGTAAGTTCGGCCGCAAAGGTTTTAACCAGGTCCTGCCGCTGGCAAAAATCGACACCATCATTACCGATGATGCCGCCCCGCCAGAGGTGCTGGATCAACTGATCGGCAAAGGGAAGACAGTGATGGTCGTGTAGGCGAGAATGGTGGCGGTTATGGCCATTGACGGGCAGTGTGCAGGATACGCAGTATCTGCAGGCTACAACTATCGACCTGATAAATCATGACGTAATGGGGATGTACCACCGCCTCATGAGTGCCGGGCACTCGCCCCATTTTGTACATGTCCGGGTGACGACATGCTGATTCTGCGATAATTTCAAAGCGATCATCCAGTTCAACTGCGGCCAGCGGGTTGTCTTTGGCAATATAATCCATGATGGTTTCCCTGTCCTTCAGGGCATGTGGCTTCCATACCAGTTCCATGATTATTCCTTAAGCAGAGCGCGCTTCCTCGCGGCAAAAATTTCCCGGACTTGCTGATGATCAAGGGAAGGGCTGTCATCATTCTGTGAAATCAAAACCTGTTCACTAAACCACTGCTCATACGCTGCGGCTTCATGGGCGCGTTTAAGCGCCGCAGAACGATCGGGCCGTGTACCCGTTGGTCCTATTTGTGGGTCAAAGCCTGAAGAGTCAATATCAAAGCGTTCGATGCCCAGGTCTTTCAAATAGATAACCAATGACTCCAGTCGTTTAAACAGACGCGTCTTGCGGCTGCGTTGCGTAGTCAGTTGGCTCTCTATGCGTCCATAGCGGATCAACAATATCCAGCCTCCGGGCTGAGCCACCACCTGGACGGAGTTGATTGCACCGGCTTCTGCCAACTTATTGAACGTGGCGTGATCGATTGTTTCGTTCATCGTTATGCACCTTAATTCTTGCGCGCAAATAATAATCGAATTATACGCAATTAACTGTTAATCGCAATTCTGCCGGGGTATTTACCCGGCTTTAATGGGATAGCTGACCAGCGGCTTAATCTCTTTCAGCACAAACATACTCTGCATCTCTTTGATGCCTGGCAGGCGGCGGATCACTTTCATGGCAAAGTCAGCGTAGGCATCCAGATCCTGGGCTACCACCTGTAACAGAAAGTCTGCATCGCCGCCGATACTGTAGCAGGCCACCACATCCTCCAGTGCGGTGACTTCCTGTTCAAATTTGCGTGCTTCGGCCTCGTTGTGGCTATCGATCGATACGCGGACAAAGACCATTACCCCCAGGCCAATTTTCTTGCGATTCAGCACGGCGCGATAGCCCTGAATGACTTCATCCTCTTCCAGCTTGCGCACTTTACGCCAGCATGGCGATGCCGACATACCGATATGGTCGGCCAACGTCTGATTGGTGACGCGCGCATCGTTTTGCAGCAGCGCCAGAATTTTCATGTCGATTGTGTTTAAGGTCATCAGGTCCATTTCTTCTCATATTGATATTTCAATAGGTTAATCTTGCCCTTTTTAGGCATTTTACAACAGATTGAGACAACCTTTTCCCGCCACGCTGCGCAATAATATTCGCCTGATTATTGTGACTGACACCAGGAAATTTCGATGAAATTTGACGCCACGCAGCACCGTTGTACGATTATTATCGACAATCAACTCAGCCCCGGGCTGGCGATGAATGCTGCCAGCGTGATTGGCATCAGCTTTGGCCGCACGGTCGACAATCTGGTGGGGCCGGATCTGCAAAGTGGCGATGGGGTGAACTATCCGGGGGTGATCTATGCCCCGTTGCCTGTGCTGCTGGCAGAGGGCAGTTATGTGCAACAATTACTGTCTATCGCCAGTCAGGATGAGGATATCTACGCCATGCCGTTTAGCGCGCTGGCACAGTCGTGCCGGACGTATGAAGAGTATGGGGAACGTATTTCCACAGTCAGCAGCCCACAGATTGAGCTGGTCGCGATTGGCTTAATCGGGCCAAAGAAGAAGATCACGCAACTGACGGGGAATCTGGCGCTGTATAAGTAGAGGGTGCAATGAAGATTATCGACAGTGACATTCGCAATGTGGTCAGCGGGCAAAATGTTCGGGTGATGACCCCGGCAAACATCTATGAATGTGTGTTACAGGATGATGTGTTTGTCGGCCCGTTTGTCGAGATCCAGAAAGGATGCGTGATTGGGCGCGGCAGTCGTATTCAGTCGCACACGTTTATCTGTGAGAACGTCACGCTGGGCGATCACTGCTTTATCGGGCATAACGTCACCTTTGCCAACGATCTGTTTCACAGCGGTAAACCGGATGCGGATGCGCAAAACTGGCTGCGCATCACGCTGGGCGACCATGTTACCGTGGGCAGCGGCGCGACCATTCTGACGGAAACGATATGCAGCGGTGCGGTGATTGGCGCGGGCAGTGTGGTCGTGAAGCCGGTGACCATCAAGGGAATTTATGCCGGCAATCCTGCCCGGCTAATCAGAACGCTGTGAACCTCTTCGCCTGTCAAGGCAACCCTTTTTCCATACTGGTCCATCCCCGCAAGAGCGTGCCCGCTGTGGGATTTTAAAACCTCCACGGCATATCGATCTGATGAAGGGGGGCGATCATCTTTTCCGATCGCCCCGTACCAACGCTGGACAGCGGCCTGATCAACGTGACCCGGAATGGAAAAGGATTATCTTCAGAACGATGCTGCCATCGGTGTTTTACTGACGGCATAATCGACTAAAGTGATTGCCGGAGTGCCTAACTGATACGTGCTTTTAACAGGGAGTGATCTGTGTCTGATACCGTTACCCACCCATTGACCTGGCAGACCGACCCGGCAAACGGCCTGCTGCCAGTGCAACTCTGCGAGTGTATTGAAAACCTTTTGCTGCCTGCCGGGCTGGTCGTGACCCATGCGCCGCAGCGCGAGGCAGAAAGTGCCGACTACGGAGCCTGCCGCCTGTCGGTCAATCATCAAACCGTGGTTTTCCGTGTTGCGCGTACTACCCCGACGAAAGTCGGTCAGTTTGTCACGCTATGGCAGCGGCCAGGCGTGGGTGATGAGATTGCCCCGCTGGACAGCGAGCAGGACATTGCCGCCGTGATGGTGGCCGTTTTTGATGAGGAGAACCGCGGTATTTTTCTGTTTGATGACGATATTCTGGTGAAACAGGGCGTGTTCTCCCGCCAGGGCGTGGGCGGCAAGCGTGCGTTGCGGGTTTACGCGCCCTGGGTCACACCTCTGTCGCGCCAGGCGCTCAAAACACAGCAGTGGCAGAGCCGCTATTTTTATCCGCTACATTCTGAATACTCTGCGGGTGGCGATGTGTGGCGGGGGCTGAGTCGGGAGAACCGGGGAAGCTAGCCCCACGACATGATGATGTTGGCGTACGGGCCAGCTCTTTTTTCCGGTCGGCCGTGTTGATGGTGTGCACCTTCTTTTCAGCTCGACGTTACTCCGCAAAAACCTCAATCCCTTTACGATCAAGGGTGTTTAACAGGCGAAGTGCGGCACCATTTGGCTTTTTCTCTCCACGTTCCCATTTTGAGATGCTGGCTACTGTCATATTCATCGTATAGGCAAGTCCGGCCTGGCTGATCCCCAAACGGTCACGCATCGCCCGGATATCTTTGCCTTCCATTACCATGATTTTTGGCAACTTTTCGCGAATTTCCTGCGCTCTGATGCGAGCATCCAGGCGTTTCACTGTCTCATCTGAAACGGCACCTATTTCATTAAAACTGTGCGCCATTTCCTGTAGTTGTTTAAGACGGCTCATAACAATGTACCTCTCTTAATCTGCCTGTCTCTATTGCCTTATTAATAGTCTGAGCTGACATGCTGAGAAAATCGTGAGCAATATCGCGATAGGTTTCCAAATCATCATCTGGAATTTCTTTCTGTCCGCGTTTGCTGACATCGCTTTTAATCCAGCCATCAATGAAAAATAGGTTTTCGCCCAATCTGAAGGCAACAATTGAGCGCGACCCTCCGCTTTTGCCTCGCTGTAAAGGGATGCGCTTTTTGTAAACATTTCCGCCTAAATCTGCATCGAAAAGTCCGCTGACAATTTCCTGAGCGATTTTGCACAGTGTTGTGTCAGGGATATTTTGCTTCTTAAGGCTTCTTTCGAAAAGGTTGGTCACATAAATACCCTTCCATAATCGTTCACCACGCTGTAATGCCTCTTTTCCTTGTGGTACTGAGTACTATAGTTTTGTGAGGAGCATTCTGCAATATGGATGAACAAAAAAACATCAGTTGCAGAAGAGGAAATGACGCCTTCTTATTCATGATTAAGTGGTCTGATGGGCTTGCCGATGATGATTTTAAAACATCTTTTTCATCATAATACTGTGTTCAAAATGCCAACCTCCGTTACCTGCCTGCCATAACAATAAATAATTAAATCAATATGTTATGCACCATATCTGCACATTGCTGTGTGCCAGGATAGTGCATATATCGCTCTGATAAACACACCGACAGTGCCCACGCGGCGTACTGCCTGCCCCCGCAATCCTGGCCTGTTAATTGCTTAGTTAATCCTGCTAACCCTTTAGCCTGACAATGGCGTCAGTCAACGTTAACCATCCCAACATCCCCTTTCTCTTTCATGGCGATCATGAAGGGCTTCCCGTGGGGGAAATAAATTAAAAAACAGCATCAGGAGTGTTTATGGCTATCAGTCGGCGTTCATTTATCAGTGGCAGTGTGGCATCCGCAGTCGGCATGGCAACGCTGGGGTTACCGAAGTTCAGCTTTGCCGCGGGCGACAACCCGATCAAAGTGGCGACCATTCTCGACCTGTCAGGCGGCCTGGATATTTACGGTAAACCGATGGCCGATGCCATCAACCTCGCGGCGTCCGAAATTAACGCCAGCGGCGGCCTGCTGGGGCGGCCGTTGCAGATGATTACCTATGACGCGCAGTCGAATATGCAGCTCTATGCGCAGTACGCACAGCAGGCCGCGCTGAAAGATAAAGTGGCCGTGGTACACGCCGGGATCACCTCTGCTTCACGCGAAGTGATCCGCCCGGTACTCGACCGCTTCCGCACCCTCTATTTCTACCCGGCGCAGTATGAAGGCGGTGTCTGCGACCGTAACTACTTCTCCTCCGGCTCCACCCCGGCGCAAACCGTTGAGAAGATGGTGCCTTATGCGATGAAGAAGTGGGGCAAAAAGGTTTACATCCTGGCGGCCGACTACAACTACGGCCAGATCATCTCCTCCTGGGTGAAGAAGTATGTTGCCGATAACGGTGGGGAAACCGTGGCCGTCGAATTCTTCCCGCTGGACGTCACCGACTTTGGTGCCGCCATCTCGAAAATCCAGACGGCGAAACCGGACTTTATCTGGTCGGCGCTGGTGGGCGGGGCGCACCTGTCGTTCTACCGCCAGTGGCACGCGGCAGGCATGACCGGAAAAATCCCGATGACCTCCACCAGCTTCGGCAGCGGTAATGAACACATCATCCTCTCGCCGGAAGAGAGTAACGGCATGCTGATCTGCGCCAACTATATGCAGGAGATCAACCAGCCGACCAATATCGACTTCGTTAAGCGTTTCAAAGAGAAGTATGGCCCGAATGCCCCTTATGTCAGCGACCTGGCGATGGGCGCCTATCAGGGCTTCCTGCTATGGGCGGAAGGGGTGAGAAAAGCGGGGGATACCGACCGGATGAAGGTGATTGAAGCACTGGAAAGCGGATTGTCGATTGATTCACCCAGCGGTAAAGCGACCGTCGATGCGGGCACCCATCATCTGACGCTGGATGTGCATATCGCGGAGGTCAAAGACCACCAGATGCAGATCCTCGAAACCTATGCGCAGCAGCCACCGCTGGATACTGCAATGGTGTGCGATCTGAAAAAGAATCCGCGTGACACCAAGCAGTATCAGATACAGCTGTAAGGAGGGAATATGGACTGGATCATTATCTACAGCGTTGAAGTGCTGAACGCGATTGCCACGCTGATTGTCATGAGCCTTGGGCTGGCGGTGGTGTTCGGCATGATGAAGATCGTCAATATGGCACACGGTGAATTTATGATGCTGGGGGGCTATGTGGCGATCCTCGCGACCAATCAGTGGGGCGTGCCGATCTGGATCTCCATGCTGGTGCTGGCACCGCTGGTGGTGGGGATCTTTGGCATCGTGGTGGAGCGGGTGATCATCCGTAACCTCTATGGGCGCATCATCGACACCATGCTGGCGACCTGGGGGTTGAGCCTGGCGATTATCGGCTCGGCAACCATGGTGTTTGGCAATACGACGCTCGGCATCAGCTCCCCGCTTGGGGGCGTGACCATCGGCAGCCTGAATACCAGCGGTTATGCGCTGTTTATGATCGGCTTCTCGCTGTGCCTGATGCTGGCGCTGTGGCTGCTGCTGAAGTTCACCACCATCGGCCTGTGCGCCCGCGCTACCATGCAAAATGCACGGATGGCAGCGGCGCTGGGCACCAACCCCGGAAAAATCTACAGCCTGACCTTTGGTCTGGGGGCGGCGCTCTCCGGCCTCGGCGGGGCACTGCTGGCGCCGATCACCGGGGTGATCCCGACGATCGGCATCAGCTATATCGCCAAAGCTTTTATCACCGTGATCGGCGGCGGTAGCGCGATCATTGCCGGAACGCTCACCTCCTCAACGCTGTTTGGTTCTATTTCGCAGGTGGTCACCTTTATGTCTACGCCGGTGTTTGGTGCGGTAGCGCTGCTGCTGTCGGCCATTGTTCTGCTGCGCCTGTTACCGCAGGGCATTACTGGTCGCTTCTTTCGGAGATCCCTGTGATGAAAACATGGCCTGAATGGGTAAAAACACTGCTGGTGGTGATCCCGGCGGCGGGGGTGACGCTGTGGTTATCCGGTGCGCTGGAGCTGTACACGCTGCTGTCGCTGACGGTATTTCTGGTGATGGCGATCCTGTCGCTCAGCCTGGCATTTATCTGGGGCTACGGCGGTATTCTCTGCTTCGGTCAGGCGGCGTTTTTCGGTATTGGCGCTTACACCTACGCTATCTGTGCGATTAACTTTGGCGACTCCACCTGGGCTGTGGTGGCAGCGATTGTCGTGCCAACGCTGTTCTCGCTACTGCTGGGGTACGTGATTTTTTACGGCGGCGTCAGCGACGTCTATCTGGGAGCGATCACCCTGGCGGTCAGCCTGGTGCTGTTTAACTGGATGAACTCCACCTCCGGCAGCGAATACCGCCTGGGTGAAGCGCTGCTCGGCGGTTTTAACGGCATGCCATCCGTGCCAACGCTGAACGGCCTGTTCAGCCCCGACGATATTCTGTCGCCGGAAGCGATTTTCACCGTCACCGGTTTCTGCCTGATCCTCTGTTACGCGCTGCTGAAGCTGACGCTGGCCAGCCGCTTTGGCAAAACCGTGGTGGCGATCCGTGAAAACGAACAGCGCGCCGGGCTGCTGGGCTATAACGTCCCGGCCCATAAGCTCGGCACTTTTGCCATCGGCGGTGCGATTGCCGGGGCGGCGGGCTGCCTGTACGTCAACTGGGGGGCATTCGTCAGCCCCGGCGTCTTCAGCATCAGCCAGTCGGCGCAGATCATTATCTGGGTGATTGTCGGCGGGCGCGGCACCTTAATCGGCCCGGTGATCAGCTGTGTGGCGTTGCAGTGGCTGGTGACCCGGCTTGGGGCGCAGCAGAGCGTCGACACCAATCTGGTACTGGGGGTGATCCTCACCGCCTTTGTGCTGCTGATTCCTGGTGGACTGCTGCCTACCTTACAGCGGCTGATACGGCGTAAAGCCAGACCACAAGCGGATGCTGAGATGTCGGAGGTGAAACTGTGAACAGCCGGATTATTCTGCAGACAACGAAAATGGGCGTCAGTTTTGGCGGCGTCCATGCGGTGAAAGAGGTGGATTTTACCCTGCGTGAGGGCGAGCTACGCTGCCTGATCGGGCCGAACGGCGCGGGGAAGAGCACCTTCTTCAAGATGCTGAGTGGCCAGGTGCTGCCTACGCGCGGCGAGTGCCGTTACCGCGACCAGGTCATCTCCGGCCTGAAACCCTGGGCCATCGCCCGGCTCGGCATCGGAATTAAAACCCAGGTGCCCAGCGTATTCGAGGGCTTAAGCGTCTATGAAAATCTGTGGCAGGCGGCAGCGGTCAAACTGCCGAAAGCGCAGATCCCGCAGCATATTGCCCAGGTGCTGGAGCAGATCGATCTGGTTGCCAGCGCCGACACGGTGCTGTCTGAGATGTCGCACGGTCAGCGGCAATGGGTGGAGCTGGGGATGATCCTGATTTCAAAACCCGATCTGGTGCTGCTGGACGAGCCTGCCGCCGGGATGACCTGGCACGAAGTGCGCAAAACCGCCGAGCTTATCAAAGAGATCAACCTCAACAGCACGGTCGTGGTGGTGGAGCATGACATGGAATTTATCAGCATGATCGCTCAGCAGGTGACGGTGTTTAACCAGGGGGAGGTACTGGCGGAAGGCACCTTCCGCGAGGTCACGCAGAACCCGGCGGTCAAAGAAGCTTACCTCGGAAATACGGAGATCAAACATGCTTGAACTGAAAGGGCTGGTTTCCGGTTATGACAAAGTGCCGGTGCTGCATAACGTTGATCTGTTTGTCGGTGCCAAAGCCTTTACTGGCATTCTGGGCCGTAACGGCATGGGGAAAACCACGCTGCTGCGCGCCATCATGGGCGAACTGCCCGGCTGGCAGGGGCAGGTGTTGCTGAACGGCATTGATATCAGCCGCTATGAGGCGCATCAGCGCGCGGTGGCGGGCATTGGCTTTGTGCCGCAGGGGCGGCAGATTTTTCCCACGCTGACGGTGGAAGAAAACCTGCGCATGGGCTGTGTGAAAAACTTCGCCAAGGCGGCACCGATGGTGGAGCGGATGCTGGAGCTGTTTCCGCGATTGAAGCGGCTGGTGGCTCAGCCCGGCGGATCGCTGTCCGGCGGTGAGCAGCAGTTGCTGGCGCTGGCCCGCTGCCTGTGCGGTGAACCGCAGCTGGTGTTGCTGGATGAGCCAACGGAAGGGATCCAGCCGAATATCTGTGAGGAGATCATCGAGACGCTACGCGTGCTGCGCCATGAAATGGATATTTCTATTATCCTGGTTGAGCAGGACATCGAGTTCCTTTATGCGCTGTCCGACCGTATTCATGTGATTGAGAAGGGGGCGATTGTTGAAGTGATTGACCCGCGCCAGACCAGCGCGCAGGCGATTGCCGAACAGCATATCGGGTTCCATGTAGCGTAGGGATGACCTTCTGTTTCGGTCTGCCCGCAAACCCTGGCGCGTTGAATATAATACCCGTCCTGCGCGGCACAGTGTGGCACAGCACAACGCGTTACCTTCTCTGATGATGGTACGGCCTGTTGTCGTGCTGCACTGACGGGAAATGCATGCGATGGGTACTGATACAACGCTGGGTGGGTTAAACGGCCTGAAGGTGTGCATGGTGCATCCGGCCAACCGCGAGATTGATGCCGTTGCCGGGCAATTGGTTGCGCTGGGCTGCACAATGTTGCACTGCTGGCCGCTGGCACAGCCGATGCCGCAGGCGGATGTGGTGGTGGTGCGCATCGATTGCCGTTATCGCCCGGCGCTGCTGGCCCTGAGCCAGGCGCTGCGCGAGCGCGAAGTGCCGCTGATAGCGCTGGTGAACTATCAGGATCTCGCCGCGCTGGCACTGATGCTGGAACTCTCCCCACAGGCAAGCATCGCCGAACCGCTTAACCCGTTCGCCCTGGCGGCACAGCTAAACGCCTGCGCGCAGGTGGCGCAACAGCTGCGTCATCTGAAGCAGGAACTGACGCAAAGCCAGCGCCGTCTGTTTCTTCACACCAAACTCAGCCGGGCCAAACTGCTGCTGATGAGTGAGCGCCACCTTGATGAAGGGAGCGCCCACCGTTTACTGCGCTCTGAAGCGATGAACCGACGTTGTACGCTGGAGCAGGTGGCCGACCGCATTATTGATGACAGCCTGAACCTCACTCGCCAGGCAGGCTGACGCTGCGTTTTTTTATCAGTGAGGTGGGCGAACAGCCAAAGGCCTTGCGGAAGGCCAGGCTGAAATGTGACATATCGTTAAAGCCGTGATCGAACGCCACTTCGGTGATGCTGCGCGCCCGTCCTTCCAGCAGCACTTTGCGGCAGGCGACCAGGCGCAGCTGCCAGAGCGTGCCGATCGGCGTACTGTCGTGGGCGGCAAACAGGCGGCTGACGGTGCGGGGGGAAACGTGGTGGGCGCTGGCGAGGCTGGCAATCGAAAGCTGCTGTTGATGCAGGTTCTGCTTCAGCCAGGCGACCATGCGGGCATACAGATCCGGTTTGCCTGACGCATCGCTTTTTTGCAGGTTAATGGCGGCGGCAATCAGTTCAAACAACGTGCTGGCAAACTGCCCGGTGTGCCCGGCACTCTCGGTATCACTGTTGTAATCGAAGGCTTCCAGCATCATCTGCCGTAAGGTGGTGACGCCCGGACGATGGGCATCAAGCCTGACACCGGCAAGCGCATCAATCCCCGGTGCGCTGTGATCAAACACGGTGCGCGGCAGGCGGATTATATTGATCGCGGCCTGATCCATGGCGAAGTTAAACGGCCGTGCAGCATCATAAATCACCATATCCCCTGACTGCGCCGTACTGCGGTGACCATTCTGCTCCAGCTGACCGCTACCGCTACGAAATAACCCGATATAGTAGTCACTGGCCGGGTGCTGGCGGATGCACTGTGGGGTGCGCTGCCACACCAGCGCAGTGCGCGAGGTATGGCTGGCAATATCAACATCGGCCAGTGTGCTGTAGGTGAAACTACCCGAGAACTCCGTGGCCTGGGTCTGCTGTGCCCGGGCATTGATCAGCCGCGAACACACGGCATCGCGCCAGGCATCAAAACGGTGGCGGGATTCAAAATCCTCAGTGGAAAAATACTCTTTCATGCTCTTTCCTCGCAGAGTGACCGGGCATCAGCGCAATATTCTTCGCGAACTCATCACTGATACTGCAAAAACAGGGCCATAACGCGCGGACAAAGAGAAAATTAACGGTTTTTAACGTGATGATGTTAAAGGGATTTTTTCAGCATGGCAGAAGGGCAAAGCCGGGCGCACCATCGCGGGGAGCGGGTGCGCCGCAGCAGGGCGAAAGGTTACAGTTCGGGGTGCATCCGGTGCCACTCGGTCACCTGTTGCCAGGCCCAGCCGCCCTGGATGGCGCGGGTTTCATCAAAGTGGGCCGCGACCAGCTGGAAGCCAATCGGTGCACCCGCGGCGGTTTTGCCGCAGGGCAGGGTGATAGTCGGGTGGCCGCTGCTGTCAAACGCGCTGGTAAAGCGCAGCACACCCCGGAACAGCTCGTCGTCGGTGCCGAAGCGGTCCATGGTTTCCCAGGTCAGCCCGGCAAAGCTGTTGGCGGGGGCGAAGATCAGATCGACCTGCTCAAACAGCGCATTAAGGGTGCCGCGCAGGCTGGCACGGCGCAGCCACAGCTTCTGGTACTCCAGCGCACTCAGCGAGTGGCCGAGGTCGAGTAATCCGGCCAGCCCTGGCCCGTACTGGTCGCGCTGCGCCGGGAAGGTTTTTTCATGAGCGACGGCCGTTTCTACCGCGCACAGTGCGCTCCAGTCACGGGCCGCTTCATCGGTGTCTGGCATGGTGATCGGGACTATTTCTGCCCCCAGCGAGGTCAGGGTGGTGAGCACCTGAGTCAGGGCGCTGCGTGTCTCGGCATCCACACCGTCCAGCGCCCAGGCGCTGTCGAGGCCGATGCGGCATTTTTTCAGCCCTTTGGTCATCAGCGCCAGGTAGTCGGGAACGGGCTGGGTGCTGGAGGTCGGGTCTTTTTCATCGCGCCCGGCAATGGCCTGCAACATGGCGGCGGCATCGGCGACGGAACGCGCCATCGGGCCGATATGGTCAAGCGACGCGGCCAGTTCAAATGCACCGTGGCGGGTGACGCGGCCCCAGGTCGGTTTGATGCCCGTCAGGCCATTGGCGCTGGACGGGAAGCGAATGGAGCCGCCCGTGTCGGTACCTATCGCGCCAAAGCACAGCCCGGCGGCGGTGGCCACACCGGACCCACTGGACGACACGCCGGTCCACAGCGCCTCTCCCCAGGGATTGATGGGATGGGTGACCTCGGGATGGTGATCGGCAAAGGCGCTTTCTGTCTGTACCAGCTTGCCTAAGATGACCGCCCCGGCTGCCCGGAACCGTTCCACGACCGTGGAGTCTTCCGCCGGATAGAAATCTTTATGGATGCTCATACCGTGGGTGGTGGGGGCATCTTTGGTCCAGATCAGATCTTTCAGGGCGATGGGAACGCCGTGCAAGGGGCCACGGAAGTGCCCCCGGGCAATCTCATCATCGGCCTGCTGCGCCTGTTGCAGTGCGCTTTCGTTCATGACATGCAGGTAGCTGTGCAGCGTCGGGTCGAGGCGGGCGATACGTGCGAGCAGGTGTTGTGTGACCTCGACGGAAGAGAGTTCGCGTGACTGAATACGCTGGCCGACTTCTGACAGGCTGAGATAGTGCACATCGTTCATGATTGAGCTTCCCGTAGGCAAAGTGGAGTTGACCTGTTGAAGCTAAAGCAGTGGGCAACGGTGGGCTTTGTTGAGATGGACAAGAAGTGTGGCGGGGCAGCCACTGAGTTTTCATGGCGCTCCCTATGGTTTCAAAGCTGCCATAATATTGCGATAATTTGTTCTGATCGATCTGTGACGATGGCCTGCAGGATTGTTCAGGTCAACGTCAAGGGCATTTCGCTTTCCCGCTTAGAGCGTCATGTGATGGTGGTTTTAAAACTGACCGCGAGCACAGTTTTTGCGGGGATGGGGCCAGCTTGAGGTAAGCCGGACGTCACGCGGCAGGGATGCCGCGAGCCGAGGCCCGCAAGGATGCGGGTTTTGCCGATCCGGCGTGCTCAAACTGGCCTCAGACCGGAAGCCAAACTGGCAGCCACAAAAAATGACTGGGGATCTCTCAGTGGTCGGCCCTTGCGCTAAGTTGAGTTTAACCCAATCCGTTCTCCACCAGTGCCGAACGCGAAATATCCGCCACTGATTTCATGCCGGTCAGCGTCATCGCCACGCGCATCTCTTTCTCGATCAACGTCAGCAGATTTTCCACCCCAGCCTGACCTGCTGTTGCCAGCGCATAAAGATACGCACGGCCCAGCAACACGGTATCCGCGCCCAGCGCCATCATCCGCACCACGTCCAGCCCGTTGCGGATGCCGCTGTCGGCCAGAATGGCGATATCGCCTTTCACCGCATCGGCAATGGCGGGCAGCGCACGCGCCGTTGACAGCACGCCGTCCAGCTGACGGCCGCCGTGGTTGGATACCACAATGCCGTCGGCACCGAAGCGCACCGCATCGCGTGCGTCGTCAGGATCGAGAATGCCTTTGATGATCATCGGGCCATCCCAGAACTCGCGGATCCACTCCAGATCGCTCCAGCTTATAGAGGGATCGAAGTTATTCGCCAGCCAGCCAATATAATCTTCCAGCCCGGTGGGTTTCCCGAGATAGGCGGAGATATTGCCCAGGTCATGCGGCTTGCCGTGCAGCCCAACGTCCCAGGCCCACTGCGGATGGGTAACGGACTGCAAGTAGCGGCGCAGGGCGGCGTTCGGGCCGCTCATCCCCGAATGCGCATCGCGATAGCGCGCGCCAGGCGTCGGCATATCCACGGTAAACACCAGCGTGGAACAGCCTGCGGCTTTGGCACGCTCGAGCGCATTACGCATAAAACCGCGATCTTTCAGTACATAGAGCTGAAACCACATCGGGCGGGAGATCGCCGGGGCCACCTCTTCAATCGGACACACCGATACGGTGGAGAGGGTAAACGGAATACCCTTCGCCGCGGCGGCCTTCGCTGCCTGCACTTCACCACGGCGGGCGTACATCCCGCACAGCCCGACCGGGGCCAGCGCCACCGGCATCGACAGTGTTTCGTTAAACAGCGTGGTTTGCAGGCTGAGGGTGGACATATCGTTCAGCACACGCTGTTTTAGCGCGATCTGCGCCAGGTCATCGACGTTACGCCGCAGCGTATGTTCTGCGTAAGCGCCACCGTCAATATAGTGAAACAGGAACGGGGGCAGGATGCGTTTGGCTGCGGCACGGTAGTCGGTTCCGGCTGAAATAATCATCGATTTTCTTCCCTTGTGACATCGGTATCGTCATCCGGCAGGCGAGTGCTGCGCTGCTGCCGGGCTTCATTTTCATGCAGGGTTTTGAGCGTGGTCTGCACAAAACCCAGGTGACTTTTCGCCGCCTGGCTGGCCCGTTCCGCATCGCCCGCGAGGATCGCCAGCAGCAGTTCTTCATGCTGCTCCGTCAGGTGAGCAAAAATCGTCGGTACGGTGTACATACGCTGGCGGCTGTGTGCCACGGAGGATTGCAGCAGATCGAAGAAGCCGCGCATGGTCTGTAACAGCACCACGTTATGCGAGGCTTCAGCAATCGCCAGATGAAAGCGCACATCGGCCTGCGTGGCCATCTCCGGTGACAGACTCTCCTGCTGCTGGATGGCGTCAAAACAGCTCTGCAGCTTTTCTTTATCAGCATCGGTCGCCCGCAGCGCCGCATACCAGGCGGTGCTGGCTTCGATGGCATGACGTGCTTCCAGAATATCGTTACGGTAGTCCGGATCATCTGCCACCAGCGCTTTCAGCGGCTGGACGATGCGCTGTTCCGACCACGGTGGCGGCGCTTCACACAGGTAATATCCCCCGCCGTGGCGGCTGAACAGCACCCCTTCACCCACCAGCTTTTTCAGGGCTTCACGCAGTGAGGATCGCGACACCGTCAGTTCATCCGCCAGTTTACGCTCGGATGGCAGGCGGGCGCCTGCCATCAGCTGGCGATCGGCGATCAGCGTTCGCAGACGATCGATCAGTGAGCCTGAGGCGGTCATGGGATCATCCAGGTCAGCACGTAGGCCTGTAGCGTGGTGATCACCCCAACCATACAGGTGAAGATCAGGCTGTGTTTCACGGTAAAGCGGAACAGGTCCGACTCTTTCCCGACCAGCCCCACCGCCGCACAGGCAATGGCAATCGACTGCGGAGAGATCATCTTCCCGGTCACGCCGCCCGTAGTATTCGCTGCCACCAGCAGCAGATCGGACACGCCAATCTGCTGCGCCGTGGTGGCCTGCAAGGCGGCAAACAGGGCGTTAGACGAGGTATCCGACCCGGTCAGGAACACGCCCAGCCAGCCGAGGAACGGCGAGAAGAAGGTGAACGCAGGGCCGGTATGGGCCAGCGCCAGTGCCAGCGTGGCTGACAGTCCGGAGTAGTTAGAAATAAAGGCGAAGGCCAGAACCATGCCGATAGAGTAGATGGGCAATGCCAGTTCTTTCAGCGTGCTGCGGAACGTCGACAGGGCATCAGCAGGTTTCATCTTCAGATAGACGATGGAGATCAGCGCCGCCACGATAATCGCGGTACCGGTCGCCGACAGCCAGTCGAATTTAAACACCGCCGCGTAAGGCGTGATGGCGTTGACCACGGGGGGCATCTTCGCCACCAGCTTGTCGAGGAACGGGATGGGGATATTCACCACCAGGTTGTACAACGCACCGCCAGGTGCAAACAGCGCCTTGAACGGGGGAATACTCCACAGCGTAACGGTGGCGGTCAGGAACAGGAACGGCATCCAGGCACGGACAATCTGCCCGGTGCGGTATTTCTCCACCACCAGTGGCTGTTCAGGGGCATTATCCGCCGGTTTAAAGCGGAAGATGCGCACCGGTTTCCACACGCGCAGGAACAGCGTCAGACATACCAGCGACACCAGCGAAGAGATAATGTCCGGCAGTTCAGGGCCGAGGAAGTTAGAGCTGAGATACTGGGCAAGGGCGAACGATCCCCCGGCCACCATCACCGCAGGCCAGGTCTCTTTGATCCCACGCCAGCCATCCATGATCGCCATGATCCAGAACAGCACGATAATGGTCAGGAACGGCAGCTGGCGGCCAACCATCTGGCCGATCTCAAAGCTGTCCAGCCCCGTGACCTGCCCGGCAACAATAATCGGTATCCCCATTGCCCCGAAGGCCACGGGGGCCGTATTGACGATCAGGCACAGACCCGCCGCATACAGTGGATTAAAGCCAAGGCCGACCAGCAGCGCAGCGGTGATCGCCACCGGTGCACCGAACCCGGCGGCCCCTTCAAGAAACGCACCGAACGAGAAGCCGACAATCAGCATCTGCAAGCGCTGATCGGGGGTGATCGACAAAATTGAGGCACGAATAATATCGAACTGCCCGGTTTTCACCGAAATTTTATAAACAAAAACAGCGGCGATAATAATCCAGGCAATCGGCCAGAGTCCGTAGAAGAAGCCATACACCACCGAAGCCAGCGCGCGATCCACCGGCATGCGGTAAAGAAACAGCGCCACCATCAGCGCCAGCACCACGGTGATGGTGGCGGCGAGGTAGCCTTTCAGCTTGAGCTTAATCAGCGCAAAGAAGAAAAACAGGATAGGGATGGCGGCAATCAGGCTGGATAGCCAGATATTGTTCAACGGGTCATACACTTGTTGCCAGGGTTGCATGCAGGGTTCTCCAGAGTTTTTTCACCCCTGCTGATTACGGTCCTACCAATTCAGCTGTATGGGGGTTAACAGCTGCTGATAGTTAATATTTTGTTAGTTGAATACAATGATTGTTGCCCAATTTTTGCTTTTATGTGGCCGGTATGGCTGTTTTTTTACGATTGGTAGGACCATGTTGGGCGAAGAAGTGAGGTCAGAGGGGGGAGATAAAAAACGCACCCGCAGCGGATGCGTTGAACAGAAGAGGGCCCGATTAACGCCAGGCGCTGTGGCCGACGACCGAATATTTTCCGCCGCCCTGGAACAGGATCGCCAGTGAGGCGAACGCAAAGAAAGCCATGCTCTCAATCGCCCAGGCTCCGACCGGGCTCAGGCTGAAGGTGTCGCCGAGACCCGCCAGCAGCCACGCCACCACCATGGTGCCAATGATTGTCAGGGCTGAGAGGCGGCAGAGAATGCCGAAGATCAACAGCAGCGGGGCCACCACTTCTCCGATCAGCACGCCGTAACCGATGAAAGACGGAAGCCCGTGCGCGGCCAGCATGCCCTGAATGCCGCCAATGCCGGAATGCAGCTTATGCCAGCCGTGGAACAGCATCAGGCCGCCGACCGTCAGGCGCAGCAATAATTTGGCAAAATCAGGATGAGAAAACAGCTGGTTAAAGCGGGTAAGCGTATTGGCTATCATCATTGTTATTCCCGTGTGAGGTTATCATCAGATAATACTCATTCTCATCTTTTGGCATACGGCTACTGACGGTAGCCTTGTCCAAAGTCAAAAAATGCGGGGAATAGTGGGAAGGTTTCAGGAAAGGCGTGGATGGGTCCAAGGGACTGACCGAAACAAAAGGTCAGCCCCCACAGGAACCGTGTTGCTCTGTGTTGTTGAAACCGGCTATCAGAAGCCCATCGTTACGCCCGCATAGTACGCGCGACCCGGTTCATTATAAGTAGAAGCGCCGTCATTTTCGCGGTAAATCTGCTTATCAAACAGGTTGCTGACGCCGCCTTTCACACTCAGGTTTTTGGTGAACTTATAGTTGAGATTCAGCCCGACAAGGGAATATGCCCCGATCTCTTTACTGGATAGCCCGCTACTGCCTTCCAGACGGCTTTCCACAAATTCACGCGGCTTCTGGCGTCCGTACAGCGTCCAGTTCAGCTCGGTGGAGAACTTATCGGTAATCTGATAATCCAGCATCGAGTTGATGGTGTACTTAGGGATGATCGACAGCGGGTTACCGGTTTTTTTGTCTTTCGACTCCAGCATATAGGTGGCATTAGTCCGCCAGTCGAGCACGTCACGCACCACCGGGATCGTCAGGCTGGCTTCCAGCCCTTCCACCAGCGCTTTGCCACCATTTTCCCATTGCAGGATGTTATAGCCGTTAGAGGCGGTGCCGAGCAGGTCGGTGCCGGAGACGATTTTATTTTTGTAGTCATTGCGGAACCAGGTCACACCCGCGGCATAGCCATCAGCAGCAAACTCCAGCCCCAGCTCTTTATTGACGCTGACTTCGGCATCCAGATTGGTGTTACCCAGCAGATAGCAACTGCCGGTAGCAACTGAAGTCGGACAGCCGTTACCCCGGGTGGCCAGCAGGTAGCCTTCGCTTGACTGGTAGAGGTTCGGGGCTTTAAACACCCGCGCAATACCGGCTTTCAGTTTGAACCCTTCACCCAGGTCCTGAGAGAAGTTAAAACTCGGGCTAAAGTTACTGCCGAATTCACTGTGGTGATCAAAACGCACGCCCGGGATCAGGAAGGTGCCTTCCCATGGCTGGATATTATCTTCGACGTAGAGTGCGGCCGTGGTCGCGCTGTTCTTGCTGCTGCGATTGGCCGGATCCCCCGACATATCGCCGATGATCACGCCGCTGGCATCGGTGGCTGACATGGAGGCGCTGTCGTCCAGCTTTTCGTGATTCCACTCAGCGCCGAGGGTCACGGTTTGCTCAATCCAGCGGTCCATCGGCATATTGGCTTCCGCGCTGGCACGGTAATTTTCCAGTCGACTGGTGCTGTACTCGTCGCTGTTAATCATCCCTTCCACGCGTCCGGTAGAACCTTCTTTCAGGCGCGTGTTATTGGTTTTTTCATAGTTGAAGGCGAGCTTAGAATCGCCCCATTCCCAGAAGCCGTTATGGGTCAGGCCGTAAGACTGACGGTACAGGCGATTCGTCTCGGAACCGTACAGCGAGTCGACCAGGCCACCGGGGCTGATGTTGCCATTGCTGTACTGGGTATCTCCGGCGTAGATATTGCCCTGGCGGCTGTAGCCATAGCTGAAGTCGAGGATCTGCGAGGGGGTCATTTTCCAGGAAACCAGCGCATTAATATCTTTGTTACGCACCCCTTCACGGCCCGCGGCATACGCGCCGTTTTGCGCCTGGTTGATATCGGCGGCATCGGCGTCGGTTTTGTTGAGGTTACCGTAGAGGCGCATGGTCAACGCGTCACCCGCCAGCGGGCCGCTCAGGCTAAAGTTGGCACGTTTGGTGTCACCTTCTTTGCTGTTTTCCGGCTGGTTGGTAAACAGCGACAGGGAACCGTGCCAGTCTTTGGTCGGGCGCTTGGTGTGAATATTGATCACGCCACCGGCGGCACCGGATCCGTAGCGGGCGGCGGCCGGGCCACGCAGCACTTCAATACGCTCGACCATTTCAGCTGGTACCCAGTTGCTGTCGCCACGGGTATCACGTTCGCCTTTCCAGCTGTAACGCACGGAGTTACGCGAGCTGACCGGCACGCCGTCAATCAGGATCAGGGTGTTTTCCGGGCCCATACCGCGAATATCAATCTGGCGGTTATTCCCCCGGCTGCCGTTAGCACTGTTTCCGGTCAGGTTGACGCCGGGCATTTTGCGGATGATGTCGGACAAATCGTTCACTGGCGGGTTCTTCGCGATATCCTCTGCCGTGATGATAGAGACGCCAGGCTGTTGTTTTAACTCCTGTTCTGCTGTTTTTTGTACCAGCAGCACATCTTCCACGTCACTGGCGGGGGCGGTATCGTCATCGGCACTGGCCGTCCCGGCCAGCGTGGCGGTCAGTAGCAGTGCCAGAGGGTGTAATCGAAAGCGTCCATTCCTGTTCATCGCATCATCTCAAATTGTTCGGTGTTGTAAGAGAATGTGCATGATAACGATAATTGTTATCATTTCTATGGTGGGAAATACGAATCCTTAAAATCTCCACAATTGGCCAGTTTTGTCAGTAAAAGTCAGTGGTTATATTTAATTCGCTATAAATCAATTGATTGCATCCTTCACATTTGGCTCGCAATCTTCTTATTTGATACGGATTGTGAGGTTTGTCTGTTTTGTGAACAGCGGATGCCATGTTCTGTCTACCCATCCTGCCAGGCAGTCGTTATTATCCCGCAACAAAATCGAACGCGAATCGTTCTCATTTTTGCTACTTATCTGATTCTCAGGAGAGAAAATGCGCTTCCCTCAGGCCTTCGTTTTATCGCTGTTTTCCGCCATGCTCGCCTGTGCGCCTGCGGCCTTTGCAGCAGATGCTCCCGCACTGACGGTCGTGCACGCGCAGGGTTCCACCGCTGTGCCGAAACATCCGCAACGTGTGGTGATCCTCAGCCCGGCAACGCTGGATATTGCTGATGCCCTGGGGATTAACCCGATGGGGGTGCCACAAACCAGCGCGCACTATCCGCAGCATCTGGCGAAGTACAATGGCAAGGCGTATCTGAATGCCGGCACGCTGTTTGAACCCAACTTTGAAGCCCTGAGCAATGCCAAACCCGATCTGATTCTGGCCGGTGCCCGCGCTCATGATGCCTATGGCAAGCTGAGTGAAATTGCCCCGACCCTCTCACTGGATCTCGACCCGAAACACTTCGTGCAAAGCCTGACCGAACGTACCGAACAACTGGGAGCGATCTTCGGTAAAGAAGAGAAGGCACAACAGGTGATTGCGGCGTTTAATGCCCAGATTGCTGACGTGCGTAAAGAGTCCGCCACCGCCGGTAGCGCGATGATGCTGATGATTAACGGCGGCAAGATCAGCGCGCACTCACCGGGTTCACGTTTTGGTTTTATCTACGATGTGCTGGGATTTAAACCGGCCACGGCTTTCCCGGAAACCGGCAAACACGGTAATGCGGTGTCGCCTGAGTTCATCATGGAAGCGAATCCTGACTGGCTGTTTGTGCTGGATCGCGACAGCGCCATTGGCCGCAAAGAGGGCGTATCCGCACAGCAGGTGCTGGATAACCCGCTGGTGCGTAAAACCAATGCCTGGAAAAAACAGCAGGTGGTCTATCTCGATTCCGGTTCGCTTTATATTGCAGGCGGCATTCAGAGCTACAGCAATCTGATGACTCAGGTGAAGCAGGTGCTGGATAAAACGAAAACCCAGCCGTAAATGAAATCCGTAGCCTTTATTGCAGGCCTGGCATTACTGCTGGGCCTGATTGTTTGCAGCCTGTTTGTCGGCGTCAGCCGTGTCACTCTGCTCAGTCTGTGGTCAGATCCTGAAATGCGGGAGATCCTGCTGATCAGCCGTTTTCCCCGTACCGCCGCGTTACTGCTGGCGGGGAGCGCGATGAGCGTGGCAGGGCTGATGATGCAGATGCTGACGCAAAACCGCTTTGTTGAGCCTTCGGTGGTCGGCACCACGCAGTCTGCCAGTCTGGGACTGCTACTGGTGATGATCATCAGCCCTGCCGCGCCGATCATGCTGAAAATGGGCGTTGCCACACTGTTTGCCCTCGCAGGCACCGCGTTGTTTATGCTGATGATCCAGCGTATCCGTATGAAATCCTCCCTGATGGTTCCACTGGCCGGCATTATGCTGGGCGCGGTTTTCAGTTCAGTCACCACCTTCCTTGCGATGAAGTTTGATCTGCTCCAGTCGCTGGGCGGTTGGGAATCAGGCGACTTTTCCAGCGTGATGCAGGGACGCTATGAACTGCTGTGGGCGGTGGGCGTGATCACACTGCTGGCAGCGGTGATGGCTGACCGCTTTACGGTGGCGGGCATGGGGCGTGATTTTTCGGTCAATGTCGGGCTGCACTATCGCCGCGTGATGCTGATGGGGATGGCAATGATCGCCATGATCAGTGGCGTGGTGGTAGTGGTGGTCGGCGTGCTGCCATTCCTGGGGTTGATTGTGCCTAATATTGTCAGCCTGGCGCTGGGTGACAACCTGCGGCGCACCGTGCCCTGGGTGGCACTGGTGGGCGCGATGCTGGTGATCGGCTGCGATATTCTCGGCCGTCTGATCATCCACCCGTTTGAAATTCCGGTCAGTGCGCTGCTTGGCGTGCTGGGCGCGATGATCTTCCTCGTGCTGATTGTGAGGTCGAAACGCCATGCGCACTGATGCTTTGTCACCCGGCAAACGCCTGTTGCTGCTGACGACGCTGCTGCTGGTGCTGATGGGGATTTTCATGACCCTCGGTCTGCACGGCAATATCGCTTATATCCTGCGGCATCGCGGGCAGATCCTCGCCACGATGGTGCTGGTCGGTTTCGCCTCCGGCATCAGTACGTTGCTGTTTCAGACCCTGACCCGTAACCGCATTCTGACGCCGTCGGTGATGGGGCTGGAGTCGCTGTTTGTGTTGATGCAGACGCTGCTGATCTTCGCGCTGGATGTCGGCGGGCTGAATATGCTGGGCAGCGTAGGGCGCTTCATCGCCGAAAGCGCACTGCTGGTGATGTTTGCCACGTTGCTGTATCGCTGGCTGTTAGGGGGCGCCGGGCTGGATCTGCACCGGGTGCTGCTGATAGGCCTGGTGTGCGGCACGCTGTTCCGCAGTATCTCGGGCCTGATGCAGCGCCTGATGGAACCGGGTGAGTTCGCGGTGTTGCAAAGCCGCATCTTCGCCACGTTTACCCGTGCCGACAGCGATGTGCTGCTGATTTCAGCCGGGGTGATTGCCGTGGTTGCCACGCTGGTCTGGCGATTGCGTCACCGTCTGGATGTGATGGCGCTGGGGCCGGATAGCGCTATTGCGCTTGGTATTGCCTGGCAACGTCATGTCACCGGTTTACTGCTGCTGATCTCGCTGCTGGTGGCGGTCTCGACCGCGCTGGTGGGGCCGATGATGTTCCTCGGCCTGCTGATCGTCAATCTGGCCTATCCGCTGATGGGAAGCTGGCGACATGCGTATCTGCTGCCCGGCTGTGGGCTGATTGGCATCATCACGCTGGTGGGCGGGCAGTTGATTTTGGAACGGCTGCTGGATATGGCCGGGACGCTGTCGGTGGTGATTGAGTTTAGCGGTGGGGCATTGTTCATCTATTTACTGCTGAGAAAGGGCGCGAAGTGATCGACATTAAGCAGGTCAGCAAACAGTACGATAATCAGCCGGTGTTACAGAACATCTGCGAAACCCTGCCATCGTCAGGCATTACCTCTATTATCGGGCCAAACGGTGCCGGCAAGTCAACGTTACTGTCGGTGATCAGCCGCCTGCTGAAAGCGGACAGCGGCGTGGTGACGGTGGACGCGCTGGACGTCAGCGATGCCAACAGTGAAAAACTGGCAAAGGTACTGTCAGTGCTGCGCCAGGAGAACCATTTTACCAGCCGTCTGACGGTGTGGGATCTGGTGAGCTTTGGCCGTTATCCCTACAGCAAAGGGCGGCTTAATGAAAATGATCGCCAGCATATTGAGCAGTCGCTGGCGTTTCTTGATTTGCTGCCGTTGCGTCATCGCTATCTGGATGAGTTATACGGCGGTCAGCGCCAGCGCGCCTTTGTGGCGATGGTGCTGTGCCAGGACACGCAATATGTCCTGCTGGACGAGCCGCTGAACAATCTGGATATGAAGCACAGCGTGGCGATGATGAAGCAGCTACGACGCGCCGCCGATCAGTTAGAGAAATCCATCGTGCTGGTGATCCACGACATTAACTTTGCCTCGGCGTACTCCGACTTCATCCTGGCGATGAAGGACGGACAGGTGGTATTCCGCGGTACGCCTGAGCAGGTGATGGTGCCAGAGGTGATTGAGCAGATCTTCGATCTGCCCGTGACCGTTGAGCAGGTCAATGGCCAGCGTATTGCGATGTATTACCGCTAACACAGTAGGGCAGGAAAAAGTGCTGCCCTGCACATCATTTTATTGCGTACCACCATCAATCTCATCCTCATCTTCCTGCGTATACAAAATGTGTCTGTGTTATTGACAGAAACCTCACATCTCGTGATCTCATTAAATTCACCATGTCATCAATTCATTTATGAAAGTTTCACGGCGTTTTTACAATGATTACTTTTATTTCCATGTTTTTTGAATGAAAAAGCAAGATTTGGAGTGTTGTGTCGATAGGGTGTTTATATTGTTGGGGGCGGTGTGAGAATAACAACGGATATGTGTTTTGAAAAATATAAGGATATGTAATGAAACTCTACTCATTTCATTTGTCATCAGCATCAATACGCATTCGCCTTTCACTGGAATATAAGAAGCTTGATTATAAACTGATCGAAGTGGATTTATCCAAGGGGGGCCATCAGACAGGGGGGTATCATGAATTAAACCCTCAAAAACTGGTTCCAACACTGGTTGATGGTGATGTTACCTTGACTCAATCAATCGCTATTATTGAATACTTAGAAGAGAAATACCCTGACAGATATCCACTTATTCCTGAATCTCCAGAAGATCGGGCAAGGGTGAGATCTATCTGCCAGTTTATAGCAAGCGAAATGCAACCTTTAACAAATGCCCGAGTCAGGTTGTATATGACCAGTCATCATGTAACACCGCAAGATATTCATGCATGGTGTGTACACTGGATACGGTCCGGTCTTGAAATATTGGAAGCTATTTTAGTTAATGAGTCAAAAAAAGGACGTTATTGTTATGGTGATAAACCCACCATTGCTGACGTGTTTTTAGCTTCTCAATTGTTTCTTGCTCGTCGTTTCATTTCTGATTTTAATCATTACCCCAGAATTATGTATCTGGATAATATTATTTCTCAGGTTCCCGGTTTTAAAAAAGTACTGGAACAATCTTATCTTGGCGTTTAATGATAAAAATGCATAGGAAAAATTATGAATGCTATTAACGGGCATCTGACAGGAATCCATCATATAACCAGCGGGGTTTCTGGAGCGCAAGAGGACGTCGATTTTTTTACAAAAATACTGGGCCAAAGGATGATCAAACAAACCGTGTTGTTTGATGGTGAAAACCCTGTTTATCATTTGTATTATGGCAGTCAGGATGCTCAGGCGGGATCGATTATGACAACGCTACCCTTTAAAGATCTCGGATACAAAGGGCGAAAAGGAAGCGGCCAGATCAGTGCAGTTGCCTATGCTATTCCACCCGGATCGATGGCGTTTTGGGAACAACGTTTATCCTTGCATTTAATAAAACCCATCACGAAAAAATATAAATTTGGTGCGGAATATATTGAATTTGAACACCCCTCTGGACTTGTTTTTGAATTAACGGAATCAGAGGTTAATGATATCCAGGGTTGGGTAACTGATGAAATCCATGACGATCATGCTATTCGAGGTATTTTTGGCGTGACACTTTCTGTGCGGGATTACACTGAACAAGCACGTTTTTTCACGGATGGTCTTAAGATGACGCTGGCCGCTGAAGATGGCGCTTATCAACGCTTTCACATTGGCGCGGGCGGCCCGCAGCGTACCATCGATGTCCTGTACGATCCATCCCTACCGCAGGGAACCTGGGGATTTGCACAAGGTATCGTGCACCATATTGCATTTGCTGTTGAGACAGAGAAAGAACAGTTAGAAATTAAAGAACACCTTGTCGGATTAGGCTTTCCTGATGTGTCAGAAATTAAAGATAGAAATTACTTTCATTCTATCTATGTACGATCGCCTGGCGGTGTTCTCATCGAGTTTGCTACTTCTGATATTGGTTTTTGTATTGATGAAACCCCACAGGCACTAGGCAGTAATCTGATGATTCCTCCCTGGTGGAAAGATAAGGAAAGTGAATTTATGGATAAGCTAGAGAAAATAAAAATTGATTAAACTTTTTTTAAATTCAATGAGTGCAGATGTTTTTTGATGTAATTTTCAGTTAAGGCGGTCAGGTATGATGGCATCAAAGCAAGAGCGGTTGCCGCGGGAGTTTAATAAGATCTCATTTTCTAATCTTTTTGCTCAACTTTCGGAACAATTGGCTTTGGCGGGTGCGTTAATGTACGCCGCTATTTATTTGAATGCATCTGTCAGCGAGATAAGTTTTTTACAGTTAACGCAAACTCTACCCTTTTTATTGATGTCTATTCCTGCAGGATTGTTGGTTGATCGACTTTCAAGAACGCTGACGATGCTCACTGCTGAAGTATTACGCGCTTTGTCGTTAGTACTTATTTGTTTTTTTATATTCAAATCAAGTCTTTCTATTCCTGTTTTGGCTGTGTTAGGTTTTATTGGTGCCACGAGTACCGTGGTATACAGTATTGCGGTGCCTTCTCTGGTTCCTGCATTAGTACCCAAACATAATATGGCCATAGCGAATGGACGAGTCGAATTAGCCCGCTGCCTTGCACTGGCTATTGGCCCCACTATTGCAGGTTATTTAATCGCTCATAGTGGACTTTCAGTGTCCTTTGTCATTTCTGTTGTATTTTCGATGATCGCATTTATTCTTATATTAAATTTAAAAGAACCTCCTCGTGTTAAGCAAGGGAAAAAACATATTTTATCGGATTTGAAAGTTGGGGCATTGTTTGTTGCCAGGAATTTACATCTGAGGCAGATGCTGTATACATCGATTGTTTTCAACATATCATGGTTTATATTGCAATCCATATATATTATTTATGCAATGAATAAGCTGAGTTTTACAACGGACTTAATTGGCAGCAGTATGGGGGTTTATGGTATTGGGATGGTTGCAGGTGCAGTGATTATGCCATTTATCAGCAGGCGTTTATCTTTTGGAACACTGCTGAAGTTGGGCCCAACAAGCGCACTCTTTGGCGCGGTTTTGATGGCGGTGACACTATTTTATCCCTCTTATCCGATTGTGATTTTGAGCTATTTTTTCTTCGGTGTAGGACCAATAATATGGACAATTTCTTCCGTGACCTTACGACAAGCTATTACACCTGAGAATATGTTAGGCCGTGTATCCTCCCTGGTGATGATGGCGACTTTCGGCGCGCGCCCTATTGGGGCGGCATTAGGCGGTGTGCTGGGAACATATATTGGTATTGATAATTGCATCTGGGTTGTTTTGATTGGTTTTCTGATTCAGTTCATTATTATTTATACGGCAGGTGTTTCAAAACTGGCGAGCCTGGAATCATTGCCTGAACCGATCCCTCTTGAAAAATGAGATCGGGTCACTTCGTCCGCGTAGCGGGGAAGCGACCGCCATTCGCGACATCGGTACACTTAGCGTTGCTGACGTGAAAGCAGGGGGGGTTAGGTTTTGATACGCGTTGACCACCAGCACAGCAGCGAGCCGAGACTGACCATGCCAGCGCCTTGCCAGAAGTTGACCGACAGGCTGGCGTTCAGCATCCAGGCGGCCAGCATGGCCGAAAGCACGGGAATAAAATAGGACGCGGTGGCCAGCAACGTCACATTACCGTGCAGGATGCCGATGTTCCATGCCGCATAACCCAGGCCCATTGCCAGCGCAGCCAGTGCCAGACTCACCAGCACCGGAAACGTGATGGCCATCTCTGGCTGAGGTGCAGAGAAATATTTTATCCACAACGCCAGTGCGGTCAGCATAAAGAACAGTGTGATGCCGTTACTTCCCCGGGCTATTTTTTGCGTCAGTACGCAGTAAATTGCCCAGATCACGGCGCCCGCGAGGGCCAGCCCATAACTGAGGGGATTTGAGGCGATGTTATTGCCGATCTCCGCCAGCGACAACGTATGCTCACCCGCCAGCACTTTGGCGATCCCGACGAGGGAGACCGCCATTCCCAGGACGATCAGCAGGCTGCATTTTTGCCGGGCGATAAACACGGATAACAGGACGGTGAGGCTGGGCCAGAGATAGTTCACCATGCCCACTTCAATCGCCTGCGTGCCGCTACGGGCATAGCCCAGCGAGAGAGACAGGCAGATTTCATAGCTGACAAACAGCAGGCTGCCCAACAGCAGATAGGCGCGGGGAAATGTTTTTACCTTCGGGAATCCCACCGTCAGCAGCAACAGCAGCGAGCTGAGCGTGTAGATCATCGCGGCTCCGCCGACAGCGCCGAGCCCCTCACTGACACCGCGTATCAGCCCGACAATGGCGCTCCACAGAATGATGGCGATAAGCCCGGTCAGCGTGGCTTTTTTGTGAGTCATGGTGCGGTCCCTGCTGTGATGATGTTATCCGTGAGGATTTTACAGGGTAGAGGGCCTTTTCACATCGAATTGATGGCTTATGATGTCGTATCCGCTAAACGGCTGATATGAATACCCATCCAGGTTAATTCATCATTAGGTAAGCGGTACTGATATTTTTCCTGAATATAGTCGCGTACGGTACAGGCAATCGACATTGCCTGTGGGTGGAACTTCATCATCTCGTGATAAAAGTCATCACTGTGCTGTGTTGCGATTTTTTGTGCCATCACGCGCTCGGCGAAATAACGCAGGTGGGTAATAAAGCGATTGTAATTCACGCTGTTAATATCGATATTTCTATTCAATTTATATCTGACGATTTCGGCAATACGGTTCACTAACTGAACCTGCTGATGCGCATCCCCGCTGTCCGGATCGCCGGAGGCATTAATCAGATGAAAGGCGATATGTACCGCTTCGTCATCATCCAGCACCACCCGAAAACGGTCGTTGGCGAGGTCGCGCGCCTGCACGCCGATCTGATATTCACGTGGGTAATAACGCTTCACTTCCCAGTTCAGCTTATTTGCCAGCGGATTGCCCGCTTTGCAGCGCTCAACCGCATAGAAAAGATGCTCCGCCAGGGTGAAAAACAGTACGTTGTTCAGTTTCTCAACGTACTGTTTTTGCGCCAGCGCAATAATGTCGTGGGTCAGGTCAAAATACGCTGCCGGAACCGTATCGGTGAGTGAGAGAAAGTGCTGAGTTTTAACCCCTTCCAGTGGGATAAACACCTGTTCGATGGCATCCCTATCCACATCAGCACCGGGTTTGGCACCAAAGCCGATCCCCTTGCCGAACAGAATCAGCTCGCTCTGGTCCCGTTGGACCAGCAGCATGCTGTTATTCAGCGATTTCTTCACTTTCATCGAGAGAGTTCCTTGACGGTCAGCTCAGGTCGCTGCCGTTACTGGCAATAACCTGTTGATACCAGTAAAACGAATCTTTACGCAGACGCGCCAGGCTGCCCTGTCCTTCATCATCCTGATCGACGTAGATAAAGCCGTAACGTTTGGACATCTGCGATGTGCCGGCACTAATAATGTCAATGGTTCCCCAACTGGTAAAGCCCAACAGATCAACACCTTCATCAATCGCGGCCTGCATTTGTTCAAAGTGTGATCTGAAGTAGTCAATGCGGTAGTCATCGTGTATCTGTCCCTCGACCACCACGTCTTTTGCCCCCAGGCCATTCTCGACAATAAACAGCGGTTTCTGGTAGCGGTCATACAGCTCCAGCAACGAAATTTTCAGGCCGACCGGGTCAATCTGCCATCCCCATTCTGACGCCGGCAGGTAGGGGTTTTTGACGCCCAGAACGGTATTGCCCGGAATGCGCTCGGCATCGGGCTGGGTGGATTCGGTGATCGACATGTAGTAACTGAACGACAGGAAGTCGACGGTGTGCTGGCGCAGGATCGTCAGATCGTCAGGCTGCATTTCCAGATGAATACCGCGCCGTTCCAGGTCGCGCAGGATCAGCGGCGGGTATTCGCCTTTGACCTGAACATCGGTGTAGAAGTAATTTTCCAGGTTCTTCTTCAGCGTGGCTTCCACATCCTGCGGATGGCAGGTGCGGGAATAGGTTGTCAGTTTGGTCAGCATACAACCCACCTGGCTGCCGGGGATTTTCGCATGACAGTCACGCGTCACCAGCGCCGAGGCAACAAACTGGTGATGCAGCCCCTGATAGATGTCCTGCACCGCCTGGCCGGGTGCGCATTTCTCTTCGCGGATCCCGGCGGTGGTGAACGGATGGCGATGAATACTGTCGATCTCGTTAAAGGTCAGCCAGTAGCGCACCAGATCTTTATAGCGATCAAAGCAGGCATTGCTGTAGTGCACAAAGGCATCCACCACCTTGCGATCAACCCAGCCGTTGTATTTTTCACTCAGCTTCAGCGGCATCTCATAATGAGACAGCGTGACCAGCGGTTCGATATTGTGCTTACGCATTTCACGGAACAGATCTTCATAGAATTGCAGGCCCGCTTCATTGGGCTCGGCCTCTTCGCCCGCGGGGAAGATGCGTGACCAGGCAATGGAAACGCGCAGCACTTTAATGCCTATCTCCGCAAACAGCGCGAGGTCCTCTTTATAACGGTGATAGAAGTCGATGCCGCGACGTTTCGGGTAGCGGGCGTCGTTAGTGCCGTTCAGTGCATCCTGGATGTTCTCATCGGTCAGCGCCATATGGCCGCTGTAATCCGTCAGGTCGAGATTGGATTTGTGCGCAATGGCATCGGCAACCGACGGGCCTTTACCCGCCACGTTCCATGCGCCTTCGGCCTGGTTAGCGGCAATGGCCGCGCCCCACAGAAAGTTTGGGGGGAAAACCGGGGTGTTCTGTTTCATACCGACTCCTTTAAAGTCATCACGTTCCAGGGATGGTCAACCGCAGTGGCGGAGGTGTTCGCTGACACCTGAAAACGCTCACTGTTGGTCACCACCATGACAACCACCGGATCAAATCCGGCGGCGATAATCGCCTCAAGATCGAACTCAACTAACAGATCGCCGGATTTAACCGACTGATTTTCTTTAACCTTAGGAGAGAAGCCGCGACCGTCCATTTTGATGGTGTCGATGCCAATATGGAAAATAAGCTCTGCGCCGCTGTCGGTGAGCATGCTGAGCGCGTGACCACTTTCGAACACGCTGCTGATGGTGCCGTCAGCCGGGGCAAACAGCGCGCCGCGGGTGGGGATCACCGCAATGCCGTCGCCCATCATGCCGGAGGAGAACACGTCATCATTCACCTGGGCTAAGGGGATAACGGTGCCCTCTGCCGGGCTGCTGAGCGCGAAGTCACTGACGGTCGTGGGAACGGGGCTGGCCGCCTGCTGCGGCTCTTCATGCCAGAACAGCAGGGTGGCAACAAAGGTGATGACAAACGCCAGCGCGGCACCCAGCAGGGCATAGAGGATATTGTATGGGTTATCGGCGGAGACAAACATCGAGATACTCGCCAGCCCCGGCCCCACCAGCGCAAAGGCTTCTACCGCCATCCAGCCAATAAAGCCACCGCCGATCACGCTGCCAACGATCACCGCATACAGCGCCTTTTTGTTCAGTAGCGTGATGCCATACAGCGCCGGTTCCGTAATGCCGCACAGGGCGGAAATGGCCGCCGACAGCGCGGTGGATTTTTTAATTTTGTCCCGGCTTTTGAAGTAGATGGCGAAGCAGGTCGCGGCTTCCGCTATGTTATGCGCCAGCGAAGCGGGCAGGTAGAGCATCTCCCGGCCAAACTGTGACATGGAGGCCACGACGTAAGGGATCATCGGTTTGTGCATTCCGGATGCCACCATAAAGGGCAGCACGCCTGCCAGCAGCGCGGTAGCCACAAAACCCAGTTTGCTGAACAGCCAGAAGATCACTGTGGCCATGCCTGCGCCCAACTCATAGCCCAGCGGGCCGAGGAACAGCAGCGTTACCGGCACGGTGACCATCAGCGACAGCATCGGTGAGAGAAACACCCGTACGGCAGAGGGAGAGTAGCGGTTAAACAGCTTCTCGGTTTGCGCATAGAGCAGGACGCACAGAATGGCGGGAAACACCTGCGAGGCATAAGCGACATTTTGCAGGTCGAGGGAGAGAAACTGCGCGCCCTCTGCCAGCTGTTTGGCCATCGCGGGCAGCACCATCACCGACACCGCTGAGACAGCCACCAGAATATTCACCTTCAGCTTGGTGGCGGTGGTGATCGCCACCAGGATCGGCAGGAAGTAGAGCGGGGCGGAACCGATGTTATCCAGCACTTTCCAGGTGGAGCTGCTGCGGCTGAGCCAGCCCATCAGATCCAGCAAAAGCAGCAGGGATTTCAGTACCCCGCCACCGGCAATCGCCGGGATCAGCGGCTGGAAAATGCTGATTACAAAGTCGATAAACCAGGCTCCGGGGCTGACGCGTGCAGACGCGGTTTTCGTGCCCGGCTCGCGCCCGGCGGCCATGTCTCGCACGGCCTCATAAATGCCGATCACCTCTTTGCCAATGATCACCTGGCACTGCACATTGACGCGCACGCCGAGGATGCCGGGCACTTTTTCCAGCGCGCTCTGCTGGACCAGCCCGTTGTCATTGAGCGTCAGCCGCAGGCGGGTTGAGCAGTGCTCAATGTGGTCAATGTTATTGATGCCACCCACCAGGGTAATAATTTGCTTTGCCGTTTCCATGTGGTTCATCTGACGACCCTCTTTTGCGCAAAAAAAAAGACCTGAAGCCCTCCGGTGAGAGAGAGCTTCAGGTCTTGCCTGGTGGATACCAGTGACACGCCTGGGATCACTTCTATATTTTGTCGCGGTTAAAGGCAACCAGATTGCGTTTTGCAGAACAGAATTTGTGAGCGGTATGGCAGATAGAGATCAGGCCAGCTTGATCAGCACCATGCCCATCAGTAGCAGTGCCACCCCAATCCAGCCTTTGTAATTGAGGCGCTGCCCGAACATTACCCAGCCTGCTGCAATGGTCGCGACCAGCCCGAATCCACCCCATAATGCGTAAGCGACAGACAGCTCAATGCCTTTTACTGCCTGCGACAGCGCACTAAAGGCCGCCAGTACGGCCAGCAGTGACAGCACGCCCCAGACTTTATGCTTAAAACCATTCGACAGTTTAAGGAAGATATTGGCAGCGATTTCCAGCAGGGTCGCTGCGCACAGCCAGACGGCGTGTACCCATTCAAACGCTTGCATGCTGCCTCCTGCTGGTGGTACCTGATTTAATCAGGGCAATACCCGCGACCAGCGTCGCCAGACCGAGCATTTTGGCGGGCGAGATCGACTCATCGAATAACAGCACGCTGAACAGCGTAATAAATAAAATACCGATCCCTTCCCACATGGCATAGGCAACGCCGAGCGCAATTTTTTTAATCGAAACGGAAAGGGCAATATAAGAGAGGGCAATCATGATCAGCATGAGGAAATATCCCAGCTGATTATCGCTGACGCTCGACCACTTCATAAACAGCGTCCCGGTGATCTCAAGAGCGATCGCCAGTGCCAGTAACATCCAGTAAAACATGATTTTTTCCATCAACAAACATAACTACACGCCAGCCCGAAAAGAAGTCAGGCTGCCTGAAACAGCAGGGGATATGTTTTAGGAAAGGGGACTAAAGCGCGTTACGCCAGTGTTGTTCACCGGAAAGGGAATAAGCGGAAGAAAAAAGGGAAGAGCGGTTTTGCCAGGCCTTGCACATATTATCCATAATATTTACAACTTATCCGCGTTGTTGCTTCTCGTCGATGCGGAAAGAAAATTGTCCTCGGTGGTTAATGTTGCTCCTCTTTTACCCGATCATTGAGGGTTATGCTGGTTAATTTGCAATTCTTTACGCTGGTTTTTTACGTTATTTGCAGTCGATTTCACTGCCTTACATGTTGTAAGGCGTGATAACGCTGACTTTAGAAAATGGCGTCTGTTCTTCGGGAGGCGAAATAAAACCGTGAAACGCCAGAATACTGTGAAAAATGCGTCGGGCGTCCTGCTGTAATTCATGGTGGATAATCGCATCCAGCTTACCGTCACTGAGTAGCTGACGGTTTTCACTGTCGAGATCATGGCCAATAAACACCTCAATCGCGCGCCCCGCATCAGCAAAGGCGCGCAGGATCGCGGTGTTGCCTCCGCCTGCGCAGTAGACAGCGCCCAGCGATGGATGCTGTTCCAACTGCTGTGACAGGGCGCCGTAGGTCGGGGAATCAATGCCATACCCTTCACTGATCCGGCGTACTTTCAGCCCCGGTGCCATCGTCGACATCGCGGCACAGAACCCGTCTGCGCGCTCTTCCTCACCCAGAAAATGCGCACTGCCCGTGACCACCGCCACGTCCGGCTGATGCTGCCCCAGCAGGCGGGACATCAACCAGGCGGCGGTTTTACCCGCAGACGAATTGTCCATGCCCACATAGCGAATACGCTGGCTGTCCGGCAGGTCGGTCACCAGTGTGACTACCGGCACGCGCTGTTTAAGCAGCTCTTCAATCACCTGCGTCAGGTCCCGGCTGCTTTCCGCTTTCAGGATGATGCCGTAACTGTCGCTGGCGCAGCGTAGCATCAGCTGGCGGATCTTCTGCGCGATGATCTCCTCGAAAAG
Organism: Erwinia sp. MYb416; assembly: GCF_037479575.1. Taxonomy (NCBI): domain Bacteria; kingdom Pseudomonadati; phylum Pseudomonadota; class Gammaproteobacteria; order Enterobacterales; family Erwiniaceae; genus Erwinia; species Erwinia sp. MYb416. Next base: position 100,435 of record NZ_JBBGYT010000438.1, read on the forward strand.
ATGCAGTCGCAGGGTGAGACGAAAGGGGGCAAAGCTGCCCAGCTCGGCCAGCAGCGCATCGGTGACCAGCTGGCTGAAGCGGGCGGGAGTATGCATGATGACATCAACGGTAAGGGTTCTGCCGCTGGCCAGATTCATGCGCTGCTGCTGCTCCAGATCGCGGATTGCCTGCGAGATCCTTCGTTCGGTTTGGGCATGAACGGCACCGCGATTGTGAAGGGCGCGGTCTACCGTGGCTTTACTGACGCCTGCCTGGGCGGCGATCTGTTTAATGGAAAATTTCATCATTGAGGTCTTTCTGAGGTTATCCGTTCCGTAGAGAAATAATGTAGCGGTTAAATGAGTTGCAGGAAATCGTTTAATTGTGTAAAAAACCGTGTCAAATCTAACTGATAATCATTTTTATTTGCCTTTAGTTTCTTACCAGGAACCTGCATCCATGAATACCTCTCTGTTTAACCCGCGCGCGCTGGCTTGCGCGTTATCGTTTGCTGTACTTGCGGTGACCACCTCCGTATCGGCAAAAGTCCAGACCCTGACCGATGTCATTGGCCGTGAAGTGAAAGTTGACCTGCCCGCTAAGCGCGTCGTGCTGGGCTTTTACTTTGAAGACTACATGTCCGTGGGGGGCGAAAAAGCCTATGACTCAGTCGTAGGGATTTCCCGTGAAGCCTGGGAAGGCTGGGTGCCAGCGAACTGGAATATGCACGTCGCGCATCGTCCATCGCTGAAAAACATCCCGGATGTGGGTGAAGTGGAAGCACAGAGCTTCTCGGTAGAAAAAGTGCTGAGTCTGAACCCGGATCTGGTCATTCTTGCCGACTGGCAGTTCCAGGCTCTGGGCCAGGATGTTCAGCGCATTGAAAAACAGGGTATCCCGATTGTGGTCGTCGACTACAACGCGCAGACCGTTGAGCGCCATGTGGCCTCCACCCGCGTGCTGGGCACGCTGACCGGGCAGGATGCGCGCGCCAGTGAAATGGCGGCACTGTATGCCGGTGCATTGAAGCAGGTGGCGGATCGTATTGCTGCGGCGGGTAAACCTCAGCCAAAAGTGTATGTTGAGTTCGGCAATAAAGGCCCGGAAGAGTACTCCTTTACCTACGGCAAAAATATGTGGGGCTCAATGGCAACCGCCGCTGGCGGCAATAATATCGCCACGCCGTTCGTGGAGTGGTGGGGCCCGTTGAACCCTGAGCAGGTGCTGGCTTCAAAACCGGATGCGATCTTTATCTCCGGCCGTGAGAACAACAAAAATCCGCATGCGCTGCCGATGGGCCAGGGCGTGGATCTTGCTGAAGCGCGCACGAAGCTGAAAGGCTTTGAACAACGTCGTGGCTGGAACGAGTTACCGGCGGTGAAAAATGGCAAAGTCTTTGGCGTTTATCAGGGCGCATCGCGCACGCTGTCTGACTTCGCGATGGTGCAGTATATGGCGAAGCAGCTTTATCCTGAGCTGTTTAAGGATATCGACCCGCTGGCTAACTATCTGAACTTCTACAAAAAATACCTGCCGGTTACCCCGGAAGGGACGTTTGTGGTGAGTGTAAAAGAGTAAGTTGAAGATATCCCGCAAGGGCGGCCGCTTCTGGGCCGCCCCTTGTTGTGACACAGGACCGCTGAATGAACACTCCCACCGACAACCGTGCAGCCATTGCTGCGCATCGCGCGCGTGAAGGCAAACGCTGGCGCTACGTATTCCTCTTCCTGCTGCTGACCGCTCTCTGTCTGGTGCTGGATATTGCTACCGGCCCGTCGATGCTGGCGCCCTCTGAAGTGATTCGTTCACTGACCGGCATCGGTGAACGTGCGGCCATGACCGATGCTATTGTGCGTGAGTTTCGCCTGCCGATGGCGCTGATGGCGCTGGTGGTGGGTGCCGCGCTGGGGGCGGGCGGGGCACAGATGCAAACCCTGCTGAATAACCCGATGGCCAGCCCTTATACCCTGGGGATGGCGGCGGCGGCAGGCTTTGGCGCGGCGTTAAGCCTGGCCTTTGGCGGCTTTGGGTTGAATCCCATGATTGCTGTGCCGATTGGCGCTTTTATCTTCTCCATGCTGGCGGCACTGTTCCTGTTTATGCTGGCCTCAATGCGTCGGGTGCGTACCGAAACCATCATTTTGGGCGGCATCGCGCTGCTGTTTCTGTTCCAGTCGATGCTGTCGCTGATCCAGTTCCTCTCCTCCCCGGAGTTGTCGCAGCAGATTTTATTCTGGCTGTTTGGCAGCCTGACGAAAGCGACCTGGCCCACGCTGACGCTGACGGCGGCAGTCACGCTGGTGTGCTGCCTGCTGTTGATGGCGGACTCGTGGAAGCTGGCTGCGCTGCGTATGGGGGAAATGCGTGCGCTCAGCCTGGGGGTTAACGTGCGGCAACTGCGGATGAAAGTGCTGGTGATTGTCGCGGTCATGACCGCCACAGCCACCAGTTTTGTCGGTGTTATCGGGTTTATCGGGCTGGTGGCACCGCACATTGCACGCATGATGGTGGGGGAAGATCAGCGATTTTCCCTGCCGATGTCGGTGCTCAGTGGCGCACTGATGCTGTCAGCGGCGTCGGTGCTGTCTAAATCCATCGTGCCCGGTGCGCTGTTCCCGGTCGGGATCGTCACCGCCATTGTCGGCGTGCCTTTCCTGCTATGGCTGATTTTTTCTCCCCGGAGGAGCGCCCTGTGATCCAGCTTGATAATGTCTCTGTTCATCGCCAGGGACGGCCGATTATTGATGCAGTGAGCGCCGGGCTGGAAGCCGGTAAAATCCATGTGATTATCGGCCCGAACGGCACCGGAAAAACGACGCTGTTGAGTGCCATCTTTGGTGAGCTGGCGCTGGCATCCGGGCAGATCGGCTGTGGTGGACATCATCTGGCGGCAGGAAAACAGCCTGGCCGGGTGCTGCATGCCTGGCGTGAGATCTTCGCGTATTTACCGCAGGACAGCAGCGCCGATATTGGCCTGACGGTGCTGGAAGTGGTGGTACTTGGGCGGCTGGGCAAACTCTCGCTGCATATTGATGATGAAACGCTGGAAGCTGCCATGCAGCGCCTGGCGCAGGCCGGAATTGCCCATCTTGCCGGGCGCGACATCGCTTCGTTAAGCGGCGGTCAGCGCCAGATGGTGCTGTTTGCTCAGGTCATGATGCGTGAGCCTCTGGCGATGTTGCTGGATGAGCCGGTCAGCGCACTGGATCTCAAGCATCAGCTGGCGCTGCTCGACCTGGTCCGGCGTGAAACCCGGGCACGGGGTTGGGTGACGGTGATTGTGCTGCACGATCTTAACCTGGCCTGCCAGTATGCGGATAACCTGCTGGTGGTCGCGCAGGGGAAAATTCAGGCTGCCGGGAATCCGCGTGATGTGGTGACCGCCGAACTGATTGCCGCCACGTACGGCGTTGAGGTTGAGATCTTGCGCGATCGCGCAGGCAATCCGGTGATCCAGCCGCTCAGCACGGCGGTGTGATAAATCCTCAGGCAAGGGCACGGTGATCCTTTCGTGCCGCTGTCTGAGGTAATTTTAAAAAAAATCAGTACCAGCTCGCATTTCAAGGAATGATGGAGGGAAAGATCGCTCCGTCCGGTGTACGCTGCTCCCACAGGAGAATGTGGATTACAGGGCATGTACGAATTTACGTTGATTTTATTGTTACTACAGCAGATGTGTGTGTTTCTGGTCATCGCATGGCTGATGAGTAAAACCCGTCTGTTCATCCCTCTTATGCAGGTTACGGTGCGTCTGCCCCATAAGCTGCTGTGCTATATCACCTTCTCCATTTTCTGCATTATGGGCACCTATTTCGGTCTGCATATTGAAGACTCGATTGCTAACACGCGCGCCATTGGTGCCGTGATGGGCGGCCTGCTAGGCGGCCCGGTGGTCGGCGGTCTGGTGGGGCTGACGGGCGGATTGCATCGCTATTCTCTGGGCGGCATGACGGCGCTCAGTTGCATGATCTCCACGATCGCCGAGGGGCTGCTGGGCGGCCTGATGCACAGTTATTTGATCAAACGTGGACGCAGTAACAACGTCTTCAGCCCGCTGACGGCGGGCGTCATTACGTTTGTCGCTGAACTGGTGCAGATGGCGATTATCCTGCTGATTGCCCGACCCTTCCAGGATGCTTTGCATCTGGTGCAGAGCATTGCGGCACCCATGATGGTGACCAATACCGTGGGGGCAGCGATGTTTATGCGCATCCTGCTGGATAAGCGGGCGATGTTTGAGAAGTACACCACGGCGTTTTCGGCCACGGCGCTGAAGGTGGCTGCCTCGACCGAGGGGATATTGCGCCAGGGGTTTAATGAAGAGAACAGCATGAAGGTGGCGCAGGTGCTCTACAAAGAGCTGGATATCGGCGCCGTGGCCATCACTGACCGTGAACGCCTGCTGGCCTTTACCGGCACCGGTGACGATCACCATCTGCCGGGCAAGCCGATCTCCTCCTCCTATACCTGGCGTGCTATCGACAGCGGAGAAGTGGTCTATGCCGACGGTAACGAAGTGCCTTACCGCTGTTCGCTGCACCCCAATTGCAAACTTGGCTCGACGCTGGTGATCCCGCTCAGAGGCGAAAACCAGAAGGTGATCGGCACGATAAAGCTGTATGAACCGCGCAACCGCCTGTTCAGCTCCATCAACCGTACGCTGGGCGAAGGCATCGCGCAGTTGCTGTCTGCGCAGATCCTCGCCGGGCAGTATGAACGTCAGGAAGCGCTGCTGGCCCAGTCCGAAATCAAACTACTGCACGCTCAGGTAAACCCCCATTTTCTGTTTAATGCGTTGAATACGCTGATGGCGGTGATCCGCCATGACAGCGAAAAAGCCGGGCAACTGGTGCAGTATCTCTCCACGTTCTTCAGGAAAAACCTGAAGCGTCCGTCGGAGGTTGTCACGCTTGCGAATGAAATCGAACATGTGAACGCCTACCTGCAAATTGAGCAGGCGCGTTTTCAGTCGCGACTGAGCATCCGGTTGTGGGTGCCGCAGGAGCTGGCTTACTACCAGCTTCCTGCCTTTACCCTGCAACCGATTGTGGAAAATGCAATAAAACACGGCACCTCACAGCTGCCTGGCATCGGTGAAATTACCCTGAAGGCCAGCCGTGACGGGCAGCATCTGGTGCTGGATATTGAAGATAACGCCGGGCTTTATCAGCCCAAAGAGAGCGGTGGTGGGCTGGGGATGAGCCTGGTGGATAAACGTTTGCGCGTGCGATATGGCGACGCTTACGGTATCACCGTCACCTGTGAACCGGATTGTCTCACCCGCATTACACTGCGGTTACCGCTGGAGGAGCCCCTATGATCAGCGTATTGATTGTCGATGATGAACCACTGGCGCGCGAGAACCTGCGCGTCATGTTACAGAAAGAGCCGGATATCGAAATTGTCGGCGAGTGTGGAAATGCTGTTGAGGCGATCGGCATGGTGCATAAACTGCGCCCTGACGTACTGTTCCTCGATATCCAGATGCCGCGCATCAGCGGCCTGGAAATGGTCAGTATGCTTGACCCGGAGGACCGTCCCTGGATTGTCTTCCTCACCGCCTATGATGAGTTTGCGGTGCAGGCATTTGAAGAACATGCTTTTGACTACCTGTTGAAACCGGTGGAGGTTCCGCGACTGGAGAAAACGCTGATGCGCCTGCGTCAGGATCGCCACGGGCAGGATGTCTCCGTGCTGCCGGATAATCAGCAGGATCTGAAGTTTATTCCCTGCAGCGGTCAGAGCCGTATCTATCTGTTACAGATGCAGGACGTGGTATTTGTCAGTAGCCGCCTGAGCGGGGTGTATGTCACCAGCCAGGAAGGGAAAGAGGGCTTTACCGAGCTGAAGTTACGCACGCTGGAAAATCGCACACCGCTGCTGCGATGCCACCGTCAGTTTCTGGTGAACATGGCGCATCTGAAAGAGATCCGCCTTGAGGATAATGGCCAGGGAGAGCTGTTACTGAGCAGCGGTCACACCGTGCCGGTGAGCCGCCGCTATCTGAAAAGCCTGAAGGAGGCCGTGGGCTTGTAAGCTACGGTTTTAAGCCGGCAAAGGCCGCACGGATTTCCTCTTCCGGTAGCTCAATGCCGATAAATACCAGCGTGCTGGCAGGCTGTTCATCAGCCTGCCACTCGCGATCCCAGTCAGCACTGTACAGTCGCTGTACGCCCTGGAACAGCAGGCGGCACGGCTGATCGGCAATCCACAACATCCCTTTGTAGCGCAGCAGCTTATCGGCAAAACCGGCCAGCAGATCCTCCATCACTTTCGACACCGCCTCCAGTGCCAGCGGGTAGTCCAGCTCCAGCACTATGGAGGAGATGGCATTCTGCTGCTGTGGGATAAACTGAAAACGCGGTTTTGGCGTGACGATCGCCTCTTCCAGCATAAATCCCCGGGTATCAAACAACAGCGCCAGGTCAATATCGCCATGGATCACCGGGTAAATCGGTGCACGCGCATTGATGCGTTGCAAACGCTCCATCAGCTCCGGCGGCGTGCCACTGATATCCGTCTTGGTCAGCAGAATGCGGTCGGCGTAGCCTATTTGCGACTGCGCCAGAGTAAACTGATCCATCTGCTGCCCGGCATGTACGGCATCAACCAGCGCGATCACGCCGTCCAGCAGATAGCGCTCGCACAGGATCTCATGGGAGAAAAAGGTCTGAATAATCGGGCCAGGATCGGCCATGCCGGTGCATTCGATGATTAAGCGATCGAAGGTGATGTCGCCGTTATCCCGGCTGTCCAGCAGGTCGAGCAAGGCGGTTTCCAGCTCCCCGGAACGGGTACAGCAAATACAGCCGTTAGTAAGGGTAGTGATTTGCGTGGCGCGATCGCCAAGTAGCTGATTATCGACGGCGACGGCACCAAACTCATTCTCAATCACCGCAATTTTGTAGTCCTGCTGTTCATGCAGAATATGACGTAACAGCGTGGTTTTTCCCGCGCCGAGAAAACCGGTCAGTACCGTGACAGCAATGGGGGTCATAGGTTATCTACCTTGATAGTCGTCTTGCATCAGCAGCAGCGCATGCCGCCTTTTCCATCTCCGCCATAGCGCGCCTGCTGGCGCTCTCGGAAGAACTCTTTATAGGTCATCACCGGTTTATCCGGGTGATTGGTCTGCATGTGTTCAACGTAGGTATCGTAATCAGGAATGCCGACCAGCATACGCGCCGCCTGGCCGAGGTATTTCTTCGCCGCGCCTAAGTTATCGAACATGATGTATTCCCTGTTGTACAGATCGGAGTAAGGGCGAGGCATGCCTCGCCCGTCTTTTAACAGGGTTAATGGCCGGATGACACCTTAACCCCTTCTTTCGGCACCGGAACGTAAGCGGTTTCCGTATCGGTTGGTTCACTGGACTGGCGTGCGTTCAGCCAGGCTTTAATGCCGTAGAAGATAATACTGTACACCACTATGAGGAACAGAATACTCAGACCCGCGTTAGTGTAGTTGTTGATCACAATATGATTCATATTGCTCACCTGTTGAGCCGTCAGCTCAGCGCCTCCGGCGGCCACTTTGGCTTTGTACTCGCTGGCCATATAGAAGAAACCTTCCATCTGCGGATTGGTGCTGAACAGCTTGAGCGCCAGCGCCCAGGTGGTACAAATCAGCAGCCATACAGCAGGTAGCATCGTCACCCAGATGTATTGCGTACGCTTCATCTTAATCAGCACCACGCTCGCCAGTACCAGCGCCACCGCGGCCAGCATCTGGTTGGAAATACCAAACAGCGGCCACAGGCTTTTCACGCCGCCCAGTGGGTCAACCACGCCCTGATACAGCAGGTAGCCCCACAGCCCGACACAGCCTGCGGTGCCGACAACACCCGCCAGCAGTGAATCGGTTTTCTTCAGGAAAGGCACAAAGTTACCCAACAAATCCTGCAACATAAAGCGGCCGGAACGGGTACCGGCATCCAGCGCGGTCAGGATAAACAGCGCTTCAAACAGAATGCCAAAGTGATACCAGAAGCCCATATCGGCAATTGGCATAATTTTGTCAAACACATGGGCAATCCCGACGGCCAGCGTTGGCGCACCACCCGCACGGTTCAGCACCGACGGCTCACCAATATCTTTCGCGGTTTGCAGGATTTGCTCAGGAGAAATCACAAAGCCCCAGGAGCTGACGGTGGCTGCCGCCTGAGCGGTCACATCCTGCAGCTGCGCCATAATCATTGGCGCGTTGGCACCGCCGAGCTCATGCAGGTTTGGCATGACGATGCCGAGGCCTGCGGGGGGAGTGTTCATCGCGAAGTAGAGACCCGGTTCGATAATCGAGGCCGCGACCAGCGCCATCACCGCAACAAACGACTCCATCAGCATGGCGCCGTAACCGATAAAGCGCGCATCGGTTTCACAGGCCAGCAGTTTCGGCGTGGTGCCGGAAGCGATCAGCGCATGGAAGCCGGAAACGGCACCGCAGGCGATCGTAATAAACAGGAACGGGAACAACGCGCCTTTCCACAGCGGGCCAGTACCATCAATGTACTGTGTCAGCGCCGGCATTTTCAGTTCAGGATTGAGAATGACAATCCCGATGGCCAGGCCAACAATCACCCCAATTTTCAGGAAGGTGGCCAGATAGTCACGCGGGGCCAGAATCAGCCACACGGGCAGCAATGCAGAAATAAAGGCATAGCCAATCAGCGTGAAGGTGATGGTGGTGTCTTTAAAGGTCAGTGCCGGGCCCCAGTACGGATCGTGGGCAATCACGCCACCAAAGTAGATCGACGCTATCAGCAGGATCACGCCAATAACGGAGATTTCCCCGACCCGCCCCGGCCGGATAAAGCGCATATAGATGCCCATAAACAGCGCAATCGGCACCGTTGAGCAGACGGTAAACACGCCCCACGGACTTTCAGCCAGCGCTTTCACTACGATCAGGGCCAGCACCGCAAGGATGATAATCATGATCAGGAAGCAGCCGAACAGCGCAATGGTACCGGGAACCGGGCCCATCTCATTTTTGATCATCTCACCGAGTGAAGCACCGTTACGGCGCTGGGAGATAAACAGCACCATAAAGTCCTGTACCGCCCCGGCCAGCACCACGCCCGCCAGCAGCCACAGCACGCCGGGCAGGTAGCCCATCTGCGCCGCCAGCACCGGACCGACCAGCGGCCCCGCCCCGGCAATCGCCGCGAAGTGGTGCCCAAACAAGACGTTACGGTTGGTTGGCACATAGTTCAGGCCATCGTTATTGATCACCGCAGGCGTCGCGCGGGTCGGGTCGAGTCTCATCACCTTCTGGGCGATGTAGAGGCTGTAATAACGATATGCCACCAGATAGACCGACACGGATGCCACAACGATCCACAGCGCACTGATATGTTCGCCGCGTCTGAGTGCGACCACGGCCAGACAACACGCACCGATGATCCCGAGAATCATCCATGGTATGTGCTTGAATAGCTTGTTTTTATTCATAGGGAAACCTGGCTTTATACGAAGTTAGATGGTGTGCAATCGAAAGAGTTTTATACCAGCGATATGGTGGCGAATTTATACAGAAAGCAGGGGGATAATTCGTTGAGTGGCGATATGGGGGATTAAGCGGTAGCTTACCGACGTAAAGCGGTTTCGCCGGTAAACTTAAGGGTGGAAATATGTGACTGGGGTCTCACTGAGGCTGTCTGTTTTTTCAGGGGCTTGGAAACGTCTCGTCGCGGGTTGCATGCGAGACCGACGCTCGTCTCAAATGAATATCATCAGTTATTCTGGCCTGCGATAATCTTGCTCATGTTGATACCCGTGACGCCAAAACCGCTGGTCTCATAGATATGGCGAGCACGAGCATTATCTCCTGCAACGCGCAGTCTAATCTCTTTAAAACCCTTTTCCCGAAGATTATCTTCAAAGGCGCGAAGAGTTTGTTTACCCAGCCCTGTGCCCTGGAAAGAGCTGAAGATATGAAAATCGTAGATAAAAACTGTACGCATAATCGTATCTGGTTTATACCAGAGATAGCCTACATGCATTTCAGTCTTATCTAATCGCGCAACCAGGGACATTAAAACCTGCCCACAGGTATTAACGCCTTCCGCAAGCGCTTCTGTTATTTCCTGCTTTGCTCTCACAAGAGAAGCACTTGGGGATAGTCCATAATTTGCCCCTATCTCGTTGGCATAATCTGGAATAAAATATTCAAGATAAGCAGGGAACTCGTCTTCTGTCATTAAGCGGAAGGTGATCATCTCTTACTCCTTAGTGATGAATACAACTGATAAACAGGACAATATTAACAGCATACCACCCTACCACTCCCTGTTATCTGGAAGACGGCGGCGTCCTGCTTTCGCTCAGTTGTCGGTGCTGTTCCAGTTCATAATCAATAAATGCGCCAATCATTGCGCGGTACACTTTCTCGATAATCTCTTCCGGCAGATGGTGTTCTGCGGCCTGCTGACGCACTTTATCAATCACCTTCTGCACACGATCCGGTGCACGTACGGCATCACTGTCTTTCTTAAATGCCGCGGCGGCTTTTACACATTCTCCCCGTTGGGCAATCAGCGCCACCAGGCGGATGTCGATCTGGTCGATGCTCTTTCTCACATCGTCAATAGAAGTAAAGGTCATGGTTGATCTCTTGTACTAGTTTTGTAGATCAAGCTTACCTAAAGTGATGCACATTGACCAGCAGGAAAAGCGGTCAGCCTCGTTAATGTAAATTTCTCTGGTTTGGATCATTTTTATCCTGAATTTGCTCAATATTGCTGATATAACGAAGGCTCAAAAAATTATCTTTTATGAAACTTTTCAATAGCTCAGGGACTTTTCGCTGAATTTGACTTAAAGGAAGGGCGATGAGCGAACACTCAGGAAGAACAGATAATATGGCCTCTGATTATGAACCTCTGGCGTCAATTCTTGCACGCCGTGCGCACCTGCGTGCGTTGTTTGTCAGCCAGCAGTTTGCGGCACTCGATGCATTACTTGAACAGCAATCCCAGCCCTGGCTGAACGGTGTCAGTGAAGCGTACGACTATGAGTGGAGCATCGACATGCTGTTCGACCCGCTCCAGCCGGTGGCTGATACCCTGGCCGCGCTGGAGGCGTGGGTCGCCCTTCATCCTGATTCCTACCATGCTCATCTGCTACTGGGGTGCTACTGGGAGCGTGCCGCGGGCCGTATCCGTACTCAAAATGGTGGTGATTACGTGACAGACGACCGCTGGATGGGGGCGGAACTGGCGCGTGATTCAGGCATTGCCGCCTATCTGCGCGCGCTACCTTTGCATCCGAAACCCGCGTATGCGCTGTTCCGTATTTTCCGTCTGAGCTGTTATCTGGGTGAGCCGCAGTGGTTATTCGCACTGGCGCTGGGTGAACAGCCCGACAGCTATACGCAGCGCCAGTCTGAGGTCGACCCGGAGGTCTGGGCCGCTGGCATGCAGTGGTTGCGCGAGGAAGGGGGCAGTGAGCTGGCCATTATCCCTCAGGCCCTGCCGGCATGTTTATCGCCGCGCAGTGAAGAGGAGCAACAGAACAGTAAGCTTTACTGGCTGCGGCTGCGGCTGACGCTGGACGCGCGCCCGAATCTGTACACCATCCTCAGTTCCTGGGTGCATTTCCTCTATCCGCGTTGGGGCGGGAGCCATCAGGAAATGTCGGCGTTTATCGACAGTGACTGGTGTCGTGGATTGACCGAAAGTGAACGTAACGGTTTACGCATGACACAGGCCTGGGATTATCTCGGCTATGTGGCGTTAATGCCGGAGGAGGATGATCGGGAGAACATTGCTTTTTGTCTGCGGCAATATGATGCCCTGTTAGCACTCAACCTGACTCCGCGCCAGCATGCCTCTGTGCTGCGCAGTTTTGCCAACTTCCTTTGTCACTACGCGCGCACGGAAGAGGACGGTGAGGTGCACTGGAACAAGCCAGAGATGCAGCAGGCCTACGATGCGCTGGTCAAGGCATGGCAGGTTGATCATCCGGTTGCCGATCCTGGGCTTCATGATGCGTTCAGCTCTTTACTCTCCTGCCTGGATTTTGCGGGTATTGAGGACAGCTTTGGCCTGCGCCCAATGTGGCTGGAGCGCAGTCAGCAGTGGGGCGACTGCCAGTACGAGGTGCTGGTGGCGGGGCTGGCCAGCAAATACGGCTTTTATGGCATCCGTCAGGGGCAGTTTGACCATGAGCGACTGATCCCGCTGGGCCTGGCGCTGGAGTCCGATCTTGATATCGGCCAGGCAGGTGCCAACCTGTTTGAGTCTGTATCCGAAGAGGCGGGGATTTTCCTGACGCAGGCCGCGGCTGACGCCGGTGATGCCTCTGCAATGGCCGGATTATACGACCTCTATTCGGGCCGGATGTCGCGCCGCTATGGCCGCGATGCCACAGCCTGGGAAAATCGCGAGCAGGCTCTGGCGTGGATGGAACGGGCAGCAGAGGCCGGTAACGTGATTTGCCAGTACAACCTGGGGTACGTCATTTCCCGTGAAAACGAGATTGTTAACGCACAGCAGTATCAGCGTGCACGCGATCTGTTTATCGGGGTGATGAATGCCGCTAATGTCGGGCTGGAAGTCTGGCAGCGCGCCACGCGTGAGCTGTCGGGATTGATCCTGTTTAATCAGTACGCCAGCGATGCGGATCGTCGCTTTGCGGTGGAAGAGGTGCTGGCTGCACTGTGGAACGATGAACGCCCTGACAATCAGGAGTACGCCGCCGCCTATTATGCTCACGCCTTCTTTACCGGTTCTGGCTGCGTTGCAAACCGTTATCTGGCAAAAGTCTGGGTGGATCGCGGTCTGGCCATCAGCCCGCAGGATGAATATTTGCTGGAACGTGCAGGCGAGATTTATCAGCGCGGTGCCCTGTTCGGCGGATTGCGTTCATCAATGGCTTTTCGTCGCGATAAAGCGCGCATGGATGAGCACGGCAGGGCAATGACTTTTGATGCCGTAGAATAAGATAAAAAGTGGCTGCATGCAGGGGCAGCCACGCTCTCGATGAATGATTCACATAAGCACACACGGAGTAAATACTAAAAAAATAGTGATAATAGAATCTGCACTGGTTAACCAAAAATAAAAATGATAAATATTATTCCGAATGGAAAGTAAATGTACTTCAAGGAGAAGAAGTAATTTATGGATATTTATCTAAACAGAAGAAGTAACGATAACAAGTACTTCTCTGCCATGGGGCAGTCTGCTGCCTCGGATTTATACCGGGTGGCAGAAATCGTTGCCGGGAAACATATACGCGATCACTTTATCCGCGCCCGGTTTCTTGACGAGGTGAAAGCGTTTGCTAACGCTAATCTTCATGAAATCAATAAGTCTAAAAGTGATGCTCAATGCAAAGCCGCCATTAATAATATCAGGGAGGAGAGCAATAACATCAGCACTCAGGGCGATCGACTGACGATGGGGCAGGCAAAGATCTTTCTTACTGTCAGTATGGAGAAGTATAATAAAGAGCTGGGATATACCATTGATGCTGTGAATCTTGTCGTGGGTACGGTGCAGCTAGCAGGCGGGGTTTCTATAGCAAGGAGTGCAATTAAAACGGCATCTCTGATAGGGAAGATCGCAGGTTCCTACGTTGCCATTAGCGGTGGGAGTTCAGCAACAGAAAGTCTTTATAAATTAAATGGTGATGCTAACCCACCTAGTTTTTTGAAAGATGCCTACGTTGGGGCGGCTAAGTTCATGGGCTTTAATAAGAAGTTAGGTCTGACAGCCTACCACTCGATGGAAATCATCAGTTCCGCCTATGGCGTGTTCAGACTGGGCCTCAAGCCTGGCGCACATAGGTTGTATAGATTTATTCCTGCTGATTTTCGTATTCAGGTTAACCAGATGAGTAGAGCATCGTTAACTCTTGAAATACTGGTTTCTGGTAATAATTTGAGGGTGATTTCTGGCATGAATTTTAATAATAAGTCCACGCCATAGTTAGTTGTAAATTGCCACGTTGTAAAGCGTGGCTTATTATTATTTTTTTCTTTTTTTGTACATCCATGATTTTAACCCTAACAGTACGGGGAATACGACGGATGAGCATATAATGACAATGCAGATGATAAAGGCATTTCCTTCTATTATTTTCCATGTTGGATACTCTTTTGATATGCATGTGGCATTCAAGAGAAAAAGCATGGTTAATGTTATATATATGATTAATGAAAAGCTTGAGCCCAGATCTTTGATCACCTCTCTCAACGTCTCATCATAATCTAAGTCATTATCTCCCTCAAACTGCTCATCTTGTTTCGCCCGTTCTCTGGCTCTTCTGAATTTTTTTAAATCTTTTTCGCTAAAACCGTTGGCGAGTAAATCCTTTTCTAATTCGGTCATGGTTCCCTCCTTTTATTCAATCATCCTTGTCATTCCCTTATCAGGTCGCGCTGCGGTGAGAGTAGAGGATAAGTCGGTTGAAAGACAGTCCTGGGATAAGAAAATTCATCTGCATCATGAAAAATGGACTATTAACTATTTATTTTTCATTAAGCTTAATCTCCTTCCATCAAAAAAGTGCAGTTACCATGTGTATCTCGATATTCTGTACCTCTTCCGCGTGACATCGAATAATTAATTTGTTAATAAAATCCTGATGAGATAGTTAATGTACTTCAAGGAGAAGAAGTAATTTATGGATATTTATCTAAACAGAAGAAGTAACGATAACAAGTATTTCGCTGCAATGGGGCAGTCTGCTGCCTCGGATTTATACCGGGTGGCAGAGATCGTTGCCGGGAAACATATACGCGATCACTTTATCCGCGCCCGGTTTCTTGACGAGGTGAAAGCGTTTGCTAACGCTAATCTTCATGAAATCAATAAGTCTAAAAGTGATGCTCAGTGCAAAGCCGCCATTAATAATATCATGGAGGAGAGCAATAACATCAGCACTCAGGGCGACCGGCTGACGATGGGGCAGGCAAAGATATTTCTTACAGTCAGCATGGAGAAGTATAATAAAGAGCTGGGTTATACCATTGATGCTGTGAATCTTGTCATGGGTACTGTGCAGCTAGCCGGCGGGGTTTCTATAGCAAGGAGTGCAATTAAAGCGGGATCCATGGTGGGGAAAATTGCTGGCTCTTACATTATTATAAGCAGTGGGACTTCAATGTTAGAAAATATTTTAAAATTATATGGAAAAGAAGATCCACCAAATTTTTTAAAAGATGCTTATGTAGGTGTTGCTAAATTTATGGGTTTTGACCGGAGGATAGGGCTTACAACTTATCATTCTATGGAGATTGTCAGCTCCGCCTACGGTGTCTTTAAAATGAGCCTCAAAGCAGATGCCTGGCGACTCTATAAATTCATTCCATCTGATTTTTATATTCAGGTTGGCAGGATGAGTAAAGCATCTTTAATGTTGGAAGTGGTTGTTTCAGGTAATAACTTGAGGCTTATCTATGGAATGCATTCAGGTGGTGAACTGTAATATTTAATAATAATGTCTGAGTTGCCACACATTTTAATGCGTGGCATTTTTATTTATTATTTTTAAATCTTTTTTTGTATAAGCATGATTTTAATCCCAGCATTAATGGATTGGCAATGCTTGAACATAAATAAACAAAAACGGTAATGATAAAACTTAGTGTCATCATCTCTAGTGTTGAGTACTCTTCTGATATTCGTGATGTATTAAAAAGAATGAGTATAACTAAAATAGCATATGTAATGCACAAGAAAGTTGAACCCAATACCTTGATCTCCTCTCTCAACGTATCATCATAATCTAACGCATTATCACCCTCGACCTGCTCATCTTGTTTCGCCCGTTCTCTGGCCCTTCTGAGTTTTTTCAAATCGTTTTCGCTAAAACCGTTGGCGAGTAAATCCTTTTCTAATTCGGTCATGGTTCCCTCCTTTTATTCAATCATCCTTGTCATTCCCTTATCAGGTCGCGTTGCGGTGAGAGTAGAGGATACGGCGGTTGAAAGACAGGTTTGGGAGAGAGGAAACCATCAATACCCCTAAAAATGGATAATTAGCGATTTATGGCGAAATAAGCAGAAGGCGAGAAAGCAGGGCTGCAACAGCGTGCAGCCCGGGAATATCGGATTACTGGCTGATGGTCTGTTGCAGCGCAGCAATGGATGAGGTAACGCCGGCCTCAACAGACATGGTGAGATCTTCCATCTCCAGCGATACCCAGTCGTTGTAGCCCATCATGCGCACAACGGAGAAGAACTCTTTCCACCACTGCAGATCCTGACCGCAACCAACCGCCACGTAGTTCCATGCACGGTTTGCCACATCTTCTACCGGTTTGGTTTCCAGCAGGCCGTTAATTCCCACCAGACCGCGCTCCAGGCGCACATCTTTACCGTGTACATGGTGGATCGCCGGACCAAGTGCACGTGCCGCGGCAATCGGGTCCGCGCCCATCCACAGCAGGTGGCTTGGGTCGAGGTTCAGGCCCACCGTTGACCCAACGGCATCACGCAGGCGGAACAGTGTTTCCGGGTTCCACACCAGCATGGAACTGAAGTTTTCCAGCGCAAATTTATCTACGCCGCACTCTTTGGCACGGGCAACCAGCCCCTGCCAGTAAGGGATCGCGACCTCGTTCCACTGATAGTCGAGGCAGTTTTTCAGCGTTGGCGGCCAGCTTACGGTATAGGTGATCCAGTTCGGGATGGTGTCATTCGGGCTGGCCGGCGGCAGGCCACTCATCATCACGATTTTCTTCACGCCAAACTCACCAGCCAGCTGTAACGCTTTGTCGGTGTCGCTTTTGTGGCGCTGGCCCAGCTCGCCCGGGTCGAGCGGGTTACCGGACACGTTCAGCGCGGCAATCTGCATGCCACGGCTTTCCAGCGCCTGAAGAACCTGCTGGCGTTTAGCCTTGCTTGCCAGCAGTTCATCTGTACGCAGGTGAGGCGCGCCCGACCAGCCGCCGGTGGTCATCTCCACTCCGTAAACGCCCAGCTCCAGTAATTTATCCAGCATTTGTTCGAAGGGCAGATGGCCCAGGCTGTCGGTACAGAACGATAATTTCATCTTGCTAACCTTACTCGTAATTGACCCAGGTGGAGCCGTTGTCGGCAGAACGTACACAGTTTTCAATCCAGCGAACGCCTTCCAGGCCGGCGTCAATATCGGGATAAATCAGGGTATCCAGCGTCTGCTGGTCACCGCGCTGCTGGGCGCTGATGGCAATGGCAAATTTCAGATAAATATTGGCCCAGGATTCGGCCAGGCCTTCGGTGTGCAGCGCGCCCAGACGTTCATCGGCCAGTGCGCTCTCATCCAGGTAAGGCATACCGTGATGCATCATCTGCGTGGGTTTCCCCTGGGTTTCATACTTCAGTTCGCCAGGGTTATAGTCGTTCCACTCCAGGCTGGCCTGTGAACCAATCACGCGAATAAACTGGCTGTCCATGGAACCTGCATTAATTGATGATGCCCACATACGGCCTACTGCGCCGCCTTCGTAATGCATCAGCACCATCGCGTTATCTTCCAGCGGGGCGCGGGACGGGATAAAGCTCTGACGGTCACACAGCAAAGACTTGATGTGCAGATCTGGCAGCACCAGCTGTGAGATATAGAAGGTATGAGTAGAGATATCGCCCAGCACGAAGGTTGGCCCGGCAATTTTCGGGTCAACGCGCCACTTCTGGGCTTCGCTGAACTTGTCGGCGCTATCATTGGCGCTGAAGCCGTGGGTGTATTGCAACTCCACCATGCGTACGTCGCCGATGTCACCGTTGGCGATCATCGCGCGCATCTGCATCAGCAGCGGGTGGCCGGAGAAGCCGTAGGTGACACCCACGATCAGCCCTTTGGCCGCCGCCAGCGCTTTGATTTCACGCGCTTCGGTTGTGGTGAAGAACAGCGGCTTCTCGCAAATTACATGGATACCCGCATTCAGCGCCGCTTTGGTGATTTCATAGTGGGTGCCGTTCGGCGTAGCGATGGTAACGACTTCGATACCGTCATCACGCTTCGCTTCTTCCGCCAGCAACTGCTGGTAGCCGTCGTAGCAACGCTCTGCGGCCACGCCGAGGTTAACGCCGAAATCCCGGCCGCGTGCGGCATCGATATCGAATGCGCAGGCCACCAGCTGATAGGCGGTGTTGTCGCGCAGCGCACCGCTACGGTGTTTATAACCGACCTGGCTCAGGCGGCCGCCGCCAATCATTGCCCAGCGAAGTGGGCGGGGGATTTTTCTTTCACCATTTAACATTTTCGACTCCTGAGTTGTTGTGTGCACCCGGGTGCAAAATAGGGCGTAATCGTGTTCGTTTCAAACTGAGAAAAGCGGTGATGCAACTGCTTGTCATGTGCTGCACTCTTCAAGATGGCGAATATTAAGTCAATCGACATCATGCAAAACTCACAAGGTTGATCACAAAATTTCAACAAAATGCACCCGGGTGCATCTATTTTTTTATTGGCCCACAGAGTGGGTGCCTTCGGCTTACTTCTTATTTTTCTCGGTGAAGCTCAGGTAGTTTTCTTTGGTGACAACCTCATAAGGGATCCAGTTGTAGGTCTCGGTTTTCTGTTTTTCTACCAGTGACTTAACCACTTTTACAGCCCCGATAGCCTGGCCTTTGGCATCCTGGAAGACGGTGACAGCCATTTCGCCATTTTTAATAAATTGCAGACCATCCGGCGTGCCATCAATGCCTGCTACGACGATGTTGGATTTCTTCGCCTGATTGATTGCCATGATCGCACCAATCGCCATTTCGTCATTGTTGGCAGCGATGCCGTCAATCGGCGCACCGTTGAGCAACCAGCTGGACGTCACATCCACCGCTTCGTTACGCTGCCATTTCGCGCTCTGTCTTTCGATCACTTTCATCTCTTTATGCTGTGCGATCACTTCTTCCACCGCTTTGGTACGCTCGCGTGCCTCTTCGTTGGAGAGCGCGCCCATCAGAATGGCGATATTGCCTTTGTAGTTCATTTTCTTCGCCATCGCTTCCATTTGCAGCCTGCCGCTCAGGGCCGAGTCCGAACCGACATAGGCCTGGCCCGCACCGAGTTTGACTTCCGGTTTACGGTTAACGAACACCAGCGGGATGTTGGCGCGCTTCGCCGCCTGCATCATTGGCAAAACGCCCTGGGTATCCACCGGATTGAGGATAATGGCGTCCACGCCCTGGTTGATAAAATCGTCAACCTGCTGGATCTGCAATGCAACGTCGCCTTTGGCATCAGAAAACTGGCTGTCCATCTCAAGATTTTTCAGCTCGCCGATCATCTGCGTGCGTAGAATGGAGACAAAATTTAAATCGAAGTTAGCCAACGCCACGCCGACCTTCACGGTCTTTGCCTGTGCGCCGAATGCCAGCAGGGCACTGAACATTACCAGTAATACTTTGAATATTTTCATTGGGTTATTCCGTAGGTTGAGGTTTTATCGTTATAGAAATATTTTTATGCAACCGGGTGCAAAAAAGGACCGTTATCTGCCACGATGTGAAGGTGGCTTCCCGGTGCGTCTGAGGAATGTCGGCTACGCCTAAAATTTAGTCAATCCCCGAAAGATCAAATCATCGGTTTCCGTCACAAAAAAATAACATCTTGCACCCGATTGCAAAAATAATTGCAATCGGGTGCAGAGATCGAACATAATCGCAACATTAGTAGGGGAACTCCTAAGACGACAGCGCCAGGGTACAGATATCGCGGCGGACAGTTTATTTTCACCGGCGTTTAGCGTTCAATGCAGGGTTACCAGACTCCAGAACGCAGGTGTTATGACTAAGAATGTAAAAATGCGCCATAAAACCACCGCCAACGATGTGGCGAAACGGGCGGGAGTATCTAAGTGGACGGTATCCCGTACCTTTACGCCGGGAGCATCGGTTTCCGATCGGGCGCGTGAGAAGGTAGAAGCCGCGGCGAAAGAGCTGGGTTATCGGCCCAATCTGCTGGCGCGCAGCCTGTCGAAGAAAAGAACGCAGATTATCGGTGTGGTGATTGATGAGTTAAAAAATCCGCACTCCATGATGATGCTGGATGTGGTCACCCGGCAGCTTCAGGCCCGCAGTAATATGGCGCTGGTGCTGAATATTACCCCTGGGGAGAACTACCGCTCGGTGCTGTCGATGGCCGATCAGCTCCAGGTGGACGGTATTTTGTTTCTCGGCACCATCCTGACGGAAGAGCTGATTGCCATTGCGCATGATATGCACCATATCCCGCTGGTGCAGGTGTGCCGTAATAACGACACCGACGAGATCGACGTGGTCAACATTGATGGCTTTCGCGCCGGGGAGGAGATTGCCCAACTGTTGCTGACGCAGGGTTACCAGCGTTTTGGTTATATGAAGGGGCCGGATACCGAAGGCCATCATTTGCTCAGGATGGAAGGTTATCAGCATCGGTTACAGCAGAACGGTTTTGCCATTGAACAGGTGCTGAATGCCGGGCATTACGACCGTCAAAACGGTCACCGGGCAATGAACGACTATTTGCAATCAGGTACGGATGTCGTCGATGCGATTTTTTGCGAAAACGACATCCTGGCATTGGGTGCCATGCAGGCGTTAAAACACTATGGCCGACAGGGGCAGATCGGCATCGTCGGGTTTGATGATATCGATGATGCTGCCTCCGATGACTGGATGCTGACCAGTTGGAGTCAGGGGATTGAAGGGCTGATTAATGAAGCGCTCAACCGCCTGATCGATGACGTCAGCACAGCGGAAGGTGACTGGCGCTGGGGCGAAATACGCGTCCGGCAGTCGCATCTGAAACGCGAGCCATCATTCTGAAGTCAGTGATTCAGATGCATGAGGGCAACCCATGCCTCTGAAGTTTGAAATATAAAGGGTAACATGGGGTGTGGTTATTTCCGCTGTACACACCCCGCTAAACATAAAAACGGATAATTCCGGAGATAAGTCACACTCTCTTTCAAGCATGACGACTCAAACAGGCTGAATATTATGCCTGGGGGCCTGCGTCGATTTAATTACCTCTGGTTTATGAAAAATAATGGCAAAGATATTCTGCCATTTTGTGCGAGAGCTTTAATTATCTCGCAGGGATAACGACGTCTTAAATTCATCAAGGAAATACACATGAACCGCAGAGAAGCGATATTTTCGCTGAGTTCGATCGTGGCGGCGCTGGCCGTGACGCCGAAGTTACGGGCGGAAGAGATGAAGGGGGTCCCGCTCGAGACACAGATGAGCACCGACCATCTGCCTCAGCCTGCCTGGCAGAAGGGGTATCGGGTCCTGACCAATGAAACCGATCGACAAAACCTGGCTGCGCTGTTCGATCGTCTGATCCCCGCTGACAGTTTCGGCCCCTCAGCCAGTGAATCAGGTTGTATCGAGTTCATTGATGCAGAGCTGGCTGGGGATTACGGCTCCGGCGCCGCGCTCTATCTGGATGGACCGTTACAGCCGGAAAACGAAGAAAAACTGATGGGCAGCCCGCAGTTTCTTACCTCACCGCGCGAACGTTATCTCACCGGGTTGAAAGCATTAGAAACCTGGGCGCAGAGCCAGCACCAGGGATCCTTCCATTCACTGAACGCCGATCAGATTGATATTTTCCTGACGAAAATGGAAAAAGGGGAAATTAACCTTGGCAGTGATATCAACAGCCAGGCGTTATTTGAACTGATGCTGCAAAACGTACGTGAAGGCTATCTGGCCGATCCTATCTATGGTGGTAATAAAAATATGTCCGGCTGGAAAATGATTGGTTTTCCAGGCGCAAGATATGACTACCGCCCTTATGTTGACCGCCACAATGAAGATCTGCAGCTGATTCCGGTTAGCCTGATTCCAAACGATTAAAAATAGCTGGAGCAAAGCAAATGTCACATATCAGAAACCGCGCCGACGTGGTGATTGTCGGCCTGGGCTGGGCGGGGTCCGTCATGGCAGAAGAACTGACCCGTGCCGGATTAAACGTGGTGGCCATTGAACGTGGGGCCTGGCGCGATACCTCAACCGACTTCCCCCCGGCCGTTGACCCGGATGAATTACGCTGGAAATCTCGCCGTAAAATTATGCAGCCCATGAGCGTGGAAACCACCACCTTCCGTAACCGCAGTGGGCAGGATGCCGCCCCGGTACGAAACTGGTCGGCTTTCCAGTTTGGCTGGAACGTTGGCGGTGCAGGGACACACTGGGCGGGGATGTCATGGCGTTTTTCACCGTGGGATTTCGAGGTGGCCAGCCAGACGCGCGAACGCTACGGTGCGGCAAAAATGGCGGGGCTACAGTTGCAGGACTGGGGCGTCACCTATGATGAGATGGCACCGTTTTACGATCGCTTTGAGCGTATCGCCGGGACGTCCGGCATTGCCGGGAATTTGAATGGAGAAAAACGCCCGGGCGGCAATGTGTTTGAAGGCCCGCGCTCACGCGAATACCCGACCCCGCCGCTGAAAGACACCCACTGGATGCGCAAATTCAGAAACACCTCGCAAAAAATGGGCTACAACCCCTTCACCATTCCGGCAGGCAATATTTCTCAGGCTTATGTGAATCCGCTGGGGGTGACAATGGGGCCTTGTACCTACTGCGGTTTCTGTGATTTTCACGGCTGTGGTAACTTTTCTAAATCCTCGCCGCAGGCCTGTATTTTACCGGCCCTGATGCGCCGCCCGAACTTCACTCTGCTGACCGATACCGAAGTGCTGCACGCAGTGAAGCATGACGACGGCAAGACCGTGAAGGGCGTGAAATTTATCACCAAAGAGGGCGAGGAAGGTTTTCAGCCTGCGGATATCGTCTGCATTACCGCCTATCAGATGGACAACGTGCGGCTGATGCTGTTGTCCGGGGTGGGTGAGCAGTATGACCCGCGCACCGGGCGCGGCACCATCGGCCGTAACTACAACTACCAGACCTGTTCAACCGTGACCGGCTTCTTTGATAACGAAAAGATGAACCCGTTTATCGGTGGCGGCGCACTGGCCGTGCAGATTGATGATTTCAATGGCGATAACTTCGACCATAGCCATTTAGATTTTATCGGTGGCGCGGGCATTATGGGTTTCTCCACTAACGGGCGCCCGATCCAGAACATGGATAACCTGCGTCCGGGCACACGACGCTGGGGCAGTGAGTGGAAAGCAGGCTATGCCCGTGACTATCAGACGGCGGGCACCATCTTCTGCCAGGGCACATCAATGCCGGTACGTGATGCCTTCCTCGACCTCGATCCCCGCTACAAAGATCGCCACGGCCAGCCGCTGCTGCGCATGACGTTTGACTGGAACCAGAACGATATCAACATGGCGAAGTACGTCACCGATCGTGCCGTTAAGATCATGAAAGAGACCGGTGGGCAGCATCTGGTGGTGGATAACCAGTCAGAGAAAAGCTGGAACCCGTATCAACAGCATAGCTCGCATACCATCGGCGGTGCGGTGATGGGCGCGGACCCGACGACCTCGGCTCTGAACCCGTTCCTGCAAAGCTGGGATGCCCACAATCTGTTCGTC
The DNA here is from genome assembly GCF_037479575.1 of Erwinia sp. MYb416. Classification (NCBI taxonomy): domain Bacteria; kingdom Pseudomonadati; phylum Pseudomonadota; class Gammaproteobacteria; order Enterobacterales; family Erwiniaceae; genus Erwinia; species Erwinia sp. MYb416. The sequence goes on from NZ_JBBGYT010000438.1 coordinate 123,844, forward strand.
GTTGGCGCATCGGCGTTCCCGAATAACGGCGGCTACAACCCAACCGTCACCGTGGGGGCGCTGGCCATCCGCGCCGCGCAGGCGATTTATCAGACCTACATGAAAAATCCTGCGCCGCTGGTGGAGGCATAATGAACATGAGCAGAAAAAAGAAAATAAGCTGCGGAATTGCCGCGCTGGCCGTACTGGTTGGGATTGCGGCGTTTGGCCGTCTGTGGGTGGTGATGGAAAGTTCGCGCTCGGCAGTCGCGGATGATCAGGTGGCGCTGGCTGATGTGCGCAGCACGGATAAGGCCGCTATCGCGCGCGGTGAATATGTGATGCGCCTGTCGGACTGTGCCGCCTGCCACAATCCGAACTTTGCCGGGGGCTATAAAATTGATACGCCGTTTGGCGTGCTGGAAACCTCCAATATCACCCCGGATGTTGATACCGGCATCGGGAGGATGACCGAGCGTGATTTCTTTAACGCCGTGCGTCAGGGGCGGGGCGATCATGGCCTGCTCTACCCGGCGATGCCCTATACCGCCTACACTCAGATCAGCGATAAGGACATGCACGATCTGTGGCTTTACTTCGCAAGCCTTGAGCCGGTGAAGCAGCGCATTGATGAAAATGCCGGGATGAACTTCCCCTACAATATTCGTCTGGCGATGGCAGGCTGGAATATGCTGTTCTTCAACAATAATGGCTTTAAGCCGGACATGCTGAAAAATGAGGAGTGGAATCGCGGCAAGTACATTGTTGATGGTCCGGCGCACTGTAGTGTTTGCCATACCGCTCGCAATGCGCTGGGCGGTGAGATCGGCAGTGCCTATTTACAGGGCGGGAGCCTGGGGGCCTGGTTTGCACCGGATATCACCCCCAACCCGCATGCCGGCACCGGAAGCTGGAGCGACGAGGACATCACCCAGTATCTGAAAACGGGATCGAACGGCAGCAGTGTCGCCGCCGGGCCGATGGCGGAAGCGGTTGAGCACTCCACGCAGTATTTCAATGAGCGCGATTTGCAGTCCATTGCCACTTATCTGCGTGGTGTTACGCCATCTTCCACACCGGTCTCACAGGGTTTCCGTATGGATGAAGCGGCCCACAGCAATGCAGCGTTAAGCTATGAGGTGAACTGTTCCGCCTGTCACGGTCTGAAGGGGGAAGGGATTAGCGGTATGGTTCCGGCGTTTGCCGGAAATCATGCGATGCAGAATGACCCGACCAATATGATCCATGCGATGCTGCGTGGCGCGCGTGCCCCGCATACCGAAGCGCGACAGACGGCGGCAGGCATGCCTGCGTTTGACTGGAAAATGGATGATACCCAGATTGCCCAGGTGCTGAACTTTGTGCGTAATTCCTGGGGGAATCAGGGTAATGAAGTCACCCAGCAGCAAGTGGCCACACTGCGGCAGCAAACCGGTGCCCAGCAGAAACTGCCCACCCCGGCGATGAAGTAAGTGTGTCTGGTCTGCCGTGAACAACGGCAGACCAGTGACCTTAGCGCCTGTACGTTTCCCATCATTTTTATGAACTGGCCGATCAGTGCCTGTGTTGCGGCACTGGAAGCGGACGCTTATCGCGAATGGTTATTTTTTAACAGCGCAGTGCTATAGTGCCGGGCTTGAGAATGACCTTATCTTTGCCTTTTCTGGCACATGGCCTTGCTGCCGACAGAATGCCTGGATAACGGGATAAATGCCTCGCTGGAATAAAGCCAGAAACACCTGCTAATAAGAATGACATGATGGAAAGGGCGTAAGGAAATAGAAATGATAAAGCTAAAGTATGGCATCGCACTCGGGTTTTCTTTGCTGGCGCAGAACGCGCTCGCTGCCGGTTTTGACTGCACGTTAACCGGGTTGAATGAAACGGAAAAAACTATCTGTGCGGATACGTATCTTTCCGGGCTGGATAACGTGACCAACGGTTACTTTGTGAAAGCGATGGACAACAGCTACGGTGTGGGGACGCTGGCCAGAGATCAGCGCAAGTGGCTGGCAGAAAGAAACCGCTGTGGTACCGACGCGGAATGCATTAAGCAGCGTTACATTGAGCGCAATAAAATTCTGTCGCGCGCCGGGGTTTATCACAAGATCAGTGATGTCTTTACCCGTCCCGGCGATAAGCTGGATAAACCTGTCGCCCCCGGATTAAAGAGTGAAGCCGGTTTCACGCTGTCAGAGGAGCCGTGGCGCGTCCGTCCGTTAATCACCTCCAGTGATGTTGCCAATCTGACCGTGGGCACCAGCGGGCATTATCTCAGCACCCTGACGCACCGCATCGTGAATAATGACCTGATTGTCTTTGTGGTGCTGTATGTCGAAAAAGATCAGAAGAAGGGCGCGTTTCTTCTCAGGCTGAAAGACGGAGAGAAACCCCGGGTAGAGGCGGTGTACGAGGGATATAACCTTGAGCTGTCACTGCTGGATAAAAACGGCGCAGCCCAAGGCGATATTCTCTATTCTGTGGCGGAATACCGGGCGCCGGGCGTGGCGGTGAACAGCGAAAGTGACTTTGCGACGCCGCAGGCTTTTGCGCTGAAGGTGTCTGCGAAAGAGATCGGCAATATCATAGAGGTGACCCCGCCAGCCAGCGAACCCGCCAACAAGAAGTGGGTGGGCTATTGTGGCAGTAACGAGTGCAACAGCCGGCTGACTTCCCCGGACGGCCAGTGGCGTCTGGCCTCCGCCGATCGCAGCAATAGCGAGATTGACGAAGGGATGTACGTCTTCCCGCATGACCGGCCGGATGCCGGTATGAACGTGTTCCTGCCGCAGGCGGATACCGCCAAAGGGGCGGATTACAGTTATGACCGCAATTATGTCTGGGGACGGGGTTCGTCATTCTATTTTGACAATGAGGGTGGTTATGCCTGCATCTGGAAAACCGATCTTGCAGACAAAACCACCAAGCGCATTCTTCCGGTCGAGGCCTTCTTACAGCCACATTATGTAAACTATAATGGCGAAGATATGATTATCGCGTCTTACACTTATTACAATGAAAATGGCGACTATCGGAGCGAAGAAGTCTATCTCGCTAAAAAATAATGCTTCCTTTTATCCCCCTCTGGTTTTTAACATCAGAGGGGGATTTCTCCGCTTTTTAAATATTATTTGTCTTATGATGATCCGTGAACGGCCTCCCTCTGCAGGATTTCCATATAATGTATACTGTCAGGCCAGATAACTGGCTATCTGAACAGGTAATAATTAAGTTATAAAAGTAAAATAGAATACAAAATTATAATAAAATACGGGTCCATTTATATGGAGTGATCTTCGTCATGCCAGGAAGAAGAGGGGGGACATCTCCCAATGATGAACACCTTGAATTTATATGCCGGATGGCCTTTCTCAGTGGCCTTGTGGTCATCGTGGGATGGCTGGCGGTGTTCATTGCCCTGGAGGAGTGGGGAATTGTCATCTCGCTGCTGGTGCTGGGAGGTGCGGCAGTTTGTAGCTGGCGAATTGCGATGCGTGGCAACTTTTCCACCGGGCTGATGCTGGCGCAGGGGGTGCATATGGCGTATGCGGTCGGCTATTGCCTGCTGTGTGATGTGCCGGATGACGGTATTCCCAGAACCACGCATCTCTATCTTCTTACCATCGCGCTGGTGGGATACATTAACTATCAACGCAAACCCACGCGGGTGCAGATGGCGCTAATAGCTGCCAGCCTGTTGTCATTTATGGCCCTCAGCAGTGCTGACCTGATTTTCCCTTTCGCCAGCCCACTCCCGCACCCGTTGCGCTTCTTTATTTCGCTAGTGAATGCCATTTTGGCGACCGCTATTCTGTGTGGTGGTATCGTGGCGATGCATGCTGACTTCTCCCGTCGCAACGAAAAAATCAGGGCTATTCAGCATGCGCTGTACAATAACGAGTTTGTGTTGTTCTACCAGCCTTTGTTCAATTCATCCGGGCAGATCAACGGTGCAGAAGCGCTGCTGCGCTGGCAATGCCCTGGCAAGGGGATGGTCCCGCCGTCGGAATTTATTCCTGATGCACAACAGGCCGGGTTGATGCCCGCCGTGGGCGATTGGGTGATTGTCAGCGCCTTCCGGGAGCTGGCGCAGTGGCAGAATAACCCGGCGACCGCGCATCTGACCCTTTCCGTGAATATCACCGTTGATCATCTGATGAAGCCAGACTTCGTCCCCAATCTGATACGCCAGGCCGAAGTGACACAGGTGTCCCCTTCACGCGTTAAGCTTGAGCTGACAGAAAGCGTTTTCGCCACGGATATTGAAACCGTGGTGGCGAAAATGCATGCGCTGGCTGCTGCCGGATTCCGCTTCTCCCTGGACGATTTCGGTACCGGATTTTCATCGCTCAGTTATCTGCGTCGCCTGCCGCTGGAGCAGATAAAAATCGACCGCAGCTTTATTTCCGGAGCAACGGAAGGGCCAAAAGGAGCGGTGATCGCCATGAACATTGCGCGGATGGGGCTTGAGCTGAAGCTGGAAGTGCTGGCCGAAGGGATTGAAACGGCTGAACAGTGGTCGGTGATGCAGGCGTTCGGCTGCACGGCGTTTCAGGGCTTTTACTTTTCTCGTCCGCTCAGCATGAGTGATTTTCGTGCATTTACTGCGAAACACGGTTGCGGGGTTACCGGCTGAATATTCTGCCGTCTTTGCCGATAACAAGATTGAGAATGGGCTCTCACTCAGTTGCCAGAGAGCCTGAAATTCCAATCTTTGCCTAAGGTGAAAACATGTTCAGAAAAAATAATATAAAACTCAGTGTGATGCTGAACCTGGCCTTTCTGGCGGTGATTGCTGGCGGAGTGATGGTGTCGGTCTTTGCGGGCATTAAACTTTCCGATGCCAACGATCAGCAGAAGTTAACCAGTGCGCGTCTGGATGACCTGCAGATACTGCGAACGGTTAAGGACAATACCAGCCTGCAATCCAAGCTGATGCTGCGGGCACTTGCCACGGAAAATGGCCCGATTGCGTCTGATACCCTGGTGAAAATTGAACAGGCTCAGGCCGATAATCAGGCGATCATTACCCATTTTCGCCAGTTGGTCGAGGGCGCGAAATCGCTGCCAGGCATTAACCTGAAAGAAGTGGAGGAAGCCTCCGGACTGCTGGCTGCTATTGAGAAAACACAGCCGGAGTTTGTCGCGGTTATGACCCGGCTTCTACAGCTGAAAAGTGCCAATGACATGCAGGGCGAACGCGCGCTGATTACCGGCCCTCTTCAGGCCACCCAGGATGCCTATCTGGCGGCGATTGATGACATGGTCAATTATCAGAGCCGGGTGACGAAAGGTACTGCCGTTCAGTCGCAGCAAAGCCTCTCCGGCGTATTTTTCACGCTGATCGTTCTGACGGTGGCTTCTGTCATGCTGGGGCTGTTGATGAGCTGGCTGATCACCCGCCACATCAAACGTCAACTGGGAGGAGAGCCTGCCCAGGCCCAGCGTCTGGCTTCGGCCATTGCCGATGGTTATCTGCATACCACGGTTGAACTGCGTGCCAGAGATACCACCAGTCTGCTGGCCTCGCTGGATGTGATGCAGACCCGTCTGCGTGGGCTGGTGACGCAGATTAAGGAAACCGCAGCATCGGTCTCACTGGCTTCGGATGAGATTGCCCAGGGCAATACCGAGCTGTCTTCGCGCACGGAACAACAGGCAGCGGCGTTGCAGCAGACGGCTGCCAGCATGGAGCAGCTCACGGCCACCATTAGAAATAACTCCCAGAACGCAACACAGACGGCAACGTCTGCACGTGGTGCAGCAGTACTGGCACGGGAAGGTGAGGAACATGTCCAGGCAATGGGCAGCACCATGAAAGACATTGCGCACAGTTCTGGAAAAATTCGTGATATCACGGGCGTCATCGAGGGCATCGCCTTCCAGACTAACATTCTGGCGCTGAATGCGGCCGTTGAGGCTGCACGTGCGGGTGAGCAGGGGCGCGGGTTCGCCGTGGTTGCTGGTGAAGTTCGCATCCTTGCACAGCGAAGCGCAACGGCCGCGCGTGAAATCAAGTCTCTTATCGCTGAAGCCGTGGCAGAAGTCGAAAATGGTGTGACGGTGGCTGACAATACCGGACGTAGTATTGTGGCGGTAGTGAGCATGGTAAGCGAACTGGCGGCCTCGATGGATGAAATCGCCCTGGCCTCCAGTGAACAAATGCAGGGTATTTCGCAAATCAGTACAGCTGTCAGTCAGATGGATAATGTCACGCAGAGCAATGCGGCGTTGGTGGAGGAGTCTTCAACCGCATCACACTCTCTGGCGGAACAGGTCCACAGTCTTCAGGCTATGACGGATACATTCCGCGTATGACCGTCCAGGGGGGAATGCCCCCTGGGTGTAACTGACTCTCTGGCGCTGTTTTTTCGTTAAAAAAGCGCGTTGATCGCGGAATAGGGCGTCGCCGTTGCCATCAGCGGCGCGGTCTCATTATCCGATAAGAAGCCACGCACTAACTGTTCGTTGTGCGCCCAAAGCGTTTGCGGCAACCAGGATCCCACGCTGATGCGGCGCACACCGTATTCACTCAAATAATCTAACGATGGCAGACCGGGCCAGATACTCACGTTGAGCAGCAGGTTGCTGCTTTTGGCAATCGCCTGAATCTCCTGCGCTTCCACTAACCCCAGCACAAACAGCCCATCAGCCCCGGCGTGCCGGTAGTTCTGTGCTCTGAGGATCACTTCGCCCGCCCTATCCCCGGCCGGGACCAGATTGCGTGCGTAGACGTCCGTACGAACGTTGATATACAGCTCAACGCCTGCGCTTATGCTGGCGGCTCTGATGGCCTCAACCTTATGGCAGAGCCACTGTGGATCGGCGCTGCCGTCTTCGATATTGATGCCCACCACGCCCACATCAATCATCCGTCTTACCGTGTCGGCCACGGTGGCAGGATGTTCGTGATAACCCCCTTCGATATCGGCGCTGAGGGGGATGTTGATCACGCGGGCGATGGATGCGGCGCGGGCAACATACTCTGCGACCGGGAGCTGGTTGCCATCGCGATAGCCCAGCGACCAGGCAACGCCCGCGCTGGTGGTGGCAATCGCCTGTGCGCCGAGCATTTCGATCTGGCGTGCGCTCCCGGCATCCCAGGCATTGGGCAGACGCAGAGGGAGGGGCTGGTGGTGCAGGGCGTGGAACCGGGTGGCGGAAGAGGTGTTCATCAGATGTTCTCCAAAAAAAGAACGATTCTAATCATGCTTAATTTTCTTGATAATAGCTGCCAATATGATTCATTCGTTTATTGAGAGCAATAATGCCTGCGCCGCCTCTGCACTTAGTGCAAACCTTTATCGCTGTGGTTGAACACAACAGTTTTGCCCGTGCGGCGGAAGCACTGGCGATCACCCCTTCCTCCGTCAGTCGTTTTATCAAGATGCTGGAACACCATCTGGGCACCCAGTTGCTGAACCGCACCACGCGGGCGATGTCGCTGACCGACACCGGGCAGCGCTATTTTTCTGAATGCCAGCAGGCGTTAGGCCAGTTGCGCGATGCCGCCGATCGGGTGCGCGACGAACAGGTCAGGCCGCGGGGCAGGCTGGTGGTCAGCGCACCTGTTGCGTTTGGTCATACCCATGTGGTGCCACATCTGGCGGCGTTTCTTCAGGCCTGGCCTGAGGTGCAGCTGGATCTGCGTCTGTCTGATGGTTACGTCGATCTGGTGGCTGACGGGATAATGCTGGCGCTGCGTATTGGCCAGATGAAGGATTCTTCACTGGTTGCCCATAAAATGCTGGAGAACCGACGCATTCTGGTGGCATCGAAGGCCTACCTGGCGTTAAGAGGCACGCCCACAACGATTGATCAGCTTGGGCAGCACGCGTGTATTGTCTCTGCGGCCAGCCAGGATGGTCTGTGCTGGCGTCTGTTTTCTCAGGGTGAACAGCGCACGCTGGAACCCCGTGGGCGCGTTAACGTGGACAACGCAGATGCAGCCCGACGGCTGTGCATCGACGGCCTCGGCATTGCCTTTCACTCAGCGTTAACGATGGCGGCGGCGATCAATGCCGGGGATCTGGTGCAGGTGCTGCCGCAGTGGACCGGGCGCGAAACGGGATTGTACTGCGTGCGGCCCAACCGGCGCATTGGCCCGGCGGCACGTGCGTTTATTGAATTTTATTCAGCGCGCTGGTCGATCGAATAAAAACGCCATCCAGACGGATGGCGCTAAATTAAGGGATCTCACTCAATGCCGTACTTCTTGTCAGTGACAAATTTCGGTTCTTTCCAGTTTGGGCCTTTGACCGCTTGTCCGTTCAGGTCCTGAAGCACGCCCTTCCTGAATAATTCGTCATACGTTGCAGAAAGCTCTCCGCTGGATATGACGTCATATCGGTTATAAGTGAACAGCTTATCCAGTTTTGTATAATCAGATGTAGGCCCAAGGAAAGTTAATACATCCTCTACACTTTCATTTTTTACTATTTCTGTTAAAGACATAATTGTTACCTTATGAAAATATCATCGATATAGATTATCCCTTCAGATGTTGAGTTTTTTATTTTATTTCTCGGTATATCTATACGTAAAGGATATGAATAAGAACGCCATCCAGACGGATGGCGCTAAATTAAGGAAGCTCACTCAATGCCGTACTTCTTGTCAGTGACAAATTTCGGTTCTTTCCAGTTTGGGCCTTTTTCCATAAAGAGTTTTTTTGTTTCCATCAGCTTTCCTTCTTTGACCAGGCGCTGGCAGGTAAACAGAAGTTCCCTTTCTGCCGCTACTTCGAATTTGTACCGGACATACATTCGGTCAATCCATGGATAAGAAGTTCGCAGTGCAAAATACAGCAGAACATCTTCCACGCTTTCATTTTGATAAATCCCTTCAAGATCAAGCATTCGTCGCTCTCCTTTGCTTTGTAATATACTTTCCGCCCCGGTGCAGTACTGGACGTGTTTTCTTCCTGGTGTTGCCCCGTCTATTTGCGACAACACCTGAAAAATGCCCCCTGAGGGGCATTATAATACAGTCACGCAATACCGTATTTTTTGTCAGTGACAAATTTCGGCTCTTTCCAGTTCGGGCCCTTTTCCATAAGAGGCTTCCCTGTTTCGATCAGTTTTCCTTCTTTTACCAGTCGCTGGCAGGTGAACAGAAGTTCCCTTTCTGCCGCTACTTCAAATTTGTACTGAACATACATTAGATCAATGGTTTGGTAAGGGGTTCGCAGTGCGAAATACAGCAGAACATCTTCCACGCTTTCTTTTTGATAAATCCCTTCAAGATCAAGCATTACCTGTTCTCCTCTTCTTTTCTGGATGCCTCTAACGCCTCTGGTGTATAGAGGGGATCGCTTTTTTCGTTGATTTTATAGTCTTCAAGTGTGGCCGTATGAGTGTTATTCCACACTTCTTTAGCATTATCAGGCACAGTATTATCTTTAACTCCAAGATTTCTGTACCGTTCCAGCTCCCGGATTTCATGCGTATAATAACGCTTATCGGTATCTGTCACCTGTAGCTCGCCTGTCAGAATTTTTTCCAGGCGTTCGATCATCACTTTATTGCTAGCTGATTCCCCAAAGCGCCCTGCGTGCAGTTTTACCTTGTCGATACCGGCACGGTCAATGGTTGCCTCTTTCCAGTCCAGGTTCTGAATGGGGCCACCCGCCTTGTCCTTATTGTAATCACGCCCGCTGTATTTACCTTTGGCATTGGTTTCGCCATACGGGCTGTTGTATATGATGTACTGCGGCTTCAGGCCTGATTCAGGGGGGAACACCAGAATGATATCGTGAATGCCTGGTGGTTCCGCCACCGGGGTGATCAGCACAGTGGGACCCTGTGGGACCGTCACCGGGCCACCGAAATGCGTGATCTGTTCAGGAACCGGGACCGGATCGGTCAGCGTTGCTGAACCCGCACCCGGCTGATTGACAGGGCTGACCAGAATGGTTGGGCCCTGTACATCAGCGACTTTGGGCAGGGTAACTCCCCAGTAGCCGGTGACGCTATCCTGAACCGCCCGTACCACCTGCACCTTTCCCGGTACTTTGCTGCGCACCAGCTGGGTTTCCAGCGTGCCGTCGTCGTGTACGATCAGACGTCCGCGCACTGCCATATCGATCGGGGTACCCGCGTCAGCCGCGCGGAGAAGTGCGCTTGCGTCCGGCAGGGACAGGGTATCGGTACTCAGCAGGGCACTGATGTCCCGGCCGGGAACCACATCGCTTCCCACACCCACTTTTTCAGAATACAACAACCCGGCAAGGGTCGCGGCCACCGGCCCGGCCAGACTGGCGGCGGCAATACCACGCAATTCTGTCAGTACCGCAGAAATGCGCGATAACAGGCTACCCGCTACGTCTTCACCTAGCGTAATGGCACCCGCTGAGGCGATGGCCCAACTGGCAGGTGCTGTGGATGCGGGCGTACCGATCTCAACGCCGCGTACGGCCTGTACACTGGCAGATCGAAGGCGGTTGGTTGCGGCTTCTCTCTGTGCTTTAGCTGCTGCCTCTGCTTTTGCGCGGGCTTCAGCTTCAACCTTCGCTTTCGCCGCTGCCTCTGTTTTTGCGCGGGCTTCAGCTTCAGCCTTCGTTTTCGCCGCTGCCTCTGCTTTTGCACGGGCTTCAGCAGCCTGCTTCGCTGCCTTCTGCTTACGAGCCGCATTAATCAAGGCAAGCTCCGCCTTAGCCTGTTTTGTGGCTTTTACTGCATTACGTATCCGTTGCCCGGCCTGACCGCTGTTAGCCATCCGTGCATTATCGGCAATGATTTTATTCAGCGCGGCAATGCGCGCATCGGAGGTGTCACCTTTAAATGTCACAATCACCGCATTGAAAGGATTCAGTGTGTTAGCGCTATTGCCGTTACCACTATTGCCACCGCCGACAGCGGGATTTGCAGGCGCCGGGCCAAGGTTAACACCAAAGGCATCGCCACCGACAAGAGGGCTTATTCCTATGGCATTACCATCAGCATTAATAAAATAGCCGGTAAAATCCCCCGGATTCAGGCCCGCTTTCAGGGCCAGTGCATCACCGACCGATCGCGATATACCCGGTGTTGTGCCCGACCCCTTACCAGAAGTACTCCCTTTGCCTTTATCGTGATTGCCTGCATTTCCCTTGCTACCACCGCCCGGACTCGGCTCATTTCCGCGCTCTTAACTCCATCCCGTGCCATCACCTTTGCCACCACCGTAGTTAAATCCTGGCATGATGTTCTCCTTTGCTCTTCCTGTGGTTAATGCTGTGCATATACACAGTAAAACAGAGGCTATGCCGGAATCATTCTTACGACCAGACTACCTTGTTGTGTCAGAGAGCAGCGTTACGATGCCAGCCCTTCAGCTAAACAGCTTTAAGGCGTCAATACGTGTCAGCGCCGTATTCAGCGCGGCATCATCGGCGGTCAGGCTGATGCGGATATAGCCTTCGCCGCCCTGACCAAACCCGCTGCCGGGGGCCACGATAATATGCGCCTCCTTCAGCAGCCGCTCGGCGAACGGCTGGGCACGCTCTCCGTCAGGTACAGGCAGCCAGAGGAAGAAGGTGCCCTGATTGGGCGGTACAGGCCAGTTCATGGCGGCCAGCTTTTGCAGCACCCACTCGCGGCGCTGGTGATAGACGTTGGCCAACTGCTGAATCTGCGATGCAGGCAGCGACAGCGCTGTGATGGCGGCATCCTGAATCGCGCCGAACACGGTGCTGTAACTGTGGGTGTGCAGTTTTTTAAACGCCCGGATAATCGAGGCATTTCCCACTGCAAAGCCAAAACGCCATCCTGCCATGCAGAACGTTTTCGACATCGTATAGGTTTCCACGCCCCATTCTTTCGCTCCCGGCTGTGCCAGCAGGCTGGCCGGGATGTCGGCGGCATGGCTGCCAATCGCCGCGTAGGCAAAGTCATGCAGCACCGGGGTGTGGTACTCGCGGGCAAAGGCGAGCGCCGCGTCGAACAGTGCCGGCGTGGCCATCGCGCCGGTCGGGTTGTGCGGATAGTTCAGGATCAGCAGCCCGCTCTGGCGTGCCACCTCTTCAGGGACGCGTGAGAAGTCGGGCAGGAAATTATCCTTCTCCTCCAGCGGGATGCCGTAAAACTGCGCCTGTGACTGCACTGCCGCTGAGCGGTACATCGGGTAGCAGGGATCGGTGGAAATGATCGTTTGCCCCGGGCTGACCACCGCACGCGGGATGCCGTTCACACCGATGTGCGACCCCTGAAACACGGCGATTTCGCTCTCCGGGTCCAGCTCAACGCCATAGTGGTTCAGGTAAAAATCTGCGATCGCCTGGCGCACCTGCGGCTTGCCCCAGAAGGAAGGATATTCATGGTTGGCGTGTGATGCCGCCGTGGTTTGCAGCGTAGCGATAATCGCAGGCGGTGTTGGCTGTCGCGGGCTGCCGCTCGACAGGTCAATCAGTGACAGTTCCGAGGTATCCACCTCTCGTGCCAGTTTTTCCAGCACGCTAAATAAGTTCTCTTCCAGGGCATTAACCAGAGGGGAGGCAGCGAAATCAGGCATTGTATTCTCGAATTAAACAGTGATGGCTCAATATGACATTAATGTTGATGTCGGCCTAAAAGATAAAAATCACTATCGATGTGCAATAAACAGATATGTGATGATTGATTATCCTTATCACAAAAAAGCAAAATTAAACGCCGCTGTTTTACTTACAACCGGAAGAGGGCTGTGATTTAATCAATTTTATTCGCACTCTTTTCAGGGAAAATATTGATGAAAAAGCCCGTTCTTCTCGGCGTTGTTGTTGCTTTGTTATCGACCTCTTCATTTTTTGCTAATGCTCAGGATAAATTAATTCGTGTCGGGTTTAATCCCGGACCTTATAAAGAGCAGTTCGAAAAAGGTGTTGCCCCTTATTTGATCAAAAAAGGGTATAAAGTCGAGTATAAAGATTTTAGCGATGGCATTCAGGTTAACGATGCCGTAGCACGCGGTAATATTGAAGCCAATATTATGCAGCATCCTGTTTACCTGCAATCGGTCAATGAACGCCTGGGCATTGATAACACCGGGATTGTTCAGGTGCCAACACCGCCGATGGGGCTTTATGCCGGTAAGATCAAACAGCTGGCAACCCCAAAACCGGGCACCACTATTTCCGTGCCCAATCAGGCGGCAAACGAGTATCGCGCAGCCCTGGTCCTGCAAAGTCTGGGCTGGATTAAGATCGCCGACAACAGCGATGCGGCCACTTTCTCTCAGCGTAACATTACGGAAAACCCGTATAAAATCGTGCTGAAAGAGATGGATAACGCACAGCAGGTGCGCGCACTTCCCGATGTCGATTACGGCCTGATTCAGGGGAACTTTGCGGTCTCCAACGGCATTAAACTCGACTCCGCGCTGAAACTCGAATCGGCCAGCAGTAAATTTATTAATGTGGTGACCGTCGCCGGTAAAAATAAACAGGCTGAGTTCGCTAAAGATATTATTGCCGGTTATCACTCTGCAGAATTCAAACAGTATATTCTCGGGCATGAGCAGTACAAAGGCTATCTGTTCCCTGACTATCTGAAGTGAATAATGCCATGATTGAGTTTCGCCAGGTCAGTAAAATTTTTTCCAGAAACGGTAATGATATTCTGGCGCTGGATAATATCAGCCTGAATATCGATAAAGGTGATGTGTTCGGGATTATTGGTTACAGCGGTGCCGGGAAAAGTACCCTGCTGCGTTTAATCAATCGTCTTGAATCACCCGGCAGCGGTGAGGTGGTGATTAACGGTGAGTCGTTACAGCACGTCAGTGGAAAACGCCTGAATACCGTAAAAAAAGATATCGGCATGATCTTTCAGAATTTCAATCTGCTGAATTCGAAAACGGTATTTCACAATATCGCCATCCCGTTAATTTTACAGGGACGCGACCGGGCGTTTATTCAGGCCAGGGTGACGGAGTTGCTGGCGTTCGTCAATCTCAGTGACAAAATCCACAGCTACCCTAACGAGCTGTCCGGTGGGCAAAAGCAGCGCGTGGGGATCGCTCGTGCGCTGGCCACTAACCCGTCGGTGCTGCTGTGTGATGAGGCCACCTCTGCGCTGGACCCGCATACCACGGTGCAGATCTTGCTGTTGTTGCAGGAGATCAACCGCCGCTACGGCATCACCATTGTGCTGATTACCCATGAAATGTCGGTGATCCAAAAAATCTGCAACAAGGTGGCGGTGATGGAAAACGGTCGGGTGGTCGAGCAGGGGGAGGTTTTCACCCTGTTTGCCGACCCCCAACATGCGGTGACCGCCAGCTTTGTCCAGTCGGTGATCCACGATCGCCTGCCGCAGAGCGTGGTCGATCTGTTGCAGCGTACCGGTAACGGACAAACGCTGCGGCTGGAGTTTGTTGGCGCTACCGCGCAACAGCCGATCATTAACCGCATTATCAAAGACTACGCCATTGAGGTGAATATTCTGTTCGCCAGCATGTCCGAGGTCCAGAGCACGATCCTCGGCTTTATGATCGTGCAGATCCTGGGCGAGGCACAACAGACCGATAGCGCCGTGCGCTACCTCCGCGAAGCAGGAGTGAAAATCACCCATGTTTGATTTTATCGATACCGCCGTGACCGGCGATCAGTTCCTGCTGGCGCTGCATGACACCCTGGTGATGATCGCCGTGTCGCTGGGTTTTGGTTCATTGCTGGGGGTCCCGCTGGGGATTGTGCTGGTGGTGTGCCGTCCTGGCGGCATCCTGCCGAACCGTTTTGTCCATCAGGTGCTGAACCCGGTGATCAACGTCCTGCGTTCGCTGCCGTTTATTATTTTGCTGATCACCATTCTGCCCTTCACCCGGCTGCTGGTGGGTACCACCATTGGGACGGCGGGCGCGATTGTGCCGCTGATTGTATTTATCGCCCCGTATATTTCGCGGCTGGTGGAAAGCTCCCTGCTGGAAGTTGATGAAGGCATTCTTGAAGCGGCCGATGCGATGGGCGCGACGGTCGGTCAGACCATCTGGCACTTTATGCTGCCGGAGGCCGCGTCTTCACTGATCCTCGCCCTGACCACGGCAACCATCGGGCTGCTGGGGGCGACCGCCATGGCGGGCACCGTCGGTGGCGGCGGGATTGGTGACCTGGCGATCACTTACGGTTACCAGCGGTTTGACGCCTTTGCCACGCTGGTGACAGCGCTGGTGCTGATCGTCATCGTCCAGCTAATTCAGACACTCGGCACCCGTCTGTCGCGCCGCATCCGACGCGAATAACGGCCCTCTTTTTAACGTTTTAAGGAGTTATAACATGCCAGTTGTAGAGAGCTTCACCCTCGACCACACCCTTGTCAAAGCGCCGTATGTGCGCCAGGCGGGTTATGAACGCCATGCGCTGGGCAGCGTGGTGCAGAAATTCGACCTGCGCTTCCTGCAACCGAATGCTGACGCCATTCCCACGGCGGCCCTGCATACGCTGGAGCACCTGCTGGCCTTTGGCCTGCGCGAAGAGCTGGAAGGCGTTATCGATATCTCGCCGATGGGATGCCGCACCGGGTTCTATCTGATCCTGTGGGATGAGCATCAGCCTGCGGAGATCGCCGCGGCATTAACACGTGTGCTGGAACGTGTGGTGACGGCAACGGATGTGCCTGCCGTGACGGCGCTGGCCTGTGGCAACTACCGTGACCATTCGCTGTTCTCCGCTCAGGAGTATGCGAAGCAGGTCCTTGCAGCAGGCATCAGCGACGATGCCTTCAGGAGGTAATCTGCGATGCTGATGCTCGATTTCAGTGGGCAGACCGCCGTGGTAACCGGCGGTTTGCAGGGGATCGGCAAAGCGATTGCCGATCTGTTATTCGAGGGTGGGGCGAATGTGGTGATTGGCGACATCGCTGCCCCCTCGCGCCAGCAGCAAGAGCGTCAGCTGATCGTGCCGGTAGACGTGGCATCACGCCCGGCGGCACAGGCGCTGATTGATGATGCCGTCGCCACCTTTGGCGGCGTCGATATTCTGGTGAACAGCTGCGGCGTCTCGGCAATGAGCCCGGTGGATGCCATGAACGATGATGACTGGCAGCGTATTCTCGATGTGAATGTGAAAGGCCTCAGTTATTTGTCCGAAGCTGCCATTCGCGTGATGAAGGTGCGACAGGCCGGGCGCATTATCAATATCGCCTCCCAGGCGGGAAAAAACGGCTACCGGCTGATGGGGCAATATGTTGCTTCCAAACATGCGGTGCTGGGCCTGACGAAGGTGATGGCGATTGAGCTGGCGCGTGACAATATCCTGGTGAATGCGGTGTGCCCCGGTATTGTGGAAACCGAAATGAAGTGGCGTGAACGGCGCGAAGGGGCAGAACTGCGCGGCCTGACGCCGGAAGCGATCTACGCGGAAGACTGCTCCCAGGTACTGCTGGGGCGCACGGCACAGCCTCTTGATGTCGCCAACGTGGTGGCTTTTCTCGCCAGCCCTCTCTCCTCTTATATGACCGGCCAGGCGATTAACGTCACGGGCGGCATGACGATGCACTGATGAGCACACAACCCGATAAACCCGACAACCACGACCTGGCGGTAATGCACTGGGGAACCTATCGCGTTGCCGTCACCGACGGTCAGCTCACCGGGATCAGCCCGGTGGAGTGGGATCGCAATCCGTCGAAAATCGGCCAATCCCTTCCGGGCGCCGTGCAGGGATCGTCACGCGTCCAGCGTCCGGCGGTACGGCTGGGTTATTTAAACAACCGCGCGGCCTCCCGTAACG
Organism: Erwinia sp. MYb416; assembly: GCF_037479575.1. Lineage (NCBI taxonomy): Bacteria > Pseudomonadati > Pseudomonadota > Gammaproteobacteria > Enterobacterales > Erwiniaceae > Erwinia > Erwinia sp. MYb416. The sequence continues at coordinate 140,507 of NZ_JBBGYT010000438.1, forward strand.
GGCGCGGGCGCGAACCCTTTGTGGAGGTGAGCTGGGACGTAGCGCTGGCGCTGGTGGCAGATGAACTGCAACGGGTAAAAACGGAGCGCGGTAATGAGGCGATCTATGCCGGATCTTATGGCTGGTCGAGTGCCGGACGTTTTCACCATGCGCAGAGCCAGTTGCACCGTTTCCTCAATGGCTTCGGTGGCTACGCGGGCAGCACCAATACCTACAGCATTGCTGCAGGGGAGCGCATTTTGCCGCATATCCTCGGCGATCTGGATGATCTCCAGCGCCAGCACACCCACTGGCCGGTGCTGGCAGAGCACTGTGAGCTGTTTGTGGCGATCGGCGGCCTGCCGCTACGCAATGCGCAGGTTAACGGCGGTGGCGCGAACGATCACGCCCTGCAACACTGGCTGGACACCTTGCGCAGTAACGGCACGCGCTTTATCAATATCAGCCCGGTGAAAAACGATCTGTCGGCGGTTGATGATGCGCGCTGGCTGGCGATTAAACCCGGCAGCGACACGGCGCTGCTGCTGGCGGTGTGCCAGGTACTGGTGGACGAAGGTTTATATGACAGCGACTTTGTTGCCAGCCACACGGTGGGATTTGAACAGTACCGTGCTTATCTGCTGGGAGAGCATGACGGCGTGGTGAAAACCCCGGCGTGGGCCGCGCCGCTCACCGGCTTAAGCGCTGACAGCATTCGCGAACTGGCGCGCGAGATGGCGCACCATAAAACTATGATCAATGTTGCCTGGTCCGTGCAGCGTGCACGCCAGGGCGAGCAGGCATTCTGGGCGGTGGTGGCGACCACGGCGCTGCTGGGGCAGATCGGCACCCCCGGCGGCGGGCTGGGATTTGGCTATGCCTCAACGAACCTTGCCGGATCGGACCGCCATCGCTTTTCCGGGCCACGCCTGCCTGCGGGCGTGAATGCGGTGACCACCCGCATCCCGGTCGCACGCATCGCCGATATGCTGCTGCATCCCGGCGAATCTTATCAATTTGATGGTAAAACGCAGACCTGGCCTGATATCCGCCTGGTGTACTGGGCGGGCGGCAACGTGTTTCATCATCACCAGGATCTGAATAAGCTGACCCGCGCCTGGCGTCGCCCGGAAACGATTATCGTCCATGAGCAGTACTGGACGGCGCAGGCCAAATTTGCCGATATCGTGCTGCCTGCCACCACCTCGCTGGAGCGGGAAGATATTGGCAGCGCCAGCAATGACGGCTTTATGATTGCCATGCGCCAGCACCTTGCGCCAGTCGGGCAGGCTCGCGATGACTACGCGATTTTCAGCGATCTGGCTAACCGGCTCGGTTTTGGCGACGACTTTACCCAGCAGCGTGATACGCGCGGCTGGCTGGAAGCGATGTACAACGAGGCCCGGCCGCGTGCGCAGGAAGAGGGCATTGAGCTGCCGCTGTTCGACGCGTTCTGGCAGCGCGGCAAGCTGGAGTATCCGCGCCCGGAAACGCCGCAGATCCTGCTGGAGGCGTTTCGTGCCGATCCGCAGCGTGCACCGCTCAGCACGCCTTCCGGCAAAATTGAACTGTTCTCGTCCACTGTCGCCGGGTTCGGCTATGCGGAGTGCCCGGGGCATCCGTTCTGGCTGGCGCCGGAGGCTGACGACCCGCGCTGGCCGCTGCATCTGCTTTCCAGCCAGCCACGCACGCGGCTGCACAGCCAGTACGATCACGGCAAAATCAGCCAGCAGACAAAGATTGCCGGGCGCGAACCGCTGTGGCTGCACCCGCAGGATGCCGCGCAGCGCGGCCTGTCGGAGGGCGATATCGTCAACGTGTTTAACGCACGCGGCTCACTGCTCGCCGGGGTGCATCTCAGTGACGGCATAAGGCCGGGTGTGGTGCAGATGTCGACGGGTGCCTGGTATGACCCGATCAATACCCGCGATGTGCAGCCGCTGGATAAACACGGTAACCCGAACGTATTAACCGACGATCGGGGCAGTTCGCGGCTAGGCCAGGGGTGTACGGCGCAGAGCTGTCGTGTGGAGATTGTCCGCTTCGATGCGCCGCTGCCGCCGATCACCGCCTGGGACCCGCCGGAGTTTATCCCCGACCCCGAAGCCTCACCTGCGCGATAAATCTTATTTGATCCGGAGTTTATGATGCTAACGATTACCGCGCCCACGGCGTATCTGCAACAGCCCGGCCTGCGCAAACAGGCGGGCGAACACATCAAACCTTATGCCCGCGAGCTACGTATTCTGACGTCGCCACGCGCCTGGCAGGCGGTGAACCCTGAGTTGTCTCACAGCCTGGAGAGCGCGGGTATCCGCTGGCAGCTGGAGTACCTGGACGGTGAATGTACTGACGAGGCCATCGATCGGCTGCGGGACAACGTGGTTGCCCAGGGCGCGCAGGGCATTTTAGCCCTGGGCGGTGGCAGGGTAATGGACTGTGCCAAAGCGGCGGCAGACACACTGGATGACGTGGTGCTGATTAACTTTGCCACCCTCGCGGCGACCTGTGCGGCATGGTCGCCGTTCGCCATCGTCTACAACGCCCAGGGCGGCCATCATCACGGCCTGCTGGTCACCAAAAAACCTGCATTAGTGCTGGTGGACAGTGAAGTGATTGCTCACACCGATGTGCGCTATCTGAAGGCGGGCATTGTCGATGCGCTGGCAAAATGGTTTGAACTGGAACCGTATCAGCGCCAGAACCCGGGGCGTCTGGGGCTGGATTTGAAGGTGTCGGTGGCCCGCCAGGCGCTGGAGGTGTATGCGCAGTGGGGCAGTGAAGCGGTGATCGCCAATCAAAACCAGCAGGTGACCCCGGCGCTGGAGAAGGTGATTGAGGCCAATATCGTACTGGCCGGGCTTGCCAACAGCGTGCATGACGACCTGCCCACGCCGGGCGTGGCGCATGAGATCCACAACCGCCTGACCCACGAACCGGAGCTGCACGATTTGCTACACGGTGAGAAAGTGGGGTACTGCCTGCTGATCCAGTCACTGCTTGAGCGCGGGCAGCAGCCCGATGACAATCTGCTGAGCTTATTACAGCAGTACGACAGCCCGCTGACGCTGGGCGCGCTGACGGGCGATGTTGCTGCGCGTTTCCGCCAGATTGCCCATGAGATTCATTTCCCCGCCGTCAGCCTCACCCATCTGCCGTTCACGATTACGCAGGAGAAACTGGAGCAGGCATTGGTGGCGACGATAGAATGATGTGATCAATGCGCGAGTGGCATCCTCAGAACCTGCGGGAATATTTGATGAGGAAGCGTTAAGAGCAATCAGGAAGTGGAAATTTACCCCGCATAAACCCTGGCAGGGATTAACGAAGGACTTTACCTTTAGCATTAATATGAAATCGTCGGTTGAATAGCGCGTTATCTTTCATCCCGGCCTGAGGGCCGGGATTATCATTTCTTAGTCAAGAAGATGTCGGCGTTTTATCTCCTGAGCGATCAATTCAGGCACCTCTTTCACTTGTGAAATTGCCCGGTTGTTAACGATGATCTGGCTGGCATTGTCGTAACCAGGTGCCCATAAATCATTGTTGTCGACAACATTTTTATATACGGCAATAAGATTTTTTTTCCATGCGGCTGAGATATGCACGATAGCCGTATCCGGGGAGATAATAAGATCACACTCATGAATTAATGCCATAACGTGATGCAGCGTGTTGAAGGGATTAATGACGACATTATCGGGGAGAGGAATATCGATCTCTTTCCTGTGGTCGAGGAGGATAATGTTGAGATTATCATATTTTTCATTAAGGCCTGCTATTATCTCTGCCAGCTGTTCTTGTGAAAAATTCCGCTCTTTACTTCCGGTAAAAACATTAATGATGACTTTTTTGTTATTAAATGCACTGAGGAAGCTTCTGACATCATCGAAAAAAGCATCAGGGAAATGCAGACTATAAGCGTCATGAGTGATTGGTTTTTTTATCAGAAACTCAGAAATAAGTGAAGCTGCCTGAGTGACATGCTCTTTGTCTCGTTCAAAGAAATTAAGTGATTTACTGTAATGATTGAAACGCTTTTTCTTGTTGAATGCCAGCACTGACTTAGGATTTATTTCACGCAATAGCCGCATTCTGTGAACGGGAGTATCAAACAATGATGGATCAATGACCAGGTCATACTGGTTATTTTTCAATTTTTCAATGGTTATTTCCGAAACAGTATGGTTGAAGCTTTTCAGATAAACCTCTGTGCTGGCATCATCTGCTTCATAAATATTTCTGATAAATGGATTATACTTCACCACAATACTGCTGGACTTCGTCAGTAATATATCAACTTTATAACCTGCCGTATGCAAATTTTTAATAAGAGGAGAGTAAACAACGGTGTCGCCGATGGTCCCTTCATTACGTATAAGTAAGATCGTTTTTATGGAATCTACGTTTAATGTGTTTTTTTTATACTTATCCCATATGATCTTTGCAACGAGTAATTTGGCATCTAATCTTACTTTTTTCATAAAGTAATTTTTGCGTCGATTAAGTTCTCTTAGTTTTTTAAAATGCCCACTAGATACTGAAATGGCAAGTTGTTCGGTCATGGCGAATATCCTTATAAAGTAGATGTGAAAAGTGTAATGTTGTCATGTTTTATTTCAACTTTAATTAATTACAAATGCAATTAATTCAGTGAGTAATTTTTACTTTTTGAATGAATCAGTTTCAGAGGAAATGGTTTGGCAGGTTGGTCACATGTTGTGTGCCATAGTTTATCACTGCTGCGCAGGAAAATCACCGGGCAATTGGCTGTCAGTCTGTTTCATCCCCAATGATTCGAATGGTGGTATCTAAAATTCATCTCAGCTTGTTTAGTGATTTGACTGCATGAGAATGACGTGGCCTGAAAGGCTAATGATTATCGATAGAAGAATAACGGCCGATGTAACCGGCCGTCCATTTTTACCGCCCTGGAAAATTACAGCGCATTAATTTGCCGTAAGATCTCCTGCTTGATCGCCTTCCTTTTAGCTTCATCCTTCACCGGTTCGGGTTGCTGCTGCAAAGCGGCATCCAGCTTCTCACCCAGCGTGGGGGCACCCTGAATCCATGCGTTTGTCTCCTCGTCACCGATGACGTTTGCCACAATCGCGGCGGATTTTTCATAGGTTTGCACGTCGATCCACGGTGTCTCCAGAGAGAATGCCGGGGTCGATGAGGTGACGATAAGAGGAACCTCGGTACGGATGTCGCGCGACGAGCTGCCAATGCGAAGCGTGAAGCGGCCTGGCTCCAGCACCCAGTCATTTTTGTCCTCATCAAAATAGGAGAAGGAGCGCTTATCAAGTTTCAGCGTGACCTGCTGCTCTGCGCCCGCTGCCAGGCTGACTTTTTCAAACGCTTTCAGCTCCTGAACCGGCCTGTCGAGGCGCGAAGCTTCATCGTGCACGTAAAGCTGAACCACCTCTTTGGTGTCTCTCTGCGACAGGTTGCGCAGCGGGAGGCTGATCGCAATGCTGTCCTGCTGATCAATATTGAATACCGGCTTATCCGGGCTGGCCTTGCCATACTGTACGCCGGAGTAGGAGAGGCCATAGCCAAACGGATACATCGGCGCGACTTGCCGGATGTCAAAAGCACGGTAGCCAACATAAATCCCTTCACCGTAGATCACCGTTTTTGCGCTGCCCGGATAATTGCCAAAACCCGGTGAGTCTTCCAGACGTTTAGGGAAGGTGAGCGGCAGCTTACCGGAAGGGTTCACTTTTCCGCTCAGGATATCCGCTACCGCATTACCCGCCTGTTCACCGGGTTGCCAGGTAAGCAGAATCGCGTCTGCGTGATGCTCCCACGAGGCCATCTCGACAGGGGCACCAATATTCAGCAGCACCACCACCTTTTTATTCTGCTGATGGAACGCCGCAGACACCCTGGCAATCATCGCCACTTCATCCGCATGCATCGCCATGGAATAGCGATCCGCCCCCTCGGTAGAACTGCGCCCGATTGAAATCAGGGCAATATCACTCTGCTGCGCCGCGCTGGTGATAGCGGCATCGCTGGCCTGCTCATCCAGCGTTTGTCCCCCGGCGGCATCGATCAGCGTTAACCCGGCGTTTTTCAGCCCCTGCGGTAACGTCACCAGCCGTTTAGGATCGATATTGACCTCCGCGCTTCCCCCGCCAACCACGAAGAAATTACTGATGTTATGGCCGAACGTTGCCACACGCAGCGAAGTAGTGAGCGGCAGCGTTTCTGCATCGTTTTTCAGCAACACCATGGCATCGGCCGCCGACTGACGCGCCAGTAACGCATGATCGGCAGGCATAGGATCGCGGGTGGGTTCGCCACCTTTAAAGCGGTGGGTTTTGATCACCACACTCAGGATATTGCGGACGTTTTCGTTGATCTGATCCTGCGTGATCTCGCCGGATTTGATGGCCGCGAGGATCACGTCTTTCGGGTCGGTATTGCGGCGCAGGAAAGGCGTGTCCTTTTTGGACAGCCCGCCCGGCATATTAAGATCGTTGCCATTCTGCAATGCCCTGACCGGATCGCTGACGCCGTACCAGTCAGACATCACCAGACCGTTAAACTTCCACTGAGTGCGCAGTACGTCTTTCAGCAGCCAGGCGTTTTGCGAAGCGGGCGTGCCGTTGATCGACGGATACGAACTCATCACCGCCCAGGGTTGGGCTTTCTCCATCGCGTATTCAAAACCGGGGAAATAGATTTCCCGCAGCGCACGCGGAGAAATAATCTCGTTCACCGTCTGTCGGCGCGTTTCCTGATTATTCGCAGCAAAGTGTTTCACCACTGCGCCCACGCCCTGCGCCTGCATCCCGTTGATATAGCTCACCGTGATCATGGCATTCAGCCACGGATCTTCGGAGAAGTATTCAAAGTTGCGGCCGTTCAGCGGGTTACGCTGAATGTTAATCGCCGGTCCGAGCATTAAGTCGACGCCATACTGTTTCGCTTCATCACCTATCGCACCGCCGACCCGCTGGATCAGTGCCGGGTCCCACGTGGCTGCCATGGCGATGGACACCGGGAACGCGCTGGCGAAACGCTTCTCACCGCCGGTGGGGCCTGCCCCGAGCCTGACGCCAACAGGGCCATCGGCAAAGACAATTTGCGGGATGCCCAGCCGGGGGATGGCGAAGGTTGAACCCGCCGCGCCCGCCACTTTTTCGGCATTGTTCATCCCGGTGCCCGTCACCAGCGCGGCTTTCTCTTCCGGCGTCATGGCGGCAATGACCGCAGATATCGACTCAGCATCTTTTAACTGTGGAGCGGCCCAGGCGGGTGTAGACAGGAGGATAACGGCAGCCGACAGTCCGGCCTTATGTGATTTCATACTCATCCCTTAGCATTTTTACGGAGGCTAAAAAATGAGATTACCAAAAATGTTGATATATTTTAGTGACGTAGGTAACGGTTGTGGGATGGGCGGGGGGATATAAAAAGTGGTATGGGGGATTTCGGGATGTGGTGGCTGGTAGCGACATCAGTAGTCTGCTGTGAGCGAGGTGCAGACGTTCTTGTACAAAGCATGTCGCCAGATTACAGTGAAGCCATTGATTGACAAGTGAGTCGAATCACACGCGCAACAGGCTTGCATGTAATGGTGAGCGCTTTAAAAAACGTGGTCGTCTCAGGCCGGACTGGAATCGTGCATTGTTTCATCCGTGTTGGGAAGACGTGCCGATTGTTGAGCCTAAAGGCACAGTTTCCTGTGCTGCTACATACAGATGAGGCGATCCTCGATTTCGACCTGTCCATAGAAAAGGCCCTCTTTCCTGGCAAGCTAAATGGTTCATTCAGATAATTGATCGGTTCCTGAGGACAACAAATAATGCTTTTCAATAATAAAAATCTGTTTATTACTCTCTTATCCCTCTGCACGTTCCAGACTTATGCAGCACAATGCACAGCGGAAACCATCGCTAAAAACAAACTGAACAACTTCATTCTCATGAGCCAGCAGACAAGAACAGAAATCCCCAAATCGGTTGAAATGACTATTGATAGTCCTAATGGGTATCTTCGTGCATCGGTTCAAGGCAACTTCAGTCAGTGCGGTGAGCTAATTGGCGGCAGTGTAAAAGAGGTCAAAACCTCAAGAGGCCCGAAAGCAGTATTCACGGCTACCAATGAAATTCAGCTGAACAGAACGGACTTTGGCTGGCGCATCCAGATGGATGCAAACGGGGTCATAGTCGATCACAACAGTAAGAAGACCACACAGCTGTACCAGCAGACTCTGGAGGGAATGTACCTGCTTAACAATAAAGGATTAATCAGCCACGCAGTTACACGCTCGACTATCGCGGCCACAAAAGCAGAAGATAAAGACAAAACCACAGTGAGCAAAATAGATTACGTTTTCAATTCATCAGGGTTGCTGGCAAGGATGGTAAGCAAAGGAAGTTTGCCGATAGATAACAATACGATTGTATACAGCTATGATGACAATCATCGCCTGATCAAAACCCAGTCCCCCTCAACCATAGAAGAGTATACCTATGATAACGAGGGCCGTGAGCTGACCCTGAGCAAGACCCAGACCTATTTCACCATCGAAAAAAACCTGTCCACGTGCGAGGAGTGGAACTCGCATGGAGAATGCACACGCGCCAATATGAACATCATGATTGTCCCAGTCGATCGGACGGGTAAACAGGATGTGGACAAATATAAAGCCGTTATAACGGCGAAATACGAATACTGGAACTGACTATTTCATCCGCCATATGGGTTGCCAAAATGATACTGGAACCGAAACTGGCTCCTTTATCACATCCTAATACTGAGCTGAGCAGCTCCGGTATTCATTCAGAGCATTAACGTCCGCTCCTGGCACTAAGCGGACGAGGTAACGGTCTGCTATGAGCGATCTGCGGATCTATCGGTCATAAGTTGAGGTAGTTGCAATACCCTGCTTTCTTCTCATTAAGACAGCATGGTTAACAGACTGCTTTGGTAAGTATGTCAAGATTCATGAAGTCATATCGTCTCTCTCTAACAATCTTTTGCCTGTACACTCAATCGGCATCGTATTGTGCTCTGGATGCACGAAAATAGCCGGCGGATGTGATAATCCATGACCATAAAGGTAGCATCCGCAGAAGCATTTCTTTTCCCATATCTGTAATTGCATAAACCACCCGGGGCAACTTTTCCTCATAATCATAGCGGGATATAAGCCCGTCCCGCTCCAGATGTCGCAGTGTTCGCGTCAGCATTCTTTGAGTGACACTCGTAAGGTAGCGGCGTAACTCTCCGTAGCGAAGAGGTCCGTTAGTACCAAGAATATGCAGCACGCCCAGCGACCAGCGATTACCTGCATGGGCCAGGATCTCACGTTTTAGGCCCTCATCATCGTTGCTTAATTCCTCACAAAATTCCTTGGAAAATTGCAACAGTGCTTCCCGCTCAGACTCCATATCACCTCCGGTATCATGCGTGTGCCTAATTGAACCAGGCCATGTCAGCTGTCAGGATGACGTTTTAATACAACAGGAAGCAACAATGAATACTGAAAAAAAACCTAAAGATACTGTTCTAGTACTCGGTGCAGGCGAGCTTGGTATTCAGGTATTAAGAGCGATGAGCAATAAAGTGCAGGACTATAAAGATGTAAAAATTAGCGTGTTACTCAGAAGCGAAGCCGCTTATGCCGTTTCTGGCTCGCGCAAGGCTCGGCTGGATGAACTGACGAAGCTTGGAATCGCTGTAGTAGAGGGCGATCTGCAGGAAAACAGTGTTGATGAACTGAGTGAACTATTTGCTGCTTTCGACGCCGTCATCAACTGCAGTGGTTTTGTCGGCGGGCCGGGAACACAGATAAAAATTACTCAGGCGGTATTCAAAGCTGCCGTAGCCCGCTACTTCCCATGGCAGTTTGGCGTTGATTATGACGTAGTGGGTAAAGGCAGCGGGCAACAAGTGTGGGATGAACAACTAGAAGTTCGCCACCTTTTACGCCAGCAAAACGCAACAGCGTGGGTCATTGTATCTACAGGCATTTTTACCAGCTATCTGTTTGAGCCAAGTTTTGGTGTTATTGACACGCAAAGTAAAACTGTCTGTGCCCTGGGAGACTGGATGCACGCGGTAACGCTATCCACACCAGAAGATATTGGCAAGCTGACTGCGGACATTTTCTTCCATCAGCCCACTTTCAAAAACGAGATTGTCTATATTGCAGGTGATACGCTGACTTATAGTGAGCTTGCTGACTTAATGAGTGCTCACTGGGGCACCGAAGTAAATAGAAAATTACTGGACGGGCAAAAGCTTCTGGATGATGTTCAGCTCAATCCGCAAGATGTTGGTGCAAATTATCGACTTGCTTTCGCACGGCCAGACGGCGTAGCCTGGAGTAAGCAAAATACTTACAATTACCGTCAGGGAATTTCAACTACGACGGCCAGTCAATGGCTGGCAAAACAACACGGTATGTAGCATTCAGGTAGTGTTAAGCACTATTTTAAGCGGTGCAGAGCAAATTCAGATGCCGACGTGCTCTTGTCTTCAGAGCAAAAAAGCCACTGCAATTTTGCTGGCATTGCGGTTTACCCACCTATACATAGATCCTGAGCTTAAAATGATAGGTCGAATATATTAAGGGCCGGCCTTCGCCCTAAATCAATATTTCAATGTCCGCTTCACGAACCCGCCGGGGTTGTGCCCACCGCTGGAGTAGCGATGGGCAAAATACATTTCCTCCAACTCCATTTGCAATTGACGCCGGGTCTGCAGTCCAGAGTTATGAATGACATTATTTGCAGGAGCGCTGCCGCACTCCATCTTACTGCTTTAGCGCAATGCAATATCAGCAGTTGCCATATTCAGCGCAGCGTCAAAAGGCGCTTTTCCCGCTCCCGTAAGCCAGTCTTTCAATGTCAACATCGGACCGAACTCTCGCTCTAAGGCTGGGATATCTGCAATACCTGCAACCACACCGTTGTCCACTAGTTCCGTCAGCTTTTTCAGGAACACGTTACTCTCCAGCAACGCTTTTGAAAACCGCTGATAGCGAATAGGCCGAGCTGCTGCAAGCGAGAAAGCATGTTCCAAATCTTCGCCAGTGAGACTCTGCCCCGAAAGCTCCAACGCCTGGCCCGCGTAACGCTCCGGGTGGCATAGGATCTCGGCATTAATTCTGCCAAGGTCGTCAAGCGCTATCATTTGCATAGGCTGGTTCCGATGCATGAAGAAGGTGAACACGCCCGTATTCAAGCCCATACCTGGCAACAGCATCATTTCCATAAAGCTGGCCGGACGCGTTATCGTAGCGGCGATCGGCAGGCTGCGAATGTGCTCCTCTATCTCAGACTTGCTGTCGAAATGTCCCATGCCGGTCAGGCCTTTTCCCGCCGCTCCGCCCGAAGAATACACAATGAATTCAACGTTTGCTGCAACCGCACTATCGGCAATTGCCTTGCCCTGCATCACCTCCTGTTCATCTGACACCAGACCGGATGGCGAGCTTGTCTGCACGCTGAACACACGGTTGACGCCCTGCATCGCCCGATCAATCGAGGCACGGTCAAACAGATCGCCAACAACCAGTTTGATGCCCTGCTTAGCAAGCGCTCTTGCTTTATCGCTCTGGGCATCCCTGACGAAGGCACGTACTGTTTTCCCCCTGGCTTTCAACGCTCTTGCCACAGCACCGCCCTGTTGCCCTGTTGCACCAAAAACCAAAAACTCCAAAGACTTTTGCATATCAGTAACCCATAGTAACTATCGAAGGTTCTTATTTTGAACTATCATGATTTTTCCGCAAGACGGCACTTTTTTGATACTAAGTTACAGAGAGATAACTAATGAAGAGCATTCCTAAAGATGCACAGACCCTGATGCCCGATGAGATCAATGGTCGACCTGTTCTGCATACGCCCAGAGGCCCGGTACTGACGCCTTGTGCACCCGGGAGTGTATTAGCCCGACTGGGAGACAAGTGGACAATTTTGGTTATTTCGTTCTTATCTCTATATCCTGATACACCGATGCGTTTCGGGGTGCTTCGACGGGGTATCCCGGATATCTCGCAACGCATGCTGACGTTGACCTTGCGCAACCTTGAAAGGGATGGTCTGGTCTCGCGCGACTACTATCCTGAACTGCCGCCTCGCGTCGAATATGAGTTGACTGAAAGAGGGAAATCCATGCTAGAACCGCTGGCGGGCTTTACCCGCTGGATTCGTGACACATGGCAGGATATAGAAGTTTCACGACGCGCTTACGATGAGGCGGAAGACAGGTCTACTGAAATTGGGGAGAAAACATCCAGGGTGTAATATATTGAAGGTTAAAAAATACTTTAATGATGCATATATCCACGTTAATCCATTTTTTATGTCCGTATCGTTGACCGTATTACTTTTAGCGAAAATCGCGATAATGATTTCGTCTTAATTCTTCGCAATCGCAAGTGATTTAAATATTGAACGGCGTCACTACAATTACCCGAGAGGATGCCTTTTCATCTTCTACTTCTGGCAAAAAACCATGAAAACGCAGGATTGCGCCAAATGCCGATCGCGCATCTTCGTGCAAATCATGCTCAATCACTGCATCCATCTCTTCAGCAGTCAGTAGCTTGCGATTCTCTTCATCAAAGTCGTGTCCGATAAAGACTTTTATGTCTCGTTTAACGCCAGGACATAGGGCGTTACGTCATGTCGATGGAATGAGAATTCGCTTCAGGAACGCTATCACTGGATTTTTACCTGGATCCGTTGGCTACTTCAAATCGTTCAGATTTCCTTTAAGTTAACGCTACTTTCGGAAAATCTAATAAATTAAAACCACCTAAAACCCAGCATAATCAATTCTGCTACAGTTATTATTCAAACGCGAAATCTCAATAAAGTCACATACATTTTCCTCTACAAGTTGAGTGCAGAATCATGGTTTTTCGTGATTAAATTTTAATTTCAAGAAGGAAAATGCATACAACACTATTTTGAGCGTGTCATATGCACTACTGCATAGAAGCACTTATCAAAATTGATATGTTAACCCAACGCCAAACGTATCATCTGTTGAAATTCCAAACGGTGTCGTATCGCTAAGTCGGTTTATTCTATAGTCCGCATAGGTAAACATGTTTTTATTGAGGAAGTAAGAAATATTGACGTCAATATACTTCACTAAATAAACGTCACCATATCCTTCAATGTCTTTAGCCTGAGACTGGAACCAACCAATGCCTGGAACGAACCCATTTAGCGCAACATATCTCAGATACATCTCCATATTTTCAGTTTTATTTGCATAACCATAACCACGGATAGGGGTGATATTACTTCCCTGAGAATATTTGACCGCCGCATAGAACTGATTCGGATTGTACTTGAAACCAACGGCCCACATTTCAGCACGATCACCGTCACCGTAAGCAAGCGCCTGCTGGGCCTGGGTGCGTTTTGAATTACTGTAAGCGGCCAGCATGGTGCCGCCCCAATCGAACGCATAGCTTACAGAAGCACCCGCGCCATCTCCGTTTGAAGCGTAGACTGTTCGGCTGCTGTTATTACTATCCTCACCATTTTTACCCTGATATTGCAGAGCAAACTTCAGATTGTCATCAAGCCCGAATAAGTTATTGTTGCGGTAGGTAAGAAGACCACTCGAGCGACCTGTCATAAAGCCATCAGTATAGATATCGGTCATGATGTCAAAGATAGGTGCATAGTCCGTGATACTTCCAACATCAAACATGATTCCGTTGTTGCGGCCATAATCCAGTGAACCCAAAGCACTGTGCTTTATTCCCGCAAATCCATAGCGGGTTTTACTGCCCAGTGTTCCATCAGCTTCAGAATTATTAGCCTGAATATTATATTCCCACTGACCATACCCGGTCAGTTTATCATTGATTTGAGTTTGGCCTTTGAAACCTAACCGGACATAAGTTGCATCACCGTCTACAGTTGTATCATCACTAAAATAATGACGCGCACGTACACTACCAAACAAATCCAATTTATTGCCGTCTTTATTATATATTTCAGCGGCACTTGCAAATTCCGCCAATAGCAATGCCACCATCAGAATGGATAAATTAAATACTTTCATCATCAATCTCTTTAATTAGCAGGTGTTGATTAATTACTGAGTGGAGAGAGCCTCCACTCAGTGTCTTTATATTAGCGATTTAATGGGCGAGGCTGTGCTTCTTCAGGCAGAAGAGAAATATACGTTTCTCCTTCCAGCTGAGTAATATGCTCTTCTTTGGCCGCAGAAATTAATGCAGGATTGGTCAATGCGCGAACAGCAGAAGCCGCGATGACACTCCCGGCCAGCAGCATGCCTTTATGAGCATATGATGATTTTCCCTGGGTAACCATCTGCCAGGAATGAGGAGCAGTACCCCAGGCGCAGGTTGCGATATAGACCTGTCCTACCGGAACCAGCCAGCTTACGTCGCCCACATCTGTAGAGCCATTGAGAAAATCAGGTTCTTTGCGGAAGGCCGTTAAATCTTCTGAAAGAATTTTCCCACTTTTCTCAACCCGGCGCTTCTCTTCATCCGAGAAGGTTGCCTGAATGGACTGTGCAAAGGCTTTTTCTTCATCGGTAAAGGTAACAGGCCCAAACTTACTGAGTTCCTCATCCATCATGCTGGCCAGCGTCACGTTAGGAATAAGGTCAGCGGAGGCCGCATCAAATTCCATTGTGACCTGAGTGCCGGTCATGAGTGCCGCGCCGCGAGCGATATCTTTGACTCTTTCAGTAATTTCACGCACCTGATGCATTTTGGGCGAGCGCACCTTGTAAAGTACGTGCGCGTCAGATTGCACGACGTTTGGCGCATTTCCGCCGGCATTGGTAATTGCATAATGGAGACGGGCTTCAGGAATAATATGCTCACGAAGGAAGTTCGCACCCACGTTCATCAACTCAACACCATCCAGCGCACTTCGGCCCATGTGAGGACTGAAGGCTGCATGAGTGCTCTTACCTTTAAAGAGGTACTTGATCTGGTTTGTTGCGAGCATACGGGCATTGTATGCGAGGTTCTCATCCCAGGGATGCCAGGTGAACGCGACATCAACATCTTCAAACAGCCCAGCGCGCGCCATAAAGGCCTTTCCGCCGCCGCCTTCTTCAGCAGGGCAACCGTAGTATTTTATTGTCCCACTCAGGCCCAGTTTCTCTATGCATGCTTTGGTGGCCAATGCAGCAGCCAGCGCTCCTGTTCCAAGAAGGTTGTGACCGCAGCCATGGCCATTGCCCGCATTTTCTACAGGGGCATAACAGTTGGTATTCGCTTCCTGACTCAGAGCGGGCAAAGCGTCATATTCGCCCAGAAATGCAACAACAGGTTCTCCCGTTCCGAAGGTCGCAACAAACGCGGTTTCAATGCCTCCGGCATTTCTTACAACCTCAAACCCGCAATCTTCAAGCGTCTGTGCCATCAGCGCTGCTGATTGCTTTTCTTCATAGCGCACCTCAGCGAAATCCCAGATTTTGTCACTGACAGAAATAAGTCGTGTCGCTTCTTCACTCAGGGTTTGTTTAATAATTTCTAAATATTCCATATATAACTCTCATTAATGCGTAGGGGTTGGATGAGGCTCCGCATTTGCAGAAGCACTGGAATGTCTGATTGTCAGCGCGATGAGGCAGGTAATAACTGCACAGGCCACGATCATCATGAAGGCACTTGAATAGTTCTGATTTGTTGCTTTAAGCATGTAACCAATGACGATGGGTGAAAGCAGTGAGCCAATCTGTGCGAAAGAATTTATTAAGCCTGTTGCGGTGCCAACCGAATCTTTAGGGAACTGTTTGATGATAGTGACGAACACGCTGATGCTGATCGCATTAAGGAAAATGTTCGAAAGTGATAGCCATGCAAAAGCAACAGGAATTGATGTCGCATTGAACATCAGCCAGATAAACACTGCTGATACGGCTGCGCCGATGGCAATAAGATACTTTTCGCGGCCGTTAAAGAAGCGGTCCAAAAGCCAGCCGCAGGTTAAGAAGGAGATAAACCCAAGGGTAGGAGGTAGCATTGACCACGCTCCCATGGAGATCATGCTCATTCCTTTCACTTTGACCCAATAGGAAGGAAGCCATGACTGTAATCCCCAAAATACGATATTGGTGAAGAAGTAACATGTCGCAATTTGCCAGGTAAGACGTCGTGCGATGATGTTCTTTAGCCGCTTCTTCTCATAGCCCTTGGGACGCTGAATTTTCGTTGTCTCAGAAGTATCTTGCGGATTATTGGCTGTTTTTAATACTTTCCACAGTGCTAAAGCAAGCAACAGTCCTGTTACACCCAAAACAATAAACATGATGCGCCAGCTTAAAAACGCAATCAGTGTTGAGACAACTAAAGCACCCAGTGCAAATCCAACAGAAGCACCCGACTGTAAAAATGATTTTGCCCGGCCCATTTTGGATTTATCAAACTGCTGAGCAATAACCACTGAACTCCCTGAAGGGAATACAGCTTCCCCCATGCCGGTAAAAAAGCGTGCGATCACGAGGCTAACAATACCTCCGGCCATCCCCGTGCAGGCGGTTGCAAGCGACCAGAAACCGACTGCGCCAGTAAGTATCACCTTGCTACCAAATCGGTCGACCAGATAACCACCTACAAGCTGAGTCAGCGAGTAAGCCAGAAAAAAACCGCTGATAATCAGACCGGTTTCTTCACTCCCCAGATTGAAATCCGCGCTGATAGGAATAATTGCAATATTTATTGCTGTTTTATCGATGAATCCCACAACCCAACATAAAAACAAGATGAAGATAATCAGCTTATTTCTGGTACCCGCTTTCAAGCTGCCCATAGCACTTTCTCCGGAAGGAATGATGATGTGTCGCGTAACTGTCTTGCTAATCTTGCAAAAAAAATGCTACATATCTATGTGCGAACACACATGAAGAAAGTTTATTTTGTGGATTAAAATACATAGGCATATATGAGCGAACATTTTGAGGCACTAAAAAATATTCTGGCGAAAAATAACCCTCACTTAACGTTAAGTATATTTGACTCACCAATACGTTACGATGACCTTATCCGTGATGCTTCCGATAGATTAAAATTCTATAATGATTATTTTATTATCAACCTTCGCAGTACTGATAGCCCTGTAATATTGGATGCAATCTGTTTATATATTCCGTCTTTGACAATAAAAATTGAATCACTTGAAGGACTAATTGAACCAACACTAATAGAATCGATTACTGCCGATGTTAAAAATTACCTTTATGCAAAAATCCTCCAGCAGCAAACCTGGCTTTTTCAACGTATCAGCGAAAATACATGGCATCTGGCTTCAGGACTTTCTCATGAGCGTATCACTCAACATGTTGTGGATGGCGCATTAAAAACCATCCCCTTCAGCGACGCTGTTATTTTTAGGATATATGACGAAGGACAAAATAAACTCTGCCCTGTAGCCGTATCCGGATTCAAGGATAACTATTATGAATACTCCGTCTCACCTCAGGAATCAATATCTGGTAAAGTATTTGAGAGCAGAAAACCAATCATATTAAATTCCAGGGATGATATTCTTGCCTCATTTGAGAATTACTCAGCAATCCGAGCATCTGTTATGGAAAATAATCCCATAGCAAATGCACTTATATGCGTTCCGGTATTGGATCAGCATTATTGCTATGGAACGTTAACCATTCTTTCACTTGGGCGCCGTTCTGTTTTTAATTCTCTGGCAGTTTCATTGCTGGAGACCTTTGCTTCACAGGTTGCACTGGCGTGGCGAAACGCAAAACAATATGACGAAAAGGTTGAAAGCTTTAATCAAGTAAACTCTCTCAGGCAGCAGCTAGAACAACAGAACGAAATGCTAAGAAGTAGCCTGAACTTCCATAATGAAATGATAAAATTATCCATAAAAAACAATGATATATCATCATTCATAAAGGCGATGTCTGATAAGATGAATTTGGAGATAGGTTATGTTGATATATCAGGAGCGATTCACGGTAAGTTGCGGGATATTGATAAACTTTGGGTCACATTGACTACTAATAAAAGTAATGAGGGAATTGAAGAAGCAGGTTTTATCAGAAATGAACTCTATATCCAGCCTATGATGCAAAATCAACAGGCTGTAGGATTCGTCATCGTTAATAAAGCCGACGCCAGTGATTACATCCGTGTGACGCTATCCCGATTGAGCGATTTTTTGATTATGGACATCATGAAAAAGGTCAATAACTTGCTCATTGAGAATAAAAGAAAATCATCAGTAATGGATAAGGTACTACTTGAGGGGATTAATGAAGATACTACTACCACACTGTCTGAAAATGGCTTTCTTATCCAGGAATGGATTGGATGCATAGTTTTATCTTTAGCGAACACCACCAATAGAAGCGAAGATGTCAAATTGCTAGACATGCACAACAAACTAAAATATTTGTTAGCGCGAAGCAACGCATTCATCTACTCTGACGAAATTAACTTTATGATTTACTTATCGGATAATTCGCCAGAAAGAATAAACTCATCCTTTATAAAACTAGAAAAAGAAGTTGTTAATATTGGGTTTTATCAGGCAGGGGTAAGTAATGTTACTTCTGCCATCAGGATAAAACAATCTCTGGATCAGGCATTAACGACTCTGGCTGTCATTAAGAAAAGAAACAAGCAGGGGGTTTTGCGTTTTAATCAGACTGGTATAGAGAGGCTATTTGTTAATCATGAAAAAGAAGAAATAAAACAGTTTATTAATGACGTGCTTTCGCCAATACTGGATGACAGTGAAAAAAGTCAGGTTCTGCTGAAAACATTAAATGAATATATTGGCAATAGTTGCTCCGTGAATAACACAGCAAGATCGTTAGACATACACACAAATACGCTTTACCAGAGAATTAAAAAAATCGAACTCCTCACGAAAATGGACTTATCAAGTTCAGACGATTTTCTTATTATCAGCGTGGCGTGTCATATGCTGAGCTTATCAAGAGGTGTTACGTAATATCAGTTTATTGGTCTCAAATACGGCCCCTCATTGTATGGCAAAAAATGCGCTCCAGGATAAGGGAATGATAGTGCTCTACGAAGAACAGGCCTCCTTGAGGAGAGCGGATTGACGTAATTTACTGAATAATTATGTCAATCCGTGCGCGTTAAGCCCCTCAATTGTTCATTTGGTTACTTTCATGACTCCGGATTCAACTACGTGCTGATGTCTGGCTTACGCTTTTTCCAGTTGTGCTGGTCTTGGCTTTACTGCTGGAATAAATGAAAAAGAGCGCGATTCCCAGGCAAATAACAGCACCAAGCCGTGTTGGAGAGAAGTGAATTGCTTCATTTCCCAACCAACCGAAGTTATCGATCAGCATGCTCATTGCCAGTTGCCCAAAGATCACTGCAACAGTGGCAACAGCAGCCCCAATACGCTGCACTGCCAGTACCATAATGACGATGTAAGGAACACCACACAGAGCGCCAAGCAACTGCCATTTAGGCACATCCAGCAGGGTTAATGCATGTTTAGGTTCGAAGAAGAAAATAAGCAGCGCGGTCACCAAAGCGCCAACTGAGAAAGTCAGAAATGCACTGCGGAAAACGCCTACGTTACTCCCTAACTTTCCTCCAATCGCAGCCTGCATACTCAAAAACGCGCCACCCACTACAGCCAGCATAATCATCAAAATATTCACAAATTCACCTCAGCCTTTTGCCACGAGAAACAAGGCAGCAATAATAAAAATCAGAGCAATAATACGTTTGCTGTCAATTTTACGGTGGTCAGTGCCGAACAGACCGTAGTGGTCAATCACCAGGCTTTTAAACACCTGCCCTGCCAGGATGCCTATCATCGTCATCGCGATCCCAATACTGGGAACGGCAACGGTCAGAATGACAACATATACCGGCCCCAGGATGCCTCCCAGCAGAGTCCATGATGGCTGAGTAAAGAATGATGGACTATTACGCGGACTGAAGAAAAGCATCAGCATGAATGTCAGCGCTGCGCCGACCCCAAAAATACTGAAGGTGGCCCATAAGTCACCCACCTCACTTCCCAATGGCCCTAATAATCCGGCTTCAACGGATAATCCCATCCCGCCTGCAACGACGAGCAATATAAATAAAAGCTGCATAAAACAGTCTCCAACTTGGTTTAGGAGGCTGATGATAAAGACGCTCAAAGTAATGAAAAACAGTATAATCCGTGAAACACCTTTGCAGGAATCGAGACAATGTATGATGCCAGTTCAATAAACTTCCGTAGTCTATTGTTTTTTATTGGAGTTTTTGACTCGCAAAGTTTTTCAGCGGTTGCCAGGCGAGAAGGAGTTTCAGCGTCGATGGTGTCGCGAGTGATTCTGCAGCTGGAAGATACTCTCGGACAACAGCTGTTCTATCGTAATACCCGCGCTGTCATTCCAACCGAAGCTGGACGATTGTTCGTAGAATATGCCCGAATAATGAGTGAGCAGCTCAGCGAGGCAAGAAAGGAACTACAGGACAGATCACTTGAGCCTTCAGGGTTAATAAGAATTAATGCGCCGGTTTTTTTTGGTCAGCGGCACATTGCGCCCTGGCTGACTGGCCTATGCGAGCGCTACCCTAAGCTGTTGATTGAGTTGGCGCAGACAGATGACTACATCGATCCCCACCGCGATGCTTCAGACATTATTTTTCGCATTGGGACACTTACCGACTCATCATTTCATGCTCGCGTATTCTGCACCCAGCGCTACCACCTTGTTGCGTCTCCTAAATACGTTCAAAAGTGGGGAATGCCAGATATGCCTTCAGATTTAGCGCAGCATAAATGTCTGGTGTATGCGGGCTCATCCGGCCCTAATCGATGGCTATTCAGAGAAAAGAATGACAACTGGGTTCACTACCCGGTATCTGCATTGCTGATTTCAAATAATGCGGAGACGCTTCTTACCGCCGCGTTAGGTGGAATGGGGATGGTGCTCTTCCCAGACTGGCTGATTGGAGACAGCATTCATAAAGGGAAACTGGTCAGAATTATGTCCAATCTTGAAGCTGCCATAAAAACAGAGCCGCAACATATTGCCGCTATTTATCCGAATACCCGTCATCCACCTCTGAATGTCAGAGCGGTTATTGATTACTTTCTGGAGGTTTATGGCCCCAAACCTTACTGGCAATTCGACTGACGAATGTCACCGATGACATTGAATGGGGCCAAGCTGTATTATCAGGGACTGCGAGAAAAAGGAAAATCTCATCAGTCTGCAATCCGTGCTTTTGCCTTCAAATGGATAAGAATCATTTACCGCTGCTGGAAGACCAGAACCCAGTACGATGAAGCGAAGTATTTGCTGGCTCTCGAAGCGCGACACTCGCCCTTACTGAAGCCATAAAAGCTTGTCGAATGTCTCAGGGCGTGAAGCGGAAGTTTTTTTTTGGCAACTGAAAATTTTCATACCATCAAATCTAACACCTTCGTTATGGACCGACCTTTGAGTCTCGCCTCATGAGCGCTGTTGCTCCTGCCATTCTTTAATAATTACTGACTATATGGTGTCACCCGTTTTAAAGAGCATGGCTGTCAGTTAATTCTCCCAGCAGAGCTAGTCTCTCTACTGAGTTGAAAATTTAAGGAAAGCCTTTTGTTCTGATAACTGCTGATATAAAAATAGCTGTTGAAACATTCTAATTCAGGGGCTTAGCATCATGGTCAAAAAGACCACTCAGGAGCAGCGTCGCGAGCTGGGTGCATTTCTTCTCAGCCGCCGGGCGAGACTGGATCCAGAAGAGTTCGGCATGCCAAAGGGCACCCGCCGAACGCCGGGATTACGCCGTGAGGAAGTAGCAATGCTGGCTGGTGTGAGCGTCAGCTGGTACACCTGGCTAGAACAGGGTCGTGAAATCAAGCCTTCCTCTGAAGCGTTGCAGCGCATTGCAAAGGTGCTCAGACTAAACCGCGTTGAGTCATCTCATCTTTTTGCCCTTTCACCACGTGAGGAGCCGGAACCGCGTCAGGTGGATATGGGCGTCAGCGATGGGCTCGACATGCTGGTTCGCGCCATCAATCCAATCCCTGCATACGTGCGCAATGCGCGTCTGGATATTCTCGCGTGGAATGACGCCATCGCTGACCTTTTCATTGATTACAGTTCACTGCAACCGCACGAACGAAATACACTCCGCCTGCTGTTTCTCTACCAGCCTTACCGTACGCTGATTCTGGATTGGGAGCAGATGGCGCGCGGAATGATTTCCGTATTCCGTGCATCGCGGGCGCGGGCGCATGATAAAGCGCTATTCGACGCGCTGATCGATGAACTCAGCGGGCAGTCACCTGAATTTCGGGAGTGGTGGCAGGATACTGACGTGCTGGGCATGAGTGAAGGAAATAAAAGGCTGGCACATCCCACCTCAGGACACATTGAATTCACCTATGTCGCCCTGACGCCAGAGGGCCGACCCGATCTTTCACTGGTAACCTACATCCCCAGACATGTTGCCAGTGACCATCAGTAATAGGATAACAACACGCCTTCCTGAGATTTTTGGGCACACTTAAGATGGATTCAAGGCAGCACAATCATGCTGCATCAATCACTCAGGAGGCTTCAAAATGACATCTCAATCTGCTAATCCAGCTTCATCTGACATCACCTTTGCGGTATCACGCAATCCGGCGACCGATGAACTCATTGCTAATTATGCCTACCAGACCACAGAAGAAGTGGAAGCGCTGCTGGAACAGAATGCGGCCGCGTTTCGCCTCTGGCGCGCCACCCCTTTACGCGAACGCGTTACGGCTTACCGCCGTCTGTCGCAGATTCTGCGCGACCGCGCTGATTTACTGGCAAGGCTGATCACCTCTGAGATGGGCAAAACCTTCTCAGCAGCCCGTGCGGAAGTCGAGAAATGCGCGGCCACCTTAGACTGGATTGCAGACAACGGCCCGTCAGTGCTGGCTGACGAACCGGTGTCCGTCGATAACGGCGACCAGGTGTATGTCTCATATTTGCCGGTGGGATCAATCCTGGCGGTGATGCCTTGGAACTTCCCACTATGGCAGGTTATCCGCGCATCCGGCCCCATCATGCTCTCCGGCAACGGCTTTATTCTCAAGCATGCTCCTAATGTCATGGGATCGGCCTATGCCCTGCAGGATGCTTATGAAAGCGCAGGTTTTCCTGCAGGCCTGTTTGCCAACCTGGTGACGGACAATGATACGGTGGCCCGCGTCATTGAAGATGACCGTGTCGCCGCAGTAACCCTGACGGGAAGCATGCGAGCAGGATCTGCCGTAGCGGCTATTGCGGGCAGAGCGCTGAAAAAGAGTCTGCTTGAGCTGGGGGGGGCAGATGCTTTTATTGTTCTTGCAGATGCGGATATCGATCAGGCAGTGCGTGCCGCCGTTGAAGCCCGCTTCCAGAACGCAGGTCAGGTCTGCCTGGCGGCAAAACGGTTTATCCTGGAAGCGCCCATCGCGGAGGCGTTTACGCAAAAATTTATCGCTGCAGTCAGCCAACTGAAAGTCGGTGATCCGATGGATCCCCAAACCCGCGTTGGCCCAATGGCCAGAAAGGACCTGCGCGCTGAGCTTCATCATCAGGTTGAGCGTACGCTTGAAGCCGGGGCAACGCTCCTGCTGGGCGGACACAAACTGGAAGGAAGCGGTAATTTCTACGCGCCTACGGTGCTGGGTAACGTGGTACCGGGTATGGCCGCTTTTGACGAGGAAACCTTTGGTCCCGTTGCGGCTATCACGGTGGCGGATAATGCTGAGCACGCCATAGAACTGGCAAACAACAGCGATTATGGTCTGGGTGGTAACCTCTGGACGGCGGATATCCAGCGTGGACAGCGGATGGCCCGGCGTCTTGAAACGGGCGGCGTGTTCATTAACGGTTTTTCTGCCACTAATGCCCGCATTCCTGTCGGCGGCGTGAAAAAAAGTGGTTATGGCCGTGAGCTGTCCCACTTCGGGCTGCGCGAATTCACGAATGCGCAGGCTGTCTGGGCAAAAGAACTGGACTAAATACGCGACAACGAGGTTTCGTCTGTATGACGCAGATTGCGTAATGTTCTGATGCAACTATGAAAATACCTCAGCCGTTCTGCGTCAGAATTGTATTAAAAAGAAATCTGAACATGACATGCAACCTTTGTAGACGACCGGTCTAATTGATGTTAGTTTGGTTTCACGGCAACGGTCAGGTCTGACGGGATGTTTAAAATCGGGGCAGTTGCATAGCCGTCAGGTTTAAGCAAAGCAACCGTCAGCACCAAAACAGGCAGTGCAGCAAGTTCATAGACGACTGGTCTAATTTAATTTCACATATCGACATACCGGAGAATGACAATGAAAGTTTTAATGGTACTGACCTCACACGACACGCTGGGCAACACCGGCCGTAAAACCGGCTTCTGGCTCGAAGAGCTGGCCGCTCCTTACTACGCCTTTAAGGACGCCGGTGCAGAAATCGTGCTGGCCTCACCAAATGGTGGTAACCCACCGCTGGATCCTAAAAGCAACGAGCCGGACTTCCAGACCGAGCTTACGCACCGCTTTGAAGCCGATACTGACGCCATGGCGCAGCTGGCAACCACCGTCCGCCTCGACAGTGTGTCTCAGGCTGATTTTGACACCGTGTTTTATCCTGGCGGCCACGGTCCGCTGTGGGACCTGGCGGAAGATAAGGACTCCATCGCGCTGATTGAATCTTTCTTTGCCGCCTCTAAAAACGTGGCGTTCGTCTGCCATGCCCCTGGCGTATTGCGTCACGTGAAAACGCCGGAAGGCAGACCGCTGGTCGAAGGACGCAAGGTCACCGGCTTCACTAACACTGAAGAAGAGGCGGTAGGCCTGACCCACGTGGTGCCGTTCCTGGTCGAGGATGAACTGATTGCGAAAGGCGGTATTTATTCCAAAGGCGCGGACTGGGGCTCTTATGTGGTTACGGATGGTCTTTTGATCACCGGTCAGAACCCGACCTCATCAGCAGCAACCGCAGCGCAGCTGATCAAACAGCTGGCACAGTGATATGACTCCGGACGGCTGAGAGAGGTTGCCCGGCAACTCTCTCAGCTACCGGTACAGCAAACTAAACCTGTTTAAGAAAGTGAGATAAAAAATGTTCAAGAAAACTGTCGCTTCTGCAGCTTTAAGCCTGGTTCTCTCTGTCTATGCTCAGTCATCGCTGGCCGAGCCGGTAAAAAATATCGTTCTGGTCCACGGGGCTTTCGTTGATGGCTCTGGCTGGAACCCGATCGCCCGCATCCTGCATAAAAAGGGCTACAAGGTGTCGATTGTTCAGGAGCCGCAGACCTCTCTGGCAGATGACGTGGCCGCGACAAAACGCGTACTGAAAATGCAGAGCGGCAAAACGCTGCTGGTCGGACACAGCTACGGCGGCATGATTATCAGTGATGCGGGTAATGACCCGTCGGTGGCAGGGCTTGTCTACATCGCGGCGATGCAGCCGGAAAAAGGGGACTCGCTGCTGAGCCTTGCCAAAAAATACCCGCCCGCCGCGCATTCGATTGCTGAAACGGACGATCATTTTCTCTACCTGAAACCTGAGTCGTTCCACGCCGATTTTGCCGCCGATCTGCCGGAAAAAGAGACCGCGCTGCTGGCACAGTCTCAGGTCATGCCAGCGGTGGCGGCCTTCAGTGCGACGGCTGGCGAACCGGCGTGGAAGCATAAACCGAGCTGGGCTGTGGTAGCGACCGAAGACCGCGCGATCAACCCGCAGCTGGAACGTTTTATGGCCGAGCGTGCCGGCAGCAAGATGACCGAACTGAAAGGTAACCACGCAATTTATGCCTCACAGCCCGGTAAGATTGCGGCCGTGATTGAAGAGGCAGCACAGAGTTTGTCGCACTAAATGTTCGTAACTGAATGCCGGAGCCTATAAGAGGTCCCGGCCAAAAAATTCTCTCTACTACGTAAATCTGTTTAACTGACTGAAAGGAAAATATTATGAAAAACATGACTAAAGCTGTTGCACTGTTCGCCATCTCTGCCGCTTCGTTACCTGTATTTGCCGCTAATCAGGTTCAGGATCAGCCTGCTGGCGAGCAACGTATCGGCGTCATCTCAGCCTCGGCTGCCGGAAGCAATCTGAGTGAACTGATAAACCGACTTGATGCTAAAGCGACAGCCG
Source organism: Erwinia sp. MYb416 (assembly GCF_037479575.1). Lineage (NCBI taxonomy): Bacteria > Pseudomonadati > Pseudomonadota > Gammaproteobacteria > Enterobacterales > Erwiniaceae > Erwinia > Erwinia sp. MYb416. The sequence goes on from NZ_JBBGYT010000438.1 coordinate 166,583, forward strand.
AAGGTGCCGGATCCTATCGCGTGGTTTCTGCCGGTGGTCGCAATTATCTTTACGGCACGGCAGAAATTTACAAGTAAGCATGAGGCGTCAGTGCCGGAATTAAGCAAGTGGGATATATCACCTGAGCTGGCAAGTGTCATCGGGACTCACCCGTATGAAGGGTTTAAAAAGGCATCCCTGGAATTACCCTGCGGTTTGGCTGAAAATCTTCATCACAGGAAAATTACCCGAAGTTTAATAGTCGACTGGTTAAATTGCTGATCGATTGAAGAGATGAAAATAGCCGATCGCCTATGTTTACGTCTTCAATAGCCGACCGGTCTAATATAATTTCTACAGAGATACTGGAGAATAGAAATGCAATACGAAGCGCTGTTTCATCCGATAAACCTGGGTCCATATACCCTGAAAAACAGGATTGTTTTCCCTCCACTGACCCGACAGCGCAGCGCCCAGCCTGGCGATCTGCCAACCGGCCTGATGGCTGAATATTATCAGCAACGCGCCGGTGCGGGTTTTATGGTCAGCGAAGGGACCCAGATTGAACCGCGCGGTCAGGGTTATGCCTGGACACCGGGCATTTACAGCGAAGCGCAGATTGAGGGATGGCAAAAAGTCACGGATGCCGTGCACGCCAGCGGAGGTGTGATATTCGCCCAGCTCTGGCACGTTGGCCGCGTTTCTCATTCGTCCCTACAGCCTGAAAATGGCGCACCGCTGGCACCGTCGGCCATTCAGGCTGAAAAAGTTAAGGCATTTATTGAAACCGGGCCAGGGACCGGGACCCTCGTTTCACCCTCCGCGCCGCGTGAACTGGGAATCGCGGACATTCAGGAACTGGTGGAGCTTTACGTCCAGGCTGCCAGAAACGCGATTCGTGCGGGCTTTGATGGTGTGGAAATCCATGCCGCCAACGGCTACCTGGTGAACCAGTTTATTTCTGAACATGCCAATCATCGTCAGGATGCTTACGGCGGCTCACTCGAAAACCGGCTGCGGTTCTTGCGCGAAATTGTGCACGCTGTCAGTGCGGCTGTAGGTGCCAATCGCCTCGGTGTGCGATTCACCCCATTATTTACCAGTACCGACGAAGATCGCGTTTATATCGGTCTGGTAGAAAGCGATCCGCATACGACCTACGTGGAAGCGGTGAAAGTCCTCGAAAGCGCAGGCGTTGCCTACGTTTCAATTGCTGAAGCGGACTGGGACAACGCACCGGATATGCCAGAGGCCTTCCGTCGTGAGATACGCCGTGCGTTTAGTGGCCGCATCATTTATGCCGGACGTTACACGGCAGAGCGTGCAGAAAAAATGATCCGCAATAATTATGCCGATCTGATTGCGTTTGGCAGACCCTTTGTGGCTAACCCTGACTTACCGGCACGTATTGCCAATGGCTGGCCGCTTAACGCGCTAAACGCCGCTCGTCTCTACGGTGGTTCAGAGGAAGGTTTTACTGATTATCCAGTTTACCAACCCGCAACGTCAGCAATTAAGGAAAATACACATGAATAACGGTATTGAAGGCAAAGTCATTCTAATCACCGGTGGTAATTCGGGTATTGGTGCTGAAGTTGCTCGACTACTGGCGATGCGGGGCGCAAAAATCGCCGTTGCGGCACGCAGACAGTCAAAGACGGATGAGGTTGTACAGGAAATTACCGGCGGCGGTCATGTTGCCCGCGGCTATCAGCTGGATGTTACCGATAAGCACCAGTTTGAAGCCGTAGTCGCAGAGGTGGTTAGCGATTTCGGCCAGCTGGACGTTCTGATTAATAACGCCGGTCTGATGCCGATTCGCCCTATGTCAGAAGTAAATACTGACGAATGGGATGCCATGATCGACGTCAACCTGAAAGGTACACTTTATGGTATTGCCGCTGCGCTCCCGCGCTTTCAGACTCAGGAGAGTGGACATATCATTAATCTGAGTTCAGTGGCGGGCATCAAAGTCTTTGCGCCTGGAGGCACGGTGTATTCCGGAACGAAATTTGCAGTCAGAGCCATATCAGATGGTCTGCGTCAGGAGATAGGAGGCAACATCCGCGTCACCTGTATTGAACCTGGCGCGGTGGAGAGTTATTTAAAGTACTCCACGACCGGTACGGCCGCAGAAAATGTCCTGGCGTTCTACAAACAGGCTATTCCAGCCTCGTCGGTAGCGCGGGCCATTGCGTTTGCAATTGAACAGCCTGCGGACGTAGACATTAATGAAATCGTGCTTCGCCCGACTCGCCAGGAGTTCTGACCACTTTACGATGGCTGCCGCGACAGCTGAATTTTTCAGCCGACCCAGCACCCGGGCCGCAGCGTATAAAGTTGGAAATGACAAAATCTGAGGTTTTGTTGACAGGTGTCGCGATGCTTGCAATTATTTACGCCAACGAGAAAAGGGCACTAGCGTCAACTAGTACCCTTTCTTGAAGATTTTTATGTTCAATCTTGGATGATGCATCTGCAAATGCAGTCACCGTTGCTTTGAACACCATCTTCGTTTAGACACCCGTTAGAGATCTCACTTCTAACCAGTGTGCTTCGATGTATGGTGCCCGGACTCGGAATCGAACCAAGGACACGGGGATTTTCAATCCCCTGCTCTACCGACTGAGCTATCCGGGCAACGGGGCGCATTAAACCTTATGCCACTGCCAGCGTCAACGGCTTTATGGTGAAAAGCCGACTGATTGCACTCTTTTCCACCAGTCTGTTGTGAAAGCCCCTCTTTTAGCCTGTTTTATCACCCATCCTGACTGCATTTTATGCCCTGGTTTATGCTGGGTTTTTCGCTTTATACGCGATAAAACCGGGTTGTTAGGATTATTCTCAATGCTGGCATGAAACTGTCACAATCGCCTGTCAGGCTGGGGCTAACTGAGGATTACTGGCCGCGTATCATGCACTTAGACTTACCGCCTTTAACACCCCAACGTCTGCCATCGCCGCATCTTACCGCGCGCGATCTCTGTATTGAGGTGCCTTTTGTCACACCGGATGCCGATAACCTGGCCGTGATGGAGCTGTTTACCAAACAACCGTCACTGACCAGCCTGCCGGTGGTGGAGCAACGCCATCCGCTGGGGCTGATTAACCGTCATCTGTTTTTATCGCAGATGTCGCGGCCGTTCTTCCGTGAACTGTATGACCGCAAAAGCTGCATCGCCTTTATGGATAAAATGCCGCTGGTGATCGATGCGGCCAGCACGCTGGATAGCGTGGCGCAGCAAATGGTGGCATCGGGCGATAAGTCACTGACAGATGGCTTTATTCTCACCAGTGCGGGTGAGTATATCGGCATCGGGCTGGGTATTGATCTGATCAAAACCGTCTCGGATCAGCAGGCGCGTCAGCATCAGCAAATTATGCAGAGCATTGAATATGCGCGGGTGATCCAGGAAGCGATGCTCGACCAGTCACAGCGCTTACTGGTGCAGCAGCTACGTGATAGTTGCCTGTGCTGGCAGCCGCGTGACTGCGTTGGCGGTGACTTTTACGCCTTTCACACCTTTCCTCACGGCTGGCTGCTGTTAATGGCAGATTGCACCGGGCACGGCGTACCGGGCGCGTTTATGACGGTCATCCTCTCTTCGGCGCTGGAAAAGGCGCTGACGCAGTGTGAACCGGAGCAGCCGGAGCAGTTACTCCAGCATATCAATCGCTACATTAAACAGACGCTGGGGCAGTTGCAGCAGTCGGAGCAGACCTCGTTGTCGAACGACGGCTGTGATGCGCTGGCGCTGTTTGTTGATACCCGCGAAGACCGCATGATCTGGGCCGGTGCGCGTATCTCCGGTTTTCTGCTCTCGACGGTGAGCGAGCAGGCCATTCTGCTGAGCTGCGATCGCATGGGCGTGGGTTACACCGATACCCCGGTGGACTACGAGTGGGCGCGCCATGAACTGCCGCTAAAACCCCAGGATCTGTTCTTGACCTTTACCGATGGTCTGACCGATCAGATCGGGGGCGAACGCCAGATTATGTTTGGCCGCAAGCGTATTCAGGCAGAGCTGGAACGCAACCGGACGCGCCCGATGAGCGAGCTGGCGGAAGGGCTTCAGCAGACCTTGCTCGCCTGGCAGGGGCAGCAGCTGCGGCGCGATGATATGACATTTTTAGGGTTTCGTTACTGATGAACCGGGGCAACGGGCAAAAGAGCACTATGAACACTGATCCGATAATCAGCGGGCTGCTGGCGGACACGCCGCACGATGTGGTGGCGCTGCGTTACACCGGTTTTTTCTCCCAGCACAATATTACGGCGATGGGGGAGGTGATCCGCCTCTATCTGGAGCAGAACGAGGCATCGTTTGTCACCCGGCGTAAGCTGTTCTCCACTTTTGTGGAGATGGTGCAAAATATCCTGCGCTACTCCTCAGACAGCCGGGCGCTCTGCAAAGATAATGACGAAATGCGCTTTGGCGCGATCTGTTTTGGTCTGCATGACGGTAAGTATGTGCTGGAAAGCGCTAACCTGGTGCGACCGGATGAATCCGCGCGCCTGAGTGAATGCCTGCTGGCGCTGCGCAATATGAGCGCGGAAGAAATTAAAGTGACCTACAAGCAGTCACTGCGTACAGAAAGTCCGGCCTGGAGCAAAGGGGCGAATATCGGCCTGCTGACTCTGGCGCGGGACGCCAGCCAACCGCTGGAATTTACTTTTCACCAGGTTGCATCGACGGATCTCTCGGCGTTCTACCTGAAAGCGACTATCTGACAGGGCACACCTTAGCTATGAACAACATCTCCATGCCTGCAACCAGCAGCACTCCCGCCGTGGACTTTGATTTCGCCAGCGGCAGGCTGTCGCTCAGCGGGGAATCCTGGCCAGAAAATGCCGCCGCTTTTTACCGTCCGCTGATGGCCGCGGTGGAAGAGTGGCAGGGCAGCGCCTTTTTCCGCAACCTCAGCCTGGTCAGCATCCATGTGGCACTCAGCTACTTCAACAGCTCCAGCACCAAAATGTTATTCGGCCTGTTTGGCGTGTTGAACGAAGCGGCAGTCAACGGGGTTCGCACCGAGCTGCACTGGTATTACGACAGCGAAGACGATATCTCCGAAGAGTTCGGTCAGGAGCTGAGTATCGATTTTTCAGCAATCACCTTCCATATGCATCCGGGGGGCGCAGAATGATGAGCATCGATGAGCTGTTCACGCATGAAAATGCCATTCTTGAGCAGGCGCGGGATATTGCCGCACGCGAGCACCTTGATGCGGAAACCTGTCGTGCGGCGTTACTGACCCTCAGCGGCCACTATCAGCGCATGATGCGTGAGTCGTGGCGCCTCATTTCCCGCAGTGACCGTGCTGAGCGCGAACTGACGCTTCTCAACGAGCAACTGCGCCAGCTGGCGTTACGGCTGGAGTACGAAGCCACGCACGATCCGCTGACCGGCGTGTATAACCGCAGCGCCATCATCAACCAGATCGGCAGCGCACTGCATCAGGATGACGCCTCCCTGATCCTGCTCGATATTGACCATTTCAAAGCCATTAATGACCAGTACGGCCATCCCACCGGCGATGCGGTGATCAGTGAACTGATCAAACGGATTGAGAACTCGGTGCCAGAGAGCGGCAGCGTCGGACGTGTGGGGGGCGAGGAGTTTACCATCCTGCTGCCGGGGACCAGTATGGGTCAGGCGGCGGTGGTGGCCGGTTATATTCATGCCTCGCTCAATGCGTCCGTGCTGAACTCCCTGCCGGATCGGCTGGTGACCGTCAGTCTGGGCGTCAGCTGGGGGGCTTCGCGCAGTAGTTTTGACACCCTGTATGCCGAGGCGGATGCCGCCTTGTATGAGGCGAAGCGTGCCGGACGTAACCGGATTCACTATGCCAGCCAGCGTGCCGCCCTGGGATAAACCCGACATTTTTTTCTGCGGGTATCCGCTATTCTGCCGGGCCACTGGCATTGAACCCGGTACTAAAAAATGCCATTATTGCGCAAATTTTGACAACCCCGTCATCCCTGCACACTGAGGTCACCGCCATGAGAGGTTCACTGCTGTTGTTCAGCATCTGTAACCCGCATCTGCCGATGCAGCCTGGTCGATCTTATTGCTGTCATACCTTGTCGATAAATTCTCTCACCATGCGGTGAGGTCTTTCTACGCTTAACTGTTGGCCATGCGTAAAAACAGACAAGATCTGATTTTACTGATGTCTATCGGTTGAAGCTGAAGTCATTCTGCTGAAAACCCAACATGACTGTTCGCCGGGAACGCGTGCGCTTTGCTGCCGTTCCTATTGCTGTGCCTCTGGCACCCACTCATCCTTGACCGTTAGGGATTTGTGCATGACTCCTCTTAAAATTGCAGCCAGTACCACTGTGGCAATCCACCTCCAGACCGGGCGCGAAGTCGTTACGCTGGATAATACTGATTTCACCGATGTCGCCGCGGTGGTTCTGTCCGTTTCTGACTCACGCTCAGGCGTGCTGGCGCTGCTGCGTCATACCGGTTTTAACCTGCCGGTGTTTATTGCCCTCGACGATGCCGCACAGGCGGTTGACCTGCCTGAAGTTGATGGCGTGCTGACGGGGGAAGAGGGCGATGCTTCGCTGCTGGAAACCGCCGCAGCCGGGTATCAGGCCAGGTTGTTACCGCCGTTTTTCCAGACGCTGACCAAATACGTAGCGATGGATAACACCACCTTTGCCTGCCCGGGGCATCAGGGCGGTGAATTCTTTAAAAAGCATCCGGCCGGACGTCAGTTCTTTGACTTCTTTGGTGAGAACGTGTTTCGTGCCGATATGTGCAACGCTGACGTGAAACTCGGTGATTTGCTGATCCACGAAGGTTCAGCCAAACATGCGCAAAAGTTTGCAGCGAAAGTCTTCAACGCGGATAAAACCTACTTTGTGCTGAATGGCACCTCCAGCGCCAATAAAGTGGTGACCAATGCGCTGCTGACCCGTGGCGATCTGGTGTTGTTCGATCGCAATAACCATAAATCTAACCATCATGGTGCGCTGATCCAGGCCGGTGCGACGCCGGTATATCTGGAAACTGCCCGCAACCCGTTTGGGTTTATTGGTGGCATTGATGCGCACTGCTTTGATGAAGCCTATGTGCGTGACCTGATTAAACAGGTGGCACCGGAACGTGCCGGGGATGAACGTCCGTTCCGTCTGGCGGTGATCCAGCTCGGCACCTACGATGGCACGGTGTATAACGCGCGCAAGGTGCTCGACAGCATCGGCCACCTGTGCGACTACATCCTGTTTGACTCCGCCTGGGTGGGCTATGAGCAGTTTATTCCCGTGATGGAAGCCTGTTCGCCGCTGTTGCTTGACCTGAAGCCGTCCGATCCCGGCATTTTTGTTACGCAGTCCGTGCATAAACAGCAGGCCGGGTTCTCGCAGACTTCGCAGATCCACAAGAAAGATAACCATATCCGTGGCCAGCAGCGTTTTTGTAGCCACAAACGCCTGAACAATGCGTTTATGCTGCATGCATCTACCAGCCCGTTCTACCCGCTGTTTGCTGCGCTGGATATCAACGCCAAAATGCATCAGGGCGAAGCGGGACGACGTCTGTGGCATGAGTGCGTGGTGCTGGGCATTGATGCACGTAAGGCGATTCTGGCGCGCTGCGAGATGATTAAGCCGTTTATTCCCGATGAGGTTGACGGCAAACCCTGGCAGGATGCGCCGACGGCGACGATCGCTTCCGATGCGCGCTACTTCAGCTTTGCACCGGGCGCGTCGTGGCATGGCTTTGGCGGTTATGAGAAAGAGCAGTATCTGGTCGATCCGTGCAAGCTGCTGCTGACCACGCCGGGCATTGATGCTGCCAGCGGGAAATATGCCTCTTTCGGTATTCCGGCAACGATTCTGGCGAACTATCTGCGTGAAAATGGCGTGGTGCCGGAGAAGTGCGATCTGAACTCCATTCTGTTCCTGCTGACACCGGCAGAGAGCATGGAGAAGATGGCGAAGCTGGTGGCGAAACTGGCCCAGTTCGAACAACACATCAAAGAAGATGCGTTACTGCGCGATGTGCTGCCGACGATCTACCGGAAAAATGCGGCGCGCTACGAAGGTTACACCTTGAAGCGACTGTGCCAGGAGATGCACGACCTGTATGTCAGCCATGATGTGAAGGATCTGCAAAAGGCGATGTTCCGCCAGCAGAGCCTACCAAAAATGGTGATGAACCCGCAGGATGCCAATATCGAATTTATTCGTGGCAATGTGGAGCTGGTGCCTATTTCACAGGCAGCCGGGCGCATTGCGGCTGAGGGGGCGTTACCGTATCCACCAGGCGTGCTGTGTGTGGTGCCGGGTGAAGAGTGGGGCGGGGCCGTGCAGCAGTATTTCCTCGCGCTGGAGGAGGGCATTAACCTGCTGCCGGGCTTCTCGCCGGAGTTGCAGGGGGTGTATGCCGAAGCCGACGAGCAGGGTGTTAAGCGTTTGCAGGGATACGTTTTGGTGTAAAAAAACCGGGTCGGGCGTGCCCGACCCCTACTAAACGCGGTATCACTTGGCAGCATTGCGTGCCCGACCCCTACGAAATGCGGTGTTATCTTGCCGCGTCGCGTGCCCGACCCCTACTAAACGCGGTGTCATCTGGCAGCATCGCGCGCCCGACCCCTACGAAATACGGTGTTATCTGGCAGCGTCGCGTGCCCGACCCCTACTAAACGCGGTGTCATCTGGCAGCATCGTAGGGGCGAGGCATGCCTCGCCCAGGTGTGTATCCGACCTCAGGTATTGAGCGCTTCTTCCCGTGCCTGGCGCACAATCGCTTTCGCGATCCATTTGCCAATATCCTGCAGTTCGTCGTTATCACAGCCCCAGATATCTTTCATCACCAGAAAAATCTCCGAACCGTAAACCAACGACAGTGAACGCACCACGCGATCCATCAAATCGGGTGTCAGCTCTTTGTTGAGCGGTTCCACCACCTGCATCAGCATCGCTTTGCGATTTCCGCGCACCAGCTTCTCTTTCAGTGGCACGGCATCAACCGACTGCGACTGCGCCCACTGCGTCAGCGACAAATGCAGCGCCGCACGCAACGTTCCCTCGTGTTTCAGCATACGCGGGAAGGCAAAACTCAGCAGCTCATCAATGCGTGCGTTGGCATCTTGCTGAGTGGGCTGCCAGTTTTTGATGGGGCTGAGTGTTTCAGACACAATGGCCGAGACCAGCGCACTCTGCGTGGGGAAGTAGCGATAAGCAGTGGCGCGTGACAGCTGTGCCTCCTGCGCAACTTCGGTAATCGATGGAAATGCGCCGTTATCAAACATCTTCATCGCGGTATCAATTAGTAAGCGGCGCGTTCTGGCTCGTGTTGATGTGAGCCCCAAAACGCTAGCGGAATCCCTTTGCTCCACAATAACCTCATTATCCAGTTTAACCTGTTTCTTTATCGGGCTGGTGGGCGTGACAGCACGTTCACCAGTGTTGACAACGGGGGGCGGCCTGCGCCATTCCCCGCTGTTATAAGCGTAGTCAAAACTCGACGAGACTCATATTTCATTCAATTGATTTATCAATCTTGAAGGTGCTACTGTGAGTTTTCCAGACTCAATCTCTTCAGTGATTCAAAGTTATTTACGTTTTTATATCAAGATTATCAACTCTTTATTGATCTAAATAACAGGTTATCGTAACGCCCATGAAAAATGATACTGGATCTATCTACGTTGTTGCTACAGCGGATACTAAAGGAAGGGAACTGTTTTATGTGCGCGATCTGATTGCTCAGGTCGGCGTACCCGTGGTGACAGTTGACCTGTCTACTCAACCACTTAGCCGCGCTTTTGAGGGGAATATCCCGGCCGCCATGGTGGCGGATTATCATCCCCAGGGGCGCGATGCTGTCTTCTGTGGCGACCGCGGTAAGGCGATTAACGCCATGGCACAAGCTTTTGAGATTTTCCTTAGTCAGCGTAATGATGTCGCGGGGATTATTGGGCTGGGTGGCTCAGGCGGTACGGCGCTGATTACACCAGCGATGCAGGTGCTGCCCGTCGGTGTACCCAAGCTGATGGTTTCCACGATGGCCTCTGGCGATGTGTCTGGCTATGTCGGTGCCAGCGATATTGCCATGCTCTATTCGGTGACCGATGTTGCCGGGCTGAACCGGATTTCCCGCCGCGTGCTGGGGAATGCCGCCCACCAGATTGCCGGCGCAGTCCGCTTCCCACTTCCTCCTGATGAAAATGATAAACCTGCCATAGGCCTGACGATGTTTGGCGTCACCACGCCGTGCATAGAGGCCGCCAGTGCCGCGCTGGAAGCCGATTATGACTGCCTCGTGTTCCATGCCACCGGCAGCGGGGGGAAAGCGATGGAGAAACTGGCAGACAGCAATATGCTGTCCGGGATGCTTGACCTGACAACCACTGAAGTCTGTGATTTGCTGTTTGGCGGTGTGCTGGCCTGCGGTGAAGATCGCTTCGATGCGCTGGCCCGCAGCAGGCTGCCTTGCGTGCTCTCCTGCGGGGCGCTGGATATGGTGAACTTTGGTCATCCTGCCAGCGTGCCGCAGAAATACGCCTCACGCCTGTTCTACCATCACAATGCTCAGGTGACGCTGATGCGTACTACCGTGGAGGAGAATATTGAGATGGCACGCTGGATCGCTGAGAAGCTGAACCGCTGCGAAGGGGAAGTGCGTTTTCTGATCCCTGAAGGGGGCTTTTCTGCGCTGGATGCGCCTGGCCAGCCATTCTGGTCGCCCGAGGCCAACCAGGCGTTTATCTCCACGCTGGAGGCAAGCTGTATACAGACCGCACAGCGCCAGATTATTCGCCTGCCCTGGAACATCAACGATCGGCAGTTCGCCGCTGAAGCCGTTGCTCAATTTCGCCAACTGGCGTCGAAAGGAAGATAACCATGCCTGCTTTTAGCCGTCAGCAGATGCTGACGAAATTCAGAGAGATGATTGCCCGTCGTGAACCGATTATCGGCGGCGGCGCGGGCACTGGGCTGTCAGCAAAATGCGAAGAAGCCGGGGGTATCGATCTGATCGTGATCTATAACTCCGGGCGCTACCGGATGGCCGGACGCGGCTCACTCGCCGGGTTGCTGGCCTACGGCAATGCCAATGAGATCGTGGTTGATATGGCCAAAGAGGTACTGCCAGTGGTGAAACATACCCCGGTACTGGCGGGCGTGAATGGCACCGATCCTTTCTGCAATTTCGATAAATTCCTCGATGACCTGAAAGCCCTCGGCTTTTCCGGTGTACAGAATTTCCCGACCGTCGGGCTGATTGACGGTAACTTCCGCGCCAACCTGGAAGAGACCGGCATGGGCTACGGCCTGGAAGTGGAGATGATCGCCCTGGCACATCAGAAAGAGATGCTGACCACGCCCTATGTGTTCAGCGCCGCCGACGCAGAGGCGATGACCGCCGCGGGTGCGGATATTATTGTGCCGCATATGGGGCTGACCACCGGAGGAAATATCGGTGCCTCGACGGCGTTGCAGTTGAAGGACTGTGTGCCGCTGGTGAATACCTGGGCCGCAGCCGCTAAAGCGGTGCGCGAGGACGTGATCGTGCTGTGTCACGGCGGACCGATCTCCAGCCCGGAAGATGCGCAGTACATTATGGATAATTGCCCGCAGTGCGATGGTTTCTACGGCGCCAGCTCAATGGAGCGCCTGCCAACCGAAGTGGCACTCACCGAAACCACACGTAAGTTCAAGAATATCAGTCGGTAATACCTCACCCGAGATTCCCTAGGCGCAGCTTACTGCGCCTTTTTTATGCGTAGCGCTGCGCAAGTCCAGGCATCTGACATTGCGTCAACGTCATTGAAGTGTATTTTGACTTCAAAAAATGACTTCAAGGATGATGCAATGAGGAATAGAATAGCGGCATTAAGAAAACGACATCGGGATACGTTGCGGCAAATTTTTACCCGCCCGATACCCACGGATCTGAAGTGGCAACGAATAGAAACCTTGATCATTGCTCTTGCAGGTGAAGTCCGTGAAGCACAAGGATCCCGTGTCAGGTTTCTGCTTAATGGCTCACTGGCACGTTTTCACCGCCCACATCCGTCACCGGAGACAGATAAAGGGGCGGTAGTGGCAGTGAAGGAGTGGCTGGAAGAGACAGGAGTTGAACCATGAATAAAGTGATGGCTATACCTAACGTGATGGTGATTGGCGGCCAGCCTGCCGCAGTCAATTTTGTTGCTGAGCTGGGCGCGTTTCGCGGTAAGTTTCTTGGGTTATCGGGTTACTGTGATTTTGTCGCTGACAGTATTACAGGGTTAAAGTGCGAAGGTGAAATCTCCCTGCGTGATTATCTGGCGGACTGCCATGAGAGTGGCATCGATCCCTATGAGCATGAGGAGAAAGTGAAAACCTTCACATTGCGCTATCCAGAGTCTTTTGGCGAACAACTGGCACAGGCCGCCGCAGAACATCAGCTCTCGCTGAATAGCTATATTGTCGCGGCATTAAGCGCGCAAATGAAGAAATGTTGAGGTGAGTCAGGGGCGACCTTTATTGCTGGTCGCCCCTGGCCGATTCATTAATAGCGGTGGTAGCTCTTCTGCGCGTTGTTAACCTTAGACAGGTAACGACGCGATTCTGCCGACGGGTGACTGGTGGTCAGCTTCTGGTAGACCTCAGCAGGCGACAGGTTGTTAATCGCGCTGAAGGCACGGTCTTTATCGCTGGAGAACACCCGCAGTACGCTTCCTGCACCGCCGTTATAGGCGGTGATCACCGCATAGCGGCGCGAGGTGGTGTTATTGATACCGGCCAGGTAGTTGCCCTGTAACAGAGACAGATAGGCGGTGCCCGCATCGATATTGTTTTCCGGGTCGAGCAGATAACTGCGGCTTGGTTTGCCCCATTTCCCTTTCATCCGGAACACATCCACCCCGGCGGTATGCTGTACCACCTGCATCAGGCCCAGTGCATCCGCATGGCTGACTGCATAAGGGTTGAAGCTGGATTCAATCTGCATGATCGCCAGGATCAGCGACTGATCGACGCCATAGCGCTCGGCGGCTTTGCGCACCATCGGCAGATACTTATGCGCGCGTTTGTCGAGGTGGTTTGGCACCATCGGAATGGTGACCGACCAGATCACATGCAGACCGGAATTACGGCGTTGCAGCTTATTCTGGATCAGATAGTCAGCAAAGCTGGCGGCGCGCCCCTGCCAGCGGATCGGCTGGCCGGTATTATCCAGCACCTGGCCATACAGCAGCGGCTCTTTACTGATCTGAATATCTTTGGCGTCGGAATAGAGATCGACATTACCCGGATCTTCCCCGATCAGCAGGGTGGTGATAATCGCCTGACGCAGACTGGCCGTCGGATCGGTTCCTGCGATCGTCTCGATAGTGATGCTACCGGCATCAAAGTTAATGTGGCTACGGGTGTAGTATTGATCGCTGTACTTCACATAGTCTTTTGGACCGGCGATCAGGACTTCATTCATTCCCCAGATATTTTCGATGTTGTGGGCAAACTGTCCCATCAAAATATCAAAACCGTTGGTGTCTTTAATCCACTCTTCATGAGAGGCGTTTTGCTTCTTGCCTGAGCAGGAAACCAGCAACGGCGCAATAATCAGCAAACTTATCAGTTTTTTCTTCATTTTCTCGTGCATCGCCCACAATTTGAGAGGGCCTCATCAGTGAGGCCCAACGACTTATTCTTCCGGCGGGGTATAACCTTCGATATGAACCTCGTGGCCCTCGAACAGGAATTTAATCATCTCTTGTTCCAGTAGCTTACGGTCATCAGGGTTCATCATACTGAGTTTCTTTTCGTTGATCAGCATGGTCTGTTTCGCCATCCATTTTGACCAGGCTTCTTTTGAAATCTCGTTATAAATGCGTTTGCCTGTATCCCCAGGGTACAACTGGAAATCCTGCCCTTCGGCATCACGTTGCAGGAACGTACAAAAAATGGTTCGGCTCATTACTCTTCCTCTTCTGTTACGCGAGCATTCAACGCCATCTGTTGTGGCTGGCGTAACTGCTGTAGCAGGCGCTCTACCGGCGCGGCCAGCCCCACGGCGGGCGGCTGCGCTAAGTTATACCAGAGACCCGGCACATCATCCATTGCCGCACGGGCAGAAGGCAGCTCAAGCCACATTGGCACAATATCCAGATGGAAATGGCTGAAGGTATGGCGGAAGGCGATCATCTGCTGCAGTTTGCTGTCATCAAGCCCGCGCAGCCGCAGTGCCTGGCGCAGTTCTGGCTCAGTGTTGTACTGGGGAAAACAGAACAGCCCGCCCCACAATCCAACCGGGGGACGCTGTTCCAGCCAGACATCCTGCCCTTGCTGCATCAGTAATAAGAAGCCGGTGCGTTCCGGAATGGTCTGCTTCGGTTTTTTTCCCGGGTACTGCGCCCAGCTATTATTTGCGTAAGCAATGCAGCCGAGATTAAGCGGGCAAATTTCACATTTAGGTTTCGAGCGGGTACACACCATCGCGCCGAGGTCCATCATTGCCTGGTTAAACTGGCTGACGCCCTCCGCGGGGGTGACATCTTCACTGATTTGCCACAGGCGCTTTTCCACCTCTTTCTTACCCGGCCACCCACCTACCGCATAGCAGCGGGCCAGCACGCGTTTGACGTTGCCATCCAGAATCGGGAAGTGCTTGCCCAGCGCCAGAGAGAGAACCGCGCCAGCAGTGGAACGCCCGATGCCGGGCAGGGCTTCAACCTCTTCCAGGGTTTGCGGAAAAACACCGCCATGCTTTTCCACCACGGTTTTCGCTGCTTTATGCAGATTACGCGCACGGGCGTAATAACCGAGACCGGTCCACAGGTGCAGCACTTCATCAAGCGGGGCGGCAGCGAGGTCGCTGACGGTAGGAAAACGTGCCATGAATCGTTCGAAATAGGGGATAACGGTTGCGACCTGCGTCTGTTGCAGCATCACTTCAGAGAGCCAGACCTTATACGGTGTTTTCTCTAGCTGCCACGGCAGGGTTTTACGCCCATAGCGCTGATACCACTCCAGTACCTGATGTGAAAACTGCGCTGCCTGCATGTTGTGAATCCCCGTTCTGCCAATCTGAAAACCAGGCAGGGATTCCAGCACAGAGATTAAGGGCTGTAAACCGGATAATCACTGCATTTGATTAACTGCTGCGAGACGCTATGCTGTCAGCGTATTTTTTGGCAGCGATACCCTTCATACTTCATTGCCGCCTTCCTGCACCAAAAGTAGGCCCCCTGAGGGGACTCGAATTATTTTGGGTCTATACTGCAAACCAGTTACGCAGGCGTCCCTGCAACAGGCGGCCTTTATGTTTTCACTTCCTGAAGGCATAATGCCCGCTTTCTACAGTGCACAGCCGCAGGCAGAATCATGAAAAACGATGTTATCTCACCGGAATTTGACGAAAATGGCCGCGCTATGCGCCGGATCCGCAGCTTTGTACGTCGCCAGGGCCGTCTGACCAAAGGTCAGCAGCAGGCGCTGGAGACACTGTGGCCGGTGATGGGCGTTGAGTATCAGCCGGAACCGGTCGATTTAACTGCTCTGTTTGGCCGTGACGCACCGCTGGTGCTGGAGATTGGCTTCGGTATGGGCGCTTCGCTGGTGGCGATGGCTGCCAGCAATCCGCATCAGAACTTCCTGGGTATTGAAGTGCATTCACCGGGCGTGGGTGCCTGCCTGGCGACGGCGGAAGAGGCGGGCGTCAGCAATCTGCGGGTGATGTGTCATGATGCGGTTGAAGTGCTGAATCTGATGATCCCGGATAACTCGCTGGGTATGGTGCAGCTGTTCTTCCCGGATCCGTGGCACAAGGCGCGCCACAATAAACGCCGCATCGTGCAGGTGCCGTTTGCCGAACTGGTATTGCGTAAGCTGAAGCTGGGTGGCGTGTTCCATATGGCGACCGACTGGGAAGCCTATGCAGAGCATATGCTGGAAGTGATGAGCAGCATTGACGGGTATAAAAACCAGTCGCAAGAAGGTAACTGGGTGCCGCGCCCGGAATCGCGGCCGTTAACGAAATTTGAGCAGCGTGGTCAGCGTCTTGGCCACGGTGTATGGGATCTGATGTTTGAGAGGGTTAAATAATGGCTACACAACGCAGTCGTCGTCTTCGTAAGAAAATGCACATTGATGAGTTTCAGGAGTTAGGCTTCTCCGTGGGCTTTACCTTCCCGGAAGGCACCAGCGAAGAGACTATCGACAGCACTGTTGATGCGCTGATCAACGAAGTGATCGACGCTAACGGCCTTGCCTTCGATGGCAGCGGTTATCTGCAGTGGGAAGGTCTGATCTGCCTGCAGAAAATCGGCAAATGCACCGATGAGCATCGTGAGCTGGTTAAAAACTGGCTGGAAGCGCGTAAGCTGAACGATGTGAAAGTGACCGAACTTTTCGACGTTTGGTGGGATTGACGGTCTGACCGCAACAGAAGGTCAGACCCTGCGAAAGTGGGGTAATCGCGCTGTAGAGGCCGATCATTTTTTCGATCGGCCCTCCGGGATGACCACATAAGGGGGGCGGCCATGTTTGTGGTTGCCCCTTTTTCATATCAAGGAGACGATTTATGCGTAAAGCGCTTTTGAGTGGTGCATTGCTGCTACTGGCCGCCGGCCAGGCACAGGCGGATTACCAATGCAGCGTTAATCCTCAGGACGATATCATTATCAGCCCGAATCAGGTCGAGGTCGTTGGCGCCAGCGGGAATCTGAGCATCTCCCCTGTGGGTGATGTACAGCGTAATGGTAAAGTGGCGAATATTGATGATGCCACACGCCAGAAAGCTATCGATTATCAGACTGCGCTACGCCGTGATTTGCCGTGGATTGATAGCGGGGCTAAACAGCGTCTGGAAAAAGGGCGGATTGCACTGGACCGCGTTATTGTTCAGAAACTGGGGCAGAACAGTAATGTGCGTCAGCGTCTGACCACGCTGGACGGGCAGCTGAAGCAGCAGATGAACCGTATTATCGAGCAGCGTAGCGACGGTTTAACCTTCCATCATAAGGCGGTTGAGCAGGTGCGTCAGGATGGCGAGCGTCTGGTACAAAACGCGATGGGTGGGGTGGTGCAGGACAGTCTGAACGAGATGGGCAGCAAGCAGGCAGGAAACGGCGATAACCCGTTGCAGGCGATTATGGGTAATCTTGGTGGTTTACAGCAGGCGATTCAGGCCGAATGGAGCAATCAGGAGCAGGATTTCCAGAACTTCGGTCATGAAGTCTGTAATCGTGTGACCAGCCTTGAAGGCCAACGCAAGGCGTTGATTGCCGGGTTGAAGTAAGCGTTTATGCCGGGCGCTGCATGCCTCGCCCTGGAGGGATACGTGTTATTGCGTCCGGGCGAGGCATTCGCGTAATTTCGTAGGGGTCAGGCATGCCTGACCCGAACAGCATTACTCCGCTAAAAACAGCTCCAGCAGCGAATTCAGGAACAATTTTCCCTTCTCCGTAATCTGCCATTCTTCTGCCGTTTCCGTCAGATACCCTTTGGCGAGGGCGTCATCGATCTGCGCGCGAATGGTGCTTTCCGGCAATCCGGTATAGCGCGTATATTCCTCACGCGGTGCGGCTTCCAGCAGGCGAAAACGGTTCATAAAGAATTCGAACGGCTTCTCGGCATCGGCCACATTGTGGCGCTTATCGAGATATTTACCCGTCATAAAACCGCGCGGATGCTTGGTTTTAGCGGTGCGGATAATGGTACCGTCCGGCTGAGTCAGTTTACCGTGAGCACCGCAGCCAATACCGAGGTAATCACCAAAGCGCCAGTAATTGAGGTTATGTTCACAGCGGTAGCCGGGTTTGGCATAGGCTGAGGTCTCATACTGCTGATAACCTGCCGCTGTCAGCAACGCATCACCTTGCTCGAAAATATCCCACAGGTCATCTTCATCTGGCAGGCGCGGTGGCCGCGAGGCAAACAGGGTGTTTGGCTCAATGGTGAGCTGGTACCAGGACAGGTGCGGTGGATTGAGGGCAATCGCCTGGCGCAAATCGTCCAGCGCCTCTTCCAGCGACTGGTCCGGCAGACCGTGCATCAGATCGAGGTTAAAGCTGCGCAGCCCGAGGTTCTCAGCCAGCTGCGCTGCCCGCTTCGCTTCCTCAGGCCCGTGAATGCGCCCCAAACGCTCCAGCTTGGCCGCACTGAAACTCTGCACGCCAATGGAGATACGGTTGATACCGGCGCGCTGATAGCCGCTGAAACGCTCTGCTTCGACTGCCCCCGGATTGGCTTCCATGGTGATCTCAGCCGTGG
Organism: Erwinia sp. MYb416; assembly: GCF_037479575.1. Lineage (NCBI taxonomy): Bacteria > Pseudomonadati > Pseudomonadota > Gammaproteobacteria > Enterobacterales > Erwiniaceae > Erwinia > Erwinia sp. MYb416. The sequence continues at coordinate 184,776 of NZ_JBBGYT010000438.1, forward strand.
GTGACAGCGGCAGGCGTGCACGAACTCCGTCCAGCAGCATCTGCATCGCTTCACTGCTTAACAGGCTTGGCGTACCACCACCAATAAAAATGGTGCTGACTTCGCGCCCGGAAGTCAGCGGCAGGTCAATATCCAGATCGTTCAGCAGGTGCTGCACGTACTCTTCGTGCGGCACCTCACCTTTTAATGCGTGGGAATTGAAATCGCAGTACGGGCACTTCTGTACACACCAGGGAATATGGATGTACAGGCTTAACGGGGGCAGATTAACCATGTTTCATGGCGCTCAGCAACAGCTCTAAGGCCTGCCCACGATGTGACACCGCGAGTTTTTCTGCCTTGCTCAGTTCTGCTGCGGTTTTACCCAGCGCAGGAACGAAGAAGATCGGATCATAACCGAAGCCCCCTACGCCTGCCGCGCTGCGGGTAATTTCCCCGGCCCAGCTGCCGTGAAACACCAGTGGTGTCGGATCTTCAGCATGGCGCAGATAGACCAGCACGCAGTGAAACTGCGCCTGACGTTTCCCGTCCGGCACCGATTCCAGCGTCGTCAGCAGCTTTTCCAGATTTTGCTGGTCGCTGGCATCAAGCCCGGCATAGCGCGCTGAGTAGATCCCCGGAGCGCCACCCAGAGCATCGACAGCCAGCCCTGAGTCATCGGCAATAGCCGGTAACCCGGTAATGGCCGCCGCATGGCGCGCCTTAAGAATGGCGTTTTCAATAAAGGTCAGCCCGGTCTCTTCGGCAGACTCCACGCCCAGTTCCGTTTGCGCCACGATATCCAGCCCAAACGCGGCTAACAGGTCAGCCAGCTCACGAACCTTTCCGGGGTTGCCGGTGGCGAGTACAACTTTTTGCATAGTAGATCCAAGAATATTATTAATTTATAACGTTTTAACCGAGAATTTTGCCCTACAGGAAGGCGGCAACTGAGTGAATCCCCGGGAGCTTACTGTAGTAAGTGACCGGGGTTCACAAGGGCAGCCAACGCATCTGTAGGGTAAAAGACGACAGTTAAAACTGGGCCCAGCCGGGGATGTATTCTAAGCCCAGGAAATTCAGCATATACAGAATCAGAATCACCGCCATTGCCGAGAAGTCGATACCGCCCATCGCCGGAATAATACGGCGCACAGGTGCCATCAGCGGCTCTGTTAACTGAATCAGCACGTAATCAACCGGGTTACGCCCCTGGCTGACCCAGCTCATCAGTGAACGCACGATAATGACCCAGAAGACCAGCACACCCGCCGCTTTCACCAGGATCACCAGACCCAGGTAGAGGAAAATTGGATCCGGCACGAACAGGCGCAACGTCACCGGCCCCAGCAGCACGCTGACGATATAAGCCAGCAGTAATGAAGCCGTATCAAGCGGCCCGATAGACGGGATGATGCGGCGTACAGGTTTAACGATCGGTTGGGTGATTTTCACCACAAACTGTGAGAATGGGTTGTAGAAGTCACACCGTGCCCACTGCATCCAGACGCGCAGTAACAACACTTTGATGTAAATCGCAATCACCGTTGTGACCAGAAAGATCAACGCTAGCATGAGGTTCCTCAGTTGTTGTGATGAACGGCGGTGTGACCGTAGTCGCGCGCGCCGAAAATTGCGGTGCCGATACGCACCATGGTACTGCCTGCCGCGATTGCGGCATCCATATCGTCACTCATTCCCAGCGAGAGGGTATCCACGCCGGGATAATCTTGTTGCAGCTGTTGAAACGCTTCGGCCATCTGCTGACATACCGCCAACTGGCGCGCGTAGTCGGCTTCGGGTGCCGGGATAGCCATCAATCCGCGCAGTGTGAGACGCGGCAGATCGGCTATCTGCTGTGCCAGCGCGGGCAGGTCAGCCAGCCTGATACCGGATTTACTCTGCTCATCGCTGATATTGATTTGAATCAGGACATTAAGCGGAGGCAAATCGTCAGGGCGCTGCTCGTTGAGGCGGCTGGCAATGCGCAGACGGTCAACGGTATGGCACCAGTCAAAATGCTCGGCGACCAGACGGCTTTTGTTAGATTGCAGCGGGCCGATAAAGTGCCAGGTCAGGGCAGAATTTGCCAGTAGCTGGATTTTATCCACGCCTTCCTGCACATAGTTTTCGCCAAAGCTACGCTGCCCGGCTGCCACCGCTTCTTCGACCGCGCTCGCAGGTTTGGTTTTGCTCACTGCAAGCAGCTCAATCTCGTGTGGATCACGCCCGCATTGTGCCGCCGCCGCTGAGATCCGCTGGTGGACTTGCTGTAAGTTGTGCTCAATCGAAGTCATAGTCAGGGATGAAATATGGATATTGAGGAAATAGTGGCCCTTAGTGTAAAGCATAATGCCGGGGATCTGCACCTTTGCAGTGGTCATTCTCCATTCTGGCGCTGTGATGGCCGTCTGACAGTGATTGACGGCGAGCCTGAGGTGCAAAATGCATGGCTGGAAAGCGTGGCACAGCACTGGCTGAGCGCGGCCCAGCAGCAGGAACTGGCGCAGCAGGGGCAGGTGGACTTTGCCTTGACGATGCCAGAGGGTGTGCGCCTGAGGGGGAATCTCTTCCGCCAGCGGCACGGTCTGTCGCTGGCGCTGCGTCTTATTGCCCGTCACTGCCCGGCAATGGACGTGTTGCACCTGCCGGAGGTGACACGATCGTTGCTGCACCACAAAGAGGGGTTAATCCTGATAACCGGTGCCACCGGCAGCGGCAAGTCCACTACACTGGCGGCGCTGATTGGCGAAATTAATCAGCATCAGCAGCGGCATATCCTGACGCTGGAAGACCCGGTGGAATATCTGCATAGCAGCGCACAGTCGCTGATCCAGCAGCGTGAGAAGGGCCTGCACTTCAACGGCTTTGGCTCGGGGCTTCGTGCGGCACTGCGTGAAGACCCGGATGTGATCCTGCTGGGCGAACTGCGTGATGCAGAAACCATCCAACTGGCGCTGACGGCCGCTGAAACCGGGCATCTGGTGCTGGCAACGCTGCATACGCGTGGCGCAGCACAGGCTGTGGAGCGGCTGGTGGATGTGTTTCCCGGCAATGAAAAAAACCTGGTGCGTAGCCAGCTGGCAGGGAGTTTACAGGCGGTGATTGCCCAGCGTCTGGTGCAGGCAAAAACGGGCAGGGTCGCGTTGTTCGAGGTGCTGGTTAACTGCCCGGCGGTGGCGAATCTTATACGCGAGGGGAAAACGCATCAGCTCCCGGCGCTGTTGCAGACGGGCAGCCAGCTGGGAATGCAGACGTTTGAGCAGAGCCTGGCGGAACGGCAAAGATTGGGGGTATTGAGTTAATGTTGTGCCGGGAACGGGCGAGTGATGCCACGCCCCTTCGGCGGGAGGGCGATTGTGTAGGGTCTGGCATGCCTGACCCGTTTAGCTCATTTACGTGTAATGGTTCTCGAACCAGCTTTCCAGAATGATGACCGCAGAAAGCGAATCGACGCTGCCTTTGCTCAGGGCGCGAAAACCCCCGCGCTCAAACAGTTCAGCACGAGCTTCGACAGTGCTAAGACGCTCATCATGCAGCTCAATCTGTACGCCAAAACGGCCATGCAGACGGTTGGCGAATTTACGTGCCCGTACGGTCAGCGGTTGTTCGGTGCCATCCATATTCAGCGGCAGGCCCACCACTACGCGGTCCGGCTGCCACTCTTTCAGCAGCGCTTCAATTTTGTTCCAGTCCGGTACGCCATCATTGGCTTTCAACGCTGTTAACGGGCGGGCTGTGCCGGTCAGTTGCTGGCCAATCGCCACGCCAATACTTTTCGTCCCAAAATCAAAGGACAACATGGTCATACTGCTCATCAGGCGTGTCCTGCTTCACTGGCGATATTATGGATATCGACACCCATACTTTTTGCTGCTTCGCGCCAGCGCTCGGCAATCGGGGTATGGAACAGGATATTGCTGTTGGCGGAGGTCGTCAGCCAGGCATTTTCCAGCAGTTCGCTTTCCAGCTGATCTTTTTCCCAGGCACAATAGCCCAGTGCAACCAGTACCTGTTCGGGTTGATCCGGCGTACCCAGCGTTTCCAGTACATCGCGGGATGTGGTGATCACCGTGTTGTCAGACACACGAATGCTGGAGGCAAATGTCCGCTGTGCGGAATGCAGAATAAAACCGCGATCCTCTGCCAGCGGGCCCCCGGCAAACACCGGTTTATCCAGTCTTGCGTCGGATTCACGTGGCTCTGGTGATATTTTTAGCTTGGTGAGAATGCCGTCAACCGTCAGATTTTCCATCGGTTTATTGACGATCAGCCCCATCGCACCATCATCATTGTGTTCGCAGATATAGACCACTGAACGTTTGAACAGCGGGTCCTGTAGCGTTGGCATGGCAATCAAAAAGTGATGCTGTAAATTCATACTTAGTGTTCTGTAGTCTGGTTAACGCCCGGGCGGTTCGCCACGGGCGTTAATGGGTGAGCGGAGGGCAGTCCGGCCCTGCCGCAACAATCAGGCCAGGCGTTTTTCAATCGCATCCATCAGCATGCCGGTGATAGAAATCGGGAATGCGGCTTCGATCTCGCGAACGCAGGTTGGGCTGGTCACATTAATTTCAGTCAGTTTGTCACCGATAATATCCAGGCCGACAAAGATCAGTCCTTTCTCTTTCAGGATTGGGCCAACGCGGCGGGCAATTTCCCAGTCGCTTTCTGTCAGTGGGCGAGCTTCACCACGGCCACCCGCGGCCAGGTTGCCACGGGTTTCTCCCGCTTTTGGAATACGCGCCAGGCAGTAAGGCACCGGTTCGCCGTCCACCACCAGCACGCGTTTATCCCCGTCTTTGATGCCAGGAATAAAGTTTTGCGCCATGCAGTAGAACTCGCCGTGGCTGGTCAGGGTTTCGATGATGACTGACAGGTTCGGGTCTTCTTTCTTGACGCGGAAGATAGACGCGCCGCCCATGCCATCCAGGGGTTTAAGGATGATGTCGCCGTGTTCCTGCCAGAATTCACGGATCTGGCTGGCATTACGTGTGACCAGCGTATCCGGGGTCAGTTCGGCAAACCAGGCGGTGAACAGCTTTTCGTTACAGTCACGCAGGCTCTGCGGCTTGTTAACGATCAGTGTGCCTTTCTCTTCCGCACGCTCAAGGATGTAGGTGGCGTAAATAAACTCGGTATCGAACGGAGGATCTTTGCGCATCAGCACCACGTTAAGATCGGCCAACGCAATGTCCTGCTCGCTGCCGAACTCGAACCATTTGTCATAGTTCTGCTCTACGCTCAGCAGGCGGGTGCGGGCACGGCCTTCGCCACCACGCAGATAGAGATCGTTCATCTCCATGTAGTGAATTTCGTAACCACGGCGCTGTGCTTCCAGCAACATCGCAAAGCTGGTGTCTTTTTTAATATTGATGGAAGTGATCGGGTCCATCACGATGCCAAGCTTAATCATTCTTTCTTCTCCACTTAGAGCTATCTAGCCTGCAAACTGTCTGCGACGATTACGCTCAAGTATGTTTATTAGTTTTAGCCCAGGTCGCCAAAACGCACCTGCAGGGCGGTAATCGCCGTCAGGGCGGTGGTTTCGGTACGCAGTACGCGCGGCCCCAGCAAAATATCGGTAAAACCATGCTGTGCGGTCATACTGATTTCATCGGACGTGAGTCCTCCTTCCGGGCCAATCAGCAACCTCACGCGCTCAACCGGGAGCGGCAGTGTGTTGATGCTGTGTTCAGCTCGTGGATGGAGATTTAATCTTAACCCGTGATCCTGCTCTGCACACCAGGCGTCAAGTGCCATTGCTGGCCTGACTTCCGGTATGCTGTTTCGCCCGCACTGTTCGCAGGCGGCAATGGCGATTTTCTGCCACTGCTGAATTTTTTTCGCCAGACGATCTGCATCCAGCTTTACGCCGCAGCGTTCAGAAAACAAGGGGGTAATCACATTTACTCCCAGTTCTACGGCTTTCTGTATCGTAAACTCCATCTTTTCACCGCGTGACATCACCTGCCCAAGATGCAGATGAAGGGGGGACTCGCGGCTGTCGGCGCGGGTTGCGATGATTTTGACACGCACATTTTTTTTATCTGCCTGAATAATCTCGGCGGCAAAAGTCAGATTTGTGCCATCGAACAATTCCAGGGCCTGGCCTGGCACCATACGCAGTACGCGGCCAACGTGGTTAGCGGCTTCTTCGCTGAGGGCGGTTTCGCTTCCTGTCTCTAATGATTCAGGGTGGTAAATGCGGGGTATACGCATGGAAATCCTGTCAAAATGAATGCACGGATGCTGTGCAGTGTAGGTCAGTGATTTTACCGCTGGCAAGCCTGCTGTACATAAGGGTTGTGATTCCCCTGCACACGCGCAATGCGGCGGTCGCGTTCGCATTCCCACTGAGTAGCCGGGTACTGCTTATTCCATGCGGTCATCAACTGGGTTTGCTGTTTTGACATTTGCAGCTGGTACTGGTCACGCATATAGAACCAGGTGCGGGCAATCGCGCCACGGGCGCGCACCGGTGGCTCAGCCAGCTTGTTTTTGAAATCGATCTTCATGGCGCACTGGCCGTACTGCGACTCGCCGCCGTTCCACTGGCTGTACATAAAGTTACCGCGATCGCCGTTTACTTCGCCGATAGACGGTTGCAGGTTGTGCAGGTCAGTTTCGATGCGGCGGTAGCCCTCATCTTTGGCGCAGTTTTTCCGGCCGCCGTTTTGCCAGCACTGGCGCTGGTGGCCGAAGCTCCAGGCCGGAACCACATGTTCCCACTCAATACGGCTGGCGCGGTTGGCATTCTTACGTACCTGATAGCCGCACGAAGCGAGGTCAGGCACGCCTTTTTTCCCCTGCCAGTGAATTTTACAGCCGCAGTAGAATGTGCCGGGCGCACCGTCATTAATCTGCACAGCATAAGCTTTCGCCTGATTGAAGCTGTTCTGATGGTAGTTATCCAGGCTGAGGGCATGGGAAAAGAAGGCGGGTAACAGCAAAGCAAAGGCCACAGAGGCGAAAATTTTGCGAGACATATTCCAGTAAATCTGTAATCCATGAAAGAGGCAGGGAGAGTAACAGATATGCAGGATATTACGAATAAGTGGCGAAGACAGGAGTCTTAAATTGCCTGAATTTCAATCATATCAGGCAGATTTTAAGATTTCTGGAAGTCACCGGACTTGAGGATGTCACCGCAGTGCAGACAGCGGTATTCGCTTTCACCGCGTACCACCCGGTTATGGCGTCTGACCGTCAGCTGATGCTGCTGACAACGGCAGAAATAGGGGAAGGCCCGGCTACGTACGGATTGAACTTCGAACTGATGGGTACGACGGGCGGGAACACCAAGGATGCTTTCCATCATCCATTTCCACTCTTTACCGTGGGGGGCAACGCGACCGAAATGTTTCCATACCAGCAGGTGGGCCAGCTCATGAGGGACAACTTCATCAATAAACGCCTGCTGATTTTCCAGCAGTAATACCGGATTCAGGCGGATTTCCCAGTGCTGTAGCCAGGCGGTTCCGGCAGCGGTTCCACGCTGCTGATAAACCAGTGCCGGTTCGGGATAGTCGCGCTCCAGACGCACATTGGCCTGCTGTAATTTTTCACGCAGTTGGCGCATCACGGCCTGTTGCAAAGCGATGGGGAGTCTCTGGGATTTCATGCAGGCAAGAATACGGGCCGACACCGGGCAATTCAAGTAGCAGTGGCATCGGCAGGCAATGCCCCCACGTTATAGACTAAGGTGTAAACGGTGATAAATTACGCCTCTTATCTGACACCATCATGGATGCGACTGCCTTGCGTGCAAAAATGAAGCTTCTGCTGATCGGGTTGTTACTCTCTGCGCTGTCGGTAGGGATACTGATCCGCAGCCAGCTGGACGAACAATATCGGTTACAAACGGCAGAGTTTGAGCAAATTGCCGCCAGCCTGACAAAATCACTGGCGCAGCATGATGCGCTGATGCCGCTACTGAACAATGATGACGGTTTCACGCTGATGCAGAAAAAATTTCCGCAGATTATTCAACTGGCCCCACTACCGGTCACCGGTAATCCTCAGGCTCAGGTGACGCTGGCTGCTCCCGGGCAATACTGGCTGAACAACCATTTTCGCCATATACGTTTGCTCATTGATGCCCGGCGTCTGATTAACACCCTGCCGCAGTTGGCGAATTTTCAGCAGGTGAGCCTGCTGTGGGAAGGGCAAAGGTTGTATCAGTCAGGCACGCCCGATAAGGGCACGCGCTGGCACTGGTCGCGTCAGCTTAACAGTGCTTCGCAGCCTTTTCTGCTGACGGCGAGCAGTCATCGCCCCTGGCATCTGCTTTCATGGGATCTGGCTGCCGCGCTGGTGCTGATGTGGGCCGTGGTGATCCTGACCGTCAGCAAGGTAATGCAGCAGAATCACCGTCGCAAGGTGGCCGATCTTCGCGTTCATTTTTTCGAGCTGACGCGCATGGACACGATCAATGAGATGACGGCGGGCATGGCCCATGAATTGAATCAGCCGCTGACGGCGGTCATGAGCTATAACCAGAGCGCATTGCGCCTGCTGGAAATGCAGCAGTACGATCGCATTCCTGCGGTGCTGGAGGCTTCCGTGCTCCAGGTACGGCGTATTTCATCTCTTTTGCAGGCATGGCGGGACAATCTGCAAAATCAGCCCGCCGAGCGTAAACCAGTGGATATTCGTCAGATTTGGCGACGGGTAGAAATGCTGTTAGACCGCGAACTGCGGGAGGCTGAGGTGAAAATCGAATACCGTTTTGCCAGCCCCCTGCCTGAGCTATTGGCGGTGCCGCTGTGGCTGGAGCAGATTTTTCATAACCTGTTGAGCAATGCGATTCAGGCACAGCAGGGTCAGGATAAAGCCTGGGTGAGCGTCACGGCACTTCGCGAAGGTAATGCGCTGAGGCTCGAGGTCAGCGACGGCGGGCCGGGGTTATCGGAGCAGGCACTGAGTCATGTTTTTATCCCGTTTTTCACCACCCGTGAAGAGGGGATTGGCCTGGGAATGACGCTGGCGGAAACCCTGATACTGAAAATGGACGGCCGCATTGAGGTGGCTAATCGCCCGCAGGGCGGGGCCTGCTTTACGCTGTGGCTACCGCTGGAGGTTGCATGACGCTATTGACGGTCTACCTGATTGACGACGACAGCGCTATCCGCGAGTCGTTTACCCTGCTGCTGGAAACAATGGGCTGGCAGGTTGCCGCGTTTGCCAGCGCGGGGGAATTTATTGCCATGCAGCAGCACAGCGCTGAACTGCATGGCTGCATCCTGCTGGATATCCGTATGCCGGGAAAAACCGGGCTGACGCTGCTGGATGAATTACAGCAGCAGGCGGTGTTGCTGCCGGTGATCCTGATGACCGGGCACGGTAACATCGAAACCTGCCGCCGCGCGTTTAAGAACGGTGCGTTTGAGTTTCTGACTAAACCGGTTGATGCCGACCTGCTCATTGAAACGGTCAGCGCCGCCTTCAGTCAGTATGAAAAACGCTATCAACTGAGCGTGCAGCGGCGTGAGCTGGCGGAAAAATTCAGCCAGCTGTCCGATCGCGAAGCGGAAGTGATGCAGCAGATGGTGGCGGGGCAGGCGAATAAGGAGATTGCCCAGACGTTGGGGGTATCGCCGCGCACCGTTGAAGCGCATCGCGCGAATATTTTCAGCAAGCTGGATATTTCTTCCCTGGCACAGCTGGTTAAAGAGGTTGAAATGCTTAACTTTCTGCGTCAGAACCAGGTAGTTTTACCTGGCGGGTATCGTAGTTAACCGAATACCCGGCGCGTTGTCTCCCGGTTAAAGTGCGTCCTGTCTTCTACGTACTTTCCGAGGTTTTACGATGAAACATTTTCTGCTTACCGCGTCACTGACGTTGGCTTCTTTCTCTGCTCTGGCGGCACCGGTGGCCGTTGAAAATCTGTCTTTGGCGCAGGCGAACCAGCTGGCACTGGCGACCATTCAGTCCTGCTCTGCCAGCGGTTACAACGTCAGTGTTACCGTGGTGGATCGTGCTGGTGTCACCCTGGCCGTACAGCGTATGGATAACGCGGGACCGCACACAGTGGAAGCCAGTCAGATGAAGGCGTACACCGCGCTGTCGACCAAAAACCCGACCAGTAAAGTGATGGAAGCGGCACAGTCCAATAAAGGTGCTGAGAATATGCGCGATATTCCTGGCTTCCTGCTGCTGGCAGGCGGCGTGCCGGTGAAATCTGGCGAGCAGACGATCGGAGCAATTGGGGTAGGCGGTGCGCCAGGTGGCAATCTGGATCAGCAGTGTGCGGAAGCGGCGTTAAAAGGGATGATGGCGAAGTAAGTCGAAAGGGAAATGTCGGTACGGGGAAGCCCGTACCGACAAGCGGTCAGTACTTAGTTACGCTGACCGATATTGCGCAGTTTTTTACCGCCTAACAGATTGCGTTCGATGTGCTCCAGTGAAACGTTTTTCGTTTCCGGGATCAGCCACAGTGTCAGGACAATAAAGAACAGGTTCAGCGCGCCGTACACCCAGAAGGTGTTGGCGTTACCCAGCGTGTTCAGCATGGTCAGGAAGGTGGCTCCGACAATCATGTTGGCAATCCAGTTGGTCGCGGTCGACACCGTGATACCGAAATCACGCCCTTTCAGCGGCTGGATTTCTGAACACAGTACCCAGATCAGCGGACCGGCACTCATCGCAAAACCAACGATAAACATCAGCAGCATCGCAATAGCGAAGTATTGCGCGCCTTCTGAGTGAATCCCCACGTGCAGCATGGTACCCAGCACGCCCATACCGGCAGCCATCACAATGAAGCCAAGGATTAGCGTCGGCTTACGGCCCCAGCGATCCACCAGACCAATAGCGATAAAGGTGGCCAGCACATTGATCAGCCCGACAATCACCGTTCCCCACATCTGCTGGGTGGTATTGGTGAAGCCAGCAATTTCGAAGATTTTTGGCGCGTAGTACATGATGACGTTCATGCCGGTGAACTGCTGCATCACCTGCAACAGCACGCCAAGATAGACCGCGCGGCGGAAGTTGCTGTTGTCTTTGAACAGCGACCAGCCAGACTGCTTGATCTTCAGACTTTCACGAATTTCATCCAGTTCACGTTTAGCCTGTTCGCTGGTATCACGCAGACGATCCAGCACCCGCTGTGCGCTGCGGAAATCACCTTTCGCCGCCAGCCAGCGTGGGCTGTTAGGCAGGAAGAACACACCCACCAGCAGCAGCAGGGCAGGGATAGTGATCACGCCGAGCATCCAGCGCCATTCACCGGAGTAGCTGAAGGCAGTATCCGACAAATAAGCACCCAGAATACCGATGGTAATCATCAACTGGTACAGCGATATCATGCTGCCACGGATCTTCTCCGGTGCAATCTCAGACAGGTAAAGCGGAGCAGTATACGATGCGACACCCACCGCCAGGCCCAGCAGTACGCGGGCGACAATCAGCATTTCCGGGTTAGGGGAGAAGGCTGACCACAGGGAGCCGATAACGAACAGCACGGCCCCGATCATCAGGCTTTTCTTACGGCCGAGATAGGATGACATCCAGCCACTGCCGACGGCACCGATTGCGGCACCGAACATCATTGAACTTACTATCCACTCCTGTTGGTGAGGAGTCACGCTGAAGTCTTTCGCGATGAAGGGTAATGCGCCGGCAATAACACCGATATCCAGGCCGAACAGCAGGCCTGCCAGTGCTGCGAGGAAGCAGACAAACAGGGTCATAGCCTTGTTTGATGTCCTGCTGCGTTTTTTATTATCAGGCATGGTCGCCTCCATTAAGTAGTACCGTATGTTGTTGTTATAGATGTTAGGAAACCCTGGTACAGCAGACTGTGCTTCAGATCACATTAGTGTAATCGCTTACACTCTGGAAGTTTCTGAAAAACACTTTTTATCCCGCTGTAACTCTTTGTAACCAGTAAGTCATAGCACTTTATAGCTTTAACCGTTTTTACAATGAACGGCTATCGGACAACGCTGAAAATAGCGCATTTTAGGATTTAGTTGAAGATGTTATTTGTTATAACACTAAGAAAAATAAAGAATTATTAAGTGTAATCGTTATCACTAACTGCGATGTGTTTAGGGTCTTTCAGGCATAAAAAAGGGCACCCGAGGGTGCCCCTGATACATCAGGCTTGAGTTTATTTCAGGCCAGCAGCATCACGCAGCAGTTCAGCTTTGTCGGTTTTTTCCCAAGGGAAATGTTCGCGACCAAAGTGACCGTATGCCGCCGTTTCACGGTAGATCGGATGCAGCAGGTCCAGCATCTGGATCAGGCCGTAAGGACGCAGGTCGAAGAATTCGCGCACCAACAGGGTCAGTTGTTCAGTTGAGACTTTCTCTGTGCCGAAGGTTTCGACCATGATAGAGGTCGGTTCTGCTACGCCGATAGCGTAGGAGACCTGGATTTCGCAACGATCGGCCAGGCCAGCGGCCACGATGTTTTTCGCCACATAACGTGCTGCGTAGGCCGCAGAGCGGTCAACTTTAGACGGATCTTTACCTGAGAACGCACCGCCGCCGTGACGGGCCATGCCGCCGTAGGTATCAACGATGATTTTACGCCCGGTCAGACCGCAGTCGCCCATTGGGCCACCGATAACAAAACGGCCAGTTGGGTTGATATGGTATTTGGTGTTGGCGTTGATCCACTCCGTCGGCAGAACCGGCTTGAGGATCTCTTCCATTACCGCTTCCTGCAGATCTTTCTGCGAAACGTCTTCGGAGTGCTGGGTCGACAGAACGACGGCATCAATACCAACAATTTTACCGTTGTCGTACTGGAAGGTGATCTGGCTTTTCGCGTCCGGACGCAGCCAAGGCAGGCTGCCGCTTTTACGTACTTCAGCCTGACGCTGTACCAGACGGTGTGCGTAAGTGATCGGCGCAGGCATCAGCACGTCAGTTTCGTTGGTGGCGTAACCAAACATCAGGCCCTGGTCGCCAGCACCCTGCTCCAGCGGGTCGGTACGGTCAACGCCCTGGTTAATGTCGGGAGACTGTTTGCCAATCGCACTCAGTACGGCACAAGAGTTGGCATCAAAGCCCATATCGGAATGGACATAGCCGATATCACGCACGGTCTGACGAGTGATCTCTTCAATATCGACCCATGCGCTGGTGGTGATTTCACCGCCAACCAGAACCATTCCGGTTTTCACATAGGTTTCGCAGGCCACGCGAGCTTTCGGATCTTGCTCGAGGATGGCATCGAGCACAGCATCTGAAATCTGGTCGGCGATTTTATCAGGATGTCCTTCTGATACGGACTCGGATGTAAAAAGGTGTTTAGCCATTTTATTCTTTACCTTGACTCTAACGGGTTGAAAATCGACTGCATGCGCCAGGACCGGAAACCAGTCTGGAAACTCAGACATGACGCCCCCACAGGCAAAGCCATGAGCAGTACAAACAAGACGCTGATAAGCGTCATACTTCAAGCTGTGGCTTCGCTGGCGACGCTTGTTTGTCGCCCTGCTACAACTCGAATTATTCAGGGTATAGAAGTTAACCAGTTTAGACGGATTAACATCTGGACGGCTATTCTAGGTTACTCATTAATCGGATTGCCAGCGTTTTTTCTTTAATGAAAATTTCAACTAATGTTCAAAGTGTCAAATTTTCATGACAGAGGGCGCATTGTGCACATTAAGATTTTGCATAATGTTATACTTAAGAGGTTGTTCGGTGCGGAATTTCAGCGTTTTGTGCTGACTAACCTGCCAGTCGATGGGTTGTTGTCGCGGGTTTTCCCTGCGATAGTAGTTTACTGTTTCGCATCAATGAAATTCGAGGATCGAAATGTCTGACGACATGAAGACAATTAAGGGTTCGTCAGCAGGCGAACAGGGCGTACTCCGTTCCATGCAGGAGGTCGCCATGAGCGATTTGGACGCCAGCAAAATGCTGCGGACTTACAATATTGCCTGGTGGGGTAATAACTACTACGACGTGAACGAACTCGGCCACATCAGCGTTTGTCCCGATCCCGATGTGCCGGAAGCACGCGTCGATCTCGCCAAACTGGTGAAAGAGCGTGAGGCTGAAGGCCAGCGCTTACCCGCCTTGTTCTGTTTCCCACAAATTTTACAGCATCGCCTGCGCTCGATTAACGCCGCGTTTAAACGTGCGCGTGAGTCTTACGGCTATCGCGGTGATTACTTCCTGGTGTATCCGATTAAGGTTAACCAGCATAAACGCGTGATTGAGTCCCTGATCAACTCCGGTGAACCCCTGGGGCTGGAAGCAGGCTCGAAAGCCGAGCTGATGGCCGTGCTGGCCCATGCCGGGATGACGCGTTCGGTGATCGTCTGTAACGGCTATAAAGACCGTGAATATATCCGCCTCGCACTGATTGGCGAGAAGATGGGCCACAAGGTCTATCTGGTGCTGGAAAAAATGACCGAAGTGAAGCTGGTACTGGAAGAAGCGGAACGCCTGAACGTGGTACCACGCCTGGGTATTCGTGCGCGTCTGGCTTCGCAGGGCTCCGGCAAATGGCAGTCGAGCGGCGGAGAGAAATCCAAGTTTGGTTTGTCCGCGACCCAGGTGCTGAAGCTGGTCGAGATTATGCGCGAAGCGGGCCGTATGGAAAGCCTGCAGCTGCTGCATTTCCATCTGGGCTCTCAGATGGCAAACATTCGTGATATTGCAACAGGTGTGCGTGAGTCGGCGCGCTTCTACGTCGAACTGGCGAAGCTTGGCGTTAACATCCAGTGCTTTGACGTCGGCGGCGGCCTTGGCGTGGATTATGAAGGCACGCGCTCGCAGAGCGACTGCTCCGTTAACTACGGTCTGAACGAATACGCTAACAACGTGATCTGGGCTATCGGTGATGCCTGTGAAGAACACGGCTTACCGCATCCGACGGTGATCACGGAATCGGGCCGGGCAGTGACCGCGCACCATACGGTGCTGGTCTCCAACATTATCGGTGTGGAACGTAATGAATTCAGCGAGCCTCAGGCGCCGCTGGAAGACTCCCCGCGCCCGATTGTCAGTATGTGGGACACCTGGCAGGAGATGCATGAGCCGAGCAACCGCCGCTCATTGCGTGAATGGCTACATGACAGCCAGATGGATCTGTTCGATATCCACACCGGTTATTCGCAGGGAACTTACGACCTGACACAGCGTGCCTGGGCCGAGCAGCTGTATCTCAGCATCTGCCACTATATTCAGCAGCACCTTGACCCAAGCAACCGCGCGCACCGTCCGATTATCGATGAGCTGCAGGAGCGTATGGCGGATAAGATTTACGTCAACTTCTCGCTGTTCCAGTCGATGCCCGACGCCTGGGGTATCGATCAGCTGTTCCCGGTGATGCCGCTGGAAGGGCTGAATCAGGTGCCTGAACGCCGCGCCGTGCTGCTGGACATTACCTGTGACTCGGACGGGACTATCGATCACTACATTGACGGTGACGGCATTGCCACCACCATGCCAATGCCGGAATACGATATTGATAATCCGCCGATGCTGGGCTTCTTTATGGTCGGTGCTTATCAGGAAATTCTCGGCAACATGCATAACCTGTTCGGGGATACCGAAGCGGTCGACGTCTTTGCTTTCGCCGACGGTTCGGTGGAAGTACAGCTTTCTGACGAAGGCGATACCGTGGCCGATATGCTGGAATATGTGCAGTTGAACCCGGCAGAGTTGCTGACGCACTTCCGTAACCAGATCAAGCAAAGTGACCTGGATGAAGAGCTGCGCGCGCAGTTCCTGGAAGAGTTTGAAGCAGGCCTGTATGGCTACACGTATTTAGAAGACGAGTAAGTCTGGCCCCCAAACGGTCATACTGAATTAACGAATCCCTTCCGGGTCGGGCTAACGACGCGGTGGGGATTTTTTTCATCTTTTGTTTGTCAGTCAGAAAGGAGTTGCTATGAATAACACCCTGGGTAACCAGTACGATAACTCGCTGGTTTCTAACGCCTTCGGTTTTATGCGTTTTCCGGTCAATTTTCAGCCTTACGACAGTGATGCCGAGTGGGTGATTACCGGTATTCCGTTTGATGCAGCCACCTCCGGTCGTCCGGGAAGCCGTCTTGGTCCAGGCGCTATTCGTCAGATTTCCACCAATCTGGCCTGGGAAGGTTGCCGCTGGCCGTGGGAGTTAGACCTGCGTCAGCGCCTGAATGTGATTGACTGCGGTGATCTGGTTTACGCCTTCGGGGATTCTCAGGATCTGAGCGACAAATTGCAGGCACATGCGGAAAAGTTGCTGGCTAACGGCAAACGTATGCTGACGTTCGGCGGCGACCATTACATCACGCTGCCACTGCTGCGCGCGCATGCCAAAACATTCGGTAAGATGGCGCTGGTCCATTTTGATGCGCACACCGACACCTATTCTAACGGCCCGACGTTTGACCACGGCACCATGTTCTATACGGCGCCGAAAGAAGGGCTGATCTCACCTGAGCATTCCGTACAGATCGGCATTCGTACCGAGTTTGATAAGTCTCTGGGCTTTAATGTACTGGATGCTGCTCAGGTCAACGATCGCAGTGTGGATGATATCCTCGCGCAGGTGAAAGCGATTGTCGGCGATCTGCCCATCTATCTGACGTTCGATATCGACTGCCTGGACCCGGCTCATGCTCCAGGCACCGGAACGCCGGTGATTGGCGGCCTGACCAGCGATAAGGCCAGCAAGCTGGTACGCGGTTTACAGGGAATGAATATCGTTGGTATGGATCTGGTGGAAGTGGCACCGGGTTACGATCAGTCCGATATCACGGCGCTGGCGGCTGCCAGTCTGGCGCTGGATATGCTGCACGTACAGGCAGCGAATAAAGGGTAGTTTCCTGTGAGAAGGGCTGACCGAAACAGACGGTCAGCCCCTGGGTTTGCCAGGGCGATCTTTTTTCGGTCGCCCCGTGTTGATTATTTACCAGCCGCAATACGCTGTTTGATGTGGTCTGCGCGCGCCTGGGAAGCCGGGTGCGAATCAAACATGCTGCTTTCGTGAGTCCCTTCCATCTTCGCTAACTTCTCAAAGCTGGTCACCAGGCCCTGTGGGTTGATGTTGCGCTTTTTCAGCAGATCGAATGAGTAGTCATCCGCCTGGGACTCCTGGCTCTGGGAGAACTGTGCATTCACCAGTTTCTCGCCCAGTGCACCTAGCTGAGACTGTGACAGCGATGCGGCAACGCCCCCCGCAGAAGCTGCGGCAGTACGTGCAGCAGTCGTGGCATAGGCCAACTGCATCGCTTTACGTGAGTGACCCAGCGCTACGTGGCCCATTTCATGGCCCAGCACGCCTTCGACTTCGTTATCGGTCATCAGGTCCATCAGGCCGCTGTAAACGCGGATACAGCCATTGGCCATCGCCCAGGCGTTGACGTCTTTGGTCAGATAAACTTTATAGTTTGCCGGGGTACCGTTGATATTGTCGCCCAGTGCCGCTGAGATTTTGCTCAGGCGTTTAGCATAAGTGCTGCTGGCAGGGGCGATCTGCGCTTCGCTGTCCATCTGCTGACAGGATTTATCGCTTAACTCTTTGACCTGTGCATCGCTCAGTGTGGCAGCCTGGTAGGCTTGTGCACCGGACTGCATCAGCGTGTTAGCATCAAAATTCTGACAGCCAGAGAGGGTCGTGGCCAGTGCCAGTGCAGCGAAAGAAATACGTTTCTTCATTCCAGTTCATCCATTTAGGTAACAAGGTAGGAAAATCATTAAGTTGAAAAAAAACGTCGGGAAAAAAAAGCCGACGGAAGAGGTGTTATAGCGCGTGTAAAGGCGATTGCCTAGTCGCCGTGCTCTCAAACTGCAACTTCTGTGATTATTTTTACATCCTGCGGCATGTACATGTTACCCGTATTTCATGTACATTGATGGTCGACTTTCCTTCGGCTTTGCCTGATAACTCATTCATTACAATAGGTTAAGGACGGCGAAGCGTTAAATCCGACCTGGAGTAGAAAATGTCTTCTCGTAAAGAGCTTGCCAACGCCATTCGCGCATTAAGTATGGATGCGGTGCAAAAAGCCAAATCCGGCCACCCGGGTGCCCCAATGGGTATGGCCGATATCGCCGAAGTCCTGTGGCGTGACTTCCTGAATCACAACCCTACAAACCCTCTGTGGGCAGACCGCGACCGCTTCGTGCTGTCTAATGGTCACGGCTCTATGCTGATCTACAGCCTGTTGCACCTCAGCGGTTATGACCTGCCAATCGGTGAACTGGCTAACTTCCGTCAGCTGCACTCCAAAACCCCAGGCCACCCTGAATACGGCTATACCGCTGGTGTGGAAACCACCACCGGTCCATTGGGCCAGGGTATTGCGAACGCAGTAGGTATGGCGATTGCTGAACGTACACTGTCAGCGCAGTTCAACCGTCCAGGCCATGATGTGGTCGACCATAACACCTACGTGTTCCTGGGCGACGGCTGCATGATGGAAGGTATCTCCCACGAAGTGTGCTCACTGGCGGGAACGCTGAAGTTGGGCAAACTGGTGGCGTTCTATGACGACAACGGTATCTCCATTGACGGCCACATCGAAGGCTGGTTCACCGATGATACGGCGAAACGCTTCGAGTCTTACGGCTGGCACGTTGTGCGTGGTGTCGATGGCCACGACGCTGACGCCATCAAGAAAGCGGTTGAAGAAGCGAAAGCGGTTAGCGATAAGCCTTCACTGCTGATGTGCAAAACGGTCATCGGTTTCGGTTCACCGAACAAAGCCGGTACGCATGATTCCCACGGCGCACCGCTGGGTGATGATGAAATTGCACTGACCCGTAAGCAGTTGGGCTGGAACCATGCGCCGTTTGAAATTCCTTCAGACATCTATGCGCAGTGGGATGCCAAAGAAGCTGGTCAGGCAAAAGAAGCGGCATGGAATGAGAAGTTTGCTGCCTATGCAAAAGCCTTCCCTGAACTGGCGGAAGAGTTCAAACGCCGTGTGAACAACGAGCTGCCAGCGAACTGGGCAACCGAGTCGCAGAAATTCGTTGAAGAGCTGCAGGCTAACCCGTCTAAAATCGCCAGCCGTAAAGCGTCACAGAATGCCATCGAAGCCTTTGGTAAACTGCTGCCGGAATACCTGGGCGGCTCCGCTGACCTGGCACCAAGCAACCTGACAATGTGGTCTGGTTCTAAGCCAATCAACGAAGATGCAGCGGGTAACTACATCCATTACGGTGTGCGCGAATTCGGTATGACCGCGATTGCCAATGGTATCACCCTGCACGGTGGTTTCCTGCCGTACACGGCAACCTTCCTGATGTTCGTTGAATATGCCCGTAATGCGGCGCGTATGGCGGCACTGATGAAGATTCGCCAGGTGATGGTCTACACCCATGACTCTATCGGTCTGGGCGAAGATGGCCCGACTCACCAGCCGGTTGAGCAGATCGCCAGCCTGCGTGTTACACCGAACATGAGCCTGTGGCGTCCGTGTGACCAGGTTGAATCAGCGATCGCATGGAAATATGCGATTGAGCGTAACGATGGCCCGACGGCCCTGATCCTGTCACGTCAGAATCTGGCACAGCAGGACCGTACTGCGGAACAGCTGGCAAACGTAGCACGCGGTGCTTACGTGCTGAAGGACTGCGCAGGTACACCTGAAGTTATCCTGATTGCAACCGGTTCAGAAGTTGAGCTGGCAGTAGGCGCGTATGACAAGCTGACGGCTGAAGGCCGCAAGGTGCGCGTTGTGTCTATGCCGTCTACCGATGCTTTCGACAAGCAGGATGCTGCCTACCGTGAAGCCGTGCTGCCGAAAGCAGTCAGCGCCCGCGTGGCGATTGAAGCTGGTATCGCAGATTACTGGTTCAAATACGTTGGTCTGAACGGCGCTATCGTCGGTATGACCAGCTTCGGTGAGTCAGCGCCCGCTGAGAAGCTGTTCGAACTGTTTGGCTTCACCGTGGATAACGTTGTCGCTAAAGCAAAAGGCCTGCTGTAATAGCGTAACGGATGAGGTATGCCTCACCGCTATGAGGGTCGGGCGTGCCCGACCCCTACGCAGTTTACCTTGAGGGTCGGGCATGCCCGACCCTTCTTTATCCCGCCAGAAAAAATTCCAAATTTGTGACGTAGATCGAAAGTTACGCTCCACAATTGATCCGAATCATTCCTATTATTCCTTACTTCTATTATTCTAGCTGAAGCGTTTCAGTACTATGTCGCACAAGGATCACCATTCAGACTGAGCCTTGTTATGATGCAAGAATATCCTGTACAAATCGCGGTGGCTGGCTCAGGCTAATCCTCCGATTTCATCGTGAATTCTGAAGCAGGAGTGATATGACGGTTCGCATTGCCATTAACGGATTTGGTCGTATAGGGCGCAACGTGTTGCGTGCACTGTATGAAACCGGCCGCCGTGCTGAGATTACGGTGGTTGCCATCAATGAGCTGGCAGAGGCCGCCGGAATGGCGCATCTGTTAAAGTATGACACCAGCCATGGGCGCTTCGCCTGGGATGTGCGTCAGGAGCGCGAACTGCTCTCCGTTGGCGATGACACGATCCGTTTGCTGCACCATACTGATATTGCGGCGCTGCCGTGGCGCGATCTGAATGTGGATATCGTGCTGGACTGTACCGGGGTTTATGGCAGTCGTGCAGATGGCGAAGCCCATTTGCAGGCGGGGGCCAAAAAGGTCCTGTTCTCACACCCTGGTGGTAACGATCTTGATGCCACAGTGGTCTTTGGCGTGAATGAAAAAGATCTGCTGCCTGAGCATTTGCTGGTGTCGAACGCCTCCTGCACCACGAATTGCATCATCCCTATTATCAAGCTGTTGGATGATGCGTGGGGTATTGAGTCGGGTACGGTGACAACCATCCATTCTGCCATGCATGACCAGCAGGTGATTGATGCTTATCACCCGGATTTACGCCGTACACGTGCGGCCAGTCAGTCGATTATTCCTGTCGACACTCGCCTGGCTGCCGGGATTACGCGTTTCTTCCCAAAATTTAACGATCGTTTTGAAGCGATTGCTGTGCGTGTTCCCACCATCAACGTGACGGCCATTGACCTCAGCGTCAGTGTGCGGGATCCCGTCAGCGCCTGCGAGGTTAACGCCCTGCTGCAAAGTGCGTCAGAAGGGGCATTTAGTGGTATAGTTGACTACACGGAATTGCCGTTAGTCTCCATTGATTTTAACCATGATCCGCACAGTGCTATTGTCGACGGCACCCAAACGCGGGTCAGTGGTCAGCACCTTATCAAGACGTTAGTCTGGTGCGATAACGAATGGGGCTTCGCTAATCGTATGATCGATACGACGTTAGCGATGGCCACCAGCGGTTTCAGGTAAGGCGCGTACAGCGTCTGTAAAACTTTGAGAATCAACGAGAGGGTTCACCATGTCTGTAATTAAGATGACCGATCTGGATCTGGCTGGTAAACGTGTTCTGATCCGTGCGGATCTGAACGTGCCAGTAAAAGAAGGGAAAGTGACGTCTGATGCACGTATTCGCGCTTCTCTGCCGACCATTGAGGCGGCACTGAAGCAAGGCGCAAAAGTGATGGTCACCTCGCACTTGGGTCGCCCGACCGAAGGTGAATACAACGAAGAGTTTTCTCTGCTGCCGGTAGTGAACTACCTGAAAGACAAGTTGGGTGCAGATAACGTTTCCCTGGCAAAAGATTACCTGGACGGTGTTGAACTGACCGCGGGTAAACTGGTTGTTCTGGAAAACGTGCGCTTTAACAAAGGCGATAAAAAAGACGACGAAACCCTCTCTAAAAAATATGCTGCCCTGTGCGACATCTTCGTGATGGATGCTTTCGGTACTGCTCACCGTGCTCAGGCGTCTACCCATGGCGTGGGCAAATTTGCACCAATCGCCTGTGCGGGTCCGCTGCTGTCAGGTGAACTGGAAGCGCTGGGCAAAGCCCTGAAAACCCCGGCACGCCCAATGGTTGCCGTGGTTGGTGGTTCTAAAGTGTCTACCAAATTCGATGTGCTTAACTCGCTGGTGAACATTGCAGACACCGTGATTGTGGGTGGGGGTATCGCGAACACCTTCGTGGCTATCGACAACAACGTGGGTAAATCTCTGTACGAACCTGATTTCGTGGCTGCCGCTAAGAAACTGCGCGACGAATACAAAATTCCGGTGCCAACTGACTCTCGCGTAGGCACGGAATTCTCTGAAACTGCACCTTCTACCGTGAAGAAAGTGTCTGAAGTTCAGGACAACGAAGAGATCATGGACTTTGGTGACGAAACCGCACTGGCAATGGCTAAGTTGTTGAAAGAAGCCAAAACTATTCTGTGGAACGGCCCGGTAGGCGTGTTCGAATTCCCGAACTTCCGCAAAGGCACCGAAATTATCGCGAACGCGATTGCAGACAGTGACGCATTCTCCATTGCCGGCGGCGGTGATACGCTGGCCGCTATCGACCTGTTTGGTATCGAAGATAAAATCTCTTATATCTCTACCGGTGGCGGTGCATTCCTTGAGTTCGTGGAAGGCAAAACCTTACCTGCGGTTGCCATGCTTGAAGAGCGTGCAAAGCAGAAGTAATTAAACCTCAGAGCGGGGTATAAGTACCCCGCATGAGAACTGAATCCTTTAATACGACCGAAGAAACAGGACAAGCTAACATGTCTAAAATTTTTGATTTCGTAAAACCAGGCGTTGTCACCGGTGACGACGTGCAGAAGATCTTCCAGGTAGCGAAAGAGAACAAATTCGCTCTGCCAGCAGTTAACTGCGTGGGCACTGACTCCATCAACGCCGTTCTGGAAACCGCAGCGAAAGTTAAAGCCCCGGTTATCATTCAGTTCTCCAACGGTGGTGCAGGTTTCATCGCGGGTAAAGGCCTGAAATCTGACAAGCCACAGGCTGCGGCTATTTTTGGTGCCATCTCTGGCGCACATCACGTTCACCTGATGGCTGAACACTATGGCGTGCCTGTTATTCTGCACACTGACCACTGCGCTAAGAAACTGCTGCCGTGGATCGACGGTCTGCTGGATGCGGGTGAAGAGCACTTCGCTAAAACCGGTAAGCCACTGTTCTCTTCTCACATGATCGACCTGTCTGAAGAGTCTCTGGAAGAGAACATCGAGATTTCCAGCAAATACCTGGCGCGCATGGCGAAAATCGACATGACCCTGGAAATTGAACTGGGCTGCACCGGTGGCGAAGAAGACGGCGTGGACAACAGTCACATGGACGCTTCTGCTCTGTACACTCAGCCAGAAGACGTGGATTACGCTTACACCAAGCTGAACGCTATCAGCCCGCGTTTCACTATCGCTGCTTCATTCGGTAACGTGCACGGCGTGTACAAGCCAGGCAACGTGAAACTGACCCCGACCATCCTGCGTGATTCTCAGAAATACGTCAGCGAAAAACACGGCCTGCCAGTGAACTCACTGGACTTCGTGTTCCACGGTGGTTCCGGTTCATCAGCAGCTGAGATCGAAGAATCTATCGGTTACGGCGTGATCAAAATGAACATTGATACCGATACCCAGTGGGCAACATGGGACGGCATCCTGCAGTACTACAAAAAGAACGAAGGCTATCTGCAGGCGCAGCTGGGTAACCCGGAAGGCGCTGATAAGCCGAACAAGAAATACTACGACCCACGTGTATGGCTGCGCTCTTCACAGGCTTCCATGATCGTGCGCCTGGAGCAGGCATTCAAAGAGCTGAACGCAGTCGACGTACTGTAAGTTCCCGCTCTGTTTAAAAAAGGCCCTGAGGGGCCTTTTTTTATGCATTCAGTTCTGAATTGTCAGGTAATTTCGCCGCTTATTTGGCACAACCCCCTTTTCTTGTTTACCCTTAACCCCATCGGCTGCTGGTTGAACGGCAGATATTCGAATGCCCATTTTGGGCCTGAAAAAGGACAGGGGAATGGATGATTTAAATGTGGTAAACGGCATCAATAATGCGGGTGGCTGGCTGGTGCGTAACCAGGCGCTGTTGTTGAGCTATGCGGTCAATATCGTTGCGGCCATTGCGATTATCATTATCGGTATGATTGCTGCCCGATTTATTTCCGGGACGGTGAATAAGCTGCTGGTAGCACGAAAAATTGACCCTACTGTCGCTGACTTCCTGTCCGGGTTGGTGCGCTACGGCATCATTGCCTTTACGCTGATTGCTGCGATGGGGCGTGTAGGCGTGCAGACAGCCTCGGTGATTGCTGCACTGGCAGCCGCAGGCTTTGCGTTTGCACTGGCTCTGCAAGGTTCGCTCTCGAACCTGGCCGCGGGTGTACTGCTGGTCACCTTCCGTCCGTTCCGCGCGGGAGAGTTTGTTGATCTGGGCGGTGTGATGGGAACAGTGCTTAATGTACAGATCTTCTCGACCACATTACGCAGTGCTGACGGTAAAATTGTTGTGGTGCCAAATGGCAAAATCATTGCGGGGAATATCATTAACTTCTCCCGCGAGCCAGAACGCCGCAATGAATTTATTATTGGCGTCGCCTACGATGCTGATATCGATGAAGTGCTGACACTGCTGCGCGGCGTGGTGGATGCCGAGCCTCGCGTTCTGCAGGAGCGCGGTGTGCAGATTGGCCTGAACGAGCTGGCCGCCTCTTCGGTTAATGTGGTGATTCGCTGCTGGAGCAAAGCGGGTGACTTACAGGATGTCTACTGGGACCTGATGAGAAACTTCAAACGTACGCTGGATGCCAACAACATCGGTATTCCTTACCCGCAGATGGATGTTCATCTGCACCAGGTCAAAGCGCCAGAAGCAGAAGTGGCGAAAGCGGAATAATCCTGTCAGGGCCGGCCATTTTCCGGTCGGCCCTTATCTTACTTTGCCCCTCTCAGTATTAGCCTTTCTTATTAACCATTAAATCTTTCAATTTCCCCTAATGATATTGCCGCTATACACTTGCCGAAAATCTTGACTGGTGAGGCGATTGTGATGTTATCCGTTTATTTTCAGGGGGTTGCTATGGGCGCAGCGCTTATTCTTCCGCTTGGCCCGCAGAATGCCTTTGTGATGAATCAGGGCGTGCGCCGCCAGTATCATCTGATGACCGCTGCACTCTGTACGCTGAGTGATATTGTGCTGATCTGTGGCGGAATATTTGGTGGTAGCGCATTGCTTAACCAATCCGAGCTGCTACTCAATCTGGTAACGTGGGGCGGAGTGGCTTTCCTGCTGTGGTATGGCTGGGGCTCGCTGAGAACAGCGTTCAGTGGCGATATCAACCTGGCGTCTGCCGCTGTTTTAAAGCAGGGACGCTGGCGCATTGTCGCGACCATGATGGCGGTGACCTGGCTCAATCCGCACGTCTACCTGGATACCTTTGTGGTGTTGGGCAGTCTGGGCGGGCAGCTACCGGATGAAGCGCGCCGCTGGTTTGCTTTAGGCTCCGCCAGCGCCTCAGTACTGTGGTTCTTCGGCCTCGCGCTGCTAGCCGCCTGGCTGGCACCGCTGCTGAACACCACGCGTGCCCAGCGCATTATCAATCTGCTTGTGGGGTTGGTGATGTGGGCAATTGCGCTGAAACTGGCGCTACAGGCGCTCGGGATAGCGTAGCGGGAACTCACTATCAGAATCGATGTCATAGTGTGATGCGCTAATGTGCCCTAAAATATGTTGTACCGCCGCATTTTGACGGAATAATTCGCTATCGACTGACCGATGGCGCTATCGATAAGATAATGACAGACCCCATGGAGGAAGCAGTGAAGCTAACGAAACTGGCCCTGGCCGCAATGATTGGATTGGGTACTTTACCCTTAGCAGTGCAGGCTGATGAATTACCCAATGGCCCGCACGTGGTGACCTCCGGGCAGTCGAGCGTTGATGCCACGCCGGATATCGCAACACTGGCTATCGAGGTGAGTGTTTCTGCTAAAGATGCCGGTGAAGCGAAAAAACAGGCAGACAGTCGTGGTCAGCAATATTTTTATTTTATGAATAAAAACAGCATAGAGAAGAAAGATATCAACGCTGCCAACCTGCGTACTCAACCGGAATATGACTACCTGAAAGACGGTAAATCGGTGCTGAAAGGCTACCGTGCTGTGCGTCAGGTTCAGGTCACGCTGCGTCAGCTGGATAAGTTGAATGAACTGCTCGATGGCGCACTGAAGTCAGGCCTGAACGAAATTCGTTCGGTTGAACTGGGTGTGGCAAACCCTGAAGAGTACAAAGCGAAAGCGCGCAAAGCTGCTATTGATGATGCAACAAAGCAGGCGGGCGATCTGGCACAGGGCTTCGGTACGAAGCTGGGCCCGGTTTACAGCATTCGTTATCACGTGGCTAACTATCAGCCAATGCCGATGGCACGGATGTACAAAGCCGCTGATGCTGCGCCAATGACCTCTGCCGCCCAGACCTATGAGCAGCAGAGTATCCATTTCGACGACCAGGTTGACGTGGTATTTGAATTGCAGCGTAACCCTTAATCCACGCAGTCTGACCGCAACAGAAGGCCAGCCTCTACGCAGAATGTCGTAGGGGCTGGCCTTTTTTCTGGCCGCCCCCTGGCCGGGTTATTCTGTATCCTGGCGCAGCACACGATGACCATGCGCCAGCAGGGCATCGGTCACCTTGCGCATCAGGCGGCTTTCTGGGGCAAAGCGGTGCCAGTAAAGCATCCGGCGCTGTAACAGACCCGGCGTTAAATCAATCAATTCCCCTTCCGCCAGTTCGCGCTCAATCTGCAAATGCGGGATCATACAGCAGGTGGTTCCCTGACGGGCCAGCTGCACAAAAGCTTCTGACGAGTTGACGATATGGCAGGGCACGCTGCCCGGTGACAGATCAAAGTTTTGCTGTAAAAACGCCTGATGCATATCATCCAGATGGTCAAACGCCACGGCGGGTGCTTTCAGCAGCGCAGAGCGCGTCACGCCATTTGGGAAGTAGCGGGCAGCAAACTCTTTTGAACCGACAAACAGATAGTCGAGCGCACCGAGCTGATCGACCAGACAGCTCGGCAACGGCTGTGGCTGGATACTGACGGCACCGACCACTTCACCACGACGCAAGCGTTCCTGGGTGCGGGTTTCATCTTCCACCTGAAGATTCAAGCGTACTGGCGAATCAGTCAGCACGGTTTTCAGCGCGGGCAGCAGCCAGGTCGCGAGACTGTCGGCGTTCACCGCCAGCGACAGCAGTAACGGCGTGGTGCCGCTATTATCGTCACCCAACCACTCTTCTTCCAGCAGTTCTACCTGGTGCAATAACGCCAGCAGTTTCTGGCCCTGTTCCGTTGGGCGCGGCGGTACGGTTCGCACCAGCAAAGGCTGGCCAAACATATTCTCAAGCTGCTTAATGCGCTGTGAGACCGCAGACTGGGTAATACAGAGCTTTTGCGCGGCACGTTCAAAGCCGCGCTCGCGAATCACTGCATCCAGCGCCTGAAGCGTTCGATAATCCGGGCGTTTCATTAATCGTTCTACTCTCTTTCAGGTGTGGTTGTGCACTATGCCATAGATTGGGGGTATAGCTTACGCCACTTTACGAATCAACCACTTTGTGGGGTGTGTTCCAATCCTGTGAATCAAACGCCGTGGAAGGCGGTGATTTTGCCCAGCCTTGCTTTATACTACGCGCACACAGTGGCTCACAGGTTTTAAACATACCATGACACAAGACGAACTGAAAAAAGCTGTCGGCTGGGCAGCTCTGGATTACGTCACTCCGGGCACTATCGTTGGCGTTGGCACCGGGTCGACTGCTGCCCATTTCATTGATGCACTGGCGTCGATTAAACATCAGATTGAAGGAGCGGTCTCCAGCTCAGAAGCTTCCACGGCCAAACTGAAAGGCTACGGCATCCATGTCTTCGATCTTAACGAGATCGATCAGCTGGCGGTCTATGTTGACGGTGCCGATGAGATTAACGGGCAGATGCAGATGATCAAGGGCGGCGGCGCAGCGCTGACGCGCGAGAAAATTATTGCAGCCGTTGCCGACCGCTTTATCTGTATTGCGGATGCATCCAAGCAGGTCGATGTGCTGGGGCGTTTCCCTCTGCCGGTAGAAGTTATCCCGATGGCGCGCTCGTACGTTGCTCGCGAACTGGTGAAGCTCGGTGGTCAGCCGGAGTACCGCCAGAACGTGGTGACCGACAATGGAAACATTATTCTTGATGTTCATAATCTCAAAATCATTGACCCCATTCGGCTGGAAGCAGCAATTAACGCGCTGCCAGGCGTAGTCACTGTGGGTCTGTTTGGTGCCCGTGGTGCCGATGTGGCGCTGATCGGTACAGCCAACGGCGTGCAAACTATTCAGAAATGATCTCTCTGGCACCCGCGGGTGCCGGTTATTTTTATGCGAAAAACATCTTTTCTTTTGCAGGCGAAATTTAGTGACTTATGTCACATAGTTGCTGCCTGAGGCGCGATCCTCCTGAAGGTTCACGTTGCACCATGATTTTCTGCCGCAATGTTCTGTGAGTCGGGG
The DNA here is from genome assembly GCF_037479575.1 of Erwinia sp. MYb416. Taxonomy (NCBI): domain Bacteria; kingdom Pseudomonadati; phylum Pseudomonadota; class Gammaproteobacteria; order Enterobacterales; family Erwiniaceae; genus Erwinia; species Erwinia sp. MYb416. The sequence continues at coordinate 213,109 of NZ_JBBGYT010000438.1, forward strand.
GCGCCATGCTGGAGGCCAGGCAATCGTTTGTATTGCCGCCAGCGTAGATTTTGTTATTTTGACAGAAGGCTATCTTATATCCCCGCGTTTTTCCCATTGCAGCCGACAGCGATTATGTTGGTCAACGAGAACAATGACAGGGATTAAGCCACATCTGAAGTCTGCTAAATAGGGTCGGGAAATGGCAAAAGTATCACTGGAGAAAGACAAAATTAAATTCCTGCTGGTGGAAGGCGTTCACCAGAGTGCAGTTGATAATCTGCGCTCTGCTGGCTACACCAACATTGAATTTCACAAGGGCGCATTGGATAGCGAAACACTGAAAGAATCCATCCGTGATGCGCACTTCATCGGGCTGCGTTCGCGCACCAACCTTACCGAAGAGATCTTTGCTGCGGCAGAAAAACTGGTTGCCGTTGGCTGTTTCTGCATCGGGACAAACCAGGTTGATCTGAATGCGGCAGCGAAGCGTGGTATTCCGGTGTTTAACGCACCTTTCTCCAATACCCGATCCGTAGCTGAACTGGTGATCGGTGAGCTGTTGCTGATGCTGCGCGGTGTTCCGGCGGCCAATGCGAAAGCACACCGTGGCGAGTGGCATAAACTGGCTGTGGGTTCCTATGAAGCACGCGGCAAAAAGCTGGGCATCATTGGTTACGGTCATATCGGTATGCAGCTGGGTGTGCTCGCCGAGAGCCTGGGTATGCATGTGTTCTTCTACGATATTGAGAGCAAACTGCCGCTGGGTAATGCCACGCAGGTACAGCATCTCTCTGACCTGCTGAATATGAGCGATGTTGTGAGCCTGCACGTGCCTGAAACGCAGTCCACCCAGAATATGATGGGCCCGGAAGAGTTGGCGCTGATGAAGCCCGGCGCACTGCTGATCAACGCCTCGCGCGGAACCGTGGTGGATATTCCTGCTCTGTGCCACGTGCTGGCCACTAAGCACCTGGCGGGCGCGGCGATTGACGTTTTCCCTGAAGAACCTGCGACCAACAGCGATCCGTTCAATTCACCGCTGTGTGAGTTCGACAACGTGATCCTGACACCCCATATCGGTGGGTCGACCCAGGAAGCTCAGGAGAACATCGGTATTGAAGTCGCGGGTAAACTGGCCAAGTACTCTGACAATGGCTCTACACTGTCGGCGGTTAACTTCCCGGAAGCCTCGCTGCCAATGCACGGTGCGAATGCCAGCCGTCTGATGCACATCCATGAGAACCGTCCAGGTGTACTGACGGCGATCAACCTGATCTTTGCTGACCAGGGTATCAACATCTCCGCTCAGTATCTGCAAACGACACCGCAGATGGGTTACGTGGTCATCGACGTTGATGCACCGCAAGATGTGGCTGATAGAGCACTGCAGCTGATGAAGGCAATTCCTGGTACCGTTCGCGCACGTCTGCTGTACTGATTGTCGTGTTGTTCATGCCTCAACCTTGAGGCATTGATTCAGCCAGATGGATAATGAATACCCGCAAGATTTCTCGCCGCAGGAAGGCGACAACTGAACAAATCCCCGGGAGCTTACTGAAGTAAGTGACCGGGGTTTGTGAGGGCAGGCAACACACCTGTGGTGTGAAAGATAAAGGGTATTACCATTGCCAGATTTTTGAAGGCGTAATCAACGCAGGTAAGGGAATATCCCATTGCTCTACCGGCAAGGTGTCTACCTGCTGACAATCATGCGCCAGCCCTATCGGCATAAAGCCGTGCTGCTGCCAGTTCTGTAGCGTCCTGTCGTAAAATCCGCCTCCCATCCCCAGACGTTGTCCTCCGGCATCAAACGCCACCAGTGGCACGATCAGCACATCCAGCTCGCTTAACGGCAACAGATTGCGGATATCCAGCGGCGGTTCAGGAATACGCAGGCGGTTTATCTTCAGTTCAGTCTTCTCATCGTAACGCAGAAACAGTAACTGACCCGTCGAGAAAGGATGAAGCACGGGCAGGTAAACCTGCTGCTTTCGCTGCCACAGTTTGGCGATTAATGGTCGGGTATTGATCTCGCCATCGACGGAAAGAAACAGTGCGATATGCTGCGCCTGCTGTATCGGGGCAAAATTCAGGGCATGGTCTGCCGCCTGCACTGCGGCAAGTTGCTGCTGTTCATCGCTGATTTCACGACGCAAATTGCGTACGTGCTTACGGATATCCTGACGAAGCATCAATGTGGGGTTCATTACGTGGCTGACTCCATGAAATCGTACAGAAGCGTGCCGGATAGCTTAGAGAAAAATGAAATCGATCGGGAGGGGAGAACAAAAAAGGGAGGTTCTCCGAGATGCCGCCGCAGGCTGTAACCCTTGAACCCATGGTTCAAGGTGAGTATGCCGTCGTAACCATCAGGCTTCTCGGACGGACCGAGCTTGCGCACAGGTTACAGAGCGTCACACTCTGTTTGGTATTAATTATCGGCTCAGGGGACGGGCCCGCTTGCAAACATCTCAGAGAATTTTTTACTTCACCGTCACTCTATCACAGGTAACGCTAAAGTGTTATTCGAACTTCGCACCGGTACGTTCAGTTATGCGACCTTGCTCAAGCAATGCTTGTTCAATGGTCTGTTGTAGCATCCGAATTCGTTGTTCCATGTTCGACGCATAGTCACGGGTTTTGACTTTTTCCTGCGCGAGTTCATGGCAAATGTTCAGTGCTGCAATGAATACCAGTTGCTCTGTATTTGTGACTCTAGTGCGAACTTTTAAGTCTTGCAACCGTTGATTGAGGTCTTCGGCAGCCAGATTCAGCGCATCTTGCTGTTCGGGCGGACAATTTACTCTTAATGAACGGCCAAAAATTTGAATATCTACCGGTTGTGCAGACATGCCACCATCCTGACTGATTACTGCGCCCGCAATCACCCTTACCGCTCAAGGGCTTGGGAGGGGCGCCACTATAACTACCCCTAATATAAGAAACAACCCCTTTCTGGAATCGTTGAGGCACCTGGTGGTAGCATATCACGAACTTATCCAGCCAACGACGATCAAAACTCATGTCACTAACCAACATAATGCCGGGCTACAACACGCTGGCCTCAGTACTGACGCAGCAGGGCGTAGGAATGACCCCTGCAGAAATGCATGGCCTGATCAGTGGATTGATCTGTGGCGGCAGCCATGACAGCAACTGGCAAACGCTGGTGCACGACCTGACAAACGAAGGCATGGCGTTCTCACAAACCCTGGCGCAGCCTTTGCAGGAGATGCACGAAGCGATCGGCAACTCACTGGAAGATGAAGGCTTCCTGTTCCAGCTTTATCTGCCTGAAGATGACGACATCACTGTATTCGACCGTGCTGATGCACTGGCCGGCTGGGTGAACCATTTCCTGCTGGGTCTGGGAGTGGCGCAGCCAAAAATTGGTCAGGTCAAAGGGGAAACAGGTGAAGCCATCGACGATCTGCGTACTATCGCACAGCTCGGTTATGATGAAGATGAAGATCAGGAAGAGCTTGAACAGTCGCTGGAAGAGGTGATCGAGTATGTGCGCGTCGCCGCACTGCTGTGTCACGATACCTTTACCCGCGCGATACCGACCAATGTCGTGATGAAAAAGCCAACGCTGCACTAGGGCTGGGCCATCCCGGCCGCCAGTGGTGATTTAACGGAACAGCATTCAGGAGGTCAAATGACCCAGCAAGAGTTTTTGCGCCGCCGTCAGGCGCTGTTAGCGAAGATGGCTCCGGCCAGCGCGGCGGTGATCTTTGCCGCACCGGAAGCAACGCGCAGTAACGACAGCGAGTATCCCTACCGACAGAACAGTGATTTTTGGTACTTCACCGGGTTTAACGAGCCGGAAGCCGCGCTGCTGCTGATTAAAAGCGCTGACAATCATAATCACAGCGTCCTGTTCAACCGCGTACGGGATCTGACGGCAGAAATCTGGTTTGGTCGTCGTCTGGGTCAGGATGCTGCACCTGCGACCCTGGCCGTTGACCGTGCTCTGCCGTGGGATGACATTGGCGATCAGCTGCATCTGCTGCTGAACGGCCTGGATGTGGTTTACCATGCTCAGGGCCAGTATGACTTTGCTGACGCCGTTGTTTTCAAAGCACTGGAGACACTGCGCCGTGGCTCACGACAGAACCTTTCTGCGCCCGCGACGCTGACCGACTGGCGCCCATGGGTGCATGAGCTGCGTCTGATTAAATCACCTGAAGAGCAGGCGGTGCTGCGTGAAGCCGGGCGCATCAGCGCACTGGCCCACACGCGCGCAATGCAAACGTCGCGCCCCGGGATGTATGAATACCAGTTGGAAGGGGAAATTCATCACGAATTTAACCGCCACGGTGCCCGCTTCCCGTCCTACAACACCATCGTTGGCGCGGGCGATAACGGCTGTATTCTGCACTACACCGAAAACGAAAGTCAGATGCGCGAGGGGCAGCTGGTGCTGATCGACGCCGGGTGCGAACTCCAGGGGTATGCGGGCGATATCACCCGAACCTTCCCGGTGGGGGGCAAATTTACCGCACCGCAGCGCGCCATCTACGACATCGTACTGGCGGCGCTTTACCGCTCGCTTGAATTGTATCGTCCCGGCACCAGCATTCGTGACGTGACGGCGGCGGCGGTTAACGTCATGGTCAGCGGCCTGGTGAAACTGGGCATTTTGCATGGCGATGTCGACATGCTGATTGCTGAAAATGCCCACCGTCAGTTCTTTATGCACGGCCTGAGCCACTGGCTGGGGCTGGACGTGCATGATGTGGGTGACTACGGTGTGGACCGGGACCGTATTCTGGAAGTGGGCATGGTGCTGACTATCGAACCGGGTTTATACATTGCGCCAGATGCCGATGTACCCGCCGAGTACCGTGGTATTGGGATTCGCATTGAAGATGACATCATTATCACCGCCGAAGGTAACGAAAACCTGACAGATACGGTGGTGAAAGATGCCGATGAGATTGAAGCATTGATGGCGGCAGCGAAGCGTTCATGAGCATAATTATCGCAGGGGGAGGGATGGCTGGCGCTACGCTGGCACTGGCGATCTCACACCTGACGCAAGGAAAACTGGCGGTAACGCTGGTCGAGGGAACAGAGCCTGCCAGCCGTGCCCATCCCGGCTTTGACGGACGGGCGATTGCTCTGGCCGAAGGCACCTGTCAGCAACTGGCCGCTATCGGCCTCTGGCCGGTGCTGGCATCGGCTGCGACCGCGATCACCGATGTGCATGTCAGCGATCGCGGGCATGCCAGTTTTGTCTCGCTGGCGGCGGCTGACTACGATGTGTCGGCGCTGGGCCAGGTGGTTGAGCTGCATGAAGTTGGGCAGCGACTGTTCGCCCGTCTGAAAAAAGCATCCGGCATCACCCTGCGCTGCCCGGACAAAGTCGCCGGGGTGGAACGCACTCAGGAGAGCGTCAGCGTGTTACTGGAGAGCGGTGAGCGGTTGACGGGCGATCTGCTGGTGGCGGCCGATGGTTCTCGTTCACGTGTGGCTGCTGCCTGCGGTTTACAGTGGCAAAGTGCGGATTACCAGCAGGTGGCCGTCATCGCTAACGTCTCGACCCAATTACCGCATCAGGGGCAGGCGTTTGAGCGCTTTACCGAACATGGGCCGCTGGCACTGCTGCCGATGTCCGGGGGGCGCAGCTCACTGGTCTGGTGCCATCCGCTGGCGCAGAAAGCGGCGGTCGATAGCTGGAGCGATGCGCGCTTCCTCGCAGAATTACAAAAAGCCTTTGGCTGGCGGCTGGGGCGCATCACCCAGGTGGGGCAGCGCGACAGTTATCCGCTGCAACTGCAAACCGCTGCGCAGCATATTTCCCATCGACTGGCGCTGGTCGGCAATGCGGCACAAACGCTGCATCCGATTGCCGGTCAGGGGTTTAACCTCGGTATCCGTGATGTCATGTCGCTGGCGGAAACGCTGGCGGCCGCATGGCGTGCCGGGCAAGGGGTGGGGGCGTATGCCACGCTGAACCACTATCAGCATCGACGTCAGCCAGACGCGCAGGCCACGATCGGCATCACCGACGGGCTGGTCCGACTGTTTGCAAACCGATATACGCCGCTGGTTGCAGGGCGCAACCTGGGGCTGATGGCGATGGATCATCTGCCGCCATTACGTAATTTGCTGGCCGAGCGCACGTTGGGCTGGGTTAAGCGTTGAGGAGAAAGCAGTCATGCAAACCTATGATGTGATCATCGCCGGTGGCGGAATGGTTGGGCTGGCCGTGGCCTGTGGCCTACAGGGCAGCGGATTGCGCGTTGCGGTACTGGAGCGCGAAATACCGCAGGCGCTGGATAATGCCGCCCCTCCTGCGTTACGCGTTTCTGCGATTAATGCGGCCAGCGAACGCCTGTTGCAGCATCTTGGCGTCTGGGATGCGATCCTCAGTTCCGGTGCCAGTGCCTATCACGGCATGGAAGTGTGGGACCGTGACAGTTTTGGTCATATTGCTTTTGATGATGAGCAGCAGGGATTAGCGCACCTCGGGCATATTATTGAAAACCGGGTCATTCACCAGGCGTTGTGGCAACGGGCAGAAAGCCTCAGCGATATCACGCTGGTGGCCCCAGCGGAGCTTCAGCAGGTAGCATTTGGTGATAATGAAGCCTTTGTCACGTTGCAGGATGGCAGCATGATGACCGCCCGGCTGCTGGTGGCCGCAGACGGTGCCAACTCCTGGCTGCGCAACAAAGCCGATATTCCGTTGACCTTCTGGGATTATCAGCACCATGCGCTGGTCGCCAATATCCGCACGGCGCAGCCCCATGAGTCGGTAGCCCGTCAGGTGTTTCACGGTGACGGTATTCTGGCCTTCTTACCACTGCGCGATCCGCACCTCTGTTCGATTGTCTGGTCGCTGTCGCCGCAGGAGGCTTCGCGCTTACAGGCTATGCCGGAAGCGGTGTTCAACCAGCAGCTATCGGTGGCGTTCGATATGAAGCTTGGCTTGTGTACGCTTTCAAGTGAACGTCAAACCTTCCCGCTGATGGGGCGCTATGCGCGTAATTTTGCGGCACATCGTCTGGCACTGGTAGGCGATGCGGCACATACCATTCACCCGCTGGCCGGGCAGGGCGTTAACCTTGGCTTTATGGATGCCGCCGCGCTAATCGGTGAGGTTAAGCGCCTGCAACAGCAGGGCAAAGACATTGGACAGCACCTTTATCTGCGCCGCTATGAGCGCACTCGCAAGCACAGTGCCGCCGTGATGCTGGCCAGCATGCAGGGGTTCCGCGAGTTGTTTGACGGCAACAACCCGGCGAAGAAACTGTTGCGTGATGTGGGTCTTGCCCTGGCAGATAACCTGCCAGGCGTGAAGCCGCGTCTGTTGAAACAGGCGATGGGCCTGCACGACCTTCCTGAGTGGCTGCGTTGAGCTGAATGAAAGAGCAGGGGAGCTGAGGCTCCCCTTTTTTACGCCTGTTATTCCGTCATTCTCCTGCTGCGCAATCAGAGGGCAAGGGTTGCCCCCTTTTTGCACATCGTTTGAAAAATTCTAATTTCACCTGTCACTTCGCATTACTTTTAATAATGTCATCGCTATTCTGCGCAAGTCATTTTTTAGGCCAGGAATGCCATCACTATGTCTTTTAACTGTCCTGTTCCCCATTAATTGCCATCTTTGTGTGTGATAACGCATTTTTCCAGCGGAAAAAACCAGAAAATGGGTTCTGCTCCTTTTTGGCTCAGAGCGAATTCGACCTCGTTTATCTTATGGTTAATTGACAACTTCAGTGGTAAGTTCGTAGCGAAGGTAACGATTGCGTTGGCCGCAGCAGGCGGTAAAAAACACTCGTCAGCAACCGGATGGCACAGGAAAACTATGACTCAGCAAACCCCGACTCAGCAGACCCCGTTATTCGAACAACACCATGTAAGTGGTGCCCGCATGGTCGATTTTCATGGCTGGATGATGCCGCTTCACTACGGCTCTCAGATGGATGAACATCACGCGGTACGTACTGATGCCGGGATGTTTGACGTTTCCCATATGACCATCGTCGATCTGCGCGGTGCGCGCACCCGCGAGTTTCTACGCTATCTGCTGGCCAACGATGTCGCCCGGCTGACTCAGCCCGGCAAAGCCCTCTACACCGCCATGCTCAATGCATCCGCTGGCGTAATAGACGATCTGATTGTTTACTTTATGAGCGAAGACTTTTTCCGACTGGTGGTTAACTCCGCCACACGTGAAAAAGATCTGGCGTGGATCGGCGAGCATGCAGCGGCCTTCGGTGTCCTGCTGACAGAGCGTGATGACCTCTCGCTGATTGCCGTACAGGGGCCTCATGCTCAGCAAAAAGCACAAACCTTATTCAATGAAGAACAGCGTGCGGCAGTCAGCGGCATGAAGCCGTTCTTCGGCGTTCAGTCCGGCTAACTTTTTATTCCCACGACCGGGTACACCGGGGAGTCTGGCTATGAAATTGCCCTGCCCAATGAGCAGGCGGTCGGCTTCTGGCAACAACTGCTGGCTGCGGGGGTGAAACCTGCGGGGCTGGGCGCGCGCGATACCCTGCGTCTTGAAGCCGGAATGAATCTCTACGGCCAGGAAATGGACGAAGGGGTTTCTCCGCTGGCCGCCAATATGGGCTGGACCATTAGCTGGGAACCCACCGACCGCCAGTTTATTGGCCGCGAAGCGCTGGAATTTCAGCGCGAGAAGGGAACGGAACAGTTGGTGGGTCTGATCATGACGGAGAAAGGTGTGCTGCGTAACGCATTGCCAGTGCATTTTACCGATGCCGATGGCAACCTGCGTGAAGGGATTATTACCAGCGGCTCATTTTCCCCAACGCTGGGTTGTAGCATCGCCCTGGCGCGTGTCCCTGCGGGCATTGGTGAACATGCCGTGGTGCAAATCCGCAACCGCGAAATGCCGGTGCGCGTCACTAAACCTGTTTTTGTTCGTGCCGGTAAACCGGTGACAAAATAGTGATTCCACGCCGCAGAACTTCTGCGGCGTATAAAGATAAGACGATTTTTGGAGAGCATGTTGATGAGCAATGTACCAGCAGAACTGAAATACCGTGACAGCCATGAATGGGTGCGTAAAGAGGCCGATGGCACTTATACCGTTGGGATTACCGAACACGCGCAGGAACTGTTAGGTGACATGGTGTTTGTTGACCTGCCGGATGTGGGCAACACCTACAGCCAGGGCGAAGACTGTGCGGTGGCAGAGTCAGTCAAGGCAGCCTCAGATATTTATGCACCGTTAAGTGGTGAAATCGTGGAAGTGAACAGCGGTCTGGATTCAGAGCCGGAACTGGTCAACAGCTCCCCGTACACCGATGGCTGGTTGTTCCGCATCAAAGCGGTTGATGATACCGAGTTTGAGACGTTGTTAGATGCGGCCGCCTATCAGGGACTGATTGAATAAGCGATCCCATCGCTATCTTACTTGCCATTTCGGGATTGGGCCGTTGCCCGTCCCGTCTCTTATGCCCGATGCAGGATTGACCGATCATGACCCAGAAACTCAGCCAGCTTGAACATCACGGTGCATTTATCGAGCGCCATATTGGACCTTCGCAGGAACAGCAGGACGCCATGCTTCATGCTATTGGCGCGGCCTCACTGACCGATCTGATAACCTCGATTGTGCCCGCCGACATCCAGCTTCCCAGCCCGCCCGCGGTGGGTGATGCGCTGACGGAGCATCTGGCGCTGGCCGAGTTGAAAGCGATTGCAGCGCAGAACCAACGCTATAAATCTTATATCGGCATGGGTTATACCCCCGTGCTGACACCACCGGTGATCCTGCGCAATATGCTGGAAAATCCGGGCTGGTACACCGCTTACACCCCTTATCAACCGGAAGTGTCGCAGGGGCGACTGGAAGCGCTGCTGAACTTCCAGCAACTGACGCTGGATCTCACCGGGCTGGATATTGCTTCCGCCTCCCTGCTTGACGAAGCCACCGCCGCAGCCGAAGCGATGGCGATGGCGAAGCGCGTCAGCAAACTGAAACACGCCAACCGTTTCTTTGTCGCGGATGATATTCATCCTCAGACGCTGGATGTGGTGCGTACCCGTGCGGAAACCTTCGGGTTTGACGTGCTGGTGGACAAAGCGGAAAAAGTGCTGGAGCTGGACGATGTCTTTGGTGTGCTGCTACAGCAGGTGGGGACTGGCGGGGAAGTGCATGATTATGCTGACCTGATTACCGAGCTGAAAAGCCGCAAAGTGGTCGTGAGCGTGGCGGCCGACATGATGACGCTGGTGCTGTTACAGGCACCGGGTAAACAGGGCGCAGATATTGTCTTCGGTTCTGCCCAGCGTTTTGGCGTGCCAATGGGTTACGGCGGCCCACATGCTGCCTTCTTTGCTGCGCGTGACGAGCATAAACGCTCGATGCCAGGACGCATTATCGGCGTATCCCGTGATGCCGCCGGTAATACCGCACTGCGTATGGCGATGCAGACCCGCGAACAGCATATCCGCCGCGAGAAAGCCAACTCCAACATCTGTACCTCGCAGGTACTGCTGGCCAATATTGCCAGCCTGTATGCGGTTTTCCACGGTCCCGTTGGCCTGAAGCGGATTGCCAGTCGCATCCACCGCCTGACCGATATCCTCGCTCAGGGCTTGCAGCAGCGCGGTCTGAAACTGCGCCATGCAACCTGGTTCGATACCCTGACGGTCGAAGTCAGCGATAAAGCGGCGGTGCTGGATCGCGCGCTGAGCTTTGGCATGAATCTGCGCAGCGACATTTTGAATGCCGTGGGCATCACGCTGGATGAAACCACCACCCGTGAAGATGTGACCGCACTGTTCTCTGTGCTGCTGGGCAATGAGCACGGGCTGGATATCGATGCACTGGATACCGACGCGCAGGCGATCCCGGCGGCGATGATCCGTCAGGAAGCGATCCTGACCCACCCGGTATTTAACCGTCATCACAGCGAAACCGAGATGATGCGTTACATGCATAGCCTGGAGCGTAAAGATCTGGCACTGAACCAGGCGATGATCCCGCTTGGCTCCTGCACCATGAAGTTGAACGCGGCGGCGGAGATGATCCCCATCACCTGGCCCGAATTTGCCGAACTGCACCCGTTCTGCCCGGCCGAACAGGCAGGCGGCTACCTGCAAATGATCGGTCAGCTTTCCCGCTGGCTGGTTCAGCTGACGGGTTACGATGCACTCTGTATGCAGCCGAATTCGGGTGCGCAGGGGGAGTACGCCGGTCTGCTGGCGATCCGCCGTTACCACGAAAGTCGCAACGAAGCGGGGCGTAATATCTGCCTGATCCCAAGCTCAGCACACGGTACCAACCCAGCTTCTGCACAGATGGCGGGCATGGAAGTGGTCGTGGTGGCCTGTGATAAGCAGGGCAATATCGATCTTCACGATCTGCGTTTGAAAGCCGAACAGGCGGGCGACGCGCTCTCCTGCATTATGGTGACCTACCCGTCGACCCACGGTGTTTATGAAGAGACGATCCGTGAGGTCTGTCAGATCGTTCATCAGTTTGGTGGCCAGGTCTATCTCGATGGTGCCAATATGAATGCCCAGGTGGGGATCACCACGCCGGGCTATATCGGCGCAGATGTGTCGCATCTGAACCTGCACAAAACCTTCTGCATTCCGCACGGCGGCGGCGGGCCAGGTATGGGACCGATTGGCGTCAAGGCGCACCTGGCACCGTTTGTTCCGGGCCACAGTGTGGTACAGATTGAAGGCATGCTGACCGGACAGGGCGCGGTTTCTGCTGCACCGTTTGGCAGCGCCTCCATCCTGCCTATCAGCTGGATGTATATCCGCATGATGGGTGCGGAAGGGCTGAAGCAGGCGAGTTCCGTGGCGATCCTCAATGCCAACTACATTGCTCACCGTCTGCAATCGGCTTACCCGATCCTCTACGCCGGACGTGACGGCCGCGTGGCGCACGAATGCATTCTGGATATCCGCCCGCTGAAAGAGCAGACCGGCATCAGCGAGTTGGATATCGCTAAACGCCTGATCGACTACGGTTTCCATGCGCCGACCATGTCATTCCCGGTGGCCGGTACGCTGATGGTGGAACCGACTGAGTCAGAGAGCAAAACCGAACTGGATCGCTTTATCGATGCCATGCTGGCGATCCGCAGTGAAATTGACCGTGTCGTCGAGGGTGAATGGCCGCTGGAAGATAACCCACTGGTGAATGCACCACATACCCAGATGGAAATTGTCGGCGAGTGGGGCCATCCTTATACGCGTGAACTGGCGGTATTCCCGGCCGGAAGCGCGAATAAATACTGGCCAACAGTGAAACGTCTGGATGATGTTTACGGTGACCGTAATCTGTTCTGCTCCTGCGTACCGATAAGCGAATACGAATAACCGCATCGTGATCAGCGGCGGATAATCTGTAAGGGTTGACCTTCGTTTCGGTCAACCCTTTTTTATGGGATAAACAGCATGAAAATCGCATTAGTGACAGGCGGCAGTCGCGGCATTGGCCGGGCTACCGCCATTCTGTTGGCACAAATGGGCTGGCGGGTCGCCGTCAACTACGCCCGGCGCACCGATGCTGCGCTTGAAGTCGTGGATATGATTGCGCAGCAGGGAGGCAGTGCTTTTGCCCTTCAGGCGGATATCGCTGATGAAGCGCAGGTGATGGCGATGTTTGCTGACATCGACCGCCAGCCGGGGCAATTGACGGCGCTGGTCAATAATGCCGGTATCCTGTTTCAGCAGGCCACGCTGGAACAGCTCACGGCAGAGCGCATTAACCGGGTCTTTGCCACCAACGTCACGGGCAGTTTTCTTTGCTGTCGCGAAGCGGTTAAGCGCATGGGCCACCATCACGGCGGGAGCGGTGGGGCGATTGTCAATGTTTCCTCGGCGGCCGCCAGAACGGGGGCACCGGGTGAATATGTTGATTACGCCGCATCAAAAGGGGCGATGGATACGCTGACTAAAGGGCTATCGCTGGAAGTGGCGGCGCAGGGTATCAGAGTGAACGGCGTGCGTCCGGGCTTTATTTACACCGACATGCATGCGGACGGGGGGGAACCGCAGCGGGTCGATCGACTGGCACCCGGCATTCCAATGCAGCGCGGTGGCCAGCCGGAAGAGATCGCGCGCGCGATTGCCTGGTTGCTCAGTGATGAGGCGTCATACATTACCGGAACATTTATTGATGCAGCGGGCGGCCGCTGAGATAACGTGGTCGGATGATGGCAATAAACGATAACGCCTAAGGCCAGTTCTTATCGGGTAGAGGGGCTGGCTGAAAAAGGTCAGCCCCTCCCTCTCTCTTAAAGCTCGGAAATATAGCCGACATCGTCGGACGTGGGATTCCCGGCCGCCGCGCGTGCCAGCTCATCACAACGTTCATTCTCAACGTGGCCCGCATGACCTTTAACCCACTTCCAGGTGATCTCATGGTGGCTGAGGGCCGCATCCAGGCGCTTCCACAGGTCGACATTCTTAACCGGCTTCTTATCGGTGGTTTTCCAGCCGCGTTTTTTCCAGTTATGTATCCAGGTGGTAATTACCTGACGAACATACTGACTGTCGGTACTCAGCACCACCGCACAAGGCTGTGTCAGCGCTTCCAGTGCCACAATCGCCGCCATCATTTCCATGCGGTTGTTGGTGGTCAGGTGGAAACCTGCGCTGTACGTTTTCTCATGCTTGCCATAGCGCATAATCGCGCCATATCCCCCGGGGCCAGGGTTGCCAAGGCACGAACCGTCGGTGAAAATTTCTACCTGCTTAAGCATCTCTGGTAGACTCCCTGTAGAAAAACGCCAAGTCTGCCATAAATGCGCCTGATGAGCACCGTAAATACCGTTCACCCGGTCCACGAACGGCCCTTTCGTCTTCAACGGGGTGTGGCCTGTATACAAAATATCTGCAGGACCGTGAAATGGGATTAACGATAAAAGCAGGGCCTGCTCCAATTGTGCTCTGAATCACAAATTTGAATATTGATTACGGTTTCTATTGGGAACAAAGCGCCAAAAAAACTACGGTGTCACACCGTGTTACAGGGTTAATTGCTGTTTTTTTCGCCATTGATAAAGAGATTGATGAATGTTTACCAACAAGACGATATCCACTTTAAACGCGTTGGAGAATAAAGTTTATAATTTTGTAATTAAAAATTTGAATACTGTTGTGTACATGACAATCAGAGAGCTTGCAAACAGTTCTCAGGTGTCGACGGCAACGGTATTGCGTTTTTGCAAGAAGATAAACTTCAATGGATATTCTGAATTCAAAGCCTATCTGAGAATGTATCTGGAGCAGGATAAAAAAATACTGTTGCCACATGGTGCCGATGAAATACTTAGCTTCTTTAAAAGTATTAATAATAATGACTTCGATGAATTAATTATCAGTGCAGCAGAACATATTGTCGCGGCTGAGCGTGTGATCTTCGTTGGTGCAGGCAGCTCAGGTACACTGGGTAAGTATGGGGCACGCTTCTTCTCTAACATTGGCAAGTTCAGCAACCATATTGATGATCCCTACTATCCTGTCAGCACCGATATGTACAAAAATGCGGTGGCTATCGTGCTATCAGTTTCGGGTGAAACCCCTGAAATTATTAAATTAGCCAAACAGTTTCTCATTCATCAATGCAAAATTGTCAGCATAACCAGTAATAACAAATCCACTCTTGCCTTAATGGCTGACTTTAATGTTTCCTATCATGTATCCAGAGTGTTAATCGCGAATGAATATGATATTACGACGCAGGTTCCAGTGATTTATATCCTTGAATCTATTGGTCGTCAGTTGGCGAATAAAATGACGCCGGAAATGTCACAGGGTGTTTCTTTCTTGTGACAAATGACGAGCCTGTGTTTTTGTTATAACGTGACTTTAACAGTGTCTTTTTTTACCATTAATTTCTAAATATTTAAGCGTGAACGACTTAAATTAAACTAATGGCAACGGAAGACACGTGATGGCAATTAACTATGCTGAATCGGCGAAAGAGATCGTCGTTCTGATTGGTGGTGATGATAATGTGATCAGTGTCACGCATTGTGCCACGAGATTACGATTCGTCCTTAAAGATTATTCTCAGGTAGATAAAGACACCTTAAAGCGCGTTAAGGGCGTGATTACCGCCGTTGAATCCAGCGGTCAATTGCAGGTCGTCATCGGCAATCACGTGGGAGATGCCTATCGCGAAGTACAGCACCTGCTGAATATCGACGAAAGCGTGGCGGTCAGTGCACCCAATGTCGGTGTCGTCAATCGCTTGATGGATATTATCTCCAGCATCTTCGCCCCCTTCCTCTATCCACTGGCGGCATGTGGCGTATTACAGGGGCTGATTTCATTGTTCGCTGCACTGGGGTGGATGGACCCTGCCAGCGGCACTTACCGCATTCTTAACTTTGTTTCCTGGACTGGTTTTACTTTCCTGCCCGTGATGGTGGCTTTCACCGCGGCGAAAAAATTCAATGTAAATCCTTTCACGGCAGTCATTGCCGCCTGTGCCCTGGTTTCACCTGACTACATCAACATGCTGACGGCCAATAAGATCCTGCTGGCGAATTCTGCCGATCCTGCGTTGCAGGCATTGATGAAAGCGGCGGTCGATAACCCGGAAATTGCCAAAGTACTGGTCGAGGTAGCAGGTATTCCGCTGACCGCTGATCCCCTCACCTTCCTCGGTTTGCCGGTGCAGTATCTCAGCTATACCTCCTCGGTGATCCCTATCATCCTGATGGTATGGATCATGTCTTATGTGCAGCGCTTCTTTGAACGCGTGCTGCCCATCGTCATCCGCAATATGTTCACCCCAATGTTCTGCCTCGCCATTATGGTGCCCTTAACGCTGCTGGCGTTCGGACCTGTCGGCAACATGATAGGTGGTGCAATCGGTGGTGTTTACAACTCGCTGTACCATCTCAGCCCGTCCATTGCTGGTTTTGTTGTCGGTGCTGTCTGGATGCCACTGGTCACCCTGGGGGTTCACTGGGGCATTACCCCGGTCACGGTAGGCAACTACGCCACGCTGGGCTACGACACCTTTACCGGATTACAGGCTTCAGCCGTGTTTGGCATGGCCGGCGCCGTTTTTGGTGTCTATCTGAAAGCCAAAGACGATGAACTGAAACGCGTTGCGCTCTCTGCCGGGATCACCGCTCTGTTTGGTATTACGGAACCGGCTATCTATGGCGTGGCACTGCGTCTCAAGCGCCCGATGATTTGTGGATGTCTGGCCGGGGCTATCGGTGGCGCCATCGCCGGGGCATTCAATGCAGTGTCATGGAGCTACTGCATACCGGGTATTGCGGTCTTACCGGTGTTCTTTAAAGAAGGGCATATGACGCAATTTCTCGGCTTCCTGCTGTCTGTGAGCGTGGCCTTTGTATTGGGCGTGGTGTTCGCCTGGCTGGGTGGATTTAAAGAAGAGATCCCGACAGAAAAACGTGTGATGGCTAATGTCAACGCTGTCTGAATGACTGAAAAAGAAGTGAATGATGAACAATAAATTACCAAAAGAGTTTATGTGGGGTGGTGCGGTTGCCGCACACCAGGTCGAGGGCGGATGGGACAAGGGGGGCAAAGGCCCGAGTATTGTTGATGTCCTGACCAGCGGAGCACATGGTGTGGATCGTGTGATTACAGACGGTATCAAGGAGGGCCTTCTGTACGCCAATCACGACGCGGTGGATTTCTATCATCAGTATCCTGGCGACATCGCATTGTTTGCTGATATGGGGTTCAAGTGTTTCCGCACTTCAATTGCCTGGTCACGCATTTTCCCTCTCGGTGATGAACTGGAGCCGAACGAAGAAGGGCTGCGTTTTTATGACGCGCTGTTCGATGCGCTGCTTAAACAGGGTATTCAGCCCGTCATTACGCTCTCACATTTCGAGATGCCCAATCATCTGGTCACGGAATATGGCGGCTGGAAAAACCGCAAAGTGGTGGATTTGTTTGTCAGATTCAGTGCGGCAGTCTTGAAGCGTTACCAGCATAAAGTGAAATACTGGATGACGTTCAATGAGATTAACAATCAGCGTAACTGGAAAACCCCGTTGTTTGGCTACTGCTGTTCCGGGGTGATCTTCACCCAGGAGCCGAACCCGAAAGCATGCATGTACCAGGTGCTGCACCACCAGTTCGTTGCCAGTGCGCAGGTGGTGAAACTCGGGCATGAGATTAACCCGGAGTTACAGATTGGCTGCATGATCGCCATGGTGCCGTTGTATCCCTTCTCCTGCCATCCCGACGATGTGATGTATGCTCAGGAAGCCATGAGAGAGCGCTTCCTGTTCGGTGATGTACATATGCGCGGCTATTATCCGTCGTACATCCTGAAAGAGTGGCAGCGTAAAGGGTATGACATTGTGATGGCGCCGGGTGACGCACAAATCCTGCGTGAAGGTTGCGCCGATTATATTGGCCTGAGTTATTACATGAGCAATGCCGTCAGCAGCGAACAGGCCGGCAGCGGTTCTGCCCTGTCAGGGTTTGAAGGCAGTGTGCCTAATCCGCATGTCAAAGCCTCAGACTGGGGATGGCAAATCGATCCGGTGGGTTTGCGTTATGTGCTCAATATTCTGTATGAGCGTTATCAGAAACCGCTGTTTATTGTCGAGAACGGCTTTGGTGCGGTGGATGTAAAAGAGGAAAGCGGCGAGGTCAATGATGACTATCGTATCGCCTATCTCCGTTCTCACATTGAGCAAATGAAAAAAGCTGTTCTTGAGGATGGCGTTGACGTTATGGGGTACACCCCCTGGGGCTGCATTGACTGTGTCTCCTTCACCACCGGGCAATACAGCAAACGCTACGGCTTTATCTATGTTGATAAAAATGATGACGGCAGCGGCACCTTTGTTCGGTCGAAAAAGAAAAGTTTTCACTGGTATAAAAAGGTGATTGCCAGCAACGGCGATACGCTCTGAGCAATATTAAACGATACATCATACGCGACAGGGAGGTCGCTCAATAATAAAGGTTGGAAGATGAAAAAAAGAACCTCTCTGTCCCTTACTCTGTTTATAAGCCTCAGTATTACCACGTATCACGCACAGGCAGATTTATCCGTCATACAAAACAGTTTGCTGACCGAACTGCAACAAAAGCCCTTGCTGGTTGAGGATTTAAGTCATCCGGCATTTAGCTGGGCACTGTCAGGCAGTGGTCGGAGTGAAAAGCAAACGGCTTACCGCATTATCGTGGCCACCAGTGACGCGGTGATTAACCCTGCGGGTCGTTTGACCAGAGAAAAAAACGTTGTCTGGGATTCCGGAAAAATACCCTCTGCGCAATCTTCGGCGGTGCCATATAGCGGGCCGCAACTCAGCCGTGCTACCCGCTATTACTGGTCAGTACAGGTGTGGGATCGGCAAGGACAGGTATCGGCGTTTGCTCCTCTCTCTCGCTTTGATACCGCATTGAAAGCGGGCTGGCAGGCAAAACCCATTTGGTCTGAAGCGCAGCCCAACTGGGCCTTCTTCCGACACAGTTTTCGGGCAAAAAATAAACCCATCAGCCGCGCGATCCTTTATGCGACAGGCCAGACGCCCGAAGATACCCGACAGTATGTCTATAAGGTGAATGTGAATGGTACGTTTGCCGGGTTGGGGCCTGTCAGAGGCTACAACAACCAACATTTCTATAACGCCTTTGATGTCACGGCACTGCTGCGTCAAGGGCAAGACAACGCGCTGGGGGCACTGGCGTTTACCTACGGTAAAAAGAAAAGCTTTATGGCGGAACTGCGCATCCATTATCAGGATGGAGAGGTGCAGACGATTGCTACTGATGAGCGTTGGAAAGTGCTGGATGGCACAGCGGCATTCCCTTATGCAGGCGATGTTCATGCTCAGGAGGCGGTATCCTGGGTGGGTTTCCGCTATCCCCATGAAAATATCGTCGCTAAAAATTATCCAGCCGGTTTCGACGTCACGGGTTTTGACGACACGACCTGGTCAGCACCGCGTGTACAGTCACCGATTGATAATCTGACGGGTTACCCGGCAGAGAATCTGACACAGATAGAGGTGAAGCCGCGTAAGGTGACATCACTGGGTAAAGGCCACTTCCTGCTGGATTATGGAACGACGGTCGTCGGTGGTATGACGCTGACCCTGGATAACCGACAGTCGATCGCTAACGACGTCACGATCAAAACGGGGGAGATACTGGCCGCCGATGGCGCCGTAAAATGGCAGACTGCCGCGTTAATTAACAACCTCGATAAATGGCAGCTAAAACCCGGCAAACAGACGCTTGAACATTTTGGTTTCCGCGTCTTCCGCTATGCGGAAATTTCTGGATTGCCGGATGCACTGACTGCCAGTCAGTTGGGTGAAATGCTAACAACGCAGGCGTTACGTTATCCGTTCGATGACGGTGCGGCCACATTCAGCTCATCGAATAAGACCTTGAATGATATCTGGGCGTTCTCAAAAGCGTCAATCAAGGTACTGAATCACGATCTCTACGTTGATTCTCCTAACCGTGAACGTGCGCCTTACGAAGCGGATACTTACATCCAGCAGTTGAGCAATTACCAACTCGACAAGGGTTACCCGCTGGCGCGCTTTTCCACGGAATGGTTGATCGACCACTCGACCTGGCCGATGGAATGGAAGGTCTACAACATCCTCAATGCCTGGAATGATTACCTGTACACCGGCGATGATCGTCTGATCCGCACGTATTATTCGCAGCTCAAAGGTAAAATTCCGGCGAAGCTGACCGCAGGTTTTGATGATAAAACCGGGCGGGTGACAGCGAATTATGGCGATGGGGCGCCGGGACCGGATCATGACATCGTGGACTGGCCTGCCTCATTACGTGCCGGTTATCAGTTCTCCAATACTCACAATGTGACCAATGCGTTCTTTTCTAAAGGAACGCAGACGCTGGCGGACATCGCCGGGGCATTAGGTGAACGTCAGGACCAGCAGCATTATCGCCAGCTGGCGGATGCCTCAGCCCGTGGCTTCCGTTCGGGCTTTTATGACGCCGGGGCTCAGGCCTTTAAAGACAATATTGGCGGTAAACATCATCTCTCCAGCCAGGCGAATGCATTTGGTGTGGCGTTCGGTCTTGCGACGCCTGAAGAGGCCCGCCATGCGGCGACATTCCTGGCAGATAAAAAGATGCTGGAAGGCAGTGTATATAGCGCGCTGTTTGCTCTGAGTGCGATGGCAGAAAACGGCCAGGGAATGGAAGCTATCAATCAGATAACGGGCCTGAACAGTGATGGAACGCTCCGTCAAAATAGCCATAACTGGCGGCACATGATGGAACAGGGATCAGGCTCTACCATGGAAGCCTGGAATGAGTCTGACGACCTAACCGTCAGCCACTCTCATCCGTGGGGGACGGCACCAGTCATTGTCGCTTCTCAGGGGGTTTTTGGCGTAAAACCCCTCAAACCCGCGTATGAGCAGTTTCAGATCAAACCGATATTGCAAGGCCTGACAAAGGCCGACATCACCGTTCCGACTATCCGTGGAGAGATTAGCGCTTCGTTTGAGGTGAACAATCAGATCTGGCATTTGAATGTCGTGATTCCCGCGAATACGGAAGCCTTTATTTATATTCCAGCCCGCAATATCGATGACATTAAAGAAAGCGGTGTGGGATTAAATACGGTGAAGGATATTCAGTTTATTTCAGAGGGCAGTGGTTACGTTAAAGTGTTAGCAGGATCCGGGCACTATGCGTTTGTCTCGAATGGAAACTAAGCACGTTATTGTTTATTTATAAATAACACCCTCTGTTGATAATAAGCATCATTCCGGCAAAGCCGGAGGGGTGCTTATTATCTGAAAAAAATAATAGATAGAGATAATAATGAACACATTTAAAAAACTGCCCTTAACGGTGGCGGTCATTGCCGCGCTGTGCCCGTTTTCTGCTCTTGCGGAGCAAATGATTAGCCAGCAGCAGTTAGATAAGATTGTCGCTCAGGCGGTGGAAAAAGCGCTGGCAGAGCGTGAAGCAAGAGTGAGTGCCGCAACGCAGCCAACGCTAACGCCAGCGGCTGCCCCTGCTGCTGCAACATCCGCTGCGCCAGAAGCTCTCCCTGTTGCCGTCACACCCTCCGCCGATATGGCCATCCCTTACGGACTGAAGTTTTCCGCGTATGCCCGTTATGGTGCCCATTTCCAGGGCGGTGACCAAAAATATATCGCGGTGGATGGTTCCTATAATGGTTCGTCGGGTATTGGTCGCCTGGGGAACGAAGGCTACGGCGGGGAGTATCAGCTGTCTAAAACCTTTAAAGCGGAAAATGGCGCCATCTGGGATGCCAACGTGATGATCGATCACTGGAGCGACGAGCTTAATTTAAAGAAAGCCTACGTTGGCGTTACCAACCTGTTTGAATCGCAGCCCGATGCGTATCTCTGGGCCGGACGTGATTTCCATCAACGTCCACAGCAGGAGCTGAATGACTACATGTGGATGAGCCATGACGGGCAGGGGGCGGGGATTAAGAATCTCGATCTCAACGGCGTGCTGTTTGATCTGGCCGCCGTGGGGGCGGTGGAGTCCTGTGACGCACGGGTGGTAGAAGATGGCGATAATCCTTCGCGAATTTCCTGTACGGGTGGGGCCGGCACGGGTGAAAAAGGCAATTATGCGCTGACGTCAAAAATCCATGGCATCACAGTCGGTCCGGTTGATGTGGCGCTGTACGCCAACTACGGGCTTGACTCAAAAGCGGTAGAAAGCGATGAACGTACCAAAGCGTGGCAGGGGGCCGTAGTACTCAGCCACACGACCGATCGCTCAATGAACCAGTTCATCACGCGCTATTCAGACAACGCAGATAATAGCGTTTATAACAAAACGGACGCGCTGCGCTCGATTTATACCAGCTTTGATGGGGTCTACACCGTTAACCCTCAGACCACCGTCAGGTATCTGTTGGCCTTCCAGGACTATCGTAACAGCGAACTGAGTGAGGATAACCGCAGAAACTACGCCGCGATAATCCGCCCAATGTATTTCTGGAACGAAGTACATTCGACCTGGCTTGAAGGCGGCTATCAGCGCGTTAACTACGAAGAAGGGGGAAGCAACAAAGGGTGGAAGATGACGCTTTCGCAAAATATCTCTTTTGCTATGGGGCCAGACTTCAGACCAATGCTGCGTTTCTATGTCACCGGGGGGGAAGTGGATAACCAGCATACGGCGCGCACCACGGACACTGAGGACACTCGCCTTGATTCCTTCAACGTCGGCGCGATGTGGGAAGCGTGGTTCTGATTCGACCCATCATCGTCTGATCAGCCAGCGGTGTTGTGATGCCGCTGGTTCGTTGCTCTGAGCAGTGAAGCATGACTTGAGCACATGGCAGATGCTATTCTGTGTGGCGTATCCCCCTTTCAACACGCCGCAGCATCCTTGAGCCAGGCACGCATTCAATTATAGTGAGTAACGAATAGTGAGTTTTCAAAGTACTAATGACAGGATCATCGTTCTCGATACCGAAACCACCGGTATGAACATGATTGGTGTCCACTATGAAGGGCATCGCATTATTGAAATTGGTGCCGTTGAGGTGATTAACCGCCGCCCGACGGGCAATAACTTCCATGTGTATCTCAAGCCCGATCGGCTGGTGGACCCGGAAGCCTTTGGCGTACACGGTATTGCAGACGAATTCCTGCTGGATAAACCCACCTTCGCTCAGGTGGCAGATGACTTCCTGGCGTATATTGATGGCGCAGAGCTGGTGATCCATAACGCGTCGTTCGATATCGGCTTTATGGACTATGAGTTTGCCAAACTGCAGCGTGGCATTGCCAAAACCGAAACCTTCTGTCAGATCACCGACAGCCTGGCGATGGCGCGTAAGATGTTCCCCGGCAAGCGTAACAGCCTTGATGCGCTGTGTTCACGCTATGAGATAGACAACAGCAAACGTACGCTGCACGGCGCACTGCTTGACTCCGAAATACTGGCCGAAGTCTTCCTGATCATGACCGGCGGGCAGACCTCGCTGACCTTCTCAATGGAAGGGGATCGTGAAGAACAGGATGATGGCGAAACCATTCACCGCATTACCCGGCCATCCTCGGGGCTGCGCGTGGTGCGTGCCAGCGAGCAAGAGCGGATCGCGCATGAGGCGCGTCTTGATCTGGTGCAGAAAAAGGGCGGCAGCTGTTTATGGCGCCCGATCGATGCCAGTGATGTATAAGTGATTAAAAAGCAGGCGAAAACGCACTTTCGGTGAAAAAGAGAGCAGTTGAGATAATTCCACAGAAAAAGCGTTGACGCAGCGCAGGCCGCCCCGTAATATGCGCCTCGTTCCCGACGGGGAACATCGGTGGAGCGGTAGTTCAGTTGGTTAGAATACCTGCCTGTCACGCAGGGGGTCGCGGGTTCGAGCCCCGTCCGTTCCGCCAAGCATTTAGAGAAAGGCCGATTCGAAAGAATCGGCCTTTTTCGTTTTACGACGATGATGCCCTTCCTGAATATCTCACCCATCCTGTCTGCTTATCCTTTCGATCGTTATCGTGCTGCCGCGCGGTGAATCACCTTATATCGTAAAATATCTATAGATAATGACCGGGAGTCGATGTATCACTTTCCATCCCTCTGATATAAGAAAAAAGATGAAGATTAAACCGTTCAAGGAGGAGCGATGATAAAGCCGATATTTCTCTTCACCGTACTACTGATCGTTACACTCGCATCCGGATTACAAGCGGCCCCCGTTTATGCCGATAAACCTACTGCTGAAGCATCGGATCTCATGAAGCAATATGTCATATCGTCGGTGGCGGAGCGTGCTGAGGTTCTGCACAGACTGGAAGTGCTCTCTACCAAAAACCCTGATAATGTTAACGTAAGACGGATGTATGCCAACCTGCTAGTCTCTGACAGAAAATATGATAGTGCCATCTCACAATATGAAATGCTGAATAAAAAAAATCCGCGCCCGGTGCTCTTACTACCGGAATGTATGTTGAAAGAAAGGGTGGGTAAGAAAGACAAAGGGTGTTACCAGTCTGTCATTGCGATCGCTGAAGAGAAAAACATCCTGGATAGTGATTATCTTACCGCGCTGTATTTTGCGGACGATCAACGTTTCTTGGCAGAGAAAGAGAAACTTATTAACGCTAATAAAATGACAAAGGCTGAACTTGCTGTTTTTTCATTAAGCCGTGATCGCATTCTTTATACCCTGTATCCGTAACTGCGGGCAGGCTTACGGTACAACAAGAAAGCCCAGGGACCAGAAAATCTCTGGCCCCTGGTCATATCACTCTTTCTGCATCGCGACTTTCGCGTTATAGCCTTGTGTTGCGGCATTCTCCACATCGCCACGGGCGATCCAGCGATAGCTGCCTGCGCCCAGTGCCACCCCGATAAACCAGCTAAAGTTTGCCACCGCATGCAGCGAAGGAATAAAGCTGATCACCAGGCCAATGGCTACCGATGGCAGCAGCGCCACAATCGCTTTCGGGTTAAAACCACCGCGATACCAGTATTTACCTTTTGGCGTGGCATCAAACAGATCATCAACGGAGATCTGGCTGCGTTTGATCAGATAGAAATCGGCCAGCAGGATGCCGAACAGTGGCCCGATAAACGCGCCCAGCACATCCAGCGTATAGTGGATCAGCTCCGGTGACTGGAACAGATTCCACGGCGTCAGCAGCACGGAACCGACCGCTGCGATCATCCCGCCGGTGCGGAAGCTGATCTTCTGTGGCGAACAGTTGGAGAAATCGAAAGCCGGAGAAACAAAGTTGGCCACGATGTTGATGCCGATGGTGGCGGTAATCATCGTCAGCAGACCAATCGCCACTGCCAGATCGTTACCGACCATACTCACTGTCTCAATCGGGTCGGTGATCATTCGGCCAAACAGCGACTGTGTACCCGAAACAATCACCACGGTGACCAGCGAGAACAGCAGGAAGTTAAACGGCAGGCCCCAGCGGTTTCCCCGGCGGATTTCACCCATACTTTTACCGTAGCGAGAGAAATCACCGAAGTTCAGCAGCGGGCCAGAGAAGTACGACACCACCAGCGCGGTAGCCGTCAGCATCTGCCATGCCTGCTCGCCGCCCGTCAGCGTCTTGCTTGCCAGGGTGAAGGAGATACCGTCAAACCCGGTTTTGTATACAATCCATCCTGCCAGCGCCACCATCACCACGTACACCGCCGGGCCAGCCACATCAATGAAACGCTTAATCGCGCTCATTCCGTGCCAGAACACCATCGCCTGCAACAGCCACATAATACCGAAGCAGATCCAGCCGAGCTGCGATAATCCCAGCCAGGAGGCGTGCGTCAGTGACGACAGCGCAGGCCAGAACTTCAGCGAGACCAGCATCAGTGCATTCGCTGCAAGGTACGTCTGAATGCCGTACCAGGCAAAGGCGATTAACCCGCGGATCACCGCCGGGATATTGGCACCAAATACGCCGAATGCCTGACGACAGATCACCGCATAGGGCACGCCCGCCATCTGGCTGGGTTTCGCCACCAGGTTGGCACAGACCTGCACAATACAGATGCCGACTAGCAGACACAGCAGCACCTGCCAGCTGGCGAGGCCCAGCGTGAAGAAGCTCGCGGCCACCACATAGCCACCCATGCTGTGTACATCGGACATCCAGAAAGAAAAGATATTGTACCAACTCCAGTTCTGGTCACGCGTTGGCGCCAGATCCTCATTGCACAGCCGTGGGCTGTAGTTGACGGTGGCGTCTGACGCCGCTGCCGGGGAAGAACCATGACTATTTGGCATGAAACCTGCTCCTGTGAATACAGTTATCAATAAACCGGGTTACAGGAGACATTGCAGGATCCAGGCCAGAATGTAATTTCATGTATACAAAAGTCAGTTTTCATGTGTACGATTCTTGACGGAAATGATGTTTACCGGAGTAGGGAATGAAGAGTGAAACCGGGCTGAAAACGGCCTCCGACCTGAGTGACAAGGATGAGCCTATCTATCAGGCGCTGATGACGGCAATCGTGGAACATCAGTTACCACCGGGCAGTAAATTACCGGAGGAGGCACTCTCCGAGGTGTTCGGCGTCAGCCGTACCGGCATTCGTAAAGTGCTGCAACGCCTCGCCGCAGTGCAAATGATCACGCTGACGCCCAAACGTGGTGCGCAGGTCGCCACGCCAACCGTTGAGGAGGCGCAGGATATCTTCCGTACTCGCAGCCTGATTGAGTGCGCGAACCTGTCTGAGGTATTAATGCACTGCCAGGCCCCTCATCTTGCTGCCCTGGAGAAACTCAATCTCCAGGAGCAGCAGGCCCACGAAAATCACGATGGTGCAGCGGCGATCCGCCTCTCAGCGGCATTCCATATTCAGTTACAGGCGATTTCGGGCAACCAGGTGCTGACCGAAATCGTGACGCGGCTGACCCAGCGCTCCTCGCTGGTGGTTGCGGCATATGGTGCGCCCTGGCAGCAGGGCTGCCGCTGTGACGATCACGATCGGCTGGTGGTGCTGCTACGGGAAAAATCACTGACTCAGCTGACTGACGCACTACGGCAACATTTCGATCATATCGTCGCCAGTCTGCGCTTTGAACGCAGCGGCGAAACGCTGCCGGACTTTTCCCGGTTGTTTGCGTCAAAAGGAGCATGATGATGAGTAGCAAACAGGTCATTCAGGTGATCAACCCCAACACCAGCCTGGCAATGACGGAAACCATCGGTGCAGCGGCACGTGCGGTGGCGGCAGGGAATACCGAGATCCTGGCGGTGTGCCCGACGCAGGGCGTGCCGTCGATTGAAGGGCATTTTGATGAGGCTATCGCTGCCATTGGCGTGCTGGAGCAGATCAAAATCGGCCGTGAGCAGGGCGTCTGTGGCCATGTGATTGCCTGTTTCGGCGATCCGGGATTACTGGCCGCACGCGAGATGGCGCAGGGACCGGTAGTCGGGATTGCCGAAGCCGCGATGCATATGGCAACCCTGGTGGCCACACGATTTTCCATCGTCACCACGCTGCCGCGAACCCTGATTATTGCCCGCCATCTGCTTCAGCAATATGGCTTTGAGCATCACTGTGCAGCCCTGCACGCCATCGACCTGCCGGTGCTGGCACTGGAAGATGGCAGCGGGCTGGCGCAGGAGAAAGTGCGCCAGCGTTGTATACAATCCATCCGCGAAGATGGCTGCGGTGCCATCGTGCTCGGCTGCGGTGGTATGGCCGATCTGGCGCAATCGCTGACACGTGAACTGGGCGTACCGGTGATCGATGGCGTGACGGCTGCCGTGAAAATGGTGGAGTCGCTGGTAGCATTAGGTCTGAACACCAGTAAGCACGGCGATCTTGACTACCCGATACGAAAAAACCTGTCGGGCCAGTTTGAGCGCCTAAACTGAACAGTCGGGTCCCATTTCTTTTTGCGACGTTAAGGACTGAGACGATGAGCAACACTTCGGAAAAAAAAGAGTACAGCTTCAACAAAAACTATCCCCGTGACCTGCGCGGCTATGCGGGCAACCCGCCCCATGCGGCCTGGCCGGGTAACGCGAAGATCGCGGTGCAGTTTGTCCTCAACTACGAAGAGGGCGCCGAAAATAATGTTCTGCATGGTGATACAGGCTCCGAGCAGTTCCTCTCCGATATCATTGGGGCGGCCAGCTATCCTGAGCGCCATATGTCGATGGATTCACTGTATGAATATGGCTCACGCGCCGGATTCTGGCGCATCCATAACGAATTTCAAAAACGTGGCCTGCCGCTGACGGTCTTTGGCGTGGCCATGGCGCTGGCACGGCACCCGGAGATCGTCGAGGCGATCAAAGCCGCTGATTACGATGTCGTCAGTCATGGCTGGCGCTGGATCCACTATCAAGGCATGGATGCAAAAACAGAACGCCAGCATATGCAGCTGGCGCTGGATACCCTGACCGACCTGTTTGGCAAGACGCCAACGGGCTGGTATACCGGTCGCGACAGCCCCAACACCCGGCGTCTGGTCGTGGAACAGGGCGGCCTGACCTATGACAGCGACTATTATGGCGACGATCTGCCGTTCTGGACGCAGGTCACCTGTCAGGATGGCACGGTGAAACCGCATCTGATCATCCCTTATACGCTTGAAACTAACGATATGCGTTTTGCCACGCCGCAGGGGTTTAACACCGCGGAGCAGTTTTACACCTACCTGAAAGACAGCTTTGATGTGTTGTACGAAGAAGGGGACAGCACACCGAAAATGCTGTCGATTGGTATGCACTGCCGTCTGCTGGGCCGCCCTGGCCGTTTCCGCGCCTTACAGCGCTTCCTTGACCATATCCAGCAGCATGAAGGGGTGTGGATCTGTACCCGCCAGCAAATCGCTGACCACTGGGTGAAAACCCACCCGGCACCGAAAGCGTAATGCTGACAGCGAGGCTTGCCTCGCTGCCCTGAGCCCGTCCTGTATTATCGCAGAGACCACCAGGTCTCTGCGTACCTGTCAGCTCATCAAACTGACCTGCGCCGCCACAATGCGCCAACCACAGGGGAGCCTGACCCAGGTCTGCTGCTGACGGCCGATTTTGTCGCTGCCCTCGCGGGTGAACTCTGTGCTGCACACCGCAAAATCATCGCCGTAGCTGGTGATCACCGTATTCTGTAACTGACGGAATAACCCGGCTGAAGGACGTGCAGCCCGAAATTCGCGAATCGCATCGATACCGTACAAGTTCTCTCCCGCACCCAGGCGCACTGTGCGTTCGTCGTGCCAGAAAAGTTCATCCAGCACCGCAATGTCATTACTGATTAACGCCTCTTCGTAACGATAAAACGCGGCGGTAACTTCGGCGAGGATCGCCGGGCGGTCAATATGTTCACTTTTCATGATCAATGCTCCCTATCCGCAGGGGCCGCGTGCGTAATGCCCATCTGCTCCAGCGCGCTGGCGGCACGCAGGCAGGCGGCTTCATTAAACGGGGCGGCAATCAGTTGCAGACCGATGGGTAACCCGCTACGGGTACGTAATGGCACCGTGGTCACCGGCAGGCCGAGGAACGAAATGGGCTGGGTTAACATGCCCATGCTGGCGCGGATCGGCAGGTCACTGCCGTTAATGTGCATGGTCTCCTGACCAATCAATGTGGCGCTGGTGGGGGTAGCCGGTGCAATCAACACATCCACATGATCGAACAGCGGCAGCACCTGCTGCTGGAAGTAACGGCGGAAGCGCTGGGCCTGAATGTACCAGGCGGCGGGGATCATCGCCCCGGCCAGCAGGCGCTCACGCGACAAAGGCTCAAAGCGCTCAGGTGCACGGCGCAGGGCGGGGAGGTAATGATTCCCGCCCTCAGATGCGCTGATAATAAACGCCGACGTACGTGCCAGTTCGGCTTCCGGCAGCACGACCTCTTCGCTGGCATTCAGTGCGCTGGCTGCAACCGCCACCGCAGCGCGGGCGTCGTCATCGCACCACTGCTGAAAGTAACCGCCCAGCACGCCAAAGCGCAGCCCTTCACTACCGCGCTCCAGCAGAGGGCTGACCGCCTGCATGGCTTTATCAGCCTGGAAGCTATCGGCAGGATCGCTGCCCTGTAATACATCGTAGACGTGGGTGAGATCGCTGACGCGGCGGGCAAACGGACCAATATGGTCAAGGCTGGCGACAAACGGATGACTGCCGCTGCGCGACAGGCGACCGTAGGTCGGCTTCAGACCAAAGATTCCGCACAGTGAGGCCGGAACGCGGATCGAGCCGTTGGTATCCGAACCGAGGGAGAAATGGACCAGCCCGGCGGCCACGGCGGCGGCCGACCCCCCCGACGATCCCCCGGCAATCCGCGCCAGATCGTGTGGATTACGCGTGGCACCATAATGGCTGTTTTCGGTGGTGAAACCGTAGGCATACGCATCCATGTTCAGCATCCCGGACAGCAGTCCGCCGCCGGCTGCCAGCTTCTGCACGGCCCAGGCATCCTGACATGCCACCGGACGATCGCTGAATAAACTGGCCCCGGCCAGCGTCGCGTGTCCGGCCACATCAAACAGATTTTTGACTGCGTAAGGCACCGCTGCCAGTGGGGGGAGCGGCAGGTTGCCCTGTTTCAGGCGATCAACCCGGTCCGCCTCCTGCAACATGCGCTCCTGGGTAATCTGGGTCCAGGCATTCAGCTCAGGGTTATGCTGCGAGATCGCCGACAGCGTATGCAGGGCGATCTCGCGTGCACTCAACTCACCTTTAGCCAGCAATTGGGTCAGTTCGGCAATCGACAGTGCGGCCAGATTCATGCTTTATACACTCCAGCCACTTCCAGGCGATCGTCCAGCGGGAAGGCCATCAGCGGCGCGGCCATGCCGGCAATGCGGTTGAACTGGGTCAGCAGCTCGGCACGGCGTGCGTCGTCGAGTTCCAGTGCTAGCACCTGCTCCATCTGCGTGACATAGGCTGCCCAGTCGGGCGCCTTTTGCTTGATACTCATCTCAGTTTCCCTCTTTTTTAAAACCCGGCCGCGCTGCCGTTGCTACGCGGATCGAATGCCCCTTCGAGCATCCCGTTGTTGTGACGCACAATCGCGCCCGCATGGCCCACGGCTTCGCTGAAATCAGGCAACAGCTCAACTTCATGGCCCAGCGCCCGCAGCGTGGCAATGGTTTCTGGCGGGAAGCGACCTTCCAGTTTGAGTGAATCGGAGGCCTGACCCCAGGTGCGCCCCAGCAGCCAGCGTGGCGCACTCACCGCCTGCTGCAATCCCATGCCCTGTACCACATGGCGGGTAAAAATGGCCGCCTGAGTCTGTGGCTGGCCATCGCCGCCCATCGATCCGTATACCATCGTCCTGCCATCGTTCAACCGTGCTGCCGCTGGGTTCAGCGTGTGGAATGGCTGTTTACCCGGCATCAGCGCCAGCAGGTGATCGGGATCGAGGCTGAAAGCCGCGCCGCGATTTTGCCAGGTAATACCCGTGCCGGGGATCACCACACCGCTACCAAATTCGTGATAAATGCTCTGAATAAAGGAGACGGCCAGCCCGCTGCTGTCCATCACGCCCATCCACACGGTGTCGCCCGGCCCTTTACCCGTGCCCCACGGCGCCGCCTGATTGACATCGATCTGCGCCGCCATCTGTTGCAGACGATCGCTGTCGAGCAGCGTTTGCATCTGTTCACGCATATGCTGCGGGTCGGTGATGTAACGGTCGCGCAGGCCAAAGGCCAGCTTGGTGGCTTCCACAATGCGGTGAATGGTTTGTGCCTCATCGGCATCGGCCATATTCAGATGGTCGGTGATCCCCAGGATCGCCAGTGATACCAGGCCCTGCGTGGGCGGTGTCATATTAAAGACATCGCCGTACTGATGGTGGATACGCAGTGGCGTCCGGCGTTTAGCCTGCTGACGGTTCAGGTCTTCCAGCGTGACCGGCATTCCCAGCCGTGACATCTCACTGGCGAGCTGACGGGCAAGCGGGCCGCGATAGAAGCTGTCCAGACCGGCTTCGGCCAGATGAATGAGGGTGTTTGCCAGATCGGGCTGGGTAAAACGGCTGCCACACGACGGCACTTCGCCATCGGGTAAGAAGGTGGCGGCAAATCCCGGTTGATTCACCAGTTCGGCTTGTTTACTGGCGGTGGCGGTCGCCTGGGAGGCGGTGACCGGAATGCCATCGGCGGCATAGCGGATCGCATCCGCCAACAGGCGCGGCAATGGCAGTTGCTGACCGCCCAGTTCACGTGAGATGTCCAGCGCTTCTGACCAGCCGCTGACCGTACCCGCCACCGTCAGGGCCGATTTCGGGCCGCGATGGGGAATGCTGCTGCTGCCCTGATAAAAGTCGATTGTCGCCAGCGAACCTGCCGCACCGCTGGCATCGATCGCCACCGGGTCACCCTTCGGCGGGACAATCAGCCAGAAGCCATCGCCTCCCAGGCCATTCATATGAGGATAGGCAACGGCAACCGTCGCGGCAGCAGCCACCATCGCTTCAATGGCATTCCCCCCTTCGCGTAAAATACCCAGTGCGCTTTCACTGGCCAGATGGTGCGGCGTCACCGCCATGCCCAGCGGGGCCATATTACTTTGATTCATTCCATTCCCGTCGTTCAGATAGCTGATAGGTTGACTAAAGCAATAGCCGTTCCAGTTTGTCGAGCGGCAGAATGTTAACAATTGAATATCTGTCGTATGGCTCCGGTTTTTGATTCAAAACCGGCCGATTTTCAGCCCGCAACGGTGTGAGCTACAGACAGGCACGTTATTTGTATATCATTCTGAGGATGAAACAAACGTTACAGGGTTAATCACATGATGCAGCTTGATGAACGCCTGCGCAGCCACTACGCGCAGCTTTCGCCGCAGGAACAACGTATCGCTGATTTTGC
Source organism: Erwinia sp. MYb416 (assembly GCF_037479575.1). Taxonomy (NCBI): domain Bacteria; kingdom Pseudomonadati; phylum Pseudomonadota; class Gammaproteobacteria; order Enterobacterales; family Erwiniaceae; genus Erwinia; species Erwinia sp. MYb416. Next base: position 245,341 of record NZ_JBBGYT010000438.1, read on the forward strand.
CTTCGATCATTTCGATGACCTGATCAGCTACAACAGTGCCGATCTGGCACGTCTCAGCGGGGTGTCCAAGGCCACGGTAAGCCGTCTGTTTAAGCGCCTGGGCTATGAAAAATATAAAGATATGCGCGACGAACTGCGCACCCTGCGCCAGAGCGGGATGCCGCTCACTGACCACCGTGATGCGGTGCAGGGCAACACGTTGCTGGCCCGTCACTATAAGCAGGAGATGGCCAACCTCACCCAGTGGGTGAACGGGATTGATGCGGCGCACTTTGGCGAGGTCGTTCAGGCGCTGGCAAACAGTAAACGTATTTTTATCATTGGGATGCGTAATGCATACCCGGTGGCGCTGCACCTGCGCCAGCAGTTATTGCAGGCCAGAACACAGGTGCAGGTGCTGCCACAGCCGGGGCAGACGCTCTCTGAAGAGCTGGTGGATCTGACACCGGAGGATATGGTGGTGGTGATGGCGTTCCGGCGCCGCCCACGCATTATCCGCCCGTTGTTACAGCAGCTACAGCACAACGGCATTCCTGTGCTAGCACTGTGTGAACCCCAGGCGCAGGCGGTGATTGCCCTGGCGCGCTGGCAGCTGTGCGCGCCGCTGGACAGTGTCTCTGCCTTCGACAGCTATGCAGCGGCCAACAGCCTGATCAACCTGCTGGCCAACGCATTACTGCACGAATTACTCAGTGACGGTCGTCAGCGTATTCATCAGATTGCTGACCTCTACACCCAGCTGGATGAACTGGAACAGCGCTAATGGGGCGCTATTCTGGTGCATTGCATGGTTTTGGGGCGCCGCAAGGCGCCCTTTTTCGGACCCTTTTTCCCGCCAGTGTTTCCCTCTTTTGCCCGGTTTTTCTGTACTGAATATCAGTTTTTTGGCCTGTAATAACGCTTAATGTTTGGATTTAACACACTTTTTGTTTTCTGCGGTTTTACCATCGCGTAAAAAATGTGAGGCAGATAACGCGCTGGCACATTAGTTGCAATTAAATTCTTTAAGAATCTTTCGTTTCATGATGTATTAACCGGGGAAGTGAAGATGAAAAAAGGTTTAATCGCATTACTGGCAGGTGCCGTGCTGTTTTCTCAGGCCATCACGGCGCATGCCGATCAGTTACAGGACATTGAAAAACGTGGCGTTATCCGCATCGCGGTCCCTCAGGACTTCCCACCGTTTGGTTCCGTCGGTACCGATTTACAGCCGCAGGGCTATGACATCGATATGGCGAAGTACCTGGCGAAACAGATGAAACTTAAGTTGCAGCTGGTGCCCGTGACCAGCGCCAACCGCGTCCCTTATCTGCAAACCGATAAAGTGGATCTGGTGATCTCCAGCCTGGGCAAAAACCCGGAACGTGAGAAAGTGATCGACTTCAGCCGTGCCTACGCGCCGTTCTTCCTCGGTGTGTTTGGCCCGAAAGACGGCACGCTGAAAGATGCGGCTGCACTGAGCGGTAAATCGATCGGCGTCACCCGTGGGGCGGTGGAAGATATGGTGCTGACCGGCATCGCGCCGAAAGAGGCACAGGTGAAACGTTATGAAGATAACAACACCACGCTGTCGGCTTATCTGTCGGGTCAGGTGGAATATGTGGCCACCGGCAACCTGGTGGTAGCAGCCATTGCTCGTCAGAACGCGGATAAAGCGCCCGTGGCGAAATTTATGCTGAAGGATTCACCGTGCTTTATCGGCATGAAGAAGAATGAACCGGCACTGAAGGCCAAAGTCGATGCGCTGATTGAGCAGGCGATTCAGGACAAAACCCTGAACGGTCTCTCTGAGCAGTGGCTGAAAGCACCACTGCCAGCCGATCTGGGCTAGTTGGGGCTGACTGATGATGGGGCAACTGAATTTTCCTGCACTGTGGCCCTTCTGGCCGGAGCTTCTCTCCGGCCTGTGGGTGACGATCCAGCTAACGGTGATGGCAACGGTGGGCGGGGTAGCGCTGGGTATCTTCGGCGCGGCGCTGCGCAGCGGTAAACCGTCGACGTTGAGCCGTATCTGGGGTGTATATGTCGAGCTGATCCGCAATACGCCGTTTGTGGTCCAGCTGTTTTTTATCGTCTTTGGCTTGCCCAATCTGGGGTTGAAACTCACGGCAGGGGAAGCGGCGCTGCTGGCGATGCTGATTAACCTGGGCGCTTACAGCACGGAAATTATCCGCGCCGGAATACAGGTGACGCCAAAAGGGCAGTGGGAAGCAGGGCGGGTGCTGGGCCTGACGCGCACGCAGACCTTTATTCGGGTGGTGTTGCCACCGTCAATGAAGCGTATTTATCCGGCGCTGGTCAGCCAGTGCATTATCGTGATGCTCGGTTCATCGGTGGTGTCGCAGGTCTCTTATGAAGAGCTGACCTTTGCTGCCAACCTGATCCAGTCGCGCACCTTTTTGAGTTTTGAAGTCTACCTGGTGACCACGCTGATGTATCTGGCGCTGTCGATTGCCATGCGTCAGTTATTACTGGCCGCGGGCCGTAAGTGGTTTGGAGAGCAGCCATGATGACAACCTTTACTGACTGGGACATCCTGCGCAACCTGCTGCTGGCGGCGCGCTGGACGATTGCGCTCTCCCTGACCGCCTTTTTCGGTGGCACGCTGGTGGCGATGCCGCTGGTGATGGTGCGCCTCAGCGGGCGTAAATGGCCGAACCGCATTATCCGCTGCTATATCGAACTGTTCCAGGGGACGCCGTTGCTGATGCAGCTGTTCCTTGCCTTCTTCGGCGTGGCGCTGTTCGGCATAGATGTGTCGCCTTGGACGGCGGCCTCGCTGGCCCTGACGTTTTACACCAGTGCCTTTTTAGTTGATATCTGGCACGGCAGCATCAAAGCCCTGCCAAAAGGCCAGTGGGAAGCCTGCCGCTGCCTCGGTCTGAGTGTTGGCCAGACGCTTTACCGCGTGGTGCTGCCGCAGGCGCTGCGCATTGGCATTGCCCCCACGGTGGGCTTTGCCGTACAGGTGGTGAAAGGAACGGCGCTGGCCTCGATTATCGGTTTTATCGAGCTGACCAAGGCGGGCACCATTCTGAATAACGTCACCTATCAACCTTTCAAAGTGTTCGGATTAGTCGCCCTCGGCTACTTCCTGATGTGTTACCCGCTGTCACGCTACAGCCAGTATCTGGAGAAGAAATTCAATGCCGCTCATCACCATTAATCAGGTGCAGAAATATTATGGCGACAACCACGTACTGAAAGGCGTGGATCTCGACATCGAAATGGGTGAAGTGATCTCCATCATTGGTCGCAGTGGCTCGGGTAAAAGTACCCTGTTGCGCTGCATCAACGGGCTGGAAGGTTACCAGGAAGGCAGTATCAAGCTGGGCGGGATGACCATCACCGATCGGGATACCCAGGCCCGCGATATCAGCCGCTCCGTCGGCATGGTGTTTCAGAACTTCAACCTGTTCCCGCACATGACTGCGCTGGAAAATGTGATGCTGGCACCGCGCCGGGTACTGAAGAAAAAAGACGCCGAGTGCCGAGAGCTGGCGGCCCGGATGCTGGAAAAAGTCGGTCTGGGCGACCGAATGGATTACTATCCTGCCAATCTGTCCGGTGGCCAGCAGCAGCGCGTGGCGATCGCCCGTGCCCTGGCGATGTCACCCAAGGTGCTGTTGTGTGATGAAATCACCTCCGCGCTGGACCCGGAGCTGGTGGGTGAAGTGTTGAAAGTGCTTGAGCAGCTGGCCAAAGAGGGCATGACGCTGATCCTCGTGACGCACGAAATGAATTTTGCCCGTGAAGTCGGTGACCGCGTGGTGTTTATGCACCAGGGGCGGGTATGGGAGCAGGGCGACAGTAAAACAGTCTTCTCTGACCCACAAACGAATGAATTAAAACAGTTTATCTCCTCGGTGCGTGGGCTTTAGGCTACTTTGTTTGTCATTTTGAACCTGGGCAGTGCTCAGAATCCTCACGTACTAGGTGTACGCTCCGGTTCTTGTGCGCTGTCCGTGTTCAAACTGCCTGCACCAGTAACGCCTAAGGGGTTATTTCAATATAGGAATCGATGATGGATCTCTCTACATTTACCCAAATTAACCCGCCGCAGCGCCTGCTGATGGGGCCGGGACCGATCAATGCCGATCCGCGTGTGCTGCGTGCTATGTCCAGCCAGCTGTTGGGCCAGTACGATCCGGCGATGACGCAATATATGAACGAAGTGATGGCGCTGTATCGCGGCGTGTTTCGCACTGAAAATCGCTGGACGATGCTGATCGACGGCACGTCACGCGCCGGGATCGAAGCCATCCTGCTGTCGGCGATCCGCCCTGGCGATAAAGTGCTGGTGCCGGTATTTGGTCGTTTCGGCCATCTGCTGTGTGAAATCGCCCGCCGCTGCCGCGCTGAAGTCCACACCATTGACGTGCCGTGGGGCGAAGTATTCACCCCGGACCAGATCGAAGATGCCATTAAAAAAGTGAAGCCGCGCCTGCTGCTGACTGTGCAGGGCGATACCTCCACCACGATGCTGCAACCGCTGGAAGAACTGGGTGCCATCTGCCGCAAATATGGCGTGCTGTTCTATACCGATGCTACCGCTTCGTTCGCCGGAAATGTGCTGGAAACCGATGCCTGGGGATTAGATGCTGTCTCCGCCGGGATGCAGAAATGCCTCGGTGGCCCGTCCGGCACCTCGCCGATCACGCTGAGTCCGGCAATGGAAGAGGTGATCCGCCAACGCAAATGCGTGGAAGCCGGGATCCGCACTGATGCGCATCAGGACGGCGATGACGAGATGATCTACTCCAACTATTTCGATCTCGGCATGATCATGGACTACTGGGGCCCTGAGCGATTGAATCACCATACGGAAGCCACCTCGGCGCTGTTTGGCGCCCGTGAATGTGCGCGTCTGATCCTTGAAGAGGGGCTGGATAACGGCATTGCCCGCCACAAGCTGCACGGCGATGCGCTGCTTAAGGGCATCCAGGGAATGGGGCTGGACACCTTCGGTAACCTCGAACACAAAATGAATAACGTGCTCGGCGTGATGATACCGCCGGGTGTCAACGGCGATCAGGTCCGTAAGCTGATGCTGGAAGATTTCGGCATCGAGATCGGCACCTCATTTGGCCCACTGATCGGCAAGGTCTGGCGCATCGGCACCATGGGGTACAACGCGCGTAAAGACTGCGTGATGCAGACCCTGAGCGCACTGGAATCGGTGCTGAACTACCTCGGTTTCCGCAGTACTCAGGGTGCAGCGATGCAGGCGGCCTGGGATCACTACAACGGGAGCCGCGGATGAGTGAGAGCCTGATGAATGCCACTGCCGCCGCCGCCGCCGCTGCGCGCGTGATGGCACGCTGTGATGCGCTGGCAGAAATCAGTGAAACCCCGGGATACCTGACCCGCGTTTACCTTTCGCCGGAGCATCTGCGTGCCAATGCCATGGTGGGCAAGTGGATGAAAGCCGCCGGAATGCAGGTGTGGCAAGACAGCGTGGGTAATATCTGCGGGCGTTATGAAGGCGAGCGGCAGGATGCGAAAGCGCTGTTGTTGGGTTCGCATCTGGATACCGTGCGTAATGCCGGGCGCTACGACGGTATGCTCGGCGTGCTGGCGGCGATTGAAACCGTGCAGTATCTGCACGATCGCGGCGAACGCCTGCCGCTGGCGATTGAGATCATCGGTTTTGCCGACGAAGAAGGGACACGCTTCGGCATCACGTTGCTCGGCAGCCGTGGTCTGACAGGCACCTGGCCCGACAGCTGGCTGACGCACCCGGACGGCAACAGCATTACCGTGGGGCAGGCGATGAGGGATATCGGCTTTAACCCGGATCTGCTGTGGCAGGCTGCGCGTGACGTCGAAGATTTCGTTGCCTACCTGGAACTGCATATCGAACAGGGGCCTTGCCTGGAGCAGGAGCAGCTGGCGCTGGGGGTGGTTACGGCCATTAACGGTGCCCGCCGCCTGAACTGTCGTTTTACCGGCGAAGCCGGACATGCCGGCACGGTGCCGATGAGCCACCGGAAAGATGCACTGGCCGCCGCCGCCGAATGGATGGTGTTTATTGAGCAACGCACCCCGGAGCATAACCCGCAGCTGGTGGCGACCGTCGGGACACTCCAGTGCCATCCGGGTGCGGTCAATGTGATCCCGGGAGAGGTGACCCTGACGCTGGACGTGCGTGGACCGGAAGATCGGCCGCTGGCCGAATTGCTCTCTGAACTGCTTGTTCAGGGCGAAGCCATTGCGCTGCGTCGCGGACTGAGCTTTAGCGCTGAAGAGTATTATCAGATCCCGGCCACACGCTGTGATGACGGTTTGCAGGCGGCGCTGAGCCGTGCGGTGACCACCGTCCAGGGGCGCAGTCTGTCGCTGCCGAGCGGTGCCGGGCATGATGCGATTGCCATTGCCGAACGCTGGCCAGTAGGGATGCTGTTTGTGCGTTGCGATCGGGGTATCAGCCACCATCCGGCGGAATCCGTGATGACGGAAGACGTGGCGCTGGCGGTGCAGGCCTACGTAGAGGTTGTCGTAGGGGTCGGACATACGGCCTGGCCTTCGTAAGGGGTAGGCTTTCGTAGGGGTCGGACATACGGCCTGGCCTTCGTAAGGGGCAGGCTTTCGTAGGGGTCGGACATACGGCCTGGCCTTCGTAAGGGGGCAGGCTTTCGTAGGGGTCGGACATACGGCCTGGTCTTCGTAAGGGGGCAGGCTTTCGTAGGGGTCGGGCATGCCCGCCCCGGCTTGGTGGAGTGATGACTATGAACCTGACGCAGTTCAACCAGGTCAGCGCTGCCGATGCGCAGCACAGTATTGAACATTGTGTCGCGCTACCTGAGTGGGCTGCGGCAGTGGTAGATGCCCGGCCTTATGCTTCGCTGGCGGCGCTACTGGCGCAGGCTGAATCACTGTCGCAGACCTGGGATAGCGTTGCGCTAGCCCAGGCACTCACTGCTCATCCGCGTATTGGCGAGCGTGCGGGCGGGTCAGGCAAAGAGGCTGCACTGTCCCGCGGTGAACAGGGGCAGGTCAATGCTGCGGACCTTCCACTGGCGCAGGCATTACAGGCAGGTAACGCCATCTATGAACAGCGCTTTAGCCAGGTCTTTCTGATCCGCGCCAAAGGCCGCAGCGGTGAGCAGATCCTTACGGAGCTGCAACGCCGCCTGCAAAACGATGCGCAGCAGGAACAGCACGAAGCGCTGCAACAGCTACGCGACATCACGTTATTACGCTTAGAGGAGACGTTCCGTTGAGCACAGTAACCACGCATATTCTTGATACTGCCCTGGGGAAACCGGCGGCAGGTGTGACGATTGCCCTTGAACAAAACAGCCCGACAGGCTGGCAGCTCCTGGCCTCTGGTGTCACCAATGCTGACGGCCGCATTGGCGATCTGACGCCGCAGCCGCTGGCACCGGGCCACTATCGTCTGACGGCCGAAATCGGCGACTATTTTGCTGCCGACGGGCGTGAAACCCTGTACGTCAACGCGCAGATTGATTTCGTGATTGCCACCACCGGCCACTACCACTTACCCTTTTTGATCACCCCGTGGTCGTGGTCCACCTATCGCGGTTCATAAATTGGGGCGACTGGAAAAAAGGGTCGCCCACTCTGTTTTCATCGGCCCGTGACAATCACAAACGAAAACTGTCCGCATCACGCCATGCCGGGAATTTCTCGCGGTACTCGCGCAGGTTCTCCAGCGACAGCGTAGCATCCAGACGGGCAGGTTGATGCGGTTCACCCTGGGCTAAGATTTCTCCCTGCGGGCTGATGATCCGGCTGTCACCGCTGTAGGGGTGGCCGTTGCCATCGGTGCCCACGCGGTTACATCCGGCGATATACGCCTGGTTTTCAATGGCGCGCGCCTGTAACAGCGTCTGCCAGTGCAGCGCACGCGGCGCTGGCCAGTTGGCGACATACAGCGCCAGGTCGTAATCGTTCTGATTGCGGGAAAACACCGGGAAGCGCAGGTCGTAACAGACCTGCGGCAGAATACGCCAGCCACGCCACTCGATCACCTCACGGCGATCGCCCGCCAGATAGTGTTCATGTTCCCCGGCCATACGGAACAGATGGCGCTTGTCATAGAAATGCACCTTGCCCTCAGGTTCCACGAGGAAGAAGCGGTTCACCGCGCCTTTCTCCACCTGAATCGCGGCGCTGCCAGCCACCATCGCATGGGCCGCGGCGGCTTTCGCCTGCAGCCAGGCAATCACCTCGTTTTCGGGCAGTGAGCTCGCCGCCGCCTCCATGGCAAATCCGGTGGTGAACATTTCCGGCAGGATAATCAGGTCACGATCCTGAATATCGGCGAGCAGACCGTCGAAAAAGGCCAGGTTAGCCGGGCCATCCATCCATACCAGCGGCTGCTGAAGGACGGTAATGTTTAAAGTTGACACAGGCGCTCCGCGGCAGCGTCCAGCGTGGCTTCCTGTTTGGCGAAGCACAGGCGGATCAGTTTATGAGGGAAGGCATCAGCGCAGAATACCGACAGCGGTATGGCGGCCACGCCCACTTCTTTGGTCAGCCACTGGCAGAATGCCACATCATCCAGATCGGAGATGGCGCTGTAATCGGCCAGCAGGAAATAGGTGCCTTCGCACGGCAGCAGTTCGAAACGACTGCCCGACAGGGCTTTCACAAAGCGGTCACGGCGCGCACGGTAGAAGTCCGGCAGTTCGCGATAGTGTTGCGGTTCAACCTCCAGCATATCCGCGATGGCCAGCTGTGCAGGCGTATTCACCGAGAAGGTCAGGTACTGGTGGACTTTGCGCACTTCAGCACTGATTGCCGTCGGGGCCACGCAGTAACCCACTTTCCAGCCGGTCATATGGAAGGTTTTACCAAATGAAGACACTGCAATAGCACGGGCACGCAGCTCAGGATGTGCCAGCACGCTGGCGTGACCGTTCTCATCGAAACAGATGTGTTCATACACTTCGTCGCTGAGAACGTAGATTTCCTGCTGGCGAATGGCTTGCCACAGCTGGGCGAAGTCGCTCTGCTGCCACACGGTGGCTGACGGATTATGTGGGGTATTGAGGATCACCAGCCGCGTTTTTGGCGACAGCAGTGCGGCAAACGCCTGCCAGTCAGGGCGGAAGCCAGGTGGCTGCAAGGCGATGCGTTTCATCACGCCGCCAGCCAGCGTAACGGCGGGCGCATAGCTGTCGTAGCTCGGGTCAAAGCAGATCACTTCATCGCCCGGACGGACCAGCGCGGTAATTGCAGCATAAAGGGCTTCGGTAGCGCCAGCGGTCACAGTAATTTCGGTGTTTACATCCGGCGCGTAGCCGTACAACCCGGCGGTTTTCTTCGCAATCGCTTCACGTAACGGGGCGACTCCTGTCATCGGGGCATACTGATTTGCGCCCTGGCTGACATGATGTGCCAGACGCTGTTGCAGATACTGCGGGCCGTCAAAGTCGGGAAAACCCTGGGACAGATTGATGGCGTTGTACTGCTGCGCGAGCGCGCTCATCTGAGTGAAAATGGTGGTGCCCAGCGTAGGCAGTTTGCTCTCTGGGGTGAACGGCGTCTGGCTCATCAGTAATAACCCTTTTGCAACGCAGAAATGTGATGTTGGAGTCCTGTATTGCTGCCAATATAACACGATGTTACTATTTGGCAATCAAGACGCTTAGACGTCTATATCTACCTTTATCATCTTTCACACTAAGGAAAGAGATGACGCAAAGCTCTCAGTTAGATCAATTAGTTGCTGCCTGTCACTGGATTGGTGCTCGCGGCTGGGCCCCGGCCACGGGCGGTAATATGTCCGTGCGCCAGGATGCGCAGTTCTGCCTGCTGAGTGAGTCCGGCAAAGACAAAGGCAGCCTGACGCGTGACGACTTTATCCAGGTCGATATTGCTACCAATCTTGTCCCCTCCGGGCGTAAGCCATCGGCGGAAACGGGTCTGCATACGCTGATCTACCGCCTGTTTCCTGATGCGGGAGCGGTGCTGCATACCCACACGGTGAATTCCACCGTGCTGTCGCGTGTGGAGAAAAGTGCGGCGCTGACATTGCAGGGCTATGAGATGCAGAAGACGCTGGCCGGACAACACTCGCATCTTGATGCGGTGCCGATTGCCCTGTTCGATAACGACCAGGATATTGACGCGCTGGCACAGCGTATTGAACAGTTTGCGGCCCATACCCCGCTGCGTTATGGTTTTCTGCTGCGCGGTCACGGGCTGACCTGTTGGGGCAAAGACGTCAATGACGCGCGCCGTCATCTTGAAGGGCTGGAGTTTTTATTCCAGTGTGAATTACAACGTCGCGTTCTGGAGAAATCATGATCCGCGCCATCATCACTGATATTGAAGGCACCACCAGCGATATTCGCTTTGTGCATAACGTCCTGTTCCCTTATGCGCGTCAGCATCTTCCCGCTTTTATTACTGAACATCAGCAGCAACCGGCGGTGGCCCAGGCGCTTGACGATCTGCGTGTGGAGGCCGGCAATCCGCAGGCGACACCGGATGAACTGGTGCAGGTGCTGTTCGGTTATATGGATCAGGATCGTAAATCCACCGCGCTGAAAGCCTTACAGGGCATGATCTGGCGTGCGGGCTATGAGAATGGCAGTTTTACCGGCCATCTGTATGCCGACGTGCTGCCTGCATTAAAACAGTGGCAGCAGCAGGGCGTGGCGCTGTATGTTTATTCATCTGGCTCCGTAGCTGCGCAGAAATTGTTATTTGGCTACAGCGACGCCGGTGATATCACTGGCCTGTTTAGCGGATACTTTGATACCCATGTGGGTGCCAAACGTGAAGTCGATGCTTATCGCAACATTGCCAGCCAGATTGGGTTGCCCGCAGAGAATTTGCTGTTCTTATCCGATATTCATCAGGAGCTGGACGCCGCACAGGATGCAGGCTGGAACACCGTGCAGTTAATACGCGGCGACGCGGACACTGAGAGCCGTCATCGTCAGGTTGCAGGTTTTGATCAGATTAACCAGGAGCTGTTGAACTCATGAGTGCACTGACTATTTTTACCGATACCGAAGCGACCACACCGGTCTGGCACAGCACCGATGCGGCAGAGATTGCCGACAAGTTGCACAGTAAAGAGGTGCGCTTTGAGCGTTGGGAAGCGGACCGTGACCTGGGTGAAAATCCGGATGCCGCAACGGTGATCAACGCCTATCAGCATGCCATTGATCGTCTGGTGGCAGAAAAAGGCTATCAGAGCTGGGATGTCATCAGCATGCGTGCAGATAACCCGCAGAAAGAGGTGCTGCGCACCAAGTTTCTTTCTGAGCACACCCACGGTGAAGATGAAGTGCGTTTCTTTGTGGAAGGGGCGGGGCTTTTCTGTCTGCACCTTGACGGGCACATCTACCAGATCCTGTGTGAGAAGAATGATCTGATTTCGGTACCCGCCGGAACGCCGCACTGGTTTGATATGGGATCGTCACCCAACTTCACTGCTATCCGTATTTTCGATAACCAGGAAGGCTGGGTCGCGAAGTTTACCGGTGACACCATCGCCGATGCGTATCCGCGTTTACCGTAATCCCCGTCATTCTTCCAGCTGCAGCTGCGTTGACTGCAGCTGCTCACCCTGGTCACATAGCTACCTATGCTCCCAGGGACTCACAGCTTTGCCGCCTTGCTGCAACTCGAATAATTTAGGGAATTCATCGTTCTTAAAGCCGTGGCTGAAACTCACCCGCTTCTACCTGCACAGGGGTGACGACCCCGGTATCCAGCACCCAGCCGCTAATCAGTGAGGCAGGCGTCACATCAAACGCCGGGTTATACACCTGCGCATCGTCTGGCGCCCACTGCACATCACCAAAGCTTCCGGCTACACCGGTCACTTCGCGGGCAGCGCGCTGTTCAATCGGGATGGCCTCTCCGTTCGGGCATTCACGGTCCAGGGTGGTATGCGGTGCCGCAACGTAGAACGGAATGTTGTGATACTTCGCCAGTACCGCCAGGCTGTAAGTGCCAATCTTGTTGGCCACGTCACCGTTGGCAGCAATGCGGTCAGCGCCTACCCAGATAGCATCAACCTGTCCCTGAGCCATCAGACTGGCGGCCATCGAGTCACAAATCAGGCGGTAAGGGATACCCAGCTCACCCAGCTCCCAGGCGGTCAGTCGGCCACCCTGCAACAGGGGGCGGGTTTCATCCACCCAGACACTGGCGACCGTGCCTTCCTGCCAGCCACGTGCAATCACTCCTAACGCCGTGCCAACGCCTGCGGTGGCCAGCCCGCCGGTATTGCAGTGGGTCAGCAAACGGCTACCGGGCGTAATCAGTGCGCTACCGGCAACAGCAATGCTGTCGCACAGTGCTTTATCTTCATCGATCAGACGCAGTGCTTCTGTGCCCAGCGCGCTAACGAAATCATCCTGCGCCAGGGCCAGCTTCATGCGATCAAGGTTATTCATCAGATTCACCGCCGTCGGGCGCGAAGCACGCAACACCTCCAGCGCCTCAGCCAGCTGCGGTTTTGCCATGCCATTTTCGGCCAGCAGGGCCAGCAACAGGCTGGCAGACAGCCCGATCAGCGGAGCGCCGCGCACACGCAGGGCTTTAATATGACCCACCAGCCCGGCAACGTCCGGCGTCGGGCACCAGATTTTCTGCTGCGGCAGGGCCTGCTGGTCGAGGATCCAGAGCTGATTATCACGAACCTGTAAGCTGGTGGTACTGAGTGTTTGCATGAGTTAAATCCTGGTTGCTTTAATGCATCATATTGTGCCAACATGGTTAACGGATGTATAGACGTCTGAACGGCTTATTACAACGAAACATGGGTTATTTTTGAGGGGCAGATCAATGTCGCAATACCGTACGTTCACCGCAGCGGATGCCGTGGAATATGCTCGCCAGTTTGGCGGCGTGGCGAACCCCGAAACGCTGGTTGATTCGCAGGAAGTCGGCGATGGTAATCTCAACCTGGTGTTCAAGATTTTTGATACGGCAGGCGTCAGCCGGGTGATCGTCAAGCAGGCACTACCTTATGTGCGCTGCGTGGGCGAATCCTGGCCTCTCACCCTTGACCGTGCGCGTCTGGAAGCGGAAGTGCTGATTGAGCACGGAAAATTCTGCCCGCAGCATACGGTCAACATCCTTCACTACGATCCGGAACTGGCGGTGATGGTGATGGAAGATCTCTCTGACCATGCGATCTGGCGTACCGAGCTGGTGAACGGTGTTGAATATCCGCAGGCGGCAGGGCAGTTGGGTGAGTATCTCGCGCAAACCCTGTTCCATACCTCTGATTTTTTCCAGCATCCGTACCAGAAAAAAGCGGACGTGATCCGTTTTACTAACCCGGAGCTGTGCGATATCACTGAAGAGCTGTTCTTCAACGAACCCTACGAAGTTCATGAGCGAAATGCTTATCCGCGTGCGCTGGAGCCGCTGGCTGAATCCCTGCGGGATGATCAGGCCTTAAGGCTCGCCGTTGGCGGCCTGAAGCATCGCTTCTACTGCCACGCAGAAGCCTTACTGCATGGGGATGTTCACAGCGGTTCGATCTTTGTGAAAGAAGGCCGCTTGAAAGTGATTGATGCGGAGTTCGGTTTCTACGGCCCGATGGGCTTTGATATTGGCAGCGCACTGGGCAATTTGTTGATCAGCTACTGTGCAGCACCGGGCCTGCTGCCACCGCGTGAAGCGGCCGCCGCGCGTGAAAATCGTCTTAACGATGTGCGTGAAGTATGGCTGAGTTTCACCGAGGGTTTCCTGGCGCTGGCGGCAGAGAAGAGCCGCGATCGTGCGCTGGCCGTGCCGGGCTACTCCCGCGAATTCCTGCGTAAGGTGTGGAGCGATACCATCGGCTATTGCGGCACTGAACTTATCCGCCGTACCGTGGGGATGTCGCAGGTCGCAGATATCAAGAAGATTGAAGATGAAGCGATGCGCATCGAATGCGTGCGCCAGGCGATAATCCTGGGGCGCAGCCTGATCCTGCTGGCTGATCATGTGCCGGATGTGGAAGCACTGATTGCACGTATCCGCCAGAACGGTTAACGTTTTATTGCCTCTCAGTGAATAAAGGCCGATCGATAACGTCGATCGGCCTTGTTACTTTATGCCGCTTCGATTTTACGTGGTGGCTTTACCTCTTTTACCGGTTGAGTTGCCAGCGCATCGGCGTCAAATTCATCCACGTTAATTGAGCGCAGGCGGCTGACTTCAGCACGGATCAGAATATCGGCTTCTTCCTGGGTGACCCATCCCGCCTCCAGCCCTTGTGCTGCCAGTGCATCCAGACGGGTAAACGACAGATGTTTTTTCTGCTGTTTACACAGGCGGTCATGAATCGCTTCTGCGGCCATCACATCGTGCAGCGCTTCTTCCAGCTGGCCTGCCGGGTTGTGTTCACTCGGTGCGAGATACTGACCGCGCCCCAGGCGGTTGCGGGTGGCGGATGGCACCTGCAAAATAAGCGCCAGTTGATGATCCAGGCGGTCGGACGGCGCCCGGCTGTGACGGCCGGTCGGGAACACCACGGCGCGTACCAGGCCCGCCACCAGGCGGTTCGGGAAGTTGCGCAGCAGGTCGTCGATAGCCGTGTCTGCCTGATTCAGCGCATCCTGAACGCCCCAGTGCAACAGCGGTAAGTCTGCTTCGTTACGTCCTTCATCCTCATAACGCTTCAGCGCTGCCGAGGCCAGATAGAGCTGGCTCAGGGTATCGCCAAGGCGCGCCGAAATGCGCTCGCGGCGTTTCAGGCTGCCGCCCAGCACGGACATTGAGACATCCGACAGCAGTGCAAGGTTGGCACTGACGCGGTTCAGATGCTGATAGTAACGACGGGTGGCATCGCGAGTCGGCGAGGCGCTGGTGCGGCCACCCGTGAGCCCCAGCCACAGGCTGCGCAGCGTATTGCTGCCCACGTGGCCGATATGGCTGAACAGCGCCTTATCAAAGGCTGTCACATCATTATTCTGCGCTGCCGCCATCTCTTCCAGCACGTAAGGGTGGCAACGAATAGCACCCTGGCCGAAGATAATCATACTGCGGGTCAGAATGTTGGCGCCTTCCACCGTAATGGCAATCGGCGCCCCCTGATAAGCGCGGGCAAGGAAGTTGCTGCTGCCGAGCATAATGCCTTTACCGCCCGCAATATCCATGGCGTCAACAATTGCCCGCTGACCGCGATGAGTACAGTGGTATTTCACGATGGCGGACAGCACCGCCGGTTTTTCACCAAGCATAATGCCACTGGTGATCAGCGTGGCGGCGGCATCCATCACATAGGTGTTCCCGGCGATGCGTGCCAGCGGTTCTTCAATCCCCTCCATCTTGCCAATCGGCAGGCGGAACTGACGACGAATATGCGCATACGCGCCAATCGCCAGTGCAATGCTTTTCAGGCTGCCGGTGGAGTTGGACGGCAGGGTAATGCCACGGCCCACGGACAGACACTCAACCAGCATCCGCCAGCCCTGTCCGGCCATTTCCGGGCCACCGATAATAAAATCAATCGGTACAAAGATATCCTTGCCGCGTGTCGGGCCGTTCTGGAACGGTACGTTGAGCGGGAAGTGCCGTTGACCAATTTCCACGCCCGGTGTCTGCGTGGGGATCAGCGCACAGGTGATCCCTAACTCTTCCGTTTCACCCAGCAAATGGTCGGGGTCGGAAAGCTTAAACGCCAGGCCGAGCACCGTGGCAATTGGAGCCAGGGTGATATAGCGTTTGTTCCAGGTGAGGCGCATACCCAGCACCTGATGACCTTCCCATTCGCCCATGCATACCACGCCAACATCCGGGATGGCACCGGCATCGGAGCCCGCTTCCGGGCTGGTCAGGGCAAAGCAGGGGATCTCCTGGCCCCGTGCCAGACGAGGCAGGTAGTGATCTTTCTGCGCTTCAGTCCCGTAATGCTGGAGCAGTTCGCCCGGGCCAAGGGAGTTAGGCACACCCACCGTGATCGCCAGAATACCGGAAACCCCTGACAGTTTTTGCAGCACGCGCGCCTGAGCGTAGGCCGAAAATTCAAGGCCGCCATACTCTTTCTTGATAATCATGGCGAAGAAGCGGTGCTGTTTGAGATACGCCCACAGCTCAGGCGGCAGATCGGCCATTTCATGGGTGATCTGGAAGTCATTTGCCATACGGCAGGCTTCTTCTACCGGACCGTCAATAAAAGCCTGCTCTTCCGGCGTCAGTCGCGGCTGCGGATAGGCATGAAGTTTTTTCCAGTCCGGTGTACCACGGAACAGATCGCCTTCCCACCAGGTGGTACCGGCATCGATGGCTTCTTTTTCGGTGCGTGACATCGGCGGCATCACTTTCTGGAAGGTGTTCAGCGTGGGTTTGCTGAACAGCGCCTGGCGCATGGGCAGGAGATTAAATGGCAGCAGAATAAGCACCAGCGGAACCAGCAGCCAAAGTGTCCACAGCCCTGCCAATCCGAGCACAGCGGTCCAGAGCAGCAACGCAGCACTGGCAGCCAGCAGATTAATACGGTGATAAAACAGGGCGCCAATCAGCACGATCGTCGCCACAATACTGAGAACCATCATAACATGTGCTCCGTAAGTAGTAAGAGGTCCGACCTGTTGGGTATATGTTTAGATTACCACGGCGTCAGGTGCAATCTGTTTACATAATAATTACAACCTGGCTCACAAAGCGGTGGCACGAAGCGTTAATCCCTCTGGGGGGCGGGGAGATCGCTTCCCGGCTCTCTGGCAACTTGATAAACTCCTACAGTAACTCTTTCCTAAAAGGACATCCCTATGTATCAGGACATCATTCGCGCCGAGCTGAACGAAGCGGCAGAGACGCTGAATAAATTTCTTAGTGAAGATGCAAACATCGAGGCGATCCAGCGTGCGGCCGTGCTGCTGGCTGATTCATTTAAAGCAGGTGGTAAGGTTCTCTCCTGTGGTAATGGCGGTTCCCACTGCGATGCGATGCATTTTGCTGAGGAGTTGACGGGGCGCTACCGTGAAAACCGCCCTGGCTATCCGGCGATCGCGATTTCTGATGTCAGCCACCTGTCCTGCGTCAGTAATGACTTTGGCTATGATTTTGTTTTCTCACGCTACATTGAAGCGGTGGGGAAAGCAGGGGATGTGCTGTTAGGGATCTCCACATCGGGTAACTCCGGTAATATTATTAAAGCGGTTGAAGCTGCGCGCGCCAAAGGGATGAAAGTAATCACCCTGACCGGTAAAGACGGCGGCAAAATGGATGGCGTGGCCGACGTAGAAATTCGTGTGCCGCACTTCGGTTATGCTGACCGTATTCAGGAAATTCACATCAAAGTGATTCATATCCTGATGCTGCTCATCGAAAAAGAAATGGTCAAATAATCCCCTTCATCTTTCACGCCGCAGGTGCGTTGGCTGCTCTCGTGAACCCCGGTCACTTATTCGTGTAAGTTCCCGGGGATTCACTCGTTTGCCGCCTTCCTGCAACGTGAAATCCATTGGGGATAGAATCTATTTTCACGAGGTAATCCTGTGTGCGAACTACTTGGGATGAGCGCGAACGTCCCGACGGACATCTGTTTTAGTTTTACCGGGCTGGTGCAGCGCGGTGGCGGAACGGGTCCGCATAAAGATGGCTGGGGCATTACCTTTTATGAAGGGAAAGGCTGCCGCACATTTAAAGATCCGCAACCCAGTTTTCAATCGCCGATTGCCCGACTGGTGCAGGAATATCCGATTAAGTCCTGTTCGGTGGTGGCGCATATTCGCCAGGCGAACCGGGGTGAAGTATCGCTGGAAAATACGCACCCGTTTACCCGCGAACTGTGGGGACGTAACTGGACTTACGCGCACAACGGGCAGCTTAAAGGCTATAAAAACCTGGATACCGGCCCTTATCGCCCCGTGGGTGAAACCGACAGTGAGATTGCCTTCTGCTGGTTGTTGCATAAGCTGACCACTCGCTATCCGCGTACGCCGGGCAACTGGCCAGCCGTCTTCCGCTACATTGCGGAACTGGCGGCAGAGATGCGTGAGAAAGGGGTGTTTAACATGCTGCTGTCAGATGGCCGCTATCTGATGGCGTTCTGTTCGACCAATCTGTTCTGGATCACCCGACGTGCCCCGTTCGGCAAAGCCAAATTGCTGGATCAGGATGTGGAAATTGATTTTCAGAAGCAGACCACGCCAAATGACGTGGTCACAGTGGTGGCCACTCAGCCGCTGACGGCGAATGAAACCTGGCACAAGATTGAGCCAGGTGAATGGGCGTTATTTTGCCTGGGTGAGCGCGAGCGCTGATTCCTGTACGGCTGAGTTGCCTGTCATCGGGCGGCTCAGTACGTACTTGCCATCGCTAACGTTGACCGCCGGAGGCTGTTTGGTCTGCACGAACTGCGTGTAACCCGGCTGCAATTGCTTCCAGAAATTGATGTAAGTGGAGTAGCGATGGCGCTGCATGTTGCTGTCGGTCATGCGGAACGGATAAATACTGACTTCAACACGTGGCTGGCCATTGCGCAGCGCGGCTTCCACATAGTGATAAATTTCATCCATATAGGCATCGGTCATGGCATAGCAGCCAATTGACACGCAGTTGCCGTGGATCATCAGATATTTCCCCTGATAACCCTGCTGGCGATCGTATTCGTTCGGAAAGCCG
The DNA here is from genome assembly GCF_037479575.1 of Erwinia sp. MYb416. Taxonomy (NCBI): domain Bacteria; kingdom Pseudomonadati; phylum Pseudomonadota; class Gammaproteobacteria; order Enterobacterales; family Erwiniaceae; genus Erwinia; species Erwinia sp. MYb416. The sequence goes on from NZ_JBBGYT010000438.1 coordinate 263,896, forward strand.
ACGTTAATCGCACGATAAAAGCGGCTGTCTGGTTTTAACTGGGAAAGTCCCACGCTGTAAAAACCTTCCGGACTTTTGAAGTCGCCCTGTACGCGTTTTGGCCCCAATCCACCCGAAAAATTACAGATGCGGTAGCTGTTAAGCAGGCGGAATTCGTTGCCGATTTTGCCGTACAGTTCCAGCGTGCGTTCTTCTTTGAAGATTTGCAGGTACACGGGGGTACCAATCAGTTGTTTCTTTAACTCTTTGCTTACCGGGGCCAGTGGGGTAACCGAATCCGGTACGCTGGCGAAGACAACGGCTGGCAGAAAAATCATCGCAAACAGCAGTGCGATTTTGCCCATTCTGGTTCCCTTGAAATGTAGGGGTTGAAAGCAACGCCGGAAGGCGTCTGTACTGACAATATCGGATAATTCCGCTATCGCTGCGTCACCTTAGCATTGTCTATTTTTTTATCAAGATAGCGAAGAATAAAAACCTTAATTTATGTGCGTTCCGTTGCGTATTGAACTCTGGCTTTTTGACTGTATACTTATACAGTATTATCGGAGGGGGCTATGCGTAAAATCATTCACGTGGATATGGACTGCTTTTTTGCCGCAGTGGAAATGCGCGATAACCCCAGCCTGCGTGATATCCCCATCGCGATTGGCGGCAGCGAAAAACAGCGCGGCGTCATCAGCACGGCGAATTATCCTGCGCGGAAATTTGGTGTGCACAGTGCGATGTCAACGGCGATGGCGCTTAAGCTCTGCCCGCACCTGACGGTGATTCGGGGCCGCTATGACGCTTATAAAGAAGCCAGCGCCCATATTCGTGACATCTTTTCCCGCTATACTGCCCTGATTGAACCCCTGTCGCTTGATGAAGCTTACCTGGATGTCACTGACAGCCAGCATTGCCATGGATCGGCCACGCTGATCGCGCGTGAGATCCGCGATACGATCCAGCAGGAGCTGAATCTCACCGCATCAGCCGGGATAGCGCCGATTAAATTCCTGGCAAAAATCGCCTCCGATATGAATAAACCTAACGGCCAGTTTGTCATTACGCCGCAGCAGATGCCTGACTTCCTGCTGGCCCTGCCGCTGGCGAAAATTCCCGGCGTGGGAAAAGTCACGGCGCGTAAGTTAGAAGAGATGGGGCTGAACACCTGTGCCGATGTGCAAAAAACCGATTTGGTCACCTTGCTGAGGCGGTTTGGTAAGTTTGGCCGCGTGCTGTGGGAGCGCAGTAATGGCATTGATGACCGGGAAGTCATCACTACCCGTGAGCGTAAATCTCTTGGCGTGGAGCGGACGCTGTCGGAGGATATTCATAGCTGGGAAGCCTGCCTGGAAATTATCGACCTGCTGTACGATGAGCTGGCACGACGGCTGGATAACATTAAGCCGGATCGCCAGATTGCCCGTCAGGGCGTAAAACTGAAGTTTAATGATTTCCAGCAGACCACGCAGGAGCATGTCTGGCAGGTACTGAATAAGGCCGATCTGATTGAGATTGCGCGAAAAAGCTGGGATGAACGGCGTGCAGGGCGCGGCGTGAGGCTGGTGGGATTGCATGTGACGCTGCTGGACCCGCAGCTGGAAAGGCAATTGTTATTGGGATTGTAAGAGCGTGTCAGGCATACCTGACCCCTGCGAGTGTCGCGATTGTGACAGGGCGCGGGGCATGCCTGTATAGAGGCTGTCGTAGGGGCGAGGCAGGCCTCGCCCGTATCATATGCGCAGCATTACTTAACCGGGATCGCCTTCAACAGCGCAGTCAGCAGCTGCCAGTACAGGTCAACGCTTCCAATATGCACCTGCTCATCCGGGGAGTGGGGTCCGGTGATGGTCGGGCCAATCGATACCATGTCCATCTGTGGGTACGGTTCTTTAAACAGACCGCACTCCAGACCGGCGTGGATAACCTGGATGTTCGGGGTTTTATCGAACAGTTTTTCATAGGTTTCACGCACCAGCGCCATCACCGGTGAGGTGGCATCCGGCTGCCAGCCTGGATAGCTGCCTTTGGCGAGGGTTTTCGCCCCGGCCAGTTGGCCGAGCGCAGTGAGCATTTCCACCACGTACTCTTTGCCGCTGTCGATCAGTGAACGGATCAGTGAGTTGATCTTCGCTTCATTGCCTTCAAACGTCACCACACCGACGTTCAGTGAGGTTTCCACCACGCCTTTCATTACATCTGACTGACGGATCACGCCATTCGGTGTGCTGTTCAGCAGAGCGATAAACGCATCACGGCTGGTGGTGCTCAGAGCCTGCTCCGCATGGGCCAGATCCTCGACCACCACGGCAATGTTTTTCTCTTTCAGGCTCAGCTCATTTTGCAGCGTCAGCAGATAGCCGGCTGCCAGTGACTTCAGCTTATCGAGGTTCGCAACAGGAACCGCCAGCGTGGCGAAGGCTTCACGTGGGATCGCATTCCGCAGCGTACCGCCGCTGAAATCCACCAGACGCAGGTCAAGATCCGCCGCATGGGAGAACAGGAAGCGCGCCAGCAGTTTGTTGGCATTCCCCAGACCCACGTGAATATCACAACCGGAGTGACCGCCTTTCAGGCCTTTCAGCGTCAGTTTCACCGTCTGATAACCGGCCGGAACCGCTTCACGGGTCAGCGGCAGTGTGCTGGTAAAGTCGATACCGCCAGCACAACCCATATAGATCTCACCTTCCTCTTCGGAATCGGTGTTAATCAAAATATCGGCCTGCAACCAGCCTGCTTTCAATCCGAAGGCACCGACCATGCCGGTCTCTTCGGTCATGGTCAGCAGCACTTCCAGCGGACCATGTTCCAGGCTGTTATCAGCCAGCACGGCCAGAGCTGAAGCCATACCAATACCGTTATCGGCACCCAGCGTGGTGCCGCGTGCTTTTACCCACTCGCCATCGATCCAGGGCTGAATCGGGTCTTGGGTAAAGTCATGCACCGTGTCGTTGTTTTTCTGCGGCACCATATCAAGGTGCGCCTGAAGCGCCACGGGTTTACGATTTTCATAACCCGGCGTGGCAGGTTTACGGATCAGGATGTTACCCACCTGGTCGCGCTCATTACAGAAACCCAGCTCCGTCGCCCAGGCGATCACATGGGCAGCCAGTTGTTCTTCATGATAAGAAGGATGGGGAATGGAGCAAATTTTGGCAAAAATATCCCACAATGGTTGTGGGGATAATTGAGACAATTCAGACACGATAACTCTCCTGTGTCAGCACTCCCTTTCTGCCGTGCAGGCAGGAAGCATGCGCTGATATCGGTTGGAAAATTCCCGTCAGCGAATCTGACGCGATGGCAAAAGAATATCACCGATTTCTGACACATGCTCACGATGCCCCAGGAAAAAAGGGGGATACAAGGTGCAGCGGGCTGGTTTTTAGTGCCTCAGATCACTATAATTTCGCGCAACCGCTCCCCTTGCACAATTTTTAAGCCAATTTCATTGGCCGGGATTCTTTTAATGAGTGAAAAATACATCGTCACCTGGGACATGCTGCAAATCCATGCCCGTAAACTGGCCGAGCGCCTTCTGCCCGCTGAACAGTGGAAAGGCATTATTGCCGTCAGCCGTGGTGGTCTGGTACCTGCCGCCTTACTGGCGCGTGAGCTGTGTATCCGCCACGTCGACACGGTTTGCATCTCCAGCTACGACCACGATAACCAGCGCGAAATGACCGTGCTGAAGCGTGCAGAAGGGGATGGTGAAGGTTTCATCGTGATCGATGACCTGGTGGACACCGGCGGCACTGCACAGGCTATCCGTGAGATGTACCCGAAAGCGCATTTCGTGACGATTTTCGCTAAACCAGCCGGACGCCCGCTGGTGGATGATTATGTTATCGACATCCCGCAAAACACCTGGATTGAACAGCCGTGGGACATGGGCATTGCCTACCTTCCCCCGCTGGTAAAAAGCTGATTGATTCACTCTGTCATCAGAGACATTTAGTGTGTTAGATCAAAACACGCCCGATTCTGTCGGGCGTGTTTGTTTTTACCCTTCGCGTGAAACTCCCTGCTACGGTAGACTCAAATCCTACCCGTACGCCAGAGGAACGCCCTGTTATGTCGCCGAAAAACCTCAGCGAAGAACTCTTCAAGCCGCGTTTTAAACACCCGGAAACCTCATCGCTGGTGCGACGTCTGCATCATCATCGCCCGTTGAGCATCCAGTCTGCGCTGGATGGCGAAACCCATGCCGGCTGGTATCGGATGATTAACCGCCTGCTGTGGACCTGGCGTGGACTGACGCCGCAGGAAGTGAGTGAAGTGCTGGCACGTATCGCCGTCAGCACCGTTGAACATACCGATGATCAACTGCTGGATACGGTGATTGGCTATCGCGGCGGCAACTGGATCTATGAGTGGTCAAAGCAGGCGGCGCTTTGGCAGCAGAAGGCCACCGAATGTGATGATGACGCGCAAGCGGGCCAGTACTGGCTCCATGCGGCACACCTTTACAGCGTGGCGGGCTATCCGCATCTGAAAGAGGATGAACTGGCAGAGCAGGCGCAGGTGCTGGCCAGCCGTGCTTATGAAGAAGCCACCCACCGTCTGCCTGGCGAACTGAAAGCACTGGAGTTTGCTATTCCTGGTGGCAGCCCGGTGACCGGTTTCCTGCATATGCCGCCGGACGTGAAAGCCCCTTATCCGACGGTGCTGCTGTGTGGTAGCCTGGATGCGCTGCAAAGCGACCATTACCGTCTTTTTCATGACTACCTTGCCCCGCGTGGCATTGCGATGCTGACGCTGGATATGCCATCGGTGGGCTTTTCCTCTAAATGGAAACTGACCCAGGATTCCAGCTTCCTGCACCAACAGGTATTGCGTCAGCTGGAAAATGTGGCCTGGGTTGATCACACGCGCGTCGCCGCCTTTGGTTTCCGTTTTGGGGCTAACGTGGCGGTCAGACTGGCCTATCTGGAAAGCCAGCGCCTGCGCGGCGTAGCCTGCCTTGGGCCAGTGGTACACAGCCTGCTTAGCGATACCAACTTACAGGATCGCGTACCTGAGATGTATATGGATATGCTGGCCAGTCGCCTTGGCATGTCAGGGACATCCGACAGTGCATTACGCACTGAACTGAGCCGTTTCTCACTGAAAATTCAGGGACTGCTGGGCCGCCGTTGCCCGACGCCGATGCTGTCCGGTTACTGGGCTCATGACCCGTTTAGCCCGGAAGAAGAATCACGGCTGATCACCAATTCCTCCAGCGCCGGGCGTTTGTTAAAGATTAACACCTCCCCGGCGATGGCGAATTTTGATAAAGGCCTGCGTGACATTTGTGACTGGCTGGCGCAGCGCTTAGACGTATGAGTTGCTAATATTCAATAGTTTGCTACAACTATAGACTCAATTATGGAGGTTTTAACGATGACGTTACCGAGTGGACATCCTAAGAGTCGGCTGATCAAGCGCTTTCACTCTTTGGGTCCTTACATCCGTGAAGGCAAATGTGAAGGCGACCGCTTCTTCTTTGATTGCCTGGCCGTTTGCGTCAATGTGAAACCTGAACCGGAACTGCGTGAGTTCTGGGGCTGGTGGATGGAGCTGGAAGCCCAGACTGACCATTTCACCTATGAGTATCACTTTGGTCTGTTTGATAAAGAAGGCAACTGGAAGCCGAGCACGGTAAAGGGTAAGGATAATAATGCCCGTCTTGAAGAGACGTTACGTAACTTCCATGAGCGTTTAAAGGCGCAGTTAGCAGAGATCGAGCTGGGCCTGGTTCCGGCAGCCGGTTTTGCTGACAAGCCGGTTAAACTGACCGCGTAGTCCTGCCTGTTCATTCCTGACCCCCCATAAGAAAAGGCTGGATTGCTCCAGCCTTTGTTTTAGACACATAACGAGGGGTAAATCATTTATCGCTGTGGCAGTGGCGTGTCACAGCGTCAAAGGGATTAGAACTGGTACATCACACCTACAGCAACGATATCGTCGGTGTTCAGGTTCAATTTGTTGTCATCGCTCAACAGGTTAACTTTGTAATCGACAAAGGTAGACATGTTTTTGTTGAAGTAGTACGTCGCACCGATATCAACAAATTTGTACAGATCAGCATCACCAACGCCATTTTCCATATCTTTGCCTTTCGTCTGCACATAGGCCAGTGATGGACGCAGGCCCCAGTCGAACTGGTACTGTGCCACAACTTCAAAATTCGACAGTTTATTCACATAACCTGACACGGCGGTTGTTGTGCCGTTAGCCTGAGTGAAGGTTGCACCGCTGTTGATTGGGTTCATGTTACGCGTTTCAGCGTAGGTCGTTGCCAGGTATACACCGTTGTTGTCATATTTCAGACCGGTTGCCCAGGCTTCCGCTTTGTCACCAGAACCGAATGCCGCATTTTTCTGGCCAAGGCCTGGTGTAGTCTCATTGGCGATCAGGCGGTTAGAAGAAGAAAATGCCCCATTGACACTCAGACCATCAATGATTTTATAAGAAAGAGATGCGCCGTAACCATCGCCGTTACTCACGTTACCCGCACGTGTTGATGAAGCGTCGTTTTTACCCTGATACTGCAAGGCAAATTTCAGACCATCGACCAGACCGAAGAAGTCGTTGTTACGGTAGGTCAGCATGCTGTTACCACGGGTCAGCATATAGGTGTCAGCGCGGGTGTAACCGGTGCCGCCGAACTCAGGCATCATATCGGTCCAGGCTTCCACGTCGTAGATCACACCGTAGTTACGGCCGTAGTCGATAGAACCAAAATCGTTCAGTTTCAGACCGGCGAAGCCCAGACGGGTTTTGTTACCGGCTTGCGCATCAGCACCGCCTTCTGAGTTGCTGGCGCTGAAGTTGTATTCCCACTGGCCGTAACCGGTCAGTTGGTCGTTAATCTGGGTCTGGCCCTTGAAGCCGATACGGACGTAGGACTTGTCAGCGTTGTTGCTGGCATTGGTGTCCGCTTCACTCATGTAACGCATTGCTTTAACTTTACCGTAGAAATCCAGTTTGTTGCCGTCTTTGTTATAGACTTCTGCGGCTTGTGCAGCGGTGGACAGGGCCAGAGCTGCGGTTAAGATTGCCAGTGCGCTTTTCTTCATCATTTTGCTATCAATCCCGAAAGAGTAAAAGTAATAAACGGCCCGAAGGCTCTGTTCGAAGCACGGACTTTTTACCCTTTCTCCATTAAAGTTTTATTACAGTTTTCAACACTTCTTGTTAATTGCGAACTTTTGGACTAGCAAGTGGTCAGGGCTTTTTCGCCCTTTTCCCGCGCTGGCTGTTGGCTTCGGGCACCACACCTGCTAAAACGTTTCTTTGTACTCTTTTTTACGAAATGGCAGGAAATAATGAGCAGCAGCCAGACCCTGGTGGTGAAACTGGGGACCAGCGTACTGACCGGCGGATCGCGTCGGCTGAATCGGGCCCATATTGTGGAGCTGGTGCGTCAGTGCGCACAGCAACATGCCGCGGGCCATCGGATTGTGATTGTGACCTCTGGCGCGATGGCGGCAGGACGTGAGCACCTTGGCTATCCTGAACTGCCCCCGACCATCGCCTCTAAGCAGCTGCTGGCTGCGGTGGGGCAGAGCCGTCTGATCCAGCTGTGGGAACAGCTGTTCTCGATCTACGGTATTCATATCGGCCAGATGCTGCTGACCCGCGCAGACCTTGAAGATCGCGAGCGTTTCCTTAACGCCCGTGACACCATGCGCGCGCTGCTCGATAACCATATCGTGCCCGTCATCAACGAAAATGACGCGGTCGCCACTGCTGAAATCAAAGTGGGTGATAACGACAACCTCTCTGCGCTGGCGGCTATCCTTGCTGGTGCCGATAAGCTGCTGCTGCTCACCGATCAGCAGGGATTGTTTACTGCCGATCCGCGTAATAATCCGGAAGCCGAACTGATCCGCGATGTTCACGGTATCGACGATGCGCTGCGTGCGCTGGCGGGTGACAGTGTTTCAGGCCTGGGAACGGGCGGTATGGCGACTAAACTCCAGGCGGCGGATGTGGCCTGTCGCGCCGGTATTGATACCATTATTGCGGCCGGTAACCGTCCTGGTGTGATTGGTGATGTGATTGCCTCCAACCCGGTTGGGACCCGCTTCCACGCTTTTGAAACCCCGCTGGAAAATCGCAAGCGCTGGATCTTCGGTGCGCCTCCGGCCGGTGAGCTGGTGGTGGATGATGGGGCGCTGTCAGCGATTCTGGAACGCGGTAGCTCCTTGTTGCCAAAAGGTATCCGTGAAATTAGCGGCAACTTTTCCCGTGGTGAAGTGATCCGTATTCGCAGTTTGCAGGGGCGCGATGTTGCCCACGGCGTATCGCGCTATAACAGCGATGCCATGCGTATGATTGCCGGACATCACTCCCAGCAGATCAGCGAAATTTTAGGTTATGAATATGGTCCGGTGGCGATACATCGTGACGATATGATTGTTTCTTAAGGAATACGCATGCTTGAACAAATGGGTAAGGCCGCTAAGGCCGCTTCGTATCAGCTGTCGGTGCTGTCGACCGCACAGAAAAATCAGGTGCTGATGACGATTGCTGACCATCTGGAAGCGCAGAGCGCATCCATACTGGCCGCCAACGAACTCGACCTGGCAGATGCACGCCAGAACGGCATGAGTGCCGCACTGCTGGACCGCCTGATGCTGGATCAGACGCGCCTGAAAGGGATTGCCGATGATGTGCGTCAGGTGTGCCGTCTGGCCGATCCGGTGGGTGTGGTGATCGACGGCGGTAAGCTCGACAGTGGGCTGCGTATTGAGCGCCGCCGCGTGCCGCTGGGTGTGGTCGGCGTGATTTATGAAGCGCGTCCGAACGTGACCGTGGACGTTGCCAGCCTGTGCCTGAAAACCGGTAATGCGGTGATCCTGCGCGGTGGCAAAGAGACGTATCGCACCAACGGTGCCACCGTGCGGGTGATTCAGGATGCCCTGAAACAGCATGGTCTGCCAGCAGGTGCGGTGCAGGCGATTGAAAGCCCGGACCGTGAGCTGGTGAATCAACTGCTGAAGCTCGACCGTTACGTGGATATGCTGATCCCACGCGGCGGTGCCGGGCTGCATAAGCTGTGCCGTGAGCAGTCCACCATTCCGGTGATCACCGGCGGTATCGGCGTTTGCCATATCTATGTTGATCGCAGCATTGAACAGGATGCGGCACTGAAGGTGATCGTTAACGCCAAAAAACAGCGTCCAAGCGCCTGTAACTCGGTGGAAACCCTGCTGATTGATGCGGCGATTGCCGACACGTTCCTGCCTGCCCTGAGCGCCCGGATGGCGCAGGAAGGCATCAGCCTGCATGCGGATCCGCGCTCGCTGCCGCTGTTAAGCAACGGTCTGGCCAGCGTCAGTGCGGTCACTGAAGCGCAATATCGCGATGAGTGGCTGGCACTGGATCTGAACGTCAAGCTGGTGGACTCACTGGATGAGGGCATTGCCCACATCCGTGAGTACGGCACGCAGCACTCTGATGCGATTCTCACGCGCACCATTCAGAATGCTGACCGCTTCGTTAACGAAGTGGATTCGTCGGCAGTTTACGTCAACGCCAGCACCCGCTTTACCGATGGCGGCCAGTTTGGTCTTGGCGCCGAGGTGGCGGTCAGTACCCAGAAGCTGCATGCACGTGGCCCGATGGGACTGGAAGCACTGACCACCTATAAGTGGGTGGCGTATGGTGACGATACGGTGCGCGTTTAACGAATAAAAAGAGGCGGTTGAAATGGTTACGCTTTCCCAGCTTTTACCCTTTGCCGCCATCGCCCTTGGGATGGTGTTAACCCCCGGCCCTAATATGATTTACCTGATCTCGCGCTCCCTTTGCCAGGGACGCAGGGCCGGGTACATCTCTTTGTGCGGTGTAGCGCTGGGCTTTATGTTTTACATGATTTGCGCTGCGCTGGGGATTACGGCATTGGTGATGGCGGTGCCGATGGCTTATGACGCACTGCGCTTAGCCGGTGCGGCCTATCTACTGTGGATGGCATGGCAGGCACTGTTCGGGGGGAAATCCCCGTTTCAGCTGCGCGATCTGCCACCGGACAGCCCGCGTAAGCTGTTTACTATGGGGTTGCTGACCAATCTGCTGAATCCCAAAACGGCGGTGATCTATCTCACCCTGTTGCCGCAGTTTATCCACCCGGAACAGGGCAATGTCCTGGCGCAATCCCTGACGCTGGGTTTCACGCAGATCGCCACCAGTATGCTGGTGAACAGCCTGATTGTTTTTGCCGCTGGTACCATTGCCGCCTTCCTTGCCAGCCGCCCCGGCTGGCAGAAAGCCCAGCGCTGGCTGATGGGAACGGTACTGGCGGGGCTGGCGGTCAAAATGGTGATGGATAAACGCTGAACGGGCCGCCCGGCAGGGCAGCCCACACGTCATCTATCCCTGTCGTGCATGCGCCGCCGCTTTGCGGAACAGGGCATCATCGGGCCGAACGCCGGTATACAGCGCAAACTGTTCCACTGCCTGAATAGCAAACACTTCAGAACCGGTAATGACAGTCTTCTTCTGGCTGCGCGCGTACTGTACCAGCGGTGTCAGTTCCGGTAACGCCACCACTTCAAAAATCACGCTGGCAGCGTCAATAGTCGCACGATCAAATGACAATGCATCGGCATCTGCACCGCCCGCCATTCCGGTAGGCGTGGCATTGATCAGCAGCCCAGGCTGTAGCCCTTCCAGGTCAGCACGCCATTCAAAACCGTACAGCTCCGCCAGTTCGCGCCCACTGGTTTCGTTGCGTGCAATAATATAGCCCTGATGGAAACCGCTGTCTTTTAAGGCGCAGGCCACCGCTTTTGCCATGCCACCGCTGCCACGCAGAGCGAAGGTCAGTCCGGTGGGGACCTGATACTGTTTCAACAGGTTATGGATGGCAATATAGTCGGTGTTATAAGCCTTCAGGTAACCCTCGGTATTGACAATGGTATTCACCGAATTGATGGCTTTGGCGGAGGCGTCCAGCTCATCCAGCAGCGGAATGCAGGCCTCTTTAAATGGCATTGAAATGGCACAGCCACGGATACCCAGCGCCCGCACGCCGCCAATCGCCGCGCTTAAGTCTTTGGTGGTGAAGGCTTTGTAGAGGTAATCGAGATCGAGGGCGTCATAGAGATAGTTATGGAAACGGGTGCCAAAATTGCCGGGCCGTGCCGCCAGTGACATGCAGACCTGGGTGTCTTTATTCAGATTTTTGGTCATCGGGTTGTCTCTGTGAAGGGAGTGGCATCCAGCATGGACTAAAATCACGAGATAAAAAACTGCTGAATTCGCTGACAAATTTCCCCTTTTAAGCAGAACAGAGCGTCAAAGACGCTATTTATCTATTTTGTTGATTAATCAAGATTTCAGAGATTAAATTTCAACATTTTGTTTAGTTTTCTGGAGTGGAATGCTAACCTGCTGGGCGATAATCTCCTCATTGTTGAGAACCTGATTGATGACGGACAGAGCGTATTACCACAACGACAGCCTCGAAATGACCAGCGAAGTGATCAGCTGCCAGCCGGATGACAATGGTCAGTACCGGGTGATCCTCTCTTCAACGCTGTTTCATCCGCAGGGCGGTGGGCAGCCCTCTGACCAGGGAACGCTCGGGGGGATTGAGGTGGTGAAAGCCAGCCAGGAAGAGGGGCAGGTGATCCATCTGTTGGCAACCAGCGTGCCGCTCGGGCCGGTGGCGATCAAGGTTGATGGGCAGGTGCGCGTGCACCATACCCGCATGCACTCGGCCGGGCATCTGATCGGTGTCGTCGGCGAGCAGTTTGGCTGGTATGCCACCAAAGGTGATCATCGCCCCGGTGCCGGGCGCATTGTTTTTGCACCGGGAGAACAGCCTGTGAAAGCCGTGGACGTGGCAGAACTGGAGCGCCTGACCCAGGCGCTGGTGGCGGCAGATTTGCCACGCGTGCTGAGTGAGCAGGAAGGGATGCGTAAAGTCACCTGGGGAGCGCTGCCTGCTTACGCCTGCGGCGGTACGCACGTATTGTCGACCGCGCAGGTTGGCCTGGTGCGCATCACCAGTGCCAAAGAGAAGAAAGGGCAGTTATCCGTTCAGTACGAACTGGACTGAGGGTCAGCCGCGCAGTGCGGCGGCCATTTTTTGCAGGTGTTCAAGGCTGCTGGTGGCACCGCCGCAGACAATGACCAGCAGGTTTTGATAAGCGGCGATCTGCGGATGCTGGTCATAAACCACGGCAAGGCTGGCCCCGCAGGCCGGTTCTACCAGCACCCGGTGATCGTCAAGAAAGCGTTCGCAGGCGGTGACGGCGGCAAGATCTGACACCAGCAGGCTGTGTATCGGATGTTCACCGGCGCAGCGTAGCGCCTGGTCGCACACCCGCTTTGCGCCCAGCGAAGAGGCAATACTGCGGATCTCCGCCAGTTCGACGCTCTTCCCGGCGGCCTGCGCCGCATGGAAAGATGCGGCGCCTGTTGTTTCAACGGCCAGCACAGGAACGTCCTGCCAGCCATTACGCTGTAGCCCGGCCACCACGCCCGCCAGCAAGCCGCCACCGCCCACCGACAGCAGCACGGCGTCAGGTTTCATCCCGCTCTGCGCCACTTCATCAATCATCGTTGCGTGCCCCTGCCACAGCAGCGGATCGTCGAACGGATGCAGAAACGCATCCTGTTTGCCCGTCAGTGACTGTGCATATTGATTCGCTTCCTGCCAGGAGCTGCCGTGTACGATCACCTCAGCGTGCTCCTGCCGCAACAGCTCCTGTGCCCGCAACGGGGTGGTTTCCGGCACCACAACGGTGACGGGCACACCGAGATGGCGCCCGGCCCAGGCCACGGCCAAACCGGCATTGCCCCCTGACGAAGAGACAAAACGCTGTGCCCCCCGGCGCTGCCAGGTTTCGCAGGCAAGGCCAATACCACGGATTTTAAAGGAACCGGGCGGCTGTAACGCCTCCATTTTCAGCATCACTTCGCGGCCTGCCAGCAGGCTTAACGGGCGTGAAGAGAGAAGCGGGGTGGTGATATGCAGGCTCATAAGGTGCTCCCTGACTGTTCGTCGCGGATTTCATCCAGATAGTTGTAAATGGTGTAGCGGGTGACGCCCAGCGCTGCTGCGGCTTTCTCAATCCCGCCCTTGACGATAAACATACCGCGATCCTGCATTTTTCGAACCGCCGCCAGTTTGGCCTGCTTACGCGACACGCGCAGGTTGCCATTCAGTTCACTCAGCGAGTCAGCAATGATATCCGCCATTAGCTGCCCCATATCCACGCTCTCTTCTGTTTGAGGGGGCGGCGCGTCTGCGTTGAGCAGGCTATCAAGGCAGCGTTTCGCCGCCAGCAGTTCGCTGTTATCAGTATTGATGCAGAGTGCGGCAAACGGCTGACCATTGCTGTCACGATAAAGTGCGGTCGCGCTGCGCAGGGTCTGGCCGTTTTTACCCCGGGTGGGATAGTCAGGGATCACTGTCGGCGTCGTATTGCTCGCCTGTGCGTTATCGTTGAGCAGCGCGCGCAGCCCCTGATCCTCTAAGGGAACAGCCAGTACCGGGCTGCCTGGCACGCGGCCGGTGATATGACCGTGAGTGATGGCCAGCACTGATTTTTCCGGGTGTTCCAGGTCATGCAGAACGATTTCAGTATTACGCCCAACCACACTGCCCAGGGCTGTGATTGCGGCGTTCAGGGTTTGCAGGATCAGTGCGCGTTCGCGGGCAATATCTGGGGAATGTGATGTCATAATGACTCAACGAGGGTAAGAGAACAGAATGCAGTAGGTTATCAACAGGATGTTTAGCTATCAACATTTTGTTGATTTTAAGCGAGGATATCGTTTAACAGGCCACTTGCAAAACCTGTAGGCGCTGATTATCTTAAATGCCATAAGGTGATGGTGTTCCACCTTTCCCAACCGCCCTGACTGTAAGGGCTGATGACGCCTGATAACCCTGACTCTGTTTAACCAGAGGTCGGTGTATCAGGCCGTGTATTATTTGCCTGTTGGCACCTTCCTCTCCATTTCTGAGGATTTTATGTTGAAACCATTACTGGCTGTCATGATTGGCGGCTGTGCGGGCTGCGTGATCCGCTGGTTGCTGGCCGTGCGTCTGAATAGCCTGTTCCCCAACCTGCCACCGGGCACGCTGCTGGTGAATCTGGTGGGCGGCTTTATTATTGGCGCAACGGTGGCCTGGTTTGTGCGCCACCCGGGGATTGATCCGGCCTGGAAGCTGCTGATCACCACCGGGCTGTGCGGCGGCATGACGACATTTTCCACCTTCTCGCTGGAGGTGGTGACGCTATTGCAGGCAGGAAATTATCTGTGGGCGATGACCTCGATTCTGGTGCATGTGCTCGGATCGCTGTTGATGACCTTCGCCGGGTTCTGGCTGATGTCTCTTTTGTTCTGATTTAGCGTGCCAGCGCACTGGCGCTGGCCTCATCAAATAATGACAGGCTTTCTATCTGCTCCAGCATGATCACTTTGCGAAAAGCCATGGCCGATTTCGGTTCTGAATCAAGCGTGATGCCATGTTCGGCATACCAGCGGCTGTAATTATGCTCAATGCATAAATTCAGGCTTTTGCCATCGCGGTAACCACTCAGCATCGGGATCAGCACGACATTGGCTGTCGCGACATTGTCATAAGAGGCGGCGTGGATCATACCGATATAAATACGCCGCGATTTCAGCGTGATCCAGGCAAGCTCACCTTCTTCCATGCACTGAAACAGTAATCCCTCAACGCCATTGGCGCGGGAGAGCTTCTTGTACAGCTTTTTGCGGCCAAAGCTATCCAGTCGGGCGCTGCCTGACCAGCTTGAACGGTAAATGCAAAAGGCCACAGCAAAGGTGAGCATGATGACCACGGGTGCCTGAATGCCTAAAAAGCTCCAGGTCATAAATTCGATTTGCCACTGATGATGCAGGCCATCTGCCAGTGACGGAATGGCGTTAAAGGTTGCCGATACGGCCAGCAGCACTAACCAGATCAGTCCGGTGGCCAAAACACCCTGCAGGACAAAAATGCAGCCATACAGCGCCACCAGGAAGTAAACATCCCAGCCAAATGAACGTTTGATTTTGAAACGTGTAGAGAGGTCGCGGCTGGTGTACCAGTAGCCGCAGACCATTAACACCATAAAGATCGCCGTTCCCATCTCAGGCCCTCTTCAGTGCATTAACGTGCCGGGCAAAGTCTTCATGGACTTCCGGGCTGGAAAAATTGACCATCGCGCTGCCATCTTCATCAATCAGAATACGTTCACCCTCTTCGATCGACTCAGCAATATCGCGTTGACTCATCACCTGCAACAGGGACTCGGGGCTGGAAAACAAAGAGCAAATAAAGCGGAACATAGTTTCTCCTCAACGGGTGTCGGGGAAGCCTGGCAGCAGAGTGGCATTTCCGCTATCAGATGAAGGCGAAAACACACTGAGGGATTATCTGGAAATCGCGATCATTTGCCTTATCTTGCGGTCTGTCCTGTTTACCCGGATTGGGGAGAGTGGTAATTTCATACGGATAATCTGATAAGGATAATAGCGACATGAAGCAACTGGTCATCGATATTTTAATGAAGCTCGCCAAAATGGATGTGGATACGAAAGAGCTGACAGCCCAGGTTGAAGCACAATCCCTGCTGATTGCCGCGCTGTTGTTGACCGCAGGCAAAGAGGGATCATCCTCGATCTCTGAAAATATTCAGAATGCAGTACTCACTGCGTCACGCAGTGGCGATGGCTTTCTACAAACTGATGTGGATTTGCTGTTGACCCATGTCAACCGCCTGCTGGCGGTGACCCGTTATGTGGATGATGCTGCATCAACAGAAGACAGCTAACGATAAACCTCCCCACACAGCAGCACCACATTGGGGCGCCGCTTTAAGATCCGTTCGGCCATCTCTTCACAGGCGTATCGGGTGGGATAAATATGCTCGGAAACCGGAAGTGCGTCACAAGCATCATATCCACAGGCACTGACGAGTAATACGAAGCCGATTAACATCACTCACTCCTTTGACCGATCAGGGACTGATATTCAGTATAGGCGACAAGTTAAGGTGCGTGTAATCCGCTTGTGCTGAGCTGTTTGGGTTACTGTTATTGCACCATTTCTGTAACTTCTGGAGCTTTTGTCATGCTGTTTCGCGGACTTTCTGCTTTCCCCATAACGCCTCTAAATACGTCTGGCGTGGTTGATATTCCTGCTCTGGAAAAACTGCTGCTCAGGCTGAAACGAGCGGGGGTCGATTCAGTGGGGTTACACGGCAGTACCGGGTTGTATGCCTATCTCAGTCGTGAACAGAAGCAGCGATCCATTGAGGCTGCAGTGGCCTGTCTTGGCCCGGACATCCCGGTGATTCCCAGCGCGGGAGCGCTGCGTACTGATGAGGCTTGCCTGTTGGCTGAGGATGCTGAACGCGCCGGCGCTCAGGGAATTTTACTGGCGCCGGTTTCCTATACGCCACTGCGTGAAGAGGAAGTTTTCCAGCACTATTCTGCCGTGGCGCAGTCCAGTCATCTGCCCATTTGTATCTATAACAATCCTGGCACGACGCACTTTACCTTCACGCAGGGCTTACTACAGCGGCTGGCAACATTGCCGCAGATACAGGCGCTGAAGCAGCCCGGACAGGCCGATATGCGTCAGAGCGATGTAGCGGAGCTGCGAGCGTTGTTTCCAACAACGTTTGCCGTCGGCTACAGCGGTGACTGGCATGCGGCAGGGGCATTGCTGGCCGGGGGCGATGTGTGGTTTAGCGTGCTGGGAGGATTATTACCGCAACAGGCTCTGGCGCTAACCCGTGCTGCGCAGGGGGGAGAGGTGGATCGCGTTGCAGAACTCAACCAGCAGCTGGCGCCGTTGTGGCAATTGTTTCAGACGCTGAGTAGCCTGCGAGTGATGTATGCCGCCGCAGATATTCTGGGGATTTGCCAGCCCGTATTGCCACGGCCGTTATTGGGGCTGAACAGTGCCGAGTGTCGACAGGTTGAGCAGGTGTTGCATGCATTACCGGATGTGGAGTGATGTAGCAGAAATGGCCCTGCGGGTTCGCAGGGCCATTGAAAGCTTTATGAGACCGGCTTTCTACTTGCTGTGTGAAAGAATAATTAACGTGAAACGGTAGAGGTTGTGGTGGTCGTTGTTCCGGTATTGGAGCCATCACCGCCGCCGGAAGTCGCGAGAGCCACGCCTAACAGAGCAGCGACTGCGCCCACGCCGACGGCATCTGAAGTGCCATCTGACATGGATGATGCGCTACTACCTGCTGCCTCACCTGCCCCAGTAACGGCCCAGGTGTTGGCGCTGCCTGCCAGTAATACCAGCAGAAAAACTGATTTAACATATTTCATTTTATTATCCTAAGGTCTGGAGACAGCAGGTGCTGCCAGAGAAGGATAATGAGATTTATTGTGTTGTGATATGGGCATCTCACAGCGGTTTCAGCGGGACTCCAGTCGCAGTGGCAGGAAAAAAGATCCAGTCATAACTGTTCTGTCTTCTTGTCACAATACTGTCATAGTGGGGATTAGCGCAGCGGCGAAAATGCGATGAGAACTTTCTCGCGCTGAGTACGATTAATACTGGCTGTGAAACGTGGCCGCCTGTGGCTGGAAAACCGCACTTATTTTCAGAATATCCTCTTAGCATCATTATTCCTTCCCTGGATGCCCGCGCAGTGTGCGATTAATCCTGGTTTTTGCCAAATAGCCCAGCTTTTAAGAACTTGTTAAGCCAGTTATGGCCTACTGAAGATTGCCGTATTGAAGCGAGGGTTTATGTTGCTATCTGCACTGTCCTATATCAAAAATAAAACCGGGTATCTCCAGGAGTTTATTGCAGACCCCCGTAAAACGGGCACGATTGCCCCTTCGTCTAAGGCATTGTGTAAAACCATGTCAGATGCCGTCGACTGGCAGCATTGCCTGCGAATTGCAGAATTGGGGGCAGGGGACGGTGTGTTAACCCGTCACCTGCTGACCCGAATGCGCCCGGATGCCAGCCTGCTGACGTTTGAAACGAACCCACGTTTTCATCCTCGGCTGGCGGCACTTGAGGATGCGCGTTTGCAGGTGAGTGGCGAATCAGCGGAGACGTTGTGCGGAGAGTTTGATGCGATTTTTTCCGGCCTGCCGCTGTTATCGCTGCCGCATGAGGTTCGTCATCGTATTTTGCAGCAGGCTGCCTCACAGCTGAGTGCCAATGGTGTCTTTATCCAGTTCCAGTACACCTCGCTTTGCGAGCCGTTGCTCTCCGGGTATTTCGCCTGGAATCGCACGCGAGTACTGGCGAATCTGCCCCCGGCATGGGTCTATCGTGGCCATTCGCTGGCGCAGTTACCCTGGGCCAGTCGTGGACGTTAAATGAGATTGATCTGACTCTGGCTTGTTATTGGTGCAGCTTTGCTATGCTTAATCTTTAGCCCAAGAGGAGGACAAGATGAGCACTGAAGAAGCAGTACCAATTTCGAGTGAAGAAGAAGTCTGTACTATCATCGGTAAAGCCGTGGTTGACTTGAGTATTACGGGTCAGCCGGTTAACAAATCCACGCTGGGCTTAAAGCTGCTGGCGATGGCCGATCAGGATCAGGATGACGAACGTATTTTACTCTACTGGATTGCCCGCAGGGCCATCAATCAACCGCATAAATTTGCGGAGGCAAGGTTCTGATACTTGCCTTGTAAACGGTACATTTGCTACCGGACGACAACGGCCGTTCAGGCAATACCTGAACGGTCATTGCATCAGATAAGACGTTTCAGCCCCGGAACGCGGTCTATCAACGAGATTAGCAGTACTGACAGCAGATAGCTGACCAGCGCTATGGCTGGGATCGTCAGTACCGAAGAATAGTTATCAAAGCTGATGGGATACAACCGCATTAGCGTTTCCAGTACCAGCATGTGCACAAAGTAAACCCCTACGCTAAGCCTGGCCAGATTGCGGATGATCAGATTCACGCGCCGTGAAAACTGCAAAGGAGCATGCAGCAGCATAAAGAAGCAGGCCAATGCGAGTGTGACAATCGTGGGTGCTGAATAAAACAGGAAAATCTCATTAGGTTGACCAATGCTTTTCGACAGCGAATACCCCATCACTGCCGTTAATACTGCGCTGAGGATAAATATAATCGCCGCAATGGTGACTTTGGGCGACGGCTTATAACGACGAACCACCCCGCCAATAATATAAAATCCGGAGAGATAAACCACCATGTCGATATTGCTGGGCGTGGGTGCTATCCGGTTTTCCAGTACGGTCTCTTTGAAGTTATCAAATAACATATACACGGAGGCCAGCGCAAACCAGACGGCAATAATGTAGTTAATTCTCTTCTGACTTCCGTTTTGAATAAACGTATTCAGCAGCGGCGTCACCAGGAACAGCAGAATCAGGGTATAGATAAACCACAAATGCTCGTAGGCTGGGGTGCTCAGCAGATCCAGTAAGCTGAAAAGGGTCGTGCTGTCGTTGATTAAGCGGTCGTAAATAAAATAAATACCTGTCCAGGCAATCAGGGGTAACAACAAATTCAACACGCGAGTTTTCAGCGTGCTTAACAATGATTCATTTTTATTCAGTGAGATATAACCGGCGATCAGCAAAAACAAGGGAAATGAAATTCGTCCCAGCGCATCGTACATCACCGCGACTGACCAGGCGCTATGAAATGTGCTGAACGGTACCGCCGCCGTGTGCAACAGAACGACCAGATAAGTAGCGATGATCGTCAACAGTTTAATATTGAGGGTTTTCAAACAACGGTTTCCTTTGCCAGAGGGCTACACTGCATGGCATCTGCAGGTATTCACTGCCTTAAAGGTAACATATTTTGGGGCAAGTCTGATGTTTTACCTGCAAAAACGCCCGCAGTTTTAACTGCGTTGATTATTGATGATAATTTCCGGGGCGCAGGATTCACCCGGTTTGACGATGCGGAACTCTGCTTTACCCTTATGAACATAGATACAAGCCCGGCCCGCATCACCGCCATCCTGCTCCTGTGATAAAGAAATAACGGTTTTCTCTGCCATGGAAAAAGGCGTCAAAAGGATCAAACCCGCAAACAAGAGAAATAGCGGGTAGCGTTCAGTGAATTTTATTTTGTCGCTAAATTGCGACATAGCGTGCCCTCCATTAGCCTGTGTTAGGTCGTAGCCAATAAGCGCAGGTCACCATGACCTTTTCGCACTACGACCGTAACCTGTTATAAACCGGAGGCAATATCGGTGTTAATGGGGGCGCTTCTCTATGAGAATACTCTCATTTTATCTGGATCTGAAGTAAAGGCGGAAACAATTGCGTTCCCGCGCGAAGACACAGCGATTAATGCTGTAAAAACTGATGCTTGATGTGTTTGTAGAAGAAGGCGCCTTTAGAGGGAGCCGCCATAAAAAAATGCCAGGTCGTCAGAGGGACATTGCGATAAGTCGACGTCCCATGACCGAGTAATTCAACTTCCAGTATCCGTTTGTCAGCATCGTAGCCGACAGAGTGAATTGCAGATGAGGCAACAATTTGTCGTTTCATATCCCCTCCTGAACCAAATCGTGTGATTAAAATTTAACCTATAAACACGAGTTCATCTTGTCCTGAATCAAATTCATTGAGGTTTAGGCACATTAAGACAAGCGAGGCGGGGAGCGACAGAGAGAAGCGGATAAAAATGAGCCTCGGGAAGTGGGAAACCCAGCAACACTTCCTGAGGCCATGCAAATGCATGATTCGTTACAGGGCTACTGTACATGCCTAGCCAAACTTGTACAAGAATATTTTTTTTGCATAGATTTGGTGATTTGTATGGAGAGGCAAAAAGGATGACGGAGGACGATCAAACTTGCTAAAGTGCTTTTTTTCACTGGTTTAGCGGAATTTGATATGTCGAATGAAATTGCACACCCGTCCAACAGCCCGAAGCAGGCTGCCTTACAATTGGTGATTGAACTGGTTCGCGCCGGGAAATTGAGCCCGTTGCAGGGCGATGCGGCCAATATGATCTCGATCTATGAGCAGTTTAAGACGCATTTTGAAGCTGAAAAACATAAGCACGCGTCTGACTCCGCGATTTCCTGAGACTCGTTTCAGATAACCAGACGTTCAGCTACGGGCAAGGCCCGTAGCTGAAATGCACTACTTTTTACTGACCAGATCGAAATAGAGCAGGCTGTTGCCCACGCCCTGATAGTCGCCCTGGACATTGTTGCCCAGCCCCACCTGTTTCTGCCCCTGTAATGACACCACATACGGCGAGTTTTGCTGGATGTCGGTTTGCAGTTCCTGATAAAGCGCCGTGCGTTTTTTCACATCGCTCTCTGCGGCGGCCGCACGTGTTTTGGCACTCAGCTCAGGAATAGTCCAGCCGACGCGCCAGGCCAGTGTTTTCGGCCCGCCCTCAACGTTGTAGGCGAAGGTGCTGGCGTTGCTGTTGGCATCGACGTAATCCGCGCCCCAGTAGATAAAGATGGACTGGAAGTTACGTCCACGCATTTTTCCCCAGAGCTCAGACTCTGCCACGGGCTGGATATCAATCTGGATATCCGCTTTGGCAAAGCTGGCCTGCAACGCCTGCGCCACGTCACTGTACGGTGGCTGATTGATAATGGTCAGAGAGAAGCGGGTGCCGGGCTTGATCCCTCCTTTCGCCAGAATCGCTTTCGCTTTTGCCACATCGTAGTGGAAAGGTTGGTTGTCCAGCGCGCCGTCAAAGCCAGCAGGGAGGAAGGTCTGATGTGTTTGATACTGGCCCTTTAACAGCTGCGTGGACAGGCTGTTGTAATCGACCAGCCAGCGTGCGGCCTGCCACAGCGCCGGGTTACCCAGCGCAGGTTGTTGTTTATCCTGAGTGTTGAAACCGAGGTAGTAAATCAGTGCGGAGGGATAGCTGGCAACACGCACGTTGGTTTGTTTTTTCAGCGTGGCGAACTGGTCTGCGCCCAGATCGTATGCCACATCTGCATCGCCCTTTTCCAGCAACAGTCTGCGTGAACCGGCATCGGCAACGCTTTTCAGCAGCACGCGTTTCAGATGCGGGGCTGGCTGTGCGTTAGGATTCTGTTCCAGCACCAGCGCCTGCTGCGGCACGTACTTGCTGATGGCATAAGGGCCACTGCCTGCCGAATGTGTCCTCAGCCAGTTATTACCGTAATCCTGCTGGCTGACGTGCTGTTTCACCAGTTTGCTGTCGACTGTTGAAGCGACGGCAGAGGTCAGCAGTCTCAGTGCCAGGTCGCGGCCGATAGCTGACTGCCACCGGAGCTCAAACTGCGTATCGCTCTTCCTGGTAAACTGCGCATCAATATTTTCCGGTGTCCAGCCAAACTCACCCAGAATAAAGACCGGCGTTTTGTTCAGTTTCACCGCACGCGTTAGCGAGTAAATCACATCGTCGCTGGTGACCGGATTGCCGCTGGCAAATTTTTTCCCGGCGTTGAGCGTGAACAGCAGACTGTGTTCGGTGCTACCTGCTTCCCATTTGCTGGCGAGTTCCGGGACCAGATTACGTTCATGGCGGATCTCCGGGGAGACCAGCGTTTGGTAGACGTTGCGCAGACTGCTGTTACTGACGGTTTCAAAACTTTCCGCCGGATCAAAGCTGATAATCCCGTCGAGCGAGATGGCCACCACCAGCGTATCGGCCGGAGTGGCAGCCTGGGCGCCATGGGTCAATGCCAGGGTACTGGCGATTAATAAAGGAAGAATCTTGTGCATGATGGAGTCCTGAATCGGGAGCGATATCAGGACTATAGGCGTATAACTGTGGATCAGAAATGCCAGATCTGACTATGGTTAGCTGTTAAAAACACAACCTGCTTTAACCGACGATGCGGCCCTGATCCATCTGTACGGCGCGGTCACACATGTGGTCGATCACGTCAGGATCGTGACTGACCAGTACCATCGTCAGATTGTCCTGCTGCTTGAGCTGATTCAGCAGGTTGAGGATCTCCGCCTGTACCGACATATCCAACGCTGAGGTGGGCTCATCCAGCAGCAGAATTTTCGGCTCAAGCAGCAGGGCACGCACAATCGCAACGCGCTGACGCTGGCCGCCCGAAAGCTGATGCGGGTAGCGATCGGCCAGCGCCGGATCCAGCCCAACGTGACGGAAACCCTGATCGATACGGTCATTAATATTATCCGCTTTAATCAGTTTCAGCGGCTCTGCAAGGGTGCGGCGCAGGCGATGACGCGGATGCAGGGAGGCGTAAGGGTCCTGAAACACCATCTGCACGTCGCGCCGAAGTTGTCCGGTAAACGGCTTACCCGGCAGCGCCTGATGGCCTGCAAGCTGCATCTCACCCTGCCAGTGTGGGTTCAGACCGGCCATGACCCAAAGCAGTGATGATTTGCCACAGCCGGAGGGACCCACGAGGCCAAAGCATTCACCCGGATTGACCGACAGCGTGACATCATGCACGACGGTACGCAGGTCGTAGCCCTGTTTGTGAGCCACGCTCAGTTGGGATAACTCAATCATGCTGTTGCCCTTGTGTCAGCGCCGCGCGATCCAGCACCGGCAGGGGTTTACCCCGGGTCGATTTATTTGGACGGCAGGACCACAGCGTACGGGTATAAGGATGCGTAGCATGCGGTAATTCGGCCGCTGCCAGCTGGTCGAGCACTTCACCCTGATACATCACCATCACACGCTCACAATGTTCGGAAACCTGTTGTAGATCGTGGCTGATCAGCAGCAGTCCCATGTCACGCTGTTCCACCAGGTTGCGGATCAGGCTGAGTACCTGATCGCGCATGGCGTGATCGAGTGCGGAAGTAGGTTCATCAGCAATCAGAAAACGCGGTTCTGCAATCAGCGCCATTGCCAGCATCACACGCTGGCCCATCCCCCCCGAGAGCTGGTGTGGGTAGCGCTTCATCTGTTCTGCGGGCTGTGGCAGGCCAACAGCATCCAGCATGTCGCAGACTTTCTCTTTGATTTCCGCCCGGCTGAAATGGCCGTGTAGCTTAAGCGGTTCTGCCACCTGCCAGCCGATGGTGCGCAGTGGATTCAGGGCATATTTCGGGTCCTGCATCACCATGCCAAGCTGGCTTCCGCGCAGCTGGCTCCAGCGCCGTTCGTTCAGCGTCAGGGCGTTTTCTCCGGCGATGCTCAGGGTATTCGCCTGTACCTGAAGAGACGGTGCCAGCAGCCCCATTAATGCACGCGCGGTCAGGGATTTGCCGGAACCGGATTCCCCGACCAGCGCCACGCGCTCGCGGCCAAGCGTAAAGCTGATATTTTTCACCAGCGCCGTACCGTCAGCGCGGCGGATCGTCAAACCGTCTGCCACGATGGGTGCAGAAGAATCAGTTGCCATTTCGGGTATCCAGTCGGTCACGCAGGCCATCGCCTGTCAGGTTAAATGCCAGGCTGGCAAACAGAATCGCACCACCGGGAACGGCGGCGACCCACCACTGGTCAAAAATCACTTTACTGCCTTCGGCGACCATAGAACCCCACTCGGCGGTCGGGGGCTGAATGCCCATGCCAAGGAAACCCAGGCCCGCCGCCGAGAGAATAATCCCGCCGAGGCTGAGAGCTGCACGCACCACGGCGGTGGGCAGGCAGAGCGGTAAAATATGACCAAACATCAGACGCAGACCATTAATTCCCTGCATGCGCGCAGCGGCAAGGTAGTCGCTGCGGCGCAGCGCCAGCGTTTCAGCACGCGCCTGGCGCGCAAACGGCGGCCAGCTGGTGAGTGCCAGCGCCAGCGCGCCGTTCATCAGCCCAGGCCCCATCATGGCGACCAGTGCCAGTGCAATGACCAGATTGGGCAGTGACAGGAAAATATCAGTGATGCGCATCAGTACACGCTCACTCCAGCCGCCAAGATAACCGGCGCTGATACCAATAAGCATGCCAACGGGGATGGTCAGCACCAGGATCAGCGAGATCAGCAGCAGCGTAGGGCGGGCACCATAAATCACCCGGGAAAGCAGATCGCGGCCAAAACCGTCCGTGCCCAGCCAGTGGCTGGCGGACGGCGGCATCAGACGTATGCCCATTTCCTGGGCGTTAGGATCAAACGGGGCCAGCAGCGGGGCAAACAGCGCAGCAAAAATCAGCAGACCCACCAGGCTCAGCCCGAGGGTCAATGTGATATGACGACGTGGTCGCCGCGTGCGCGGTTTGACGCTTTCAGCATCAGAGAGAGATTGCGTCATCGTGTTCTCGGGTCGGTCAAATAGGTTAACGCATCGGCCAGTGCATTGATGGCAATAAAGCAGCTACCAATCAGCAGGGTGGAGCCGAGGATCGCCGGGGTATCGGAGGCGAACAGCGCCGTGGTCATGTAGCGCCCGACGCCAGGCCAGGCGAAGACGGTTTCCGTCAGCACTGAGCCTTCCAGCAGGGTAGCGTAAGAGAGCGCCAGTACAGTGATCAGCGTGCCACGTACGTTAGGAAAAATATGCAGCAGCAGAATGCGTCCACGGCTGGCACCTTTAGCGCGGGCCAGAGTGACGTACTCTTTACTGCTTTCTTCCAGCAATGCTGCGCGCAGCAGACGAGTAATGGTCGCCATCGATAGCAGGCCAAGCACCACCACGGGCAGCCACAGGTGGGCAATGGCGTTGCGGAACATCTCCATATCCCCGGAGAGCCAGCTGTCAATCAGCACCAGCCCGGTTTTCGGTTCAAGGGTATAAATCCAGATATCATCCAGACGACCAGGCCCGGCAGACCAGTGCAGCACGGCGTAAAACAGCAACAGACCCAGCAGGCCGAGCCAGAATACTGGCACCGAATAACCGAGCAGGGAGATCATACGCGCCACGTTATCCAGCACGCTGCCGGGTTTCCATGCGGCCAGCAGGGCCAGCAGGATGCCAAACACCGCGCCAAAGATCATCGCGCAGGTGGCCAGTTCAATAGTGGCAGGGAAGGTACGCAGCAGATCGCTGGCCACCGGCTGATTGGTGATGCTGGAAATACCGAGATCGCCACGGACTAAATGTTCCAGATAGTGCCAGAATTGCACTGGTACTGGCTGGTCCAGCCCAAGACTGGCACGCACCTGGGCATAGGTCGATTCGCTGGCGTGATCGCCGGCAATTTGCAGCACCGGATCAACCGGGGAAAGATGGGACAACGCAAAGGTGAAAACCAGCAGTCCGAGCAATGTCACCACCAGCGAAAGCAGGGCACCGAGTGCCCCACCGCTGCGACGCCAGAAAAGCCGGGCAGAAGGCCCGGCATTGTTTTCGGCTGCTGCCATTACTTGGTGACCTGGCTGTAGTAAACCATATCCGGATTAATCCCCTGCACGTAGCCTTTCAGATTATCGCGCAATGCCACCAGATTACGGGCCTGCATACCGATGACATACGGTGAATTTTTCTGCACTTCACGCTGCATTTTTTCATACAGTTCAACGCGCTTCGCTTTGTCGGTTTCTGCCGTGGCCGCCAGCGTCTGCTTGCTGAGTTCCGGAATGTGCCAGTTAGAGCGCCATGCCAGCGTTTTGCTACCGTCTTCCGGGTTATAGGCGAAGGCGGCGGCATTGGTGTTCGGATCGAAATAGTCGGCACCCCAGGCGTTCAGCGTGGATTCGTACTGGTGTGATTTCACGCGGGTAGCCACTTCAGAGCTGATGCCAGGCTGGACTTCAACTTTCACGCCACCTTTAGCGAAGCTGGCCTGCAAGGCCTGGGCAATGTCCAGGTACGGTGGCTGGTTGCTGACGGCCAGCTTAAAGCTGACGTTGCTCAGGCCTGCTTTCTTCAGAATTGCTTTGGCTTTTTCCGGGTCGTAGCTGTACGGGTTTTCGTTCAGCGCACCGAGGAAACCTTCCGGCAGGAACGACTGATGTACCTGGAACTGGCCTTTCAGCAGGTCGTTGGCAATGCCTTTATAGTCGAACAGGTAACGCGATGCTTCCCACAATGCCGGGTTTTTCAGCACCGGGTTGGCATCAATATTGAACTGAATGTAATACAGGGAAGCCATCGGCACCGCGAGGGTTTTTACACCCGGCTTATCTTTCAGAGAGGCCATTTGATCGGCGCCCAAATTACGCGCGATATCGGCATCACCCTGTTCCAGCAGCAGGCGCCGCGCCGCGGGTTCTGGTACATTTTTGATTAACACATTCTTCAGCTTCGGTGCGCCGGCCGGAGAGGTCGGGTTCGCGCTGAATAACACCACTTCATGCGGAATATATTTACGGATCTGATACGGGCCGCTGCCTGCGGAATTCAGTGCCAGCCATTTGTTGCCGAGATCGCCTTTTTGTTCGTGGGCCATCACGGTTTTTTCGTCAACGATAGAAGACACTGGCGCTGCCAGCAGGCTCAGAACGTAGGTCGGGCTGACGTCTGCGCTCCAGCTGATCTGCACATGGGTATCGTCGATTTTCTTGAACTGGGCGTCAACGTTCTCTTTGGTCCAACCAAGCTGAGTCAGAATAAAGGACGGATCAAGGTTCAGTTTAACAACGCGTGACAGTGAGAAGATCACATCTTCAGGGCGCAGCGGGTTGCCGGAGGCAAATTTTGCCCCTTCGCGCAAAGTAAAGGTCATGCTGCGGTTATCGCTGCCCGGTGTCCAACTGCTGGCCAGCGTTGGTTTCAGGTCAATCGGGTTTTGCGGGTCAGACTGCACCAGGCGCTGATAAAGGTTGGTGAAAGCCTGTACGGAGGTCAGTTCAAAGCCGTCGGCCGGATCGAAGCTTTTTGCATCATCAATAGACTGGGCGATCACCAGTGTGTCAGCAGGGGTCGCAGCCGACGCAGCAAACGATGCTGCCAGTGCCAGGGCGATAACAGAAGGGACTGCAATTTTCATGACGTTTCCTGAAGTGACGTTTTTCGCGAGTGTAAGGGAACAGGGGATAAGAACAATAGTAGATTATTCGCTATCGTTATGCCTGAAAGTTATAAGTTGAAGGAAACGGTTATAGAACTAATGTGTACCAGGCATCATGGCTGGCTGAACATTTGCCACAGCAACGGAGCGATACTCAGCAGATTGTTAAGCATATGCAGAAAAATCGGCAGTTTCAGACCACCGGATACCATGCGTGCGGCGCACAGCAGTAGCGAAAGCACCATCAGGGCAATCACGGTTTGCAGATGGGCGTACTGGGTGTGCATCGCGGAGAAAATAATCGAGGCCAGCAGAGCACAGGCGATGCGCTGGCGCGGCGCCCACAGCAGGAATGCCTGCAGGATAAAACCGCGAAACAGGATCTCTTCAAATACCGGAGCCAGTATCACCACCGCAAAGGCAAACCATACCAGGGTCAGATCGCTATGGCTGAGCTGCTCGCCGATCCAGCCCTCCTGGCGCAGATAGAGTGACTGGCTGGCAATCACCGCCAGCAACAGACCCGTAAATAACAGCATCTGGCGCAGTTTCAGCTTGCCCAGAGGAATATCCTTATGATGCTGCTGATACCCGCGATAAAGCGGCACGAGGGCGGCGAACTCCAGCAGGCAGAGGATCGGCATCAGCAGGCCGCGACTTTTCAGCATCTCGAAATGAGGAAAACTGCTGACCATCACCGTAATGGCATACCAGACCATAAATACGCCTGCACAAAGCAGAGTGTGGCTGACCCGGTCGGTCGATGGTGTCATGGTCGTAAGGCTCTTTAGCGTCTGAAGGAGTGCGATGTTAGCAAGCACGACAGAGGCTGTCGAGATACGCCAGTTATGGCGGTTTACATCAAAATATCTAAATAGTTTCCTATTGTTGCCGATATTAATGAATAGCTTTTTTCTGGGGACAGGCACTGACGTTCAACGTACAGCGCCATAAGCGCGTCAAACGAACAAGGAAGGGTTCGAGTGGTTTCATAAAGGGGTTTTCATTATGAATCATCCTCCTGTGCTGGCGTATGAATTAGCCGATGGGCAAAAAGCCACGCTAGCCGCCCGCAGAACGTTGATGGCACTGGCGCTGCTGCTCATCAGTGCCCTGTTTCTTTCCATGCTGATGGTCGTGGGCGTGGCCTGGAATCAGAATCAGGAATCTGTCGCTCGGGAAAGCCAGCTCTTGCACAATGCCTGGCAGGAGCAGCAGCGTACGCAGGTGACGGAACTGCGTGACTATGCTTTCTGGCAGGAAGCCTGGCTGCATATGTACCTGACCATTGACCCTGACTGGGCGTGGCATCAGCAAAATCTGGGCCCCGGTTTGTTCAGTGAGCATCACTACAACGGCGTGTTTGTCGTTGATGTCGACAACCGCACGCGCTATGCCATGATCGATGGCAAGCTGTCTTCTCTCACTCTGGAAGCGTGGTTGGGCGATCGGGCGTTGCTGCTGGTCGAACGGGCGCGCCAGCAGATGCGTGGGCAAAAAGTCATCAGTGAAAATATCATGATGGGTGAAACCCCGGCGCTGGTAGCAGCGGCACCGATCACCCGAGGGAAAATGCCCCATGAAGAGACATTGTCAGCCACACCTTCAGTGATGGTCTTCGTTTATCGTTTTACCCCCGACAAACTGCGTGCATTCGGTAATGCGGTCGGCGTGGAAAATGCGCGCGTGCCGGACGATGCACACGATCGCTACACCTCACCTTTTATTGAAGAAAATGTCAGTCAGGGAGAGCCGCTGGTGCTGCGCTGGGACCCGAGCCAGCCTGGGCGGAATTTGTTGTTATTCCTGCTGCCGCTGCTGGCACTGGCGGCGCTGGTTATTGGCGTGGTCACGCGGCGTGTCATCAATCATGCCATGAATACGGCGATGTTATCGGATACGCGTTTCCTGCAATTGATGCACAGTCAGCGTGAGCTGGCAGCCAGTGAGGCGCGCTTTCGTGATGTGGCTGAAGCGACGTCCGACTGGATTTGGGAAACGGATGCCTCGTGCCGTATTACCTATCTTTCCCGGCGCTTTTCCATTGTGACGGGTTTTGGTCTGAATATGTCTACAGGCCGCTTGCTTGACGAAATTTTATGTCACGACGCGCTGGCGATCAGTGAGTGGGTGGCGCAGCAGCGCAGCGGAGGGCCACGCAGCCAGCTACGCTGTTATCTGCAATCTGTACATCACGGGCTGCGCACTTGTAGCCTGGTCGCGAAGCCGATCATGCTGCGTGGCAAGCTGTTGGGGTATCGCGGCACGGTGTCGGACATCTCGCATGAAGTGGAGGCGCAGGCACGGGTTCACTATCTTTCACAACATGATGTACTGACCGGGCTGCCAAATCGCTTGTTTATGCAGGAGTTTCTTCAGGAAAAATTGCGTTCACAGCCCACATTTTCGCATCCTTTGGTGATGATCAGCCTCGATCTCGACCGTTTTAAACCGATCAACGACACCTGGGGACATGCGGCAGGTGACAGCGTGCTGATTGACGTCGCGCGTCGCTTACGCGCTTGCCTCACTGCCGGCGATCTGGTGGCACGCCTCGGTGGCGATGAATTTATTCTGATTGCGACCGATCTCAGGACAACGGCAGATATTGAAGCATGCTGTCAGCGGCTGCTGCACGATTTGCACCGCGCCTTCTTTATTGGGGATCAGGAGCTGTATATCGGTGCCAGCCTCGGTATTGCGCGGGCGCCACAGGATGCCATGGAGGCGGATGAACTGCTGCGTCTGGCTGATATCGCCCTGTATAAGTCGAAACGCCAGGGCCGCGACCGCTGGGTGTTTTACACCGGAGAGATGTCGCAACTGCTGGCACGTCGCAGCGATCTGGAGCGTAAGCTGCGTCGGGGCATAGCTGCCGGTGAGTTACGGCTGCACTATCAGCCGCGTTACCATCTGGAAAGTGGTCAGTTGGAAGGTGCCGAAGCCTTGATTCGCTGGGCACAGCAGCCGCCCGCTCTGGTGATGCCGGACAGTTTTATTCCGCTGGCAGAGCAAACCGGCTTGATTGTCGAAATCAGCAACTGGGTGCTGCATCGCGCTTGCCACGATGCCACATCCTGGCCTCAGGCGCTCTCCGTCTCGGTGAATATTTCACCGATTGAGTTTCGCACGGGTAACCTGGCGTTGAGGGTTGCCGCCGCGCTGGAAAACAGTGGGCTTGAGGCTTCCCGACTGGAGCTGGAAATTACCGAAAATATTACGATGGATCACCCGGAAAGCGCCCTGGCAATAATGGGTGAGCTGAAAGCGATGGGGGTGAAAATCGCCGTGGATGATTTTGGCGCGGGTTTTGCCTCACTGAGCTATCTCAAGAGTTTTCCTTTTGACAGCATGAAAATGGATCGATCCTACATGGAAGGGTATCCACAGGATGCGCAGGCGCACGCTATCGTGGAGGGAATTATCGGGCTGGGTAGGGCTTTCTCTCTGGAGGTCACCGCCGAAGGTATTGAAACCCAGGAGCAACTGGAAGAGTTAAAACGCAGCGCCTGTTATGCAGGACAAGGGTATCTGCTGGGGCGCCCCGTTCCGCTGGAGGCATTCAATTTGCTGCTGGATAAGCCAGTAGCAGAGAGTGACGGCAGCGGGAGGGATGATTTGACGCGCTCCTGAGTGAGGCAGAAGCGCGGGCAGAGGGTTAACGGACTCTGACTGCAACCAGAGTCATGAAGACTGCAAAGGCGACAAAGATAACGAGTTCCACAGGACGCTCCTCTGTAAGGATTAGTCCTAAAATTATAGCTAATGATGAATTTCTTTATAAACAGGGTGTGCGCCTGATACGGGTAAAGCACACTGTCTCCTGGGTAAATCTGGCTGCGCAATAACGGTATAATCTGTTAACCTTTCAAAGGCATTGTCGTTTTATCTATGCTTTGAAAGGAGAAATAACCGTGAAACATTATGGGAAAATAACCGTGATTGCCGCACTAATGGCGTTGTCGGGTTGTCAGTCGGCTAGTGAAAAAACGGTGTCAGCAACGCCGGTCGATCCGGAGATGGACCAGTGTGGTGCATCGCAGTATCAGCAGTATGCGGGTAAACCGCTGTCAGCCATTGAATCTCTCCGTTTTGAACACGCGGTGCGTGCCATCCCTTATAACTCTGCAGTGACAATGGACTTTAATCTTAATCGGATCAATTTCATGGGCGATAAGCAGGGCGCGATCAGCAAGGTTTACTGCGGGTAACTGTGGTTGAAATCGCTATTCCGTTCAGTGCGGGCGGCCTGATGATACGGTCGCCCTCCGTCAGTAGTGCCATTTTCTAACCCACCAGAGTCGTAAACTAATGCCGACTGAGCTGGTCCAGCCGCTGGTCGTCCCCACCACGTCCCCATTTGCCACGATCAACAATGTTGGCGTTGTCGTCACTCCCCAGCTCGCGGCGAGCTCGCCGTTTCGATCATTGACGACCGGTAGCGTCAGATGTTGTCCGTTCAGGTAACGCACAAGGTTGATGTCGCCACCTGAGCGATTGGCAATAGTCAGTACACGGGTCCGTTTATCATTCAGACTCATCAGTAGTGGGAGGGTGTCATGACAGGTTCCGCACCAGCGGTCCCAGAACCAGACCAGTAACGGGGTTTTCTCACTGAGCTCCGCCAGCGTCAGGTTTTGACCGTCAATGGTATGCAGCATTTGTCCGGCGATATCAGCGGGAAGATCCGGGGCACGAATACCATCTATCAGACGAATAAATAGAATCAGGGATAAGAGGGGAAGCAGCAGATAAAAGCTGACCTTCTTAAATTGGTTTATCAGTGTGTTGTGCCAGTTGCGCATTGCCCGTCTCCGCCTGCGTACGGCGCTTATCTTAACGAGGCCATGACGAATGGCAATCGCCTGGCGTGTAAACATTCGTATAGGGAATAATGAATCACGGGTCGAGACGGTGGACTGTCATCTTGCTGCAACTTCAGTGGGGTAGGGTAAGGCAGCTGAAAAGTGATCTCCTCGTCACTCTGAAAATATGCAATGTTCGTCTTCTCCCGCCCTGTGCGGGATTTTTTTTGCCTGCGATGCCATGCATGAATAATGCTATCCCGTGCCTTCCAAAATCTGTGCCAGCAGGTTGCGATATCCTTCCAGTACGGATTCGTCGACTTCCCGTTCCAGACGGTCAATGACATTCGCAATAATGGCTTTATTACTTGGCGTCCTGCCTGACTGCATCAACTCCTGCATGATCGCTTCCAGCAATTCGCTCTCTTTCGGTGCATGAAATGACGGACTATTAAAATAATCGGTGATGGCGCGTCCGGCGCCGGGTAGTGGCTGACTCATGGCTAACCTCCACAAACGCGCCGTCTGTGGCCACATGGCCACTGAAGGGTGAGATAATGACGTCATCGACATTGAACCGGACTGTCAGAACAACAGTCCGCCAGTTGCCTGGAAAATAAACAGATAAGATTATTAATTACTCTAGATGGCGCGCGCTGGAACGCCAGTCACAAACAGTTTTTTTTTACTGCTGTTATCACGAAATCGGCAAGCTGTGGTAAGTGCTGATGACTTCCAGGATGCCATTAATCATAAACTGCACCCCCATGCACACCAGCAAAAAGCCCATCAGACGAGAAATAGCTTCAATACCGCCTTTACCGACAAGACGCATGATCGCACCAGAACTGCGCAGACATCCCCAGAGGATAAGGCTGACGGCAGCAAAGACCAGCGGTGGCGCCGCAGTAACCACCCAGGGGGAAAATGTGGTGCCATTATGAATTGTTGAGGCGCTACTGATGATCATGGCAATGGTACCTGGACCCGCAGTGCTGGGCATCGCCAGCGGGACAAACGCAATATTCACCGCTTTATGTTCGCTCAACTCATCCTTTTTATGCTCAGCTTCCACCGAGTGCTCGATGTGTTGCTGCGGGAATAACATGCGGAAACCCAGAAATGCCACAATCAGGCCACCCGCAATACGCAACCCTGGGATGGAAATACCAAAGGTATCCATCACCACATTTCCGGCGTAATAGGCGATGGCCATAATGAGAAATACATAAAGTGAGGCCTGCGCGGCCTGACGGTTGCGTTCCTGATAATTCATGTCGCCTGCCAGTCCCAGGAACAGCGCCACCGTCGTAAGTGGGTTTGCCAAAGGCAGCAGTACCACCAGGCCAAGGCTAATGGCTTTCATCAGTTCTAACATTGCTGGGATCCTTGCATGCAATTAAATAGGGGGGAGTAGGCCATGATGCATTATACCCACCGTGATGCGAAGCGTAACTGAATTACAACAGGCAGAATTGACTCTGCGTGGTAATAAGGCCGGATGGAAATCAGTATGAGAGGTATGAGCCCTGTTGAGGTAAACAAAAAGTTAAAATTATTTTTTGTTTAAAATCAATTCGTTGTGTTTTTTATCTCGTTTTTATTATAGCAGCACTTGTACTCAGGCCTGGGTTATGAGTAAATGCTCCTGTCGGTTTTGATACAGACCCACGTATGCGAGCAATTTTAGTAAAGCAGTCTTCAGTTCAAGCGTTAGCCTAAGCTTCTTCCTGACTTCCTTCTGAGTGCCTCATAGTAACCCCTGTTGACAAACCCTGTGCCCACTGTGGCTTACTACAATTTTGAAGGAAAGACCCATGTCAATGACTGGTTTAGTAAAATGGTTCAACGCTGAGAAAGGTTTCGGCTTCATTTCCCCAACTGACGGCAGCAAAGATGTATTCGTACATTTCTCTGCAATCCAGAACGGCGGCTTCAAGACGCTGGAAGAAGGTCAGAAAGTATCTTTCACTATCGAAAATGGCCAGAAAGGCCCAGCAGCTGCTAACGTAACTGCTCTGTAAGATAGTGAATGTTCGTTAGTATGACACAGCGTTAAACCTGAATCATACGAAACGAAATCAAAAAACCCGCCTTATGGCGGGTTTTTTGCGTTTAAATACCGCCCGATTTTTTTTACTCACACTTTTTATCAGACACATACCGAGAATAACCTGACGACTCAGGGGAGTGTTGTTACACTCGAATCTCAGCTCTCCGCGACAGGTTATACGCACAGCACGATGGAATCCTGGAAAGTTAACCTCATCTCCGTCTGGTTCGGTTGTTTATTTACCGGGCTGGCCATCAGCCAGATTATCCCGTTTCTCCCGCTGTACGTTGAGCAACTGGGCGTTACGGATCCCAGCGCACTGACATTATGGTCAGGTCTGATCTTCAGCATCACCTTCCTCGTTTCCGCCATTGTCTCGCCCATGTGGGGCAGCCTTGCCGACCGTAAAGGCCGCAAGCTGATGCTGCTGCGTGCTTCTCTGGGAATGGGGGTGGTGATCCTGTTGCAGGCTTTTGTCACCAACGTGTGGCAGCTTCTGGCCCTGCGGGCGCTGATGGGGCTGACTTCCGGTTATATCCCCAATGCAATGGCGCTGGTCGCCGCGCAGGTACCGCGTGAACGCAGTGGCTGGGCACTGAGTATGGTCAGTACCGCGCAAATCTGCGGTGTTATTATGGGGCCGTTGATGGGGGGACTGCTGGCGGACTGGGTTGGGCTACAGGCGGTCTTCCTGATCACCTCCGGGCTGCTGCTGATCAGTTTCCTCATCACCTTGTTTCTGATTAAAGAGGGCGGCCCGCCACTGGTGAAGAAAGAGGACAAGCTTACTGGCAGCATGGTATTTCACACCCTCAGCCGCCCGGGATTAGTGATCAGCCTGTTCGTTACCACGCTGGTGATCCAGTTATGTAATGGTTCGATTAGCCCTATTTTGACGCTGTTTGTGCGTGAACTGGAGCCGAACGTACAGAATATTGCTTTTGTCAGCGGAATGGTTGCTGCTATCCCCGGTGTGTCCGCGCTGCTCTCAGCGCCAACGCTGGGCAAGCTCGGTGACCGAATAGGTGCCGAACGTATTTTGTTTGCAGCGCTGATTTTTTCCGTGGTGCTGTTTGTGGGGATGTCGTGGGCAGACAGTGCCGTGGAGTTAGGGATATTCCGTTTCCTGCTCGGCTTCGCCGATGGTGCGATGATGCCCGCGGTGCAGACGCTGCTGCTGCGCTATTCCAGTGACCAGGTGACCGGGCGTATTTTTGGCTATAACCAGTCTTTCATGTACCTCGGTAACGTCATCGGGCCACTGATGGGGTCGGCTATCTCCGCTGTCGGCGGTTTTCGCTGGGTATTTGCCGCGACGGCGGTGGTGGTCCTGGTGAACAGCGTGCAACTGATTTGGGTTTATCGTCAGTCCCGGCGCACCGCAGTGCTGCGCCGGGATGGGAAGGTCTAGCGGGTGAGCGACATACTCATCTGGTAACGATACTGGCGTTCAGACAACAGGAAGTCCGGGCTGACGCTCGGGCTCCAGGAGTCATCGCCACCAACGCCCATATGATAGCCATCAACAATCAGCCAACACCCTGGTTCGTCACGGAGCAGATGACGGTGTGAAGTCTCGCGTAGCTGTTCCAGGCTGTGGCGGCTGAGTGAGAAATGGAACTCACCGTTGAGCCGCCAGTGACCGTAGGCCAGCTGCTGAGTGCCGCCGCGCAGGCCATTTTCACCGGGGAAGACATACGGCGTGCTCAATTCGTCAAGCGGCAACTGCCAGCGGGAGAACTCGGCTGCCAGTTGACGGTCAGGATAGTTTTCATGTGGGCCAAGGCCCAGCCAGCTTGCACTGCCGGCCACTTCTGCCAGCTGACAGCGCAGACCAATGCGTGCGGGTTCCGGCTGTCCGGCGGCAATGTCCACTTCAACTTCAATATGCATTACGCCCTGCGGATCAATCCGATAGCATTTACGGCTGAGGAAACGTAACTCTCCGGCAGACAACCAGGCGTGCTCTGTTCTGATCTGCACCCCATCACTCAGCGCATCGGCTTGCAAACGCAGCAACTGACTTTCCAGCTGATAATGGCCTGCTCGTTTCCAGCGTTCTACCCATGCGTGCGGATCGATACGTGTCACTTCGCTGATGCCGATATCATTATCAATGGGGGCGCGGGCAAAGAGATCGCGCAGTGGAGAGAGTAACTGGGGTTCACTGCCGTTCAGCCACTGTACCAGCTCACCGCTTTGGCGGCAGAATTGCCAGCATTGTTCGCCACGACGAACTTCAATCCACTGCGGCTCCTGGCTCAGTTGTGGCATTTCCCCCGCGGTCTGCGGTTCAGGTAGAGCCAGGGCCGCAGGCAGGCGCCAGCCATCCCATGCTACACGCTGACCGGCAGGTGACCAGTCGGTGGCGAGAGGTTGAATCACCTCAACCCGCAGCCACAGTTCGCCGGTCAGCGAGGGCAGAGCGCCCAGCG
Source organism: Erwinia sp. MYb416 (assembly GCF_037479575.1). Taxonomy (NCBI): domain Bacteria; kingdom Pseudomonadati; phylum Pseudomonadota; class Gammaproteobacteria; order Enterobacterales; family Erwiniaceae; genus Erwinia; species Erwinia sp. MYb416. The sequence goes on from NZ_JBBGYT010000438.1 coordinate 300,935, forward strand.
TTAATTCAATGCTGCCTTCCGGGGCGACATCCAGCGTATGTTGTCCCTCTGCTACTGCTTTTCCCTGATGCTCAATACGCCAGTGCAAATGTTCATTGTCGCTGTGGCGGAACAGGTATTCGCTGGCGATACGTACGGTTAATGGCGCAGTGCAGGTCAGTTCAAACTGGAAGAACTGCTGGGCGCGCTGGGCTTCAAACAGTGCCGGATGAGGCGTGCGGTCCGCAAACACCAGCCCATTCATACAGAACTGACGATCGTTGGGTGTGTCGCCAAAGTCACCGCCATAAGCCTGGAAGCGCTCACCGTTTTCGTCCAGGCGCGTCAGGCTCTGGTCTACCCAGTCCCAGACAAAACCGCCCTGCAGACAGGGGAACTGGCGGAAAGCCTGCCAGTAGCGATCAAAACCACCAAAACTGTTGCCCATGGCGTGCGCATATTCACACAGGATCAGCGGTCGGTTTTCTTCCGGCAGCCCGATCCATTTTTTAATTGACCATTTTGGCACAGCATCGAAGGGTTGATCCTGATCGACGCGGGCATACATCGGACAGATAATATCGGTCGCGGCGGTATCGGCCCCTCCGCCTTCGTACTGCACCGGACGGCTCGGATCCTGGCTCTTGATCCAGCGATAGAGCGCATCATGGGTGCTGCCATGGCCAGATTCGTTGCCCAGTGACCAGATGATAATGCAGGCGTGGTTACGATCGCGCTGCACCATGCGGATGACGCGTTCGCTGAAGGCGTTAAACCATGTTGGATCATCCGACAGTCGATTCATCGGTTGCATTCCGTGGGTTTCAATATTCGCTTCATCCACCACATACAGACCAAAACGGTCGCACAGGCGATACCACAATGGATGGTTTGGATAATGTGAGCAGCGCACCGCATTAAAGTTATGCTGCTTCATCAGCAGGATATCATTGATCATGGTGGCTTCATCGACCACCTGGCCGAAGTCCGGGTGATGTTCATGGCGGTTAGTCCCGCGGATCAGTAGCGCTTTGCCGTTGAGTTTCAGCAGGCCGCCACTCACTTCGACCTTGCGGAAGCCGACGTCATACGCCTCTGCTTCAATCAGCGTACCGCTGGCGTCCAGAAGGGAAACGACAACGCGATAAAGATGGGGCGTTTCGGCACTCCACAGCAGGGGCTGGTCAACATGCAATGTCAGTAGGGTGCGGTCGAGATAACGTCCGCGCTCGTCGATGACTGGCGTGCCAAATGGCTGATGATGATGCGCGATTTCCTGACCTTCACGCCACAGCGCTACCTGGAGCTGATAATTGCTGGCGTCCATCAGTGAGGTGAGTGCCAGGATGTTTAACTGTGCAGAACGATATTCCGGGCTGAGAACGGTCTCAATTTGGACATCACATAGCTGTACGGTCGGTTTATGCAGCAGGCTGACATCACGGAAAATCCCGCTCATGCGCCACATATCCTGATCTTCCAGATAGCTGCCGTCACACCAGCGCAGCACCAACACCGCAATGCGGTTTTCACCCTCATGCAGGCTGGTACTGAGGTCAAACTCTGCCGGCAGACGGCTATCCTGCGAGTAACCGATAAACTCGCCGTTGCACCACAGATAAAAGGCAGAGTTCACGCCGTCAAAAATGATTCGCGTCTGTCCCGTCGCCAGCCACTCAGGCTGACACTCGAATGTGAGCGAGTAACATCCCGTAGGGTTATCGGCAGGAACGCGGGGAGGATCAACCGGGATGGGGTACTGCACGTTGGTATAGATCGGGGCGTCATATCCCGCCAGCTGCCAGTTCGCCGGAACGGCTAAGCAATCAGCCAGGGGCAGATCGGCAGCCACCCACTCATCAGGCACCGCTTCCGGGCGAGTGAAATAGCTAAAGCGCCACTCTCCATTCAGTGACTGAATACTCTCACTGGCACGATCGTCCCGTGCAGCATCGCTTTGGCGCCAGCTGGAAAAAGGCGGATGAGCGGGCAGACGGTTGAGCTGCGTGACCGCCGGGTTTTCCCAGTGACGCTGAGAAAGTCGCTGTTGCAGAGTGAGTTGTGCAGAGTCGGTCATGCCAGATTCCTTATAAATGTTATGCGCTCACATTGATGCTGAAACGGAATGAAGTAAAGCAAAAAGAGTAGGGAATGCGATGCTGGTCGCAACATTTATGGGTAAAGAAAATCTGTAAATAGCCCGCCGTTCGCAGGGTTGTAGCGGGGAAATAGCAGGAAAACGTTAAGCGTCGTTACGCCGGGTAAAAAGGCCCCGGAACCAGAGAATTCTGCATTGTGAGGGGCATACGCGACGCTTACTATCAGCGCCAGTTGTCATTCACAGTTGTACGAGGGATTCACATGATTCGTGTCATTAAAGCGGTAAGTATCATTGCGCTGGTTGCAGCATTAAGCGGATGCCTGTTCCCACCTCCAGGCGGTGGCTGGGGAGGAGGACATGGCGGCGGTGGAGGACACGGTGGCGGTGGGCCTCGCGGTGGCTTTATGGAACAGGGGCGCTAAAACCTGACAGTTCGGGGGCCGACAGGTCCCCGAAAGTGAGTGCCAGCGTTTAAACAGGAAGAGCGCCAGCGAAACGTTTCGAAAAAAACATCGCTTTAATTGCTCTGTTTTGGGGCATAAGTCACGAAAATATAAAGCGAATATCAGTTTTCTTTTTTTGATGTGGATGATAACGTCTTGCTTTAACTCGCTGAGACAGTCGCATGAAAAACCTCATTGCTGAATTACTGGTAAGGCTGGCGGAAAAAGAAGAAGAGTCGAAAGAACTGGTGGCTCAGGTCGAAGCGCTGGAAATCGTCGTGACGGCACTGCTGCGTAAGCTGGATGGCGAACAGCTTCAGCAAATTAATACCCATATTTCTGAAGCGATGCAGACGGCATCAACCGCAATGGCTCCAGATTATAAGAAAGACGCTTCTTTGTTGGAAAGTTATATTCATCGCCTGTTACACCATCCCCGACAGTAGTTTCACGATTCAATTAAACGCACATCGAACTCACATGTATGTGGTGATGGGCGCTTTCATATCACTTTTTGAAAATATTCCTGTTTACCCACTCGCTGAAAACAAAAGCCGTGCCACACTGATCATTGTGCTTATAACAATAATGGGATGGTATGCGAATGAAAGTTCAGTTACTGATAGCGGCTGCCCTGTTCTCACTGACGGCGGCCGGTTATGCTGGCGCCGCAGAGAAAACCGCACAGCAGCAAAAAATGACCGTCTGTAATCAGCAGGCAGGAGATAAGGCCCTGAAAGGGGATGAGCGCAAAACCTTTATGAGCAACTGTCTGAAGAAAGACAGCAAGATGGATGGCATGACGCCGCAGCAAATGAAGATGAAAACCTGTAATGCCGGGGCAGGTGAAAAAAACCTGAAAGGCGACGAGCGCAAAACCTTTATGAGCAATTGCCTGAAAAAAAGCTAATACATCGTGGGCTACCGTCCCGCGGATGGGCCGCCTGAGCCTTTTTTATCGCCTCAGGTTATCAGTGGCACTGATTGTTAATGTCAGTGCCATTTTCTTTTCCTAAACTCTATTTCCTCTCCAACGCCTCAGCGGTCTGCCGGGCCTTTGTTGTGCGTTATTCACTAACAACTACAGGATGTGTTGTATGGTGGCTTTCATCATTATCGGTATTTTTATTATTAGCGTGATCTATGCCCACTCGCGTGGCCGGATAAAGCTGAAGTTCTCACGACAGTTATTCGACCACTCAACCTTTATGGCACCCATCAATATGTTTATGACCGGGCTGTGCCTGCTGCCGCGTAAGCAGCCTTATTTTGATCATGACGTTTTTCCCGAATTAAAAAAGCTGACCGATAACTGGCAGGTTATTCGGGAGGAGGCGGTGCGTTTACAGGATCATATTAAAGCCGCGCAGTCGCCTAATGACGCCGGATTCAATACCTTCTTTAAGCGCGGCTGGAAACGCTTCTATCTTAAATGGTACGGCGATGCGCATCCTTCGGCGCAACAACTTTGCCCGCTAACGAGTGCATTACTGAGTGAGATCCCCGGTGTTAAAGCGGCCATGTTTGCCGAACTTCCCGCGGGGAGCCATTTGGGTAAACACCGCGATCCTTACGCTGGATCGGTGCGCTATCACCTTGGGCTGATAACGCCAAATGATAACCGCTGTTTTATTGAGGTGGATGGAATACGGCACAGCTGGCGTGATGGCGAAGCGGTGTTCTTCGATGAAACCTACGTGCACTGGGCGAAAAATGCGAGTGAGGAGACACGCATTATTCTGTTCTGTGACGTGGAACGCCCGATGAAATGGCCCTGGGCGCAGGCAGTGAATCGTTGGGTTGGGGCAAAAATTATGTCGGCGGCCAGTTCACCGAATGATGATGGGGATCGTGTTGGCGGCATCAACCGTATCTTTAAATACGTTAACCGTGCCCGGGATGCAGGGCAGAACCTGAAAAAACGCAATCGCACACTGTATTACGCGGTGAAGCGCATGCTGATTGTGGTGATTTTTCTGCTGATTATTTTGCCTGGCGTGATGAGTTAAGAAAGGGAACGGTGCCGCCGCAGGTACGGCACCAGGTCAATTACTGTTTGCTCATCTGCTCAGATTTCGCCATACATTGTTGCATCGCTTCAATCACGGCAGAACGGAAACCTTTCTGTTCCAGCACTTTTACGGCTTCGATGGTCGTACCGCCCGGAGAGCACACCATATCCTTCAGCTCGCCAGGGTGTTTACCGGTTTCAAGCACCATCTGCGCCGCACCTTTTACCGCCTGCGCGGCAAATTGATAGGCCTGCGCACGCGGCATTCCCCCCAGCACGGCGGCATCCGCCATCGCTTCAATAAACATAAACACGTAGGCTGGCGCTGAGCCACTGACGCCGACCACTGCATGAATCAGATATTCCGGCACCAGCGCGGCTTTACCGAAGCCGTTGAATATTTGCACCACTTCATCGGCTTCTTCGGCGGTGACCAGCACGTTGGGTGTTACCGAGGTCATGCCTTCGTTGACCAGCGCCGGGGTATTTGGCATCACACGTATAATTTTACGATCATGCCCCAGCACCGTGGCCAGCGAGTCCAAAGTGACACCTGCAGCGATGGAGACGATCACCGTCTCTTTGTGCAGGCTGCCAGCGATATCCTTCAATACAGACAGGATCACATTGGGTTTCACCGCGCCAAACAGGATATCGGACTGGCGGGCGACCTCTTCGGCACTCTCTGCCGGGGTGATGCCGTACTGCTGTTGCATCGCCTGGTTGGTGGCGGGTTTACGGTCGAAAACCAGAATATTTTCAGGTTTGACCTGACCCGCAGCGACCAGGCCCGCAATGATGGCTTTAGACATATTACCGCAGCCAATAAAGCCTACTTTCTTATCCATGACGATCTCCCTGGTTATTCAGTCTGTCAGAATCTGGCTGATGCCATTCCTCCACCTTAACTCAGCTTCAGTCTGGCTTAAACCTCAAAGGATGCCTGAATTTTTGGTTGCCATTGTGGGAAACAATGTTGAAGATCGTGATTATTCTCGACTCTCAGTAAAAGGAGAAGGCGATGCCAATCTGGGTGGATGCCGATGCGTGCCCGAAAGTGATTAAAGAAGTGCTGTACCGTGCAGCAGAGCGCGAGCAGATGATGGTAACGCTGGTCGCTAATCAGTCACTGAGCGTGCCGCCGTCGCGTTTTCTGCGGACTCTACGCGTTCCGGCAGGGTTTGACGTGGCAGATAATGAAATTGTGCAGCGTGCGGAAGCAGGCGATCTGGTGATCACGGCGGATATCCCGCTGGCAGCGGAAGTCATGGAGAAAGGCGCGATAGCGCTGAATCCACGCGGTGAACGCTACAGCGAAGCGACTATTCGTGAGCGTCTGACGATGCGTGACTTTATGGATACGATGCGCGCCAGTGGCGTGCAGACGGGGGGACCGCCCACGCTTAACCAGCGTGACCGCCAGCAGTTTGCCAATGAACTGGACAAATGGTTACAACAACAGCGTAAATGATCGATAGCCTCTCCCGCATTGCAGGAGAGGCATAATCAGTCGTCAGACAAAACTGTCATCATCAAAATCGTTGTCATCAAAACTGTCATTACTGAAATCGTCATTGGCATAATCCTGTTGCAGACCGTTGTCCTGCCCCAGGAACGACGAATTGTCGCTGCCGTTATTAAACGTGTCGAGGTTATTGCTGAGATCAGGGTCTGGTAGCGCCGGTTCGTTAATAATATTGACGATCTCTTCCGGCTGTTGGTGATGGAACATACTGGTCAGCATCTCGGCCATGACGACCCCCCCGGCCACGCCAACCGCGGTCTGTAATGCACCGCCGAGGAAACCCCGACCCGCAGCAGGCGCTGCGGCATAAGCGGGTTGCTGTGGCTGGGCTGGCGTATTATTCCAGGGCTGTGTGGGCGCGGGGGGCTGCTGTAGGGGTTGCGCACGGTTCCCCCCGCCAAACAGACCGGAGAGAAAACCTCCGCTGCTCTGCTGCGGTTGTTGCCGGGCCTGCGTCAGCTCGCTTTCCAGCTGAGTAACGCGTGCGTTTAGCTGTTTCATCGCCGCCTCCTGAATCAGAAGGGCTTGCGCCATGTAGTAGGGCGCTCCGGGTTGCTGCTGCACCTGCTGTTGGATCAGTTTCTCTGCCGCACTGTCACGGGGGCCGGACTGTGACTCCGCCTGTTTCAATCGGGTAAACAGGCTGTCAATTAACTGCTGTTCTTCGTTCTGCATAAGGATTCTCCGGAAACGGGCGACAGCGTTTATAGTGGCAAGACCGCAGGGAAAGTAAATCATGCTGGCGTAAGGAAATGTTGCGGCAAGAAAGGCGTGTGTTCACTATGTGTAAATAAAATATTACACCAATAATTGATTGTTAAACAAAAGCTTAATGGGTTGGTGTGCATGCACTGCTGTAAATAAAACGTTACTGCTGGCCCGCCGGGAAAATGTCGGGTATTATGCGCTGCAACGTTATTCATTGGTTGGCCTGCTGCGCCTAATTATCGGCGTCGGCGTTTGCTAAAGGAAGTGCCTGTTATGTCATTACCCATCTATCTGGTCGGCGCACGTGGCTGCGGAAAAACAACCGTTGGACATGCACTGGCGCTGGCATTAGGGTACGCCTTCTTTGACACCGACCACGCATTGCAGCAGTCCAGTGGGCAAACCGTTGCGGATATTGTGACTCGTGAAGGATGGCCGGGCTTCCGCCTGCGTGAAACCGCATCGCTGAAAACCGTCACTGCACCCTCAACGGTGATCGCCACGGGTGGCGGCATGGTCTTATCCGAAGAAAATCGTCAGTTTATGCGTGAACATGGCCAGGTCATCTATCTGAATGCCGATGCCGCTGTTCTGGCAGATCGTCTTGAAGCCTATCCTGAAGCCGAACAGCGTCCGACACTGACCGGGCGGCCGATTGCGGAAGAGATGGTTGAAGTGCTGGCGGCGCGTGATGCGTTATATCGCCAGACTGCGCACCATATTATTAACGCTATGCAGTCCCCTGACGGCGTCGTCAGCCAGATCCTCAGCGTGCTTTCTCTCGCCCGCGCCAGCTAAATTCTCTGTTGGTGCAGCGTTGCCTGCACCCCTCTTGCCTGCTTTCTCCCTTGTCCCGCAGATAAACCGTTTCGATTGTCTATACTCAGGTAAGGTCATCATACTGGCCGCGCACGTTTACTGACATCAAAAGGGGGCACTATGCCAGGCAGACCACCATATCCACGAGAAGCGAACATCATACCGGTCGAGAAAGGCGCGCCCGGCAAATCGGTGATCTGGTATGAACTCCGTGCCGACCATCCGAAACCTGATTCTTTGATCAGCGAGCACAAAACCGAGCAGGAAGCGCTGGATGCTAAAAAACGCTATGAAGACCAGTCGAAAGAATAAAAAATGGTGTGTACAGGCAAGGATGCCGACATCCGTTTTACTCCGCACTATTGTCGCAATTTCTTACGAATAATCTTACTTTTAACCTCGCGCCGTCACAGCATAAATGCCTGCTGCTACGGGATTTATCGCCATAAATATTCACTATTTCGCCCTCTCTGGCATATTGAAGTATCACCTTCAGTCCTGACAAAATGATCACATCGGTGACCTTCCTCCTGCACCCAAATTAATGCTTGACCCTGATTCACCCTGGCCGTAGGTTTATCAAAACGGTAAAACAGGAACAGGAGTTCCTAATAGTGGAACAAAAGGTATGACCACCTTAGAGAATGCGACGGCGGTACTGAAACTTTTTAATCGAAGTGGAGTGAGCCAGGGCCAGCCAGGCCTGACGTTTACCGATATTGCCCAGGCGTTGGGGCTGCCGAAAAGCACCGTTTCGCGGCTGCTATCTACCATGGAAAGCGAAGGTCTGCTGGAGCGCGATCCCGATACCCGCTGCTTTCATGTCGGGCATATGCTGCTGACGCTGGCCAGTAACTATCTCTCCACGCCGCTGGTGGATGGTGCGTCATCAATGATGGCGAGGCTGGCTGCGGAATCCAGCTGTACGGGCTATATCTCCGTGCTGGAAGGGCGTGAGATTATGGTGATGCGCATGTTCCAGGGCCGAATGTTCATTCAGGTTGTTACTCCGCCAGGGAGCCGTCTGCCGGCGGCAGAAACGTCGGTTGGTCGGGCGATCCTCTCCCGTTATAGCGATGATTATGTCCGAAAACTTTATGCCGGAAGCTGGCAGGTGAACTCGCCGAATTCACCGCAGACGCTGGATGAATTGCTCACTGAACTGGCCAGTATTCGTCAACAAGGATGGGCGCTGGCCCGCAATGAAACCTTACAGGGGATCAGTGCGGTATCCACCACGATTACCAATAAACATCGGGGGGAAACGGTCGCACTTTGCCTGTCGTTTCCGTCTGAGCATCATGCGTCACCTTATTCTTCCTCCGCGCTGGACGCATTACAGATTGTGACGCGTGAGCTGGCGGGGAAATACGGTGACCGCGCAGGGCAGGGAGGCAATATGACCTCTGCCCTGCAGTAATTACCTCATCTCCTTTTCGGATATGAAGTACGCCTCCACCAGGGCACCTGCAGTACCACGTAGTGACATGATTATCTGAAACAGCCCGTCAGAGGCAGGATGATCATCCCCAGAAGGGGTCCCCTGATACCTCAGGGGATCTCTCTTTTTTGCCTGAAACTGACGTTGCTCAATGTGATCTAACCCCTGTTTCTGTGTGGGGTCGCACATTGATGAGATCAGGTTCAAGGATAATCAAAGGGTGTCGGGGGGTTACTGCTATTATTCAGTAGAGAATACCAAAGGCCATTGCGCCCTCGCCCCAGGGGGAGAGGTTAAGCAGCCGCCAAAGATTAAGCAGGATGATAGCCTGTTGTCAGTGGAACTATGCACTATGAAGCCATCTCTGGTTACTCTCTCTTGTGGGCAGTCTCCACGCACCGACATTCTGCCGCTGCTGCTGGAGCATCTTCCTGAAGAGCAAATCGTTCATGTCGGGCTGCTTGATGACCTGACGCATGCGCAAATTGAGCGGCAATATGCGCCCGACACAGGGGGCAAAATGCAGGTTATCCGGCTGAATGACGGTAGCCAGGTCTGCGTGTCGGCTGAGAAAATCACAACGGAATTGCAGCAGCGCATTCTGATGTTAGAAGAGTGCGGGTACGACACTATCCTACTATTGTGTTCGGGTGACTGCGGCCCCCTTTACGCCAGTACCGCTGTGCTGCTGGAGCCTGACCGTCTGGTCCCTCCGCTGGTGAAGGCCATTGTTGGCGGGCATCAGGTCGGGATCGTGGTATCGGTTGCCGGGCAAATTCATGCTCAGAAGAATAAATGGAAAAACCTGAAGCATCCCCCCTGTTTTGCCGTTGCCAGCCCGTATCATGCCAATGATGAGCCGCTTATTGAGGCCGCATTATCATTACAGGAGCAAGGTGCCGATGTGGTGGTGCTGGACTGCATGGGCTATCACCCGCGTCATCGCGATTTTTTACAGGCACTTCTCGGTATTCCGGTTCTGTTGTCTAACATGCTGATTGCCCGTTTGGCGGCAGAACTGTTGGTATAAGTCACGATTGCAGTGCGTGGTACGCAATAGTGCGTGACAGCCTGTTAATTATGGCTCTACACTGCAAACTTACCTTTGTCTCTGATTTTAAGGAAATTATATGCTCAATGTTAGTGAGTATTTCGACGGTAAAGTGAAGTCGATTGGTTATGAGAGCGCCAGCACAGGTCGTGCCAGTGTGGGTGTGATGGCTGAAGGCGAGTACACTTTTGGTACGGCTCAGGCAGAAGAGATGACCGTGGTAAGTGGTTCCCTGAAAGTGTTACTGCCAGGGGAAGTTGAGTGGAAACTCTATCAGCCAGGCCAGATCTTTAACGTGCCGGGCCACAGTGAGTTTCATTTGCAGGTGGCTGAGCCTTCTGCGTATCTGTGCCGTTATCTGAAAGATTGATTTAAGCAGGGTCGGGCATGCCCGACCCCTACGTGTAGGGGCGCCGCCTGCGTCGCCCGCAACAGCATTAACGCTCTGCTTCGCCGCCTAACGCTTCCACAGTATTGCTGATTAACGCAGCCAGCTCGCCCGTCATCAGAATAAAGTCAGCATCAAAACGTCCTGTCACATCTTCCCGATCAATATCGTCGTTCTGTTCGCGCAGGATGTCTGAGAATTTGAGGCGCTTGATCGAACCATCATCAGACAAGATCATCTGAATACGTTCCTGCCAGTCGAGAGCCAGTTTCGTCACCAGTTTTCCGGCTTCGATATGGTTGGCGATCTCGTCGCACACCAGATCCTGTTTCTTGCAGCGGATCACGCCGCCATCTTCCAGAATCGCTTTCAGTTCAGCTTCATCCATCAGCGCAAATCCTGCCGGCAGTTCACCGGAACGCACCCATTCTGTCATCGTCAGTTCAATCGGGCTTTCCAGCGTCAGCGGCACCACGGGCAGTGAGCCGAGGCTTTTACGCAGCAGGGCGAGCGTATCTTCCGCTTTTTTCGCGCTGGCGCAGTCGACCATAATCAGGTTGTTAACGGTGTCGATCCACACATAGGTCTGGCTGTAACGGCTGAAGGCGCGTGGCAACAGGCTGTGCAGCACTTCATCTTTCAGAGAGTCTTTTTCTGTTTTTTTCAGCTTGCGCGATTGCTCAGCTTCCAGTTTACTTATTTTCGCTTCCAGTGCTTGCTTGATCACCGGCGATGGCAGCATTTTCTCTTCTTTACGCGCACAAATCAGAATCTGACCGTTGGTGACGTGCGTCAGGTCGTCGCTACGTGGACCAATGGGAGAAACCCAACCGGTCTTGGCCATATCCTGGCTACCGCAGGGGGTGAAAGAGAAGGCATCGAGCTGTTTTTCCATCTCGTCTGCTACCAGCGGAATGTCGCGATTAAGACGATAAACCATCAAATTTTTAAACCACAGCATGCTGCATTCCCTCTCCGGACGCGCAAAAGGCGCGCGAGTTCAAAGTCAGCGCGCATGATAGCGAATCGGCGGCGGGGTTTCATTGCCTTTCCGCACCGCTCCTTCTAAGGTAATAATCTCACCGTCAAATCATGAGGAATAACAAGTGCGTATCGGTATCGATTTAGGTGGCACGAAAACAGAAGTGATTGCCTTATCCGACCAGGGGGAGGAACTGTTCCGCTATCGCGTCCCCACGCCGCGTGACGACTATGAAAAAACCCTGGAAAACATTATCGGGTTAGTACGCCGCGCAGAAGAAGTGACGGGCCAGCAGGGCACAGTGGGGCTGGGGATCCCCGGTACGCTATCGCCTTATACCCGGCGAGTAAAAAATGCTAACTCCACCTGGCTCAACGGTCAGCCGCTGGATAAAGATTTACAGCAGCGACTGGGCCGTGAGGTGCGTATCGCCAATGATGCCAACTGCCTGGCGGTGTCTGAAGCCGTGGACGGTGCGGCCGCAGGCAAACAAACGGTGTTCGCTGTGATTATTGGCACCGGGTGCGGTGCGGGAGTCGCGCTGAATGGCCAGGCACACAGTGGTGGCAACGGCAATGCGGGGGAGTGGGGTCATAACCCGCTGCCGTGGATGGATGAAGATGAGCTGCGCTACCGGGAAGAGGTTCCCTGCTACTGCGGTAAGGCAGGCTGCATTGAAACCTTTATCTCCGGAACCGGGTTTGCCACGGATTACCAGCGCCTGAGCGGCGTGTCATTAAAAGGCGCGGAGATTATGCAGCGGGTGGCACAACAGGACCCGGTGGCCGAATTGGCGATGAGCCGCTATGAACTGCGCCTGGCGAAGTCGCTGGCCCACGTGGTGAATATTCTTGATCCGGACATGATTGTGCTGGGTGGGGGAATGAGTAACGTCGAGCGGTTGTATCAGACGGTGCCGCTGCTGGTGAAAAACTGGGTGTTTGGCGGAGAGTTTGAAACGCCCATCCGGCAGGCTGTTCACGGTGATTCCAGCGGCGTGCGCGGTGCGGCCTGGTTGTGGCCGTTGTAATGCGTAAAACAAGGGCCGATCGGAAAATGATCGGCCCCAACGGCGAGTTAATGCAATCTGACCTTATTCGCCATGCAGCATCGCATCATGTGGTGCGTTGTCACGCTGGCTTTTGGTCATCAGGAACCACAGGTAACCTGCCAGCATCAGCGCCACAAACAGCACACCGATAAGGGCGTTAAACCACAGCATCGCAATCAGACACACCACAGCCAGTACCAGCGCAATCGCGGGAACGATCGGGTAACCTGGTGCGCGGAAGGTGCGATCCAGCTCCGGGGCAGTGCGGCGCAGACGGAACAGGCTCAGCATACTCATGATGTACATCACGATGGCACCAAATACCGCCATGGTGATCATCGCTGCGGTCAGTGACATGCCCTGTAGGTTGATCCAGCTGTCGCTAAAGATAGCGGCGATGCCGATCACGCCACCCGCAATAATGGCACGGTGAGGGGTTTGAAAACGTGACAGCTTCGCCAGGCCCGCAGGCAGATAGCCAGCGCGAGACAGAGCGAAGAACTGGCGTGAGTAGCCGAGGATAATACCGTGGAAACTGGCAATCAGACCGAACAGACCGATCCACACCAGCATGTGCATCCAGTTAGAGTGCTCACCCACGATCATTTTCATTGCCTGCGGTAGCGGATCGTTAATGTTAGACAGTACGCGCCAGTCTCCAGCCCCCCCGGCCATCAGCATCACCCCGAGGGCCAGCACCACCAGCGTCAGGATCCCGGCAATATAGGCACGCGGGATCGTACGTTTCGGATCTTTCGCTTCTTCTGCTGCCATCGCTGCGCCTTCAATGGCGAGGAAGAACCAGATGGCAAATGGGATCGCGGCAAAGATACCTGACAGTGCCGGCATGCCGAAGTGTTCACCGCCTGCCCAGCCGTTAGCGGCAAAGTTGGCAATACTGAAGCCCGGTGCGACCACGCCCATAAACACCAGCAGTTCGAACACCGCCAGTACGGTGACCACTAACTCAAACATCGCCGCCAGTTTCACCCCCAGAATATTCAACGTCATAAAGACAATATAGGCACCCACCGCTGCGTACTTCGGGTTGAGTTCCGGGTACTGAACGTTGAGATAGGCACCGATGGCCATCGCAATCGCCGGAGGAGCAAAGACGAATTCAATCAGCGTGGCCATACCGGCAATCAGGCCGCCGGTCTCACCAAATGCACGACGGCTGTAGGCAAACGGGCCACCCGCATGTGGAATCGCGGTGGTCAGCTCGGTAAAGCTGAAGATAAAACAGGTATACATGGTGGCGATCATTAGCGTTGTCAGCAAAAAGCCGAGTGTTCCCGCCACGCCCCAGCCGTAGCTCCAGCCAAAATATTCCCCTGAAATGACCAAACCGACTGCAATGCCCCACAAATGTATGGTGCCCAGCGTGGGCTTTAATTTCGTTGTCATGTCGTTATCCCCGTGAGTGTGTTTCCCCTTCATCCCCTACACCGCAGATGCTTGTGGCGTAGAGGCGGTTGGAGAGCGTTATTCGATAATGCCGTTGCCCGTTGGGGGAAACTTGACGCGGGCATGATGATTTTTGTGCTCGCGGGTCAACTCACTCGCAAAAAAAGTGCCAGGTGTACGCTGCGGTCAAAACAGGGTCGTCTGCTGTCAAGCCGGAAGAGGGCAAGCGATAGGATGCTGTCAGGCAAAGAAGCACTGCCTGAAACTGACTCCGGAGCCAGACTATGACCGCAAAACAATATGACACCCTGAACAATACCGCACTGCTGCGCCTCGCCGAAATGACACTGTTGCGCTATCCGGCAGCGTTACAGGGCAAACTTAGCCTGCTGTGCCGTTCAGAAAACGCGACCTTTTTACTCGAAGCGGGTGGCAAACGTTATGCCTTGCGCCTGCACCGGGCGGATTATCACCAGCGTGCCGATATTGAAAGTGAGTTGCAGTGGCTGGATGCCCTACGTGAAACCGGCATTGATGTGCCGCAGGCGGTCGTCGATCGTGAAGGACAACGCGTACAAACGCTGATGCTGGAGGAGGGTTCGGTACGTCATGCCGTGCTGTTCCACTGGATCGAGGGGGAGATGCCGGGGACCGATGTTGATCCGCGTGCCTTTCAGCAACTGGGGAATATTACCGCTCGCCTGCATCAGCACAGCCGCAGATGGCAGCGCCCGGCGGGTTTTCAGCGTATCATCTGGGATCATCACACCATGGTCAGCCCGCAAAGCCATTGGGGCGACTGGCGCGATGCGCCGAATTTGCGCGTCCAGGATCACGGCATTGTGGAGGAGACGATCGCGCGAGTGGGAGCGACGTTGGCAGAGTTCGGCAAGGAGCCCCGCAACTATGGGCTGATCCACGCCGATCTGCGACTGACGAATCTGCTGCTGTATAAAGGCGAAACCCGGGTGATCGATTTTGATGACTGCGGTTTCGGCTGGTATCTGCACGATCTGGCGGCGGCGATCAGTTTTGTCGAGCACCATCCGCGTGCCGCAGAATGGGTTGAACACTGGATCCGGGGCTACGAGCAGGTTGCACATATCACCGATGCTGAGATGGAAAGGATACCCGCGCTACTGATCCAGCGCCGGATCCAGCTGCTGGCCTGGGCGGGATCGCATGCGGAAACGGAGATGGCGCAAAGTCTTGGGCCACAGTGGGCGGATCATTCTGTGCGTTTGTGCCACCGCTACCTGGAGACGCGCGATCTGCCTGTTGGCGTATAACCCTCATGTTACTGCACCGTGGACGGGCAACGCTGCGCCTCCACAGTGCTTATTCGCACTGAGCCGTAGGCTAACACGCTGATTTTGTCCGATGTTGTGGTTGGTACGCAATTTGCTGTGTAAAGAGGAGTAAAGAGCCCACACCGCAGCAGGAGGCATTAATCATGTTACCCAACCCATTGGCCCGTTCAGAAACCAGCCATATTCTGCACAGTGCCAGCGCCTGCAATCGTGGGGTCCTGGCTGCTGCTGCCAGTGGACTGAGCGAGTTTATCTGCCACAGCGGCGGTGACGTTGATCGTATTTTTGGCGTCAGCGGTATCGACCCGGAGCTGCTGGCACAGCCCACGCTCAGTCTGGGCTTAATCAACTATTGCCGGGTGATGGAAGAAGCGGCACGGTATTCAGGTTGTGATAACTTCGGTTTACATTACGGCAGGCAGTTTAAACCGCAGTCATTAGGTCTGATTGGCTACATCGGTCTGTGCAGCGCCACGCTGGAACAGGCACTGCATAATGTGGCGAATGCGTTTCCGTGGCACCAGCACGATACGCTGACGCGGCTGGTGGATAAGGGGGACTGCTGGCGGCTGGATTATCAGGTGCGTCACGGTGCTATCCTCTGCCGTCGCCAGGATGCGGAACTCACGCTCGGCATGTTCCTTAACCTGATTCGCCATGTAGCAGGAAAAAACTGGGCGCCGCGTGAGGTGCATTTCGAACACCCACGTCCTTCACAATGGCATGAGCACTGTAAAGTGTTCGATGCCCCCGTCTATTTCGATCAACCTTTCAACTCCTTACTGATCCCGAAACGCGATTTGCTCCGTGCGATGCCGGACAGCGATCCCTTATTACTAAGCGTAATGCAGGATGCTATCCAGCGTCTGAACAGCAGTACGCCGCAGCAGAATATCGTCGATCAGGCGCGGGCGCAGGTTCATCTGGTGATCCTGCAAGGGGAACCTGTATTGGATGATGTGGCGGAAAAAATGGGGTTGTCGAGCTGGTCATTACAGCGACGCCTGCGCGAGGAAGGGCTGAGTTTTACCACGCTGGTGGATAACGTACGCTGCGAAATGGCGAAACACTATTTGCAGCAGCGTCAGCTGCCGATTTCCGAAATGGCCCTGTTGTTGGGATACTCTGAGGTCAGTGCATTCTCCCGTGCCTTTCGTCGCTGGTTTGGCATCAGCCCACGTCAGTGGCGACAGGATGAGCTGACAGGATAAGCCATCGTATGAGGTCACGAGTAAGGTATCACTGAAGGCTAGGATAATCCTTATATTTGCATCAAGATGACGTGGCTTATTTTAGTTAAATGACTATGATTCACATCCCCCATGTGATTTGTTACCGTGATAAATTAAAATAATTAAACATTTCAGTTTATTTTTATAATTTCTCTGTGGTAGTCTTCCGTGCCAAAGGCGTCCTGCCTTTATTTTATAATAACCCGTGCTGATTATATTCTGGATATTCATTCCGGATCAGGGTTTTTATTTGAGTTATGAATTCATTCAGGGATATGAAATGAAATCCAAATGCCTTTTTGTTTTAACCTTATTAAGCGCGTCGGTGATCACCGGCTGCGCGACGGAATCCTCACGTTCTATTGAAGCCCCTCAGGTTGCAGCTGCGACTCAGCCACACTATCAGGGCGTAAAAAGCCCGATTGCTGTCGGTAAGTTTGATAACCGCTCCGCGTATATGAATGGCATATTTTCTGACGGTGTCGATCGGTTAGGTAACCAGTCGAAAACCATCCTGATTACCCATTTGCAGCAGACTGGCCGTTTTAATGTGCTGGACCGCGCTAACCTTGATGAGCTGAAAGCCGAAGCGCAGTACAAAGGCAGCCAGCAGTCCATTACAGGTGCCAACTATGTTATCACAGGCGATATTACCGAGTTTGGTCGTAAAGAAGTGGGCGACCAGCAGCTGTGGGGCATTCTTGGCCGCGGTAAGTCTCAGGTCGCCTATGCCAAAGTGAACCTGAATGTGGTGGATGTCACCACCTCAGAAGTGGTGTATTCCGTTCAGGGCGCAGGTGAATACACTCTGTCTAATCGCGAAGTGATTGGCTTTGGTGGCACCGCCAGCTATGACTCCACGCTGAATGGTAAGGTGATGGATTTAGCGGTACGCGAAGCAGTGAATCATCTGGTAAATGGAATCGAATCTGGCGCATGGCGTCCGGTTAAATAAAATAATAAGGAATTAACAGTGAAGATGATTAACGTTGTCTGCGTGGCTGCCGCCGCGCTGCTAATGACGGCCTGTGCCCAAAAAAAAGAAACGGTCTATTACTGGGGGGATTACCAGCCCTCACTTTATAGCTATTACAAACGTGACAAATCACCTGAACAACAGATTGAATCGCTGAACGCGGTGGTTGAGCAGGCGAAAGCAAAAAATAAACCCGTACCTCCTGGCCTGCATGCCCAGATAGGATTGCTATATGTGGAAACCAGCCGTCCAGACCTGGCTTTTCAGCAGTTCAATGCCGAAAAATCACAGTTCCCGGAATCAGCCGCTTATATGGATTTTCTGATGCGCAATAAGGACAAGAAATAATGAAATTACGGATCTTTATTGCCGCAGCTGTGGCGCTGGTACTGAGTGGTTGCGCTAAACAGACGCCTTATGACTATACGGCTTTTCGTGCCAGCAAACCTACCTCGATTGTGGTGTTGCCTGCGAAGAACAGCAGCCCGGATATTCAGGCTGCCCACAGTCTGGTGTCGGTGATAACCGCGCCGCTGGCCGAGTCCGGTTATTATGTGTTCCCGGTGGCGGTGGTAGATAAAACCTTTGAGCAGAACGGCCTGGCCAGTGCCGATGATGCTCAGGGTGTCAGCACCGCTAAACTACACGAGATTTTCCATGCTGATGCGGCACTGTATGTTGAAGTGCTCAGCTACGGCACCCAATATAGGGTCGTGGACAGTGCGACTCAGGTCAGCGCAGTAGCACGTCTGGTTGACCTGCGTACCGGTAAACAGATCTGGGCGGGTAAAGGCTTTGCGTCCGATGCTCAGGACAACAGTAACAACGGCCTGGTGGGCATGTTGATAACCGCAGCGGTGAAGCAAATCTCCAACAATATGACCGACAAAAGTCATGATATAGCGATTATTGCCGGGAGCACGATGCTCTCTGCCGATGGTCGCAACGGCAGTATCCTGCCAGGGCCGCGCGCCAAAGTGAAAACGGCGTTATAACGCTGATGCAAACAGGGGCGATCGCAGAGGATCGCCCCTGTTTGCTGCTATTGCCCCGGTGTTTCCAGTCTGCTGTAACCCAGTCCGTTAATCTTTTTCACCTTTATCTGCACCGGAATACGTTCCTTCATTGCCTCAACGTGGCTGATTACCCCAATCGTTTTGCCACTGGCATTGAGCGCATCCAGCGCATCCAGCGCACTGTCGAGTGTCTCCGCATCCAGCGTGCCAAAGCCTTCATCCAGGAACAGTGACTCAATACGGGTTTTATGGCTGACCAGATCGGAAAGGGCCAGCGCCAGCGCCAGACTGACAAGGAAGCTTTCGCCGCCGGACAGCGTGCGGGTATCACGCTGTGCGTCAGCCTGCCAGGTATCAACAACCTGAAGCTCTAACGCTTCCTGCGATTTGCGCTGCAACAGATAACGACCGTGCAGACGGTTAAGCTGATTGTTGGCCAGCCACACCAGATGATCTAACGTCAGCCCCTGGGCAAAGCGGCGGAATTTATCCCCTTCTTTGGAACCGATAAGCTGATTGAGGTAGCTCCAGTCTTCCAGCTGCTGTTCGTTAGCGGCGATCTCAGCCAGCAATGTCTGCTGTTGTGTGCGCCGTTCGCTGTCATCTCGCAGCTGCTGACGTAGCTGACCCTGCTGGCTGGCCAGCTCGCGCAGTTGCTGATTTAACTCACTCAGCTGGCTTTCCAGTAGTATCCGTTGTGCAGGCAGGTCATCAAAATGGCCTGATTGGTTCACCATTTCGTCTAATTGCGATTGTAGATTAATCAACTGCTCATTTAGTGATTTATGCTGTCCGGTCAGGGTATTTATCCTGTCCTGCTGCTGTTGCCACGCAGTCTGCGCCTGGCGAACGGCCTGCGCATGCTGTTCCGTCTCTGTTCGCAGCTGCTGCTGTGCAGTCGTAACGTCGCGATCGCCAAACAATGCCTGGCGCTGCTGCTGGCAGTGCTTCAGCGTTTCCTGCTGTTGTTGCAGACGCTGGTCGAGCTGAGCCAGGCGTGCCTGTTGTTGTTGTAACTCTTCTTCCAGCGCCTGTTGGCGGCTGGAGAGTGTCGCCAGTTCAGGGACCAGCGCAGCCAGCGCCTCGCTGTTGCTGCGCCACTGTTGCCACTCCGTTTCGCGCAGCTGCAACCAGCGCTGGTAATCACCATCCTGCGGCAGTGTCAGCCCCAGCGGTGCAACCCCTTCTGCCAGCTTGATGCGCAACTGTTCTGCGCGCTGTTCATCCAGGGTGAGCTGTTGCTGCTGTTCGCTCTGCGTCTGCGTGGCGGCAGTAAACTGCTGCTGCTGAAGCTGGATCTGCTGTTGCAGGGCCTGCCAGGCCTGCTGATGCTGATACAGCGCCTCTTTTTGCTGCTGGCAGTGGCGCAACGCTTGCTCCAGCTGCTGTAACTGCTGCTGCTTTGCCGTTTCCTGCTCATCCTGCTGTGCCAGCCAGTCGCTGGTCTGTTGATCCTGCTGCGGGCTGAGTGACAGCGCCAGGGCGGCGGTGGCGGACTGCCATTGCTGCTCCAGTTGCTGCATCTGACGGTTCAGTTCCGCCTCTTCCTGCAACTGGCGCTCATCCTGCTGTTGCGCCTGTTTAAGCTGCGCGGCGCAGGTACTGCCCTGATCTTTAAGCTGTTCAACATCACGCTTTAATGCGTCCAGCCGCTGCTGATTTTCCGACAGCTGTAACGCCTGATACTGCTGTACGGCCGGATGGTTTTCTGAACCGCACAGCGGGCAGGGCTGGCCCGCTTCCAGCTGTGCCCGGTGCTGTTCCAGATCGGCAATACGCCGCTCCAGCTCACAGCGCTTTTCCAGGTCCTGCTGATGTTGATATTTCTCTTTCCAGCTGGCCCGCAGGGTAAGTAACTGCTCACTGTTTTGCTGGATCTGTTGCGTTAGCGTCTGGCGCTCCTGCTTTAAGCGCGTGAGGCGTATGTTCAACTGCTGCCACTGCGGGAGCAGGGTGGCCAGCAATAACCGCTGCGGGCGCTGGCGGGCAAATTGCTCCAGTGCGGCGCGCAGCGTCTCTTCGGGGTGCAGCTGTTGTAGCGAGGCCAGCTGTTGTTGCACTTGATCGAGGCTGGTCTTTGCGGCGGCCAGCTGCTGCTGTAACGGGGCCTGCTGCTGCTGGAGCTGCTGGCTGGACTGCTCACAATCCTGCACCTGCCGTTGCTGGGCCTGGAGTCGCAAGCGTTGTGCGGTCAGTGACTGCTCACTATCCTGCTGCTGGCTAAAGCGTTCACGCCACAGCGGCAGATGCTCGCCATAGTGCGTATACGACGGATGTGCCTCACGCCAGGTGCTTAACTGCTGCTGTTGCGTCTGTTTTTCCTGTTGAGTCTGCTGGTTTTTAGCGCTTTCCTGCTGGCGCGTGGTGAGTGCAAGTTGGTGTTAACTTCGCTCACGCTCCAGCTGCTGTTGCTGTTCGCGCAATGTGGCCAGTTGCAAATCAAGCGGCAGGACCTGTTCGGCGATCAGGGTTTCCTGTTGCAAACGCAGCGTCTGGTGTTGCGCCTGCGCCTGCACGATCTGCTCTTGCTGCTGCGTGGCCAGAACCAGCGCCTGCTGTGCCTGCTCCTGCTGTTGATCCAGCTGCTGCGCGCTGACGGTCAGCTGTTGCTGCTCCCGTTGCAAGCGTTCAATCTGTTGCAGTTCCTGACTTTTTTTCAGTTGGATCTGCTGTTGTGAAGTAAGCACCTGCTCCTGCTCCACACTTTGTGCCAGCTGGCTGTTAAGGAGGGCGCACTGCTCTTCGGTGAGCAAACTCATACCGCTGGACTGGGCGCGCAGGGTATCCAGCGTCACTTTCGCCTGTTTATGGCGATCAAACACCGCCGCCGACAGTCGACCGTATATTTCGGTGCCGGTCAGCTCTTCCAGTAGCTCGGCACGTTTATTGGCATCGGCATTGAGGAACGCGGCAAACTGCCCTTGTGACAGCATCATCGATTTGGTGAAGCGTTCGAAGTCCAGCCCGGTCAGACTGGCTACCCTCTCCAGCTTATCTTTGACCTTGTCGGCCACGATGTGATTATCGCTACAGCGTGCCAGCTCAACCCGCGGTGCCTGCAGGTTGCCATCGGCGGCGCCGCGAGCGCGGCTCTGGCTCCAGAAAGCGCGCCAGGCAACACCTTTCACCTCAAATTCCACTTCTGCCAGGCACTCGGCGGTATCACGGGTCATCAGGTCATTTTGCGACTGAGTGATGCCTTTCAGGCGCGGTGTTTCGTGATACAACGCGAGGCAGATGGCATCCAGCAGGGTGGTTTTACCTGCGCCCGTCGGGCCGGTAATGGCGAACAGGCCGTTGCTGGCAAAAGGTTCTGCGGTGAAGTCGATTTTCCACTCACCCTTCAGCGAGTTGAGGTTTTTAAAGCGCAGCGTCAGAATTTTCATGATGGCTGCTCCTCATGGCGAACGGCTTCCAGCGTTTGAGCAAACAGCACTCTGGCGCGTTCCAGCCGTTCAGGTTCCTCGGCCTCCAGCGCCAGACGGCGGGAAAACACCTCTTCAACACTCAATTCATTCAGCGTTTCATTGTTCTGTCGGGCGATCACCTGTTCGCGCTGTTCGCGGCTGCGACGCAGCAGCACCACTTCTACGGGCAGGGATTCGGTCAGCTCCTGGATACGGCGCTGTAACTCACTGAGGTAAGCATCGGTGACGATTTCAATGTCCAGCCAGATGGTACCACCCTGTGGATCGGCCGTGAGAGCCGCCAACTGCTGCTCAATCTGTTCCAGAGAGCCTTTGATCATCTGCATTGGCTGGAATAACGGGATCGGTAAGGCTTCGACCGCGCTGAGTTTGCCGTCGCTGAAGTCGACCTGAAACACGCTTTTGGCTTTACCCAGCTCATCAAAACTGAGCGGGATCGGCGAGCCGCTGTAGCGAATATGATCGCTATCGGCAATGCGCTGAGCGCGATGGATATGCCCCAGGGCGATATAGTCCGCAGGGGGAAAACAATCGGCGGGGAAGGCATCCAGCGTGCCGATATAGATATCACGCACCGCATCGCTTTTGGTCACACCCATTGTTGTCAAATGGCCGGTGGCAATAATGGGTAGCGGCAGGCCCAGTGCATCACGCTGTTTCAGCGCTTCCTGCCAGCACTGCTGATAGTGTTCAGTTATGGCTTCCAGCAGGCTTTGCTGCTTTTCGCGCCCTGACTGCCCGCTCTGGCTGCGCAGAATATCGCGCGGGCGCAAAAAAGGAATGGCGCACAGCAGTGCACCGGGCTGGCCATCGCGGCGATTCAGAACCAGAACCTGTTGACGAACATCGTCGCAGGCGGCGGCGATCACCCGAGTGTTCAGGCAGGCCAGCAGCTCGCGGGATTCATTCAGCATGGCGACTGAATCGTGATTGCCGCCCAGTACCACCAGTTGACAGCCGGTCTGCTGCAGATTGACCACGAAGCGGTTATACAGCTCACGCGCGTAGCTCGGCGGAGAGCCGGTATCAAAGATGTCGCCTGCCACAATAATCGCATCCGCCTGCTGTGCTTCTGCGTTCACCAGCAGCCAGTCAAGAAATGCCTGGTGCTCGGCTGCCCGGCTTTTGGTGTAGAAAAACTGGCCAAGATGCCAGTCGGCAGTATGAATGATGCGCATGGGGGTCCTTTCATGGCAGAAAGCGTGGGGAGTATTATACCTGTCCTGCATCCCGAATTATTCAGAGCAGATAAACATATTGATGAGGAGGGGATTTTATTTAATTCCATCAATGCTTTTAGGGGGTGCTTTTTTCATAAAAGTGTCATAAAACTGACGCATAATGGCGCCGCATATCCCCGTGACAACCTGTCACTGTAGCAGGAGCAATAATGGCCAAGCGCATTCTGGTGGTTGAAGATGAAGCCCCAATCCGTGAGATGTTGTGTTTCGTTCTGGAACAAAATGACTATCAACCGATCGAAGCCGAGGACTATGACAGCGCAGTAAGTATGCTCATTGAGCCGTGGCCGGATTTAATCCTGCTGGACTGGATGCTCCCGGGTGGTTCCGGCATTCAGTTTATTAAGCATCTGAAGCGTGAAGCCATGACCCGGGATATTCCGGTTATGATGCTGACCGCGCGTGGCGAAGAAGAAGATCGCGTCCGTGGCCTGGAAGTGGGTGCCGACGATTACATTACGAAACCCTTCTCACCCAAAGAGCTGGTGGCCCGTATTAAAGCGGTGATGCGCCGTATTTCACCGATGGCGGTGGAAGAGGTGATTGAAATGCAGGGGCTGAGTCTCGATCCGTCATCGCATCGCGTGATGTCTGACACGCAACCGCTGGAAATGGGGCCGACCGAATATAAATTGCTGCACTTCTTTATGACGCATCCTGAGCGTGTTTACAGCCGTGAGCAGTTGCTAAACCATGTCTGGGGAACTAACGTTTACGTCGAAGATCGTACCGTTGATGTGCACATTCGTCGCTTACGTAAGGCGCTGGAACTGACCGGGCACGATCGTATGGTGCAGACGGTTCGCGGAACAGGTTATCGTTTCTCTGCACGCTATTGATTGTTCGCGCTGGAGTCTGAACCGTGTTGGAACGCCTCTCCTGGAAGAGATTATTGTTTGAGCTGCTGCTTGCCGGTTTGCCCGCGTTACTGCTCGGGCTGCTGGTGGGTTGGCTCCCCTGGCTGCTGTTAATCTCAGTACTCTGTGTGCTGGGCTTTCATTTCAACAACTTACTTCGACTCTCTCACTGGCTGTGGGTTGACCGCAGCATGACACCTCCCAGCGGCCGTGGCAGCTGGGAACCGCTGTTTTACGGCCTGTATCAAATGCAGGCGCGTAACCGCCGCCGCCGCCGTGAACTCGGTCATCTGATCAAACGTTTTCGTAGCGGTGCAGAATCTCTGCCTGATGCGGTGGTACTGACCACCGAAGAGGGGACGATTTTTTGGTGCAACGGCCTCGCACAGCAGATGCTGGGGCTGCGCTGGCCGGAAGATAACGGGCAGAATATCCTCAATCTGCTGCGTTATCCCGAGTTTACCCGCTATCTGCGTCAGCGTGATTTTTCTCGCCCGCTTACGCTGGTGCTGAACAGCCATCGCCATCTTGAATTTCGTGTGATGCCTTACAGTGAAGGGCAATGGTTGCTGGTGGCGCGTGATGTCACCCAGATGCATCAGCTGGAAGGGGCCCGGCGTAACTTCTTTGCTAATGTCAGCCATGAACTGCGTACGCCGCTCACCGTATTGCAGGGGTATCTGGAGATGATGAACGATTCCGTGCTGGAGGGCAGTCTGCGCGATAAGGCCCTGCACACCATGCAGGAGCAGACTAAACGCATGGACAGCCTGGTGAAACAGTTGCTGACCTTGTCACGCATTGAAGCTGCTCCGGCGATCGATTTGCAGGAAACCGTGGATGTGCCGATGATGCTGCGGGTGTTGCAGCGCGAAGCGGAAACGCTCAGTAACGGCCGCCATGATATTTATTTCCATACCGACCCGCATTTGCGCGTGTTTGGCAACGACGAGCAGCTGCGCAGTGCGATTTCCAATCTGGTGTATAACGCGGTTAACCATACGCCGGATGGCACACGTATTGATATCAGCTGGCTGCGCAGCCCGCAGGGGGCACAGTTTAAGGTTAAAGATAATGGACCCGGGATTGCACCGGAACACCTGCCTCGCCTGACCGAGCGTTTCTATCGTGTTGATAAAGCGCGTTCCCGACAGACGGGCGGTAGCGGATTAGGGCTGGCTATCGTGAAGCATGCGCTCAGCCATCACAATACGCGCCTGGATATCAGCAGCACACCCGGTGCTGAAACCTGTTTCAGCTTTCAATTGCCACCAAGGTTGATTGTCAGTGCCGAACTGGTCGAGAATGCGTTGCATTAAGTCTCACGGAACCCATGCAATGAAATTGTTAATCGCGCTGGCGCTGCTGCTGGTCAGTTCGCAGGTCCCGGCGAAGCAGGGCATGTTGGCGGGGAATCTCACCAGCGTTGGCTCGGATACGCTGGGTAACCTGATGGCGCTGTGGGGTGAGAGTTTTAATCGTCAGTATCCCGGTGTGAATGTGCAGATCCAGGCGGCCGGTTCGTCGACTGCGCCGACCGCGCTTGCCGCGGGGGCTGCTCAGCTAGGTGCGATGAGCCGCCCGATGCAGGCGGTAGAACGCCAGTTATTTGAAGACAGTTACGGTTATCAGCCGCTGGCTGTACCGGTGGCGATGGATGCGCTGGTGGTGGTGGTCAATCAGGATAACCCGTTAACCGGCCTGAATGCCCAGCAACTGGACGCCATTTTCTCGGTGACGCGTCGCTGTGGCGGGTTATCCGTGCCCAAAACCTGGGGGGATTTACAGTTAACTCAGCCCGGTTGGGCGACGCGGGGATTACAGCGCTTTGGCCGTAACTCGGCCTCCGGGACTTGGGGATTCTTCAAACAGCAGGCGCTGTGTAACGGTGACTTCCGTAATGATGTCGGAGAATATCCCGGCTCTGCCGCTGTGGTGCAGGCCGTTGCGGGAACGTTGAATGGCATTGGTTATGCCAGTGCCGGGTTTCATATCAGCGGCGTCAAAACCGTGCCGGTGGCGCGTGATGGCAATGACTGGATCGCGCCAAGCGCCGAGAATATTCGCAGCGGCCGCTATCCTTATGCACGTCCTCTTTATATCTATGTCAATAAAGCGCCCGATAAACCACTGGAGCCTCTGACGGCTGCCTTTTTGCGTTTAGCGCTCTCTCCACAGGGCCAGGCGCTGGTCAGCCAGGCGGGGTATCTGCCCCTGTCTGAGCAGCAGATGCAGCGCGCCCGTGCGATGCTGGCCGAGTAACCGTGCCTTCGGGCGAGGCATGCCTCGCCCCTACAATACATGGGTCCCCGTCTCGTAGGGGTCAGGCACGCCTGCCCCCTGTACCCGTGCCTCGCCCCTACAATATATTGCTCCCATCTCGTAGGGGTCAGGCACGCCTGACCCTGTCACTGTGCCTCGCCCCTACAATATATTGCTCCCACCTTGTAGGGGTCAGGCACGCCTGACCCTCACTCAGTCATCATGAAAATTATTCATCTGCCGTGAAATTTCTTCGGTTGCCGCTGAAGGTTTCTCATGAGACCTTTAGCTCAACAGACATATAGACATCCAGATGTCTAAAAATAACCTGATGTAATTATTACGTCACTAAATTATGCGCCGCGTGCAGGCCAGGAGTTTTCATCATGACAACATTTACCCCATACCGTGCCGAAGTGGTTGGCAGCTACCTGCGTCCGGCTGAGATTAAACAGGCTCGTAAGCAGTTTGAGGCTGGTGAGATAGATGCTGCGGCACTGCGTGCGGTGGAAGATGAAGCGATCCGTAAGGTGGTAGCCCATCAGCGTGAAAACGGTTTGCAGGTGGTGACTGATGGCGAATTCCGCCGCGCCTGGTGGCATTTCGACTTCTTCGATGGTCTGGATGGCGTGGAGCGTTATGAGGCCGAGCAGGGTATTCAGTTTAACGGTGTGCAGACAAAAGCACGGGGTGTGAAAGTGACCGGTAAGCTGGGCTTTAGCAATCATCCGATGCTGGAAGATTTCCGTTTCCTGCAAAGCATCAGTGGCGATGCCGTGGCTAAGATGACCATTCCAAGCCCCAGTGTGTTGCACTTCCGCGGTGGGCGTAAAGTGATTGATGCTGAGGTTTATCCTGATCTGGATGTCTATTTTGACGATCTGGCGCAGACGTATCGTGACGCCATTAAAGCCTTCTATGATGCTGGCTGCCGTTATCTGCAACTGGATGATACTGTCTGGGCCTATCTGTGTTCTGACGATCAGAAACAGCAGATCCGCGAACGTGGCGATAACCCGGAAGAGCTGGCCCGCACCTATGCCCGTGTACTGAATAAAGCCATCGAAGGGAAGCCGGATGACCTGGTCATTGGCCTGCATGTCTGTCGTGGCAACTTCCGATCCACCTGGATCTCCGAAGGTGGCTATGAGCCGGTGGCCGAAATCCTGTTTGGCGGCGTCAACATTGATGCTTTTTTCCTGGAGTACGATAACGAGCGTTCTGGTGGATTTGAGCCATTACGCTTTATCAAACCGGGCAAACAGCAGGTGGTTCTGGGCCTGATCACCACGAAAACAGGGGAGCTGGAAGCCGCTGAAACGGTGGAAAAACGCATTCGCGAGGCATCACAGTTTGTCCCCCTGGATCAAATTTGCCTGAGCCCTCAGTGCGGCTTTGCTTCAACGGAAGAGGGCAATAGCCTGACGGAAGAGCAGCAGTGGGCTAAGCTGCGCCTGGTGGTGGATGTCGCCAGCCGCATCTGGTA
This sequence comes from Erwinia sp. MYb416, assembly GCF_037479575.1. Taxonomy (NCBI): domain Bacteria; kingdom Pseudomonadati; phylum Pseudomonadota; class Gammaproteobacteria; order Enterobacterales; family Erwiniaceae; genus Erwinia; species Erwinia sp. MYb416. Next base: position 328,649 of record NZ_JBBGYT010000438.1, read on the forward strand.
ATGACTGCATCATTTTGTGTACAGGGCGCGGTTTTCCGCGCCTTTTGTGCATATGACGAGGGTTTATTGCAGAAATTAACGTTGTGTCGGACGAAAAAGATACAAATCATGTAAGGCATTCTTCATCAGATCTAAATATATGCACTGGTTATGCAGTCTTTTGCGCTATATCATCCTGCTTTTCCGATCCCGTATTGCCTTTCTTCGCTATAAACGTTCTACTTACCCCCGTTTTTTCGTCATCCCCCTGCATACAGAAAATAATCAGCTCACATTCGCTGTCAACCCGGTATTACAAAGTGCATTCCACTGTATTGGTTTGATTCGGCGGCGTTTTTAGAGCGAGCAGGGGGACAGGTTTTCAATTTGAGCCTGACATTACGACTTTTCACACCATCACGGGCAACACAATTTCTTATGACACATCGTTTAACTTCGAAAGATATCCTGGCGCTGGGCTTTATGACATTTGCCCTGTTCGTCGGTGCGGGAAACATCATTTTCCCCCCTATGGTGGGGATTCAGTCTGGCGAACATGTCTGGATGGCCGCTATCGGTTTTCTGATCACGGCTGTGGGTCTGCCGGTGATTACGGTGATTGCGCTGGCGCGCGTGGGCGGTGGCATTGATGCCCTCAGCTCACCGATTGGCAAGGCGGCTGGCATCGTGCTGGCCACCGTCTGCTATCTGGCCGTTGGCCCGCTGTTTGCCACACCGCGTACGGCGACCGTGTCGTTTGAAGTGGGGATTGCCCCACTGACCGGTGATGGTGCGTTGCCGCTGATGATCTACAGCGTCGTCTACTTCGCCCTGGTGATTGGCATTTCCCTCTATCCTGGCAAACTGCTGGATACCGTGGGGCACGTACTGGCACCACTGAAAATTTTCGCACTGGCCGTTCTGGGCCTGGCCGCGCTGCTGTGGCCTGCGGGCGGTCTTGCACCGGCAACGGCTGATTATCAGCGTGCGGCGTTCTCGAGCGGCTTTGTGAACGGTTATCTGACCATGGATACCCTCGGCGCGCTGGTGTTCGGTATTGTTATCGTCAATGCAGCACGCTCACGCGGCATCACAGAAGCGAAGTTACTCACGCGTTACACCGTGATAGCCGGCTTGATTGCGGGTGTGGGTCTGACGTTGGTATACCTGGCACTGTTTAAACTGGGTTCCGACAGTGCATCCATTGTTGACCAGAACGCTAACGGTGCGGCCATTCTGCATGCCTACGTACAGCATACCTTTGGCGGTATGGGCAGCTTCTTCCTGGCGGCGCTGATTTTTGTTGCCTGCATGGTGACCGCTGTCGGCCTGACCTGTGCCTGCGCGGAGTTCTTTGAGCACTACTTGCCTCTTAGCTATCGTCAGCTGGTGTTTATTCTTGGTCTGTTCTCGATGGTGGTGTCTAACCTGGGTCTGAGTCATTTGATTCAAATTTCAATTCCAGTGTTAACTGCGATTTACCCACCTTGCATCGTACTGGTACTGTTGAGCTTCACTTTAAAATGGTGGAAAAAAAGCTCAAGGATTATTGCGCCAACGATGCTGGTTAGCCTGGTTTTCGGCATTGTTGATGCAATCAAAAGTACGAACTTAAAGGCACTTCTGCCAGCAGTAACCCAGAATCTGCCACTGGCAGACCAAGGTTTGGCATGGTTGCCACCTTCACTGGTGATGCTGGTATTGGTAGCCGTGTACGATCGCGTTACAGGCCGCCAGTCGGTTACTGCGCATCAGCAATAGCGTTGTAAAAACTCCCCCTTACCTCCTTGCCGGTAAGGGGCCGACAGGTGTAAATATGACAAGTACAACACTCAAAAAGGGACTGAGTACCCGCCATATCCGGTTTATGGCTCTGGGTTCTGCCATTGGCACCGGACTGTTTTATGGTTCGGCTGACGCCATCAGAATGGCTGGTCCTGGCGTTTTGATTGCCTATATGGTGGGTGGGCTCGCGGCCTATATTATTATGCGCGCCCTGGGTGAAATGTCCGTTAACAACCCACAGGCCAGCTCTTTCTCCCGCTACGCACGTGATTACCTCGGCCCGCTCGCAGGGTATATCACCGGCTGGACCTACTGTTTTGAAATCCTGATTGTTGCCATTGCCGATGTCACCGCTTTCGGCATTTATATGGGCGTGTGGTTCCCGGACGTTCAGCACTGGATTTGGGTATTGAGCGTGGTGCTGATTATCGGCGCGCTTAACCTCGCGACGGTAAAGGTGTTTGGTGAGGTCGAATTCTGGCTGTCACTGTTTAAAGTGGCCACCATTATCGTGATGATCGTGGCCGGTTTTGGCATTATTTTCTGGGGCATTGGCAACGGTGGCCAGGCAACGGGGATCAGTAATCTGTGGACCCACGGCGGTTTTGTCCCCAATGGCTGGATAGGCGTGGTGCTGTCATTGCAGGTAGTGATGTTTGCCTTCGGGGGTATTGAAATTATCGGCATCACAGCCGGTGAAGCGAAAGATCCGCAGGTGTCGATTCCTTTGGCGATTAATACGGTACCGCTGCGTATTCTGGTGTTCTATGTCGGTACGCTGTTTGTGATTATGTCCATTTACCCCTGGAACCAGGTGGGGACGAACGGTAGTCCGTTTGTACTGACTTTCCAGAATTTGGGCATAGCCGCCGCCGCAACAATTCTTAATTTTGTGGTGATTACCGCCTCGCTGTCGGCGATTAACAGCGATGTATTTGGCGTGGGGCGTATGCTGCACGGTATGGCAGAGCAGGGACATGCGCCGAAAGTGTTTGCTTCCGTATCACGCAGAGGCGTGCCGTGGGTCACGGTGCTGGCGATGATGATGGCGATGCTGGTGGCGGTATACCTCAACTACCTGATGCCAGAGAAAGTGTTCCTGGTGATCGCCTCATTGGCCACGTTTGCTACCGTCTGGGTGTGGATTATGATCCTCTTCTCGCAGATCGGCTTCCGTCGTACGTTGACGCCTGAGCAACAGAAAGCGCTGAAGTTTTCGCTGCCGGGTGGCACGGCCACTGCCGTAGTGGGGATTCTGTTTCTGATGTTTGTGATTGGGCTGATTGGTTATTTCCCGGATACCCGTATTTCACTTTACGTCGGGATGGGGTGGATCCTGTTGCTGCTGGTGAGCTGGCAATGGGTGAAACGTAAGAATCGTTAGACAGCATGTGAGCGACGTTTGTTAATGCTGGCCAGTAAGATGGCCAGCATTATCTTCTGTCTCTTTTTAAGCTGGTGTTGATCGTCTTGCGCTAAAGATCGCCAACAGCGGAGCAACAGCCAGTACGCTAAACATCACCCATGCTGCATTGCTGGCACCTTCTATTCCACCGGGTATATTCAGCCCTCCCAGATTCGCCAACATCCCGGCCAGTGCGGCGCCCAGCGCAGTGGCAAACAGTTGTACCGTGGAGATTGAGGTCGCTGCGGCATCCTGATCCTCTTCCGGTGTGACATCCAGCACCCGTGCCAGCAGATGGGGCCAGCCCAGCCCGATACCAAAGCCAACCAGCAGTAATCCCAGCGAAATGATGACCACCAGCGTTCGCCCATAGTCGCTTTGTACCGGCAGGGAGAATGACAGTATCGCCATTCCGGCCAGAACCAGTATGGGTCCGATAATGATCGCCAGCGAAACACGCCTGGCGCGCCAGCCGGAGCTCCAGATTTCGGCCAGCGTCCAGCCCGCCGCCATCAGTGCCGCCAGATAGCCGGACATCAGCGGAGTCTGCCCGTGCAGATTTTGTAGAAAGTAGGGCACAAAGGTTTCACTGGTCATGCCGACAACCAGCAGGCCGATAGTCAGATAAAGTGGTAGCAGAGGGGAACTCAGGCGCAGTGCGTTACGTGGCAGCAGGCAGGCATCACTGCGCAACTCCTGGCGGATTAATAGTGCCATCATCAGGACTGCCAGCCCGACACCGATCAGATTGTCAGTGAGTGCTGAGCTGGTGCTGCCAATGCTGATTGCCAGCACCGCAGCGGTAAGCAGCATCAGCTGTACCCACGGCAGGCGAGTGGCGGGCCTGCGCTCCTCGCTATCATCGGGTAAAGCCCGCCAGACGACCCATGCGTAGATGAATGTCACCGGTAGCAGAAAACCAAAAGCCAGCCTCCATGCATCGATATCGGCAAAAATTCCGCCAATAGCCGGACCGACCAGGGTCGCCACTCCCCACATACCAGAAATGAGCGCGAAGGCACGTGTCCAGAGCGAACGTTCAAATACTGAATAAATCATGCTGTAGCCAAGTGCAAACAGGTACCCTCCACCTAGCCCCTGAACGGTGCGTCCCAGCAACATCATCAGCATACTCGGTGCCAGGGCACACAGCAGAGAACCCGCGATAAACAACAGAATAGCAATAGCATAGGTGCCGCGAGACCCGGTCCGGCTCAACGTCCGACTGGTGAGCGCCGAGCCAAGTATGGAGGCCACCACAAACAGCGTAGTATTCCATGCGTAAAGATGTAGCCCGCCAATCTCTTTGACGACCGAAGGTAGCACGGTGGTCGCGATGTAAATATTAATGGCATGCAGCGCCACTCCTCCCGACAGCGCAATCGAGCGTGCGGCATTCTTTCCGGAGAGAAGATCTCCCCAGTTTCCTTCATGTGATGACATAATGGCTCCTTTAAACCCTGCAGTGAGTCACCCTGGGGTTGTCGGCCGCACAGCCCTGAGGTAAAATAATAAAACAAGTAAATGCTTTGAATATTAAGGGGGGGAAAGAAAAACTTGTCAATAAATCACTTGCCTGCCACGTCTGAAGAGCACTTATCGTCATCAAAGCGTCTGTTGTACATGCTGAAAACTCGTGGGCCTCAGCAGGCTTCCGGGGCGGGAAAGGCGCTGGGAATGACAGCAGAAGCCGCGCGCCAACAGTTCACCAAACTGGCAACAGAGGGACTGGTGACCGCTGTTTCCCGGTCACAAGGTGTTGGGCGGCCTTCGCAGTTTTGGCAGCTTACCGCAGAAGGGGAAAAGCAATTTCCTGATACACACCCTGAACTGACCGTACAACTGCTGGAAGTGGTTCGCGATTCGTTTGGTGAACAGGCCATTGAGATATTGATTGCGAAACGTGAGCAGAAATCCCGGGAGCTTTACTGGCAGGAGCTTGGTCATCTGAAAGGTTTAACCGCACGGGTTGCACGACTGGCAGAGATACGCTCCGCTGAAGGCTATATGGCGGAATACGAAACAATGGATGATGGCAGCCTGCTGCTGATTGAAAACCACTGTCCCATCTGCGCTGCCGCGGCGACCTGTCAGGGCTTTTGTCGTGCAGAACAGGCCATTTTCACTGAGGTGCTGGAGGCCGAGGTGGTCCGCGTGGAACATATTCTCAGCCAGTCACGGCGCTGTGCTTATCGTGTGAAACCGTATCAGGACGAATAATTCCCTGGCTTTTCCAGTCAACCGGAATAAATAAAAAGTTAACGTATTTATTCCGGTGTCAGGAGTCAGGCTGGTGTAATCGGGAACGCTGAACGCAACGATATACGTTCACCCTGATGATTGTCGCTATCTCTTACTGTTCGTAGCTGACCGGTGCCAGCACCTCGTGATCGATATTTTTCCTGATACGGTTTAGCGTTGATTCATAAGGGCAAAGCGTACCGACCTTGGTGATTTTACAGCCGTCGAATCCCAGCTCGCTGATCAGCGGTGGCTGAGTGGCGTTGAGCGGTGTCAGATAACGAATTTGATCGAGTGTCTGCGCCTGGAAATAGAGACGGATATAACGTTTTCCGGTCTGCGTCTCGCGCCAGCGTTCAAACACCAGACTGCCCGCCGGAGGAATGTTGCCTCGCGGATAACTGGCCTGCTGCCAGCTAAAGTTCAGCATGGTACGCAGCCAGGAAATGTTGGTGTCGTGCGCGACATACAGCAGCCATCGCACGTCGGGCGGCCCCCCTTTTACCGGTTGGGTTGCCAGCGCTTTGGCGATTTGATCCATTAATATCGATCCGCCACGCTGCGCGATATAAGGCACATCGTTGATATAATCGTATTTTGTGGTTAGCAGCGGCATCAGTTTTGCCACGTCAGCGGCGGAGTGAACGTGGCCAAAAGCCACGTTGGCAGAAGGTTGATTTTCGCTCCATGCCAGGCGGAAAGTCTCTGCCATATTCGCCAGCGTTGCGAGTCCCTCGACCTCAAAACGCCCGTCCTTGCTACGCTTGATACTCCATGGGTGATCGAAGATAGGGCAGGGATGGTCCGCCTGACAGACGGTTGCTTTCAAACGGGCGATCTCCGGGGCTGCACGCTGCTCTGCCTGCTGAACGCTCCCGCCCATTGCCTTTTCAATTCCCGCCCGGGCCTGTGCTTCGTCCAGTGGTGCCAGCCCCATCTTATCGCTCTGGAACAAGGGATCGCTGTCATCGCTGACGCTGTGCACCGTCACATCACACCCCGGGAATGCGCCATCGGTTAATGCTTTCGCCGTCGCTTTTGTGCGCTGTAGCGGGCTTGCCCAGACATACAGTGTCTTGCTGTCAGGGCATCCCGACGTCAGCAACCCGGCCTGACGCCAGCCGTTTGCCTCATACCCGCCTTTCAATACCGCAGCGGCATAACCGTGCCCGGTCAGTTCGCCATCGGCGGTCAGCCACTGTGGCCAGGAGCGATCTGTCCCTGCCTCCATTGCTTTGGTGTTATCCGGCGTGGGCGGGCGGACCCCATGGCGACTGATCTCCACGACTTTTTCCAGGTGAAATGTTTCTGCCTGCACTATCTGGCTACTGAATACCGGCACCATGGCCAGGGCAAACACCAGGCGTGGCAATACCGTCTGTATCGTTAACATAATGATCCTCTATGCACACGTGTGCAATTACAAGTGTAAAAAAGGCGTGTTACAACGTTGTGACAGAATAATGACCAGAATGAAAAAATGATTCCGTGATCGTTATAACATAAAACAAATTGTCCAAATCAGGCGGAGTGACGGCGGATAAGTGTGACAGGAACAGATTTTTGCTGCGAAGGCTGGGTGAAGTTTTTCAGCCTTTCCAGTAGAGAATGAACGGCAAGTTGCGCCAGTTTGTCGGTATCTTGCTGGATCGTCGTCAGTTGATACGCAGCGAATGCGGCCTGTGGGATGTCATCAAATCCGGCGACTTTAATCGCAGAGAAAGCAGGATGCTGGTGCAAATAATCCAGGGTGCCCATCGCCAGCATATCGGTGGCACAAAAGATCGCCTGTAAATTGGGATAATCAGCAAGCAGTTTAGCTGCGGCGTCCCAACCCGCCTGATAACCGCCTCGTGGGCAGAAAAGGGCAATGGCCTGCGGCGCCTGTTCACGAAAGGCCTGCCAGCGTTGGTCAGTGCTGAAGTTTTCCGCCTCTTCCCCGATAAAGGCCAGCCGTTGCAGGCCCTGTTCCCTGAACAGGGCGGCTACCAGCTTTGCACCCTGCGCATTATCACTGCAAATGCGATCGGCACCGGGCAGGTTGGCGTGACGATTGATTAACATCACGGGGATCTTTTTTGCCAGATACTCTTCGGCCAGCGACAGTGGAGGCGCGCCGGAGGTGATGATTACTCCCGTCACATGGTAGCTGAGCAGCTGGCGAAGTGAGGGTTCTAACTGTTGGGGATCGTCGGCATTCATCAGCAGAGGAATAAACCCCTGTAACGCCAGATGATGCACCAGCGGGGCCAGCAGTTTACTGCGAAAAGGATTATCGAAGCCGGCGGTGATGATCCCGACAAAATTACTGTTACCGGTGATCATGGTGCGCGCAATGATATTCACCTGGTAGCCCAGCTCACTGGCGGCGGCCATCACCTTCTGGCGCGTCGGTTCAGAAACGGAAGCGCCAGGGGTGAAGGTACGCGAGACGGCAGAACGTGATACACCGGCAAGGCGTGCAACATCGGCCGCAGTAACCCAACTTTTGTTTTCAGACGCCATCGGCACTCCCTCAGTATGTGCCGCTGAGTATTACCGCAATACTGCGGAAAGTCATGGCGTTTCTCAGTGTGATGCGGGTTGATTCTGATAGCTTACCGGGCGAATCAGTGACCGGTCGATATTCTGGTTAAGGCGTTGCAGTACGCTGTCGTAAGGGCACAGAGTACCTGCTTCGGTTTTCTCACAGCCGGCAAATTTTAACTCGGTGATCAGTAGCGGGTGGTGGCGGTCGATGGGTGTCAGTTGACGAATCTGATCAAGACTCTGCCCCTGGAACAGAATGCGGATAAAACGTTTCCCGCTTTGTGTCTCTTTCCAGCGTTCAAATACCAGGCTTCCTGCTGGCTGGACAGTGCCACGAGGATAGTCACCCTGTTGCCAGCTGAAATCCAGCAACGTACGCAGATAGGCGATATTGACGTCATGAGCGACGTACAGCAGCCAGCGAGCCTCCGGCGGTGCATCCTGTTGCGGCGTCACGCCCTGTTGCAATGCTTTGGCAATCTGCTCCATCAATAAGGAACCGCCACGCCGGGCGACGTAGGGTTGATCGTTGGTGGCATCGTATTTCGGTGTCAGTAATGCCATGAGCTTGCCGATCTGTGCGGCACTGTCGGCGTGACCAAACGCCACCTGACTCAGCGGTTTATTATCGCTCCACTCCAGACGAAGGGTTTCTGCCATAGCCGCCAGGGTATCCAGACCGGTGATCATAATACGGCCATCGGAGGCGAATTTTATTTCCCACATTTTATCAAAGATTGGGCAGGGCTTATCTGGCTGGCAGACGGCCTTTTTCAGCAGGGAGATCTCTGGTTGCAGCCGTTTTTGTGCATCGGCTGGCGTGCCGCCCAGGGCGGTCAGTGCCCCCTGACGCTGTTGCTCCTGGTCGAGGGTGGCATATCCCGGACCCTGGTTTTGAAACAGCGGATCGTTTTTTTCCGGGGAGTGATGAATAGTGATGCCACAGCCGGGGAAGGCCCCGTCAGTCAGGGCTTCAGCAGTGGCACGGGTTCGCTGTAACGGACTGGCCCAGACAAAAATATCTTTCTCTGTCGGGCAGCCTGCGCCAAGCAGGCCAAGCTGACGATACTGGTTTCCCTCATATTGGCCTTTAAGCCATGCCGCGCTGTAGCCGTGACCAGTGAGCTGACCGTCGGCGGTTAACCAGCTTATCCAGGGGCGATCACTGCCGGTCTCCATCTCTTTACGGTTATCCGCCGTTGGCGGGCGAACGCCGTGGCGGCTGATTTCCACCACTTTTTCCAGCACATAGTGAGGCGCGGCCTGGGCCATCAGGCTCAGTGAACTGAACAGGGTGGCGAGGGAAAAACGCAGAGCACTCTTTTTCATCGGGATCATCCTTGTGATGGGGGACAGGTCAGTGGGCATCATGACAAAATTTCGTCTAAAGGTGTGACGAAAGATGGGGGGCGGGAAATTGAGGTGAAAAAAAAGCCCGCCGAAGCGAGCTTTCCTGGAAAACGCACAAGCAATTACAGCTTAGAGGCGTTCTCAGTCAGGTACTTAGCAACACCTTCTGGAGATGCGCCCATACCTTCTTTTCCTTTTTCCCACTGAGCCGGGCACACTTCGCCGTGCTCTTCGTGGAATTGCAGCGCGTCAACCATGCGCAGCATTTCGTCAACGTTACGGCCCAGTGGCAGATCGTTAACCACCTGGTGGCGAACCACACCGGCTTTGTCGATCAGGAAAGAACCACGCAGAGCCACGCCCGCATCCGGGTGCTCGATGCCGTAGGCTTTCTGAATTTCACGTTTGATATCAGCAACCATTGCGTACTGAACTTCGCCGATGCCGCCTTTATCAACCGGAGTTTTACGCCATGCGTTGTGCACGAACTCTGAATCGAAGGAAACACCAACCACTTCCACGCCGCGTTTCTGGAATTCTGCATAGCGCTTGTCGAAAGCGATCAGCTCAGAAGGGCATACGAAGGTGAAGTCCATTGGCCAAAAGAACACAACGGTGGCTTTACCAGCGGTGTGTTTTTTAAAGTTGAAGTTTTCTACGATCTCACCGTTGCCCAGTACGGCTGCGGCGGTAAAATCAGGGGCTGGACGAGTTACCAGGACCATGTTCACTCCTGTAAAAGTAAGTTGAAATAAGGTGACAATACGCGGGCAGTATACGGGGCGTGCCCCATCAGGGACCAGCGTGCTGTACCGATTATTAAGATAGGCTATACCTATCAAAATCGTAGTAATTATCAAGCAGTTTCATACAATAACCTTTTTTAAAAAAAGGGCAAGGTGTAAAACTGGGCAAGATGTTTCACAACTTCCGCTGAACAGCTTGCGCCATCATACGCGGGTAAAGCTGCCAGAATAACACTTCAAGCTGTTGATAGTTATCAACGAAATCTTGATAACTGTCTTCCAGTGCTGCCAGTTTAGGACGGCGGCTTGCCATCCCGCGCAGCACCTCTTGCAGAAAAGGAGCATCGGCATAACGCTCCATCCAGCGTCCGGTCCATAAGTAGTGATTAAGATTCTGGAATCGCTCCGGGGTTGTCCCAAGTTGCGGTTCGATCACACTTTTCACCTGTGACAAAAAAGCTGGCAAAGAAATTTCCGGCACCAGCTTATCCCAGTGAGATGACAGAAAATGATCCCAGATGACGTCAAGCGTAATCGGTGCCACCCGGCGGGTATTGATGCGAAAAAGCTGGCGGGCGCTGCGCACTTCCGGTAAGGAATCGGTCAGTGCATCAATCCGGCGGTGAAGTGCAATACCGTCAGCGATAGCTTCAGGCCATTGCTGATGCGGGTTGCCGCGCACATAGTCGGCCATCATATTGCCCAGCAGCGAGCTGTTGGCAAGGGTGGCCATATGGAGGTGAGCAAGATAGTTCATGGCGCGATTCTAGCGTAGTTTCTGTCGATATTAAGCAGATTGTTTAGCTATGAGCAGTTTTCAGCTAGAATGTGCGCCCTGATTTCCCAGACTGTGAATGACCATGCGCGTTGCCGATTTTACTTTTGAGTTGCCCGAATCTTTGATTGCCCACTATCCGCAAGCCCAGCGCAGCGGGTGCCGCCTGCTATCGCTGAATGGCCCGGATGGCGAACTGACGCATGGGGTATTCACCGATTTGCTGGATAAGCTCAATCCCGGCGATCTTCTGGTGTTTAATAATACCCGGGTGATCCCGGCACGTATTTTTGGCCGTAAGGCCAGCGGTGGAAAAATCGAGGTGCTGATTGAGCGCATGCTCGATGATAAACGCGTGCTGGCACATGTACGTTCCTCGAAAGCCCCTAAGCCAGGCACTGAATTGCTGCTGGGTGATGCTGAAAATGTGCAGGCCACCATGGTGGCACGTCATGATGCGTTGTTTGAAATTGAGTTTCATGATGAGCGGCCGGTTCTCGATATTCTGAACGCCATTGGCCATATGCCGCTGCCGCCGTATATTGATCGCCCGGATGAAGACGCCGACCGCGAACTTTATCAGACGGTGTACAGCCAGAAACCAGGGGCGGTAGCTGCCCCAACAGCGGGCCTGCATTTTGATGAGCCTTTGCTGGCTGCGCTGCGTGAGAAAGGTATTGAGACAGCGTTTGTCACCCTGCATGTTGGCGCGGGGACCTTCCAGCCGGTGCGCGTTGACACCATCGAAGATCATATTATGCACGCGGAATACGCCGAAGTGCCGCAGGATGTGGTGGATGCAGTGCTCGCCTGTAAAGCACGCGGCAACCGGGTGATCGCGGTCGGCACCACCTCGGTGCGTTCGCTGGAAAGCGCCGCGCAGGCGGCGCAGGATGCGCTGATTGCCCCGTTCTTCGGCGATACGAAAATCTTTATCTACCCTGGATATCACTATCAAGTCATTGATGTGCTGGTGACCAATTTCCACCTGCCAGAATCGACGCTGATTATGCTGGTGTCGGCGTTTGCCGGATATCAACACACGATGCAGGCTTACCAGCAGGCCGTGGCTGAAAAATATCGTTTCTTCAGTTATGGTGATGCGATGTTTATTACCCGTAATCCTGAGGCGTACGCCGAGATCCCGGGCCAGTAATTTTCCCGCAGGGGGCAGGCATGCCTGACCCTCTTTTAACCATTACATCAGACTGTTTCTCTGGTGGAGGCAATGTGAAGTTTGAATTAGACACTACTGATGGTCGCGCACGCCGTGGCCGTCTGGTTTTTGAGCGCGGCGTGGTAGAAACCCCGGCATTTATGCCAGTGGGGACCTACGGCACGGTAAAAGGCATGACCCCGGAAGAAGTGATCGATACCGGTGCACAGATCATCCTCGGCAATACCTTCCATTTATGGTTGCGTCCGGGCCAGGAGATCATGAAATTGCACGGCGATCTGCATGACTTTATGCAGTGGAAAGGCCCGATCTTGACGGACTCCGGCGGTTTCCAGGTGTTCAGCCTGGGTGACATCCGTAAGATCACCGAGAAGGGCGTCCATTTCCGTAACCCAATCAACGGTGATGCGATCTTCCTCGATCCCGAAAAATCAATGGAGATTCAGTACGATCTCGGTTCTGATATCGTGATGATCTTTGATGAATGTACACCGTATCCGGCTGACTGGGATTACGCGAAGCGTTCAATGGAGATGTCTCTACGCTGGGCACAACGTAGCCGCGATCGCTTTGATTCTCTGGGAAATAAGAACGCATTGTTCGGTATTATCCAGGGCGGGGTTTACGAAGATTTACGTGATGTCTCCGTTAAAGGACTGGTAGATATTGGCTTTGATGGGTACGCTGTGGGCGGCCTGGCGGTCGGTGAACCGAAAGAAGATATGCATCGTATTCTGGAGCATGTTTGCCCACAGTTACCTGAGGATAAACCGCGCTACCTGATGGGCGTCGGTAAGCCGCAGGATCTGGTGGAAGGCGTGCGCCGTGGTATTGATATGTTTGACTGTGTGATGCCCACCCGCAACGCACGTAACGGACATCTTTTCGTGACCGACGGCGTGGTAAAAATCCGCAATGCGAAGTATAAAGATGACACGTCTCCGCTCGATGCTGAATGCGACTGCTACACGTGCCGCAACTACAGCCGTGCTTACCTGTATCATCTTGATCGCTGTAACGAAATTTTGGGTGCGCGTCTGAACACCATCCACAATCTGCGTTACTATCAGCGCCTGATGGCTGGTTTACGCCAGGCAATCGAAGAGGGTAAATTAGCGCTCTTCGTGACCGAATTCTACCAACGGACAGGATTGGCGGTTCCGCCTTTACCGTCTGATAATTAAACAATGAGGGAAATTTAATGAGCTTTTTCACTTCTGATGCCGTAGCAGCCGCAGCACCATCTCAGGGAAGTCCTTACTCTCTGGTGATTATGTTGGTTGTGTTTGGTCTGATTTTCTACTTTATGATCCTGCGCCCTCAGCAGAAACGTGCGAAAGAGCACAAGAAACTGATGGACTCAATTTCTAAAGGTGATGAAGTGCTGACCACCGGTGGCCTGGTGGGCCGTGTGACTAAAGTTGCTGAAACCGGCTATGTTGCTATCGCACTGAACGAAACCACTGAAGTTGTGGTCAAACGTGACTTCGTCGCTGCCGTTCTGCCGAAAGGTACAATGAAAGCGCTTTAATTTTCGATTTCCCTAAGGGAACTGCCGTGTTAAACCGTTATCCTTTGTGGAAGTACATCATGCTGATCGTCGTGTTACTCGTCGGTCTGCTGTATGCACTTCCTAACCTGTATGGTGAGGATCCGGCCGTTCAGATCACTGGTGCGCGCGGAAGCGCCGCCAGTGAGCAAACGCTGGTTCAGATCCAGACCGCATTAAAACAAGATAATATCCAGAGCAAATCACTCGCGCTGGAAAATGGCGCTATTATGGCGCGTTTCGCCAACACGGACGTGCAGATGCGCGCGCGTGAAGCGATTACTAAAACGCTGGGCGATAACTACGTCGTGGCGCTTAACCTCGCTCCCGCAACACCGTCCTGGTTAGCCATGCTCAATGCGGAACCGATGAAACTCGGTCTCGATCTGCGCGGTGGCGTTCACTTCCTGATGGAAGTCGATATGGATACTGCTCTGAGTAAACTCCAGGAACAGAACATCGATAACCTGCGAAGTGACCTTCGTGATAAAAGCATCCCTTACGTTAACGTTCGCAAAATCAATAATTACGGTCTGGAAATTCGTTTCCGTGATGCCGCAGCACGTGATCAAGCCGTCAGCTATCTGGCAGGCCGTCACCGCGATATGGTCATCAACAGCAGTGGCAGCAATGCCCTGTCGGCTGTCATGTCTGATGAGCGACTGCGTGAAGCCCGTGAATACGCGGTACAGCAGAACATTAATATTCTGCGTAACCGTGTGAATCAGCTGGGTGTTGCAGAACCACTGGTACAGCGTCAGGGTTCTGACCGTATCGTCGTGGAATTGCCGGGTATTCAGGATACTGCACGCGCGAAAGAGATCCTCGGCGCAACCGCAACGCTGGAATTCCGTCTGGTGAATACCTCTGTGGATGCCACTGCCGCTGCGAACGGCCGCGTTCCGGGCGACTCTGAAGTGAAAGACACCCGTGATGGCCAGCCTGTTGTGCTGTACAAGCGTGTGATCCTCACCGGCGACCACATCACCGACTCCACCTCAAGCACCGATGAATACAATCAGCCTCAGGTTAATATCTCCCTGGACAGCGCTGGCGGTAACATCATGTCCAACTTCACCAAGGACAGCGTCGGTAAAGCGATGGCAACCCTGTTTGTTGAGTACAAAGACAGCGGGAAGAAAGACGCCAACGGTCGCTCAATCCTTGAGAAGCAGGAAGAAGTGATTAACGTGGCGAATATCCAGTCTCGTCTGGGTAACAGCTTCCGTATCACCGGCATCAATAACCCGAACGAAGCGCGCCAGCTGTCTCTGCTGCTGCGTGCCGGGGCGCTGATTGCACCGATCCAGATTGTTGAAGAGCGTACTATTGGCCCGACAATGGGTCAGCAGAACATCACTCAGGGTCTGGAAGCCTGCCTGTGGGGCCTTATCGCTTCCATCATCTTTATGGTGGTGTGGTACAAGAAATTTGGTCTGATTGCGACCAGTGCGCTGCTGGCTAACCTGGTGCTGATTGTCGGTATCATGTCGCTGCTGCCGGGTGCTACGCTGACCATGCCGGGAATTGCCGGTATTGTGCTGACGCTGGCGGTTGCGGTGGATGCTAACGTACTGATTAACGAACGTATCAAGGAAGAGCTGCGCAACGGACGTTCCGTTCAGCAGGCGATCCATGAAGGCTATAAAGGCGCGTTCTCCAGTATCGTTGATGCTAACGTCACGACGCTGATTAAAGTGTTGATCCTGTACGCAGTCGGTACTGGCTCAATCAAAGGCTTTGCGATCACCACGGGAATCGGTATTGCGACCTCGATGTTTACCGCAATTATTGGTACTCGCGCCATTGCCAATCTGTTGTACGGCGGCAAACGCATCAACAAGCTGTCTATCTGAGGAGTGCGTTGTGTCACAGGAACATAGTGTTGAACAATTGAACCACGGCCGTAAAGTCTATGACTTTATGCGCTGGGACACGCTGGCGTTTGCCATCTCGGTACTGCTGCTGATTGCATCCGTTGCCATTATGGGCGTGCGTGGTTTTAACTGGGGTCTGGATTTCACCGGTGGTACGGTGATTGAAATTAACCTCGAGCAACCCGTAGAACTGGATATGCTGCGCACCAGCCTGGAAAAATCAGGTTTTGATGAGCCGCAGGTACAGAACTTTGGCAGCAGCCGTGACGTGATCGTTCGTATGTCACCGCGCGAAGGGAATGCCGGTCAGGAGCTGGGCGCGAAAGTGCTGGCAACGATCAACGAGGCAACCCAGCAGCAGGCAACGGTAAAACGTATTGAGTTCGTCGGCCCAAGCGTGGGTAGCGATCTGGCTCAGGCTGGCGGTATGGCGCTATTATCTGCGCTGATTGCCATCCTGATCTACATTGGTTTCCGTTTTGAGTGGCGTCTGGCACTGGGTACTGTGTTGGCACTGGCCCATGACGTGATCATAACCGCCGGCATTTTGGCGCTGTTCCAGGTTGAAATCGACCTGACGATCATCGCCTCACTGATGTCGGTTATCGGTTACTCGCTGAACGATAAAATCGTGGTCTCGGACCGTATTCGTGAGAACTTCCGCAAGATCCGTCGCGGTTCGTCTTACGATATCACCAACGTCTCCCTGACGCAGACGCTGAGCCGTACCATTATCACCTCGGTAACCACCCTGGCGATGGTCGCGATTCTGTTTGTGTTCGGTGGCGCGTTGCTGAAAGGCTTCTCGTTGACCATGCTGATCGGTATCACTATCGGTACCATCTCGTCGATTTATGTCTCTTCCGCGCTGGCGCTGAAGCTGGGCATGAAACGCGAGCATATGCTGCAGCAGAAAGTGGAAAAAGAGGGCGCAGATCAGCCTTCGATTCTGCCTTAATCCCGGGCGGACCAAAACAGGTGTCCCCCTGGCGCCGATTGGAAGGGCCACGCATTGCGTGGCCCTTTTTTTATGGTGTGCTGGTCGCTGGCGGCTCAGTGCTGAGCACTACATCATGTACCCGCACATATCCCAATTGTTCCGGCGGCAGGTTGCTTAAACGTAATGGCACCGTGGCTTCACTTTTCGCCAGCAGCGCGCGGGTGACCTCAATACGTTGCACCTGACTGTTTACCGTCAGTGGCTTGCTGGTCGTGCTATCCAACTCACCCCATTCGACCTGAGCGGTAAACGCGGGTAGCGGCGCATCGCCTGTGGCGCGTATATGTAGAAGGGCGCGCGTGCCGTTGGCTTCCGCCTGGACATGACTCAATGACAGCTTCAGTTCACCCGCCTGGCTTTTCAGTATCACCCCGGTATTCGCCGCTGGCAGTAACCATGCACCCTGTGCCGACCCGCTGTTAAGATTCCCCTGCTGCTCCAGCGCGGCGGCCTGATTGGTCAGTTGGCGCATTTCCTGGGTCAGTTTCCCGACTTCGTTATGTAACTGATTGAGTTTCGGTTGCGGTGGCGTACTGGCACAGCCCGCCAGCAGTAACAGTGATCCCAGTGACAATTTGAGATAAGCGCTTGTCATTGTTCATTTCCTTCTGATTAACGCGAATGACTTTATCTTAGAGCAAACGGGTCTTGATCGCCTGCAAAGAAATACGGCATTTTGTTGCGTAAGCCCCATAAAATCAGGACAGTTTTTCTGACGCACCTTTGGCACATCGCCGGGTTCGCGGTACACTAGCTGACACTATTAAGGATAATCAGGACGCGTCATGTATTGCCCATTCTGTTCTGCCGTGGATACGAAAGTGATCGACTCCCGCCTGGTCGGGGAGGGCACCTCGGTACGCCGTCGTCGTCAGTGTCTGATGTGCCATGAGCGTTTTACCACGTTTGAGGTCGCGGAACTGGTGATGCCGCGCGTAGTGAAAAGCAATGACGTGCGTGAACCTTTCAATGAGGACAAACTGCGCAGCGGTCTGATGAAAGCACTGGAGAAACGCCCGGTGAATTCAGACGCGGTGGAAACAGCCCTCAGCCATATCAAAAGTCAGTTACGCGCTACGGGCGAGCGTGAAGTGGCTAGTAAACTGATCGGTAGTCTGGTGATGGATGAGCTGAAAAAACTGGATAAAGTGGCCTACATCCGCTTTGCTTCGGTCTACCGCAGCTTTGAAGATATCCGCGAATTTGGCGAAGAAATCGCCCGTTTACAGGACTGACGCGATGCGTGATGAAGTGTTTATGTCACGTGCGCTATCCCTTGCGAGCCGTGGCCGTTTTACTACGACCCCCAACCCGAATGTCGGCTGTGTCATTGTGCGCGACGGCGAGATAGTGGGTGAAGGCTATCATTTGCGTGCCGGTGAACCCCACGCGGAAGTGCATGCGCTACGTATGGCGGGTGATAAAGCGCAGGGAGCGACCGCGTACGTCACGCTGGAGCCGTGCAGCCATCACGGGCGCACGCCGCCCTGCTGCGATGCGTTGATCGGCGCCGGTGTGACCCGGGTCGTGGCGGCAATGCAGGATCCGAACCCGGAAGTGGCGGGTCGCGGTGTGTTCCGTTTACAGCAGGCAGGAATTGACGTCAGCCACGGTCTGATGATGCAGGAAGCGGAAGCGCTTAATCGTGGTTTCCTGAAGCGTATGCGTACCGGATTCCCCTGGGTACAGCTGAAGCTGGGCGCATCGCTGGATGGCCGCACCGCATTGGCCAGTGGTGAAAGCCAGTGGATCACGTCGCCACAGGCGCGACGCGATGTTCAGCGTCTGCGTGCGCAAAGTTCTGCCATTCTCAGCACCAGCGCAACGGTGCTGGCTGATAATCCGTCGCTGACGGTGCGCTACCACGAGCTGGATAGCGCAACCCAGGCCGATTACCCAGCAGACCTGTTGCGTCAGCCAGTAAGAATTATTGTCGACAGCCAGAATCGCGTCACACCGCAGCATCAACTTATTGCACAATCCGGGGAAACCTGGCTGGCGCGTACCGACTGCGATGAACAGACGTGGCCTGATAACGTCACTCAATTCAGCGTGCCCCGTCATAACGGGCGGCTTGATCTGGTGGCGATGATGATGCTGCTGGGAAGAAAACACATTAATAGCGTTTGGGTGGAAGCCGGAGCGCAGTTTGCAGGTGCATTGTTGCAGGCCGGTGTGGTGGATGAGCTGATTGTGTATCTCGCCCCCAAACTTCTGGGCGATAATGGGCGCGGCCTTTGTCAACTGCCGGGCCTTGAGCATCTTACCGATGCGCCTGCCTTTGCCTTTAGTGATGTTCGTCAGGTTGGGCCGGACTTACGCCTGACGCTGAACCCGTTATAGCGGTTTGCGCAAAAACAAGCAGACCGGTAAAGAGTGTGATAGAATCCGCCCCCCTGCGGGGCCAAACAGAACCCTGAAAGGAAGATTATGAACGTTATTGAAGCTGCTGTTGCTACCCCTGATGCGCGCGTTGCTCTGGTTATTGCGCGTTTCAACAACTTTATCAACGACAGCCTGCTGAGCGGTGCAATCGATGCCCTGAAGCGTATTGGTCAGGTCAAAGATGAAAACATCACCGTTGTCTGGGTTCCAGGTGCCTATGAGCTGCCAATGACTGCACGTGCGCTAGCTAACGCTGGCAAACATGATGCGATTGTTGCACTTGGCACCGTAATCCGTGGTGGTACAGCCCATTTCGAATATGTGGCAGGTGAGGCCAGCTCTGGCCTGGCCAGCGTTGCCATGAACAGCGATATCCCGGTTGCTTTTGGCGTACTGACCACCGAAAACATCGAGCAGGCCATTGAACGCGCCGGTACCAAAGCGGGTAATAAAGGTGCTGAAGCAGCCCTGACCGCTCTGGAAATGATTAACGTATTGAAAGCCATCAAAGCCTGATTTTAAGGGGAATTTCGTGAAACCTGCTGCTCGTCGCCGCGCCCGTGAATGTGCTGTTCAGGCACTTTACTCTTGGCAAATCTCCAAAAACGACATCGCTGATGTCGAATACCAGTTTCTGGCGGAACAGGACGTTAAAGACGTCGATATTACTTACTTCCGTGAGCTGGTCGGCGGCGTTGCAACTAACAGTGCATACCTCGACGGCCTGATGCAACCTTACCTGTCACGTCAGCTGGAAGAGCTGGGGCAGGTTGAGAAGGCTATCCTGCGTATCTCTCTGTTTGAGCTCAGCAAGCGTTCAGACGTTCCCTACAAAGTTGCGATTAATGAAGGGATTGAACTGGCTAAAGTGTTCGGCGCTGAAGACAGCCATAAGTTTGTCAACGGCGTGCTGGATAAAGCTGGCCCGTTCATCCGCCCAAACCGCAAATAATTCTCTAAGGCCGCTAATCACGGCCTGTTTTTTTACTCCCGGAATGCATTATGGCCTGTGGCGAATTTGAACTGATCGCGCGTTATTTTGACCGTGTGACCAGTTCCCGTCGTGATGTTGAAAAAGGCATCGGTGACGACTGCGCATTACTCAGCGTACCGGAAAAACAGACGCTGGCTATTAGCACTGACACACTGGTAGAAGGTGTGCATTTTCTGCGTGATATTCATCCCGCCGACCTCGGATACAAAGCGCTTGCCGTAAACCTGAGTGACCTGGCTGCCATGGGCGCCGATCCTGCATGGCTGACGCTGGCTCTGACGTTACCAGACATTAATGAAGACTGGCTGAAAGACTTTAGCGACAGCCTGTTTGAACTGCTCGATTACTACGATATGCAATTGATTGGCGGTGATACCACGCGCGGTCCCCTCAGTATGACGCTGGGCATTCACGGTCTGGTGCCGCAGGGCAGGGCATTGAAACGCAGTGGTGCACGCGTCGGTGACTGGATCTATGTGACCGGTACGCTGGGCGACAGCGCTGCGGGTCTTGAGCTGTTGCAGCATCATGTCAAGATTAACGATCCGGCTGCTCATGAAGTGTTGATCAAACGCCATCTGCGGCCGATGCCGCGCATCCTTCAGGGGCAGGCGCTGCGCGATCTGGCAAGTTCCGCGATCGACCTCTCCGATGGACTGATCTCCGATCTGGGCCATATTCTCAAAGCCAGCGACTGTGGGGCACGTCTGAATCTTGATGCACTACCGCTGTCGACCGTGCTGAAACAGCATTTTGAACCTCAGCAGGCCTTGCACTGGGCGCTGAGCGGCGGCGAAGATTATGAGCTGTGCTTTACCGTTCCTGAGATTAACCGTGGTGCGCTGGACGTGGCGCTGGGCTATCTGGGCGTGCCGTTTACCTGTATCGGACAGATTGCTCCGCAATCGGAAGGGCTAACGCTGTTGCAGGGTGATAAGCCGGTAGAGATGAACCTGAAAGGATTTGACCATTTTGGCTCGCGCTAAAGATGTGGCGAAAAGTCGCCTGAAGATGAGTAATCCGTGGCATCTGCTGGCGACCGGTTTTGGTAGTGGCCTGAGCCCGTGGATGCCAGGAACAGCAGGTTCACTGGCGGCCATCCCCTTCTGGTATCTGCTCAATTTACTGCCGCAGGATCTCTATTCCCTGGCGCTGTTGCTGGGTATCAGCATTGGCGTCTATCTTTGCCATCGCACGGCGAAGGATATGGGCGTACATGACCATGGCAGCATTGTCTGGGATGAGTTTATCGGGATGTGGATCACGCTGATGGCGATCCCGGTGAACAGCTGGCAGTGGGTACTGGCGGGCTTCCTGGTGTTTCGAGTGCTGGATATCTGGAAACCCTGGCCTATACGCTGGTTTGACCGCAACGTCCACGGCGGCATGGGCATAATGGTCGACGATATTATCGCCGGGGTTATCTCCGCCGGAATTTTGTTTGCCGCCGCGCACTACTGGCTGATGTGAATGTATCGGGTCGGGCATGCCGACCCCTACGAGCCGTTATCCGTTATTCGAATCCCACCACCGGATGCGGCTTATAAACACTTTCCAGTTCAATAATCTCTTCCTGACTTAATTCCACCTCTACCGCTTTCACCAGATCCTCCAGTTGTTCGCTGCGCGATGCGCCAATAATCGGTGCGGTGACCGCGGGTTTGCTCAGCAACCAGGCCAGAGCAACTTGCGCACGACTCACGCCTTTATCTTTGGCAATATTCTCCACGCGCTGGGCGATCTCACCGTCATTTTCCTCGCTCTGGCTGTAGAGCGTCTGACCGTATTCATCGGAGACGGAACGGGCGGTCGTTTCGCCCCACGGGCGTGTCAGGCGGCCACGTGCCAGTGGGCTCCACGGCAGAACAGCAATCTTCTCTTTCAGGCACAGGGGGTGCATTTCCCGCTCTTCCTCTCGCTGGATCAGGTTGTACTGATCCTGCATGCTGACGAAGCGAGTCCAGCCGTGGCGATCGGCGGTACTCAGTGCCGTGGCAAACTGGCTGGCATGCATGGAGGAGGCCCCGATATAACGCGCTTTACCGGCCTTCACCACGTCGTGCAAGGCTTCCAGCGTCTCTTCCAGCGGCGTGTCGTAATCCCAGCGGTGGATTTGCAGCAGGTCGACGTACTCCATGCCCAGGCGTTGCAGACTGTCATCAATGGATTGCAGTATATTGGCACGCGACAGACCACCAGACAGGTTGCTCATTGGGAAATAGACCTTGGTGGCTACCACCACTTCGTCACGGCGGGCAAAATCTCGCAGTGCACGGCCCACGATCTCTTCGCTGCTGCCGTCAGAGTAGCTGTTGGCAGTGTCAAAAAAGTTGATTCCCGCATCCAGGGCCTGCTTAATCAGCGGGCGGCTGCTCTCTTCGGGTAGTGTCCAGGCGTGCTTGCCCCGATCGGGTTCACCATAGGTCATGCAGCCCAGGCAAAGGCGGGAAACGGTCAAATCCGTATTGGCTAACTGTAGGGTTTTCATATTGGCTCCTGCTATTTGTCCTGTGGTAATCATAGCAGGCAAAAAAAAGCTCCCGGTAAAAGGAGCATTTTGTATCACAGGGGGCGAGTTACTGTGCCAGCCAGGCGTCGATTTGCTGACGGATCCCGGCAGCGTCCAACAGGTAATCCGTGCGGACCTCGTCCTGAGTCCCCTGCGGAATAAATTCATCCGGCAGACCAATATTCAGCACCGGCACCAGCGTACGTTTTGCCATCAGTAATTCGTTGACGCCGCTACCAGCACCGCCTTTGATTGCGCCCTCTTCAAGAGTAATCAGTGCGTCATGGCTGGCCGCCAGTTCGAGGATTAACGCGTCATCCAGCGGTTTTACAAAGCGCATATCCACCAGCGTGGCATCCAGGGCTTCCGCCGCTGCCGCCGCTTCTGGCAGTAATGTCCCGAAGTTGAGGATAGCCAGTGAGCTACCCTGACGCAGCTTACGAGCTTTGCCCAGAGGCAGAGCCGCCAGTGGTTCAATGGTTGCTCCCGTGCCGTTACCACGCGGGTAACGTACTGCGCTTGGACCGCTGTTGTGGTGATAGCCGGTGTAAAGCATCTGGCGACATTCGTTCTCGTCGCTTGGGGTCATGATGACCATATTGGGAATGCATCGCAGGAAGGCAATATCAAATGCTCCCTGGTGGGTCTGGCCATCGGCACCGACAATGCCGCCACGGTCGATAGCAAACAGCACGGGCAGCTTCTGGATGGCGACATCATGAATCAGCTGATCGTAGGCTCGCTGCAGGAAGGTGGAATAAATCGCCACCACCGGCTTGTAACCACCAATCGCCAGCCCGGCGGCAAAGGTTACCGCGTGCTGCTCGGCAATCGCCACGTCAAAATACTGCTGTGGATAGTCACGCGAGAAGCTGACCATACCGGAGCCTTCACGCATGGCAGGCGTTACCGCCATCAGTTTGCTGTCTTCAGCGGCGGTTTCACTCAGCCACTGGCCAAAAATTTTCGAATAGCTTGGCAGGCCTTCGGCACTTTTTGGTAGCAGGCCACTGGCCGGGTCGAATTTTGGTACGGCATGCCAGCTGATGGGATCTTTCTCTGCCGGAGCGTAGCCTTTGCCTTTTTTGGTCATCACATGCAGGAACTGCGGGCCTTTCAGGGCACGCATATTACGCAATGTATGCACCAAGGCCAGTACGTCGTGACCATCGACCGGGCCAATATAATTGAAGCCCAGCTCCTCAAATAACGTGCCTGGCACCACCATCCCTTTCAGGTGTTCTTCCGTGCGCTTGACCAGCTCTTTGATGGGTGGCAGACCGCCCAGCACCTTTTTGCCCCCTTCACGCAGGCGTGAATAGGTTTTCCCGGAGAGGATCTGCGCCAGGCGATTGTTTAACGCGCCGACGTTTTCTGAGATCGACATTTCGTTGTCGTTCAGTACCACCAGCAAATCAGCTTTGATATCGCCCGCATGGTTCATGGCTTCGAAAGCCATACCTGCGGTGATGGCACCGTCGCCGATAACACAGGCGGTACGGCGATCTTTACCTTCTTTACCTGCTGCCACCGCCATTCCCAGCCCGGCACTGATCGAGGTGGATGAGTGGCCGACATTGAGAACGTCGAACTCACTTTCATCGCGCCATGGGAACGGGTGCAGGCCATTTTTTTGGCGAATAGTACCGATACGGTCGCGTCGTCCGGTCAGGATCTTATGCGGGTAGGCCTGATGGCCCACATCCCACACCAGATGATCGAACGGCGTGTTATAGACATAGTGCAGTGCCACAGTAAGTTCCACCACGCCAAGACCAGACGCAAAATGACCGCTGGAGCGGCTGACGCTGTCGAGCAGATACTGGCGCAGCTCGTCACAGAGTTTTGGCAGGCTCTCTTTCGGTAGCAAACGTAATTCTTGCACCGTGCTTGCCAGAGCAAGCGTCGGGTATTTTGCAGGTTCAAAACTCATCAGTGACTCATTTGAAGTTATTTATCGCGTTCAATTATAAAGCCTGCCAACGCCCGCAGTGGGGCCGTGTTGTAAGACTGTGCGGCAAGCGTTTCTAATGCGCTGAGGGACTCCTGATAGAGATCCCATGCTTTTGCCCGCGCACTGTCAAGTCCCATCAGTGCCGGGTAGGTGCTCTTACCTAATTGCTGATCGGCTCCCTGCCGTTTGCCGAGTACGGCAGTATCGCCAATAACATCGAGAATATCATCCTGCACCTGGAAGGCGAGGCCGATCGCATTAGCATAGCGATCAAGCGCGGGCAGTGCTGCACGCCCGGGTTCGCCAGCAGCCAGTGCACCCAGGCGAACGGCAGAGCGGATCAGCGCGCCCGTCTTATGGCGATGAATCTGCTCCAACTCATGTAAATTGACCTGCTTGCCTTCGGCGGCGAGATCCAGCGCCTGGCCCCCGCACATGCCTGCCACACCACTGGCCTGAGCCAGCTCCGACAGCATAGCAATACGCGCTTCAGCCGCCACACCGGGCATCGGTGTATCGGCAAGGATAGAAAAGGCCAGAGTCTGTAACGCATCCCCTGCAAGAATGGCTGAATCTTCGCCAAACTTAATATGGCAGGTGGGCTGGCCACGTCGCAGACTGTCATCATCCATTGCTGGCAGGTCGTCGTGGATCAGGGAATACGCGTGAATACATTCAACGGCAGCGGCTGGCGCATCGAGCGCAGCATTGTCAGCATGCAGCATTTCACCCGTGGCATACACCAAGAATGGGCGCAACCGCTTACCCCCCAATAATGCACCATATTCCATGGCATTCACCAGAGGAGTACTCTGAAAGGGAAGTTGCGCAATAAATCGTTGCAGTGCGGCATTCACCCGCTGATAGTGCGCGGTGAGTAACACGTTGAAATCCATCAGTCATTTTCCGGCGTGAAAGGCGTCAGGTCGGCGTTCTTGTCATCGCTCAGTAAAATCTGTACGCGCTGTTCAGCCTGTTGCAGCGTCTGTTGCCCGGTACGGGCCAACTGTACGCCCCGCTCAAATTCATTCAGCGCATCTTCCAGCGGCAGGTTACCGCTTTCGAGGCGGGTGACGATCTGCTCAAGCTGTTGCAGTGAGGTTTCGAAACTGACGGGCTGTTCGGCTTTTTTCGGCATTTTGGGTCCTGACTTATCATTTTCATCAGTGAGCGCTCATGGTAGCTGACTCTAAATGATTAGCAAAATATCCCTGCATTTTTCGTGTTGCCGGGAAGGGGAATCAGGGCCGCAGATGAAGAAGCAGCCACTGTACAAAGATGATATACTACTGCGCCTGGATGCAAAGGGCGTAAGCCAATTTGCAAGACTCTGATTTTATCAGTTAAGTGCCCTCCTTTTCAGCACTTAATTACCTGACGAATACATGCCGCCATGAAGTTTATCATTAAGTTATTCCCTGAAATTACGATCAAAAGTCAGTCTGTACGCCTGCGCTTTATCAAAATCCTCACCGGTAACATCCGCAACGTTCTCAAACATTACGATGAAACCCTCGCCGTGGTTCGCCACTGGGACAACATTGAAGTCCGTGCCAAAGATGAAAACCAGCGAGCGGCGATTGTCGCTGAACTGACGCGCATCCCCGGCATTCATCATGTGCTGGCGGTGGAAGACCGTTCATACACCGATGTGCATCATATTTTTGAGCAGGTTCTGGAAATGAACCGCGAGCGCATTGAAGGCAAGACATTCAGCGTGCGTGTGAAACGCCGTGGAAAGCATGAGTTCAGCTCGCAAGATGTGGAACGCTACGTCGGCGGTGGTCTGAATCAGCATGTCGCAACGGCTCAGGTCCAGCTTAACCGGCCTGAAGTGACCGTGAATCTGGAAATTGAAGACGATCGCCTGATTCTGGTGACTGCTCGCTATGAAGGGATCGGTGGTTATCCAATCGGCACCCAGGAAGATGTGTTATCGCTGATTTCCGGTGGTTTTGACTCCGGCGTGTCCAGCTATATGCTGATGCGCCGTGGGTGTCGCGTGCATTATTGCTTCTTTAACCTCGGTGGCGCTGCCCATGAAATTGGTGTTCGCCAGGTGGCGCACTACCTGTGGAAGCGTTACGGCAGCTCGCACCGCGTGCGTTTTGTCGCGATTAACTTCGAGCCGGTGGTAGGCGAGATCCTCGAAAAAGTCGATGATGGTCAGATGGGCGTGGTGCTGAAACGTATGATGGTTCGTGCGGCATCGAAAGTCGCAGAGCGCTACGGTGTTCAGGCGCTGGTAACGGGTGAGGCCTTAGGTCAGGTATCCAGTCAGACGCTGACCAACCTGCGTCTGATCGATAACGCCAGCGATACGCTGATCCTGCGTCCGCTGATCTCACATGACAAAGAACACATCATCAAGATTGCTCGTGAAATCGGAACGGAAGATTTCGCCCGGACGATGCCGGAATATTGCGGTGTGATCTCTAAAAGCCCGACAGTGAAAGCCGTTAAAGCGAAGATCGAAGCTGAAGAGCAGAATTTTGACTTCAGTATTTTGGATCGTATGGTAGATGAAGCGACCAACGTCGATATTCGCCAGATCGCGGAGAAGACAGAAGAAGAAGTGGTTGAAGTCGAAACTGTGGCTTCTTTCTCTGACAACGATGTGATTCTGGATATCCGCTCTAACGATGAGCAGGATGCACGACCGCTGGCGCTGGATGGCGTGGAAGTGAAACCGTTGCCGTTCTATAAACTGGGGACGCAGTTTGGCGACCTCGATCAGAGTAAAACCTGGTTGCTGTACTGTGAACGTGGCGTGATGAGCCGCTTGCAGGCACTCTACCTGCATGAGCAGGGCTTTAAAAACGTTAAAGTGTATCGTCCTTAAGTTTGTTCCATCCTGGCTTACTTGCCATTTCGCGTCCGGGCAGTGCTCGCCATCCTCACGTACTGATGTACGCTGCGGTGGCTGTGCGCTGGCCGGACGCGAACTGGCTGCGCCGCCGACGTCTGGTGTGTCCGGTCGCACACTTACAAAAAATTAATCGCGGTAATCGTAAATCCCGGCAGCCAGCACCATCTGCTCTGCCACTTCCCGCGCTTTCTCTTTTCCTGCCACTAAATCGATCAGCTTCAGTGCAAAATCAATCGCGGTGCCTGGCCCCTGGCTGGTCAGCAGATTAACGCGCCTGTCCCACACCACGCGACGATCCATCCATTTCTCTTCCGGAATGGTCTCTTTCAGACCCGGATACCCCGTCATATTGCCGACGGGAAACAGATCGTGCGGTATCAACACGGTGCCTGCGGCGGCGCAGATCGCGGCCACAATTCTTCCCGCCTGATTAAAATGACGTACGGTCTCTACCAGCAGTGGGCTATCGCGGAAGCATTCCGCGCCTTTCAAGCCACCGGGCAGCACAATGGCGGCATAGTCATCGTCGGCCACTTCCACCAGCGGTGCATCGGCCAGCAGTCTGACGCCGCGCGAACAGACGATTTCGCAGTTGCCATCGTCAGCGACGCTGGCAGTGACCACCTTGATCCCGGCACGCACCAGTAAATCTATGGTGGTGACGGCTTCGGTCTCTTCACTCCCAGGTGCCAGGCAAACCAGAACCGATGGATTCGCGGTCATAATCTTGTTCCTTTCGCTTAATAAATTCGTAAAGACGGCTATTTTCCGGGGTAGTGATCCCCTGTGCGCGCGCACGACGGATAACATAGCCATTGATGTAGTCAATTTCGGTGCGCCGTTGTGCGCGAATATCCTGCAACATAGACGATGTGTTACCCGCCGTACTGCGAATCACTTCCAGCACATAGTCGATCAACCACTCACGTGAGGTGTGCTGGCCTTCGCGCTCCATGACGGCGGCAACCTCATTGCTTAAGGCTTCGATCTCTGGGCGATGTTCGGCCAGTTCACCATTTGTGCAGTCGTAGAAGACAGTCAGTGGGTTGATCACACAGTTAACTGCCAGTTTTTGCCAGGCGGCGGAGGCAACGTTATTGTGCCAGGCAACGTCAGGCAATGCGCGATGTAGCACTTCTGCCAGTTCGCTCATGTCGGCTCCCGCAGTCGTGACGGGGCCAATATGGGTAATGCCGGAAGCAACATGCACGATGACAGTGCCATCGCGTCTGGCGGCATGGGTGGTGACACCTCGTAAAAGGGGTTGCGGCAGGCCTTTCAACTCGTCCAGCGTACCCATGCCGTTATGCAACAGCAGCACCGGACAGTGCGCGGGCAGGACAGACTGCATATTCTTTACCGATTCTGAAACCTGCCAGGCCTTTAGCGTGACAATCAGTAATTCGCTGTCAGCGAGAAAGGTGGGGTCATTAGCAATGAATGTTTTATTCGCTGTCTCGCCATTCAGGCCGACTACGTTCACCGAGCAATAAGGCTGCGGAACCCGCAACCAGCCCTGAACGTCATGTCCCTGTTGTTCAAGTGCAGCCAGCCAGATCTGCCCCAAAGCTCCGCATCCAAGTACGGTAATTTTCATTGTTCCTCCCCGCGTGCGGGTTGAGTTAACCGTCCTGCTCATTATTATAGCTTTCAGCGCCAGCGGTTTTATTTACCTGCTGCAAGCAGGTATTATGCCTGTCACTTTAGTATCAGGAGAATAGATCATGCCATCTTTCGATATCGTTTCTGAAATTGATATGCAGGAAGTGCGTAACGCAGTAGATACTGCTAACCGTGAAATCGCTACCCGTTTCGATTTTCGCGGTGTAGAAGCCAGCTTTGAGCTGATTGAGAAGAACGAATCCATCAAAGTATTAAGTGAGTCTGACTTCCAGGTGAAGCAGCTGGTGGATATTCTGCGTGAAAAGCTGTTGAAGCGCGGGATTGAAGGGGCTGCACTGGACGTTCCTGAGCAGATTGTACACAGCGGTAAGAGCTGGAGCGTCGAAGCCAAAATGAAAAAAGGCATCGAAAGCGACATCGCTAAAAAACTGGTTAAGCAGATTAAAGACAGCAAAATCAAAGTACAAACGCAGATTCAGGGTGATGAACTGCGCGTAACCGGTAAATCTCGTGACGATTTGCAGGGCGCGATGGCATTAGTGCGTAAAGCGGACTTGGGGCAGCCATTCCAGTTCAAAAATTTCCGCGACTAATGATCTGACCGGTCGGGAAAAACGATTATCCAGAGAGGTAGACCGGAAAAAGGGTCGACCACAACGGGTCTTTTTTACCTGATCATTGTCGATATAAGGGGCGGGCCTTCTCTTTCGGTCCGCCCGTTTGCGTATTATGCCGCGGTGGCAATCAGCTTTTCTATTTCGGCGCGGCTGGTCACCTTGCTGTCAATTTTCACGTAAGCACTGCGCTCTTCCGGCACGATAAACACTGCGGCCACGCCCGGCTGGGCTTTCAAACGTTGCTCCAGAACCTCTTTGTCTTCATGACTCGCTTCCAGAGTGATGCGCAGGCTGCTGACGTAAGGCGGCTCCTGCATACTCAGGCTGACCAGCAACCAGACGACGGCTATCAACGCGCCAATCAGAAAGACGCTTTGTGCGTCAATGTGACCATACACCCAGCCGCCCATGCTGCCACCAATCGCCACACCGAGGAACTGGCTGGTGGAGTAAAGCCCCATCGCTGTCCCTCTGTAACCAGGAGGGGACTCTTTGCTTACCAGAGAAGGCAGAATCGCTTCCATCAGGTTAAAGCCGATGAAGAACAGCTGTACACCAATCACTAACGTCCAGAAATGATTACCGGCACCCCACAGCACCACCTCGGCTATCAGCATCAATACTACGCAGCCGACAAAGACGCGCTTCATACGGCGTTTGACTTCAGCATAGATAATGAACGGTAGCACACTGGCAAAGGCGATCAGCATGGTGACCAGATATACTTTCCAGTGCTCGGCAGGAGGAAGCCCTGCTTGCTCAAATTGCCCGGGTAGAGCAACGAAGCTCGACATCAGCAGAACGTGCAGGCACAGAATACCGATATTCAGCTTCACCAGGCGGCTGTTGGTCAATACATCACGGATGCTGCCCTTAACGATGCCGGACTCACGATTAAGCATGTGGTTTGACGTCGATGGCACCACCAGAAGGGTGATAACGATCCCAGCGCTAGCCAGCAATGCAATCATCCAGAACAATGCGTGCAGGCCAAAAGCGTGAGTAATCACTGGGCCGAGTACCATCGCAATGGCAAAGGTAACGCCGAAGCTGATACCGATAAACGCCATCGCTTTGGTGCGGTTCTGTTCACGCGTCAGGTCCGACAGCAGAGCCATTACCGCAGCAGCAATGGCGCCGGAGCCCTGTAAGGCACGCCCGAGGATAACCCCCCAGATTGACGTAGTCATGGCAGCGATCACGCTACCCAAAACAAAAATCAATAACCCACCCACAATCAGCGGTTTACGGCCAATGCGGTCAGATAGAAGTCCAAAGGGAATTTGAAATATGGCCTGTGCTAAACCGTAGATGCCAATGGCGAATCCAATTAATGCCTCACTGGCTCCCTGTAATGCCATGCCATAAGTGGTAAGAACGGGTAATACCATAAACATTCCCAGCATCCGCAGGGAAAAAACCGTCCCCAAACCCCAGGTCGCGCGCAGCTCGATCGGAGTCATTTTATTATCGTTCATTACTACCTCAGTCTGTCGTATGCACATAGTTTATGTGTGAGGGGAGGGCGGGTAAAACATTACTTTTTATTCAGTCGTAACAAAAAGAAAGGGCGCGAAATCGCGCCCTTAGTAGTGATGTGCTTACTGTTACCTGATGTACGTCAGCAGGTCTTTGGAGGCGGGGGTCATGAAGTCGACAGACATCATCACGCTTAACGCGGTGATGGCAACAATCGAGAACACAAACAGCTTACGCGCCCAGACACGATCGTTCTGAGTTTTGTAACCTGACAGTGCCATACCCAGCCACCAGACGCTGACCGCAGCTGCCACAACCAGGTATTTATACCCGGCATAGCCCACCAGCGTCAGCATCAGTGTGGCAACCATAAACGCGATGATATACAGCGTGATATGGTTCTTCGCCACAGAGATACCTTTCACCACCGGCAGAACCGGGATATTGGCCGCCTGGTAATCTTTAAAGCGGAAGATAGCAATCGCATAAGAATGCGGCATCTGCCACAGGCTAAAGATAGCCAGCAGAATCAATGCACCAGCATCAAACTGGTTGGTGACGGCGCAGTAGCCAATCACTGGAGGCGCAGCTCCGGAAAGACTGCCAATCAGAGTGCCGTATACGGAGTTGCGCTTCATGTACAGGCTGTAAACGCCGACATAAACCACAAAACCCATCACCGCCAGCCACATGGCCAGCGGATTTGCTCCGAAATACAGCATTGCGAAGCCAGCAATACCCAAAACGGTTGCATAAACCAGGCTTAATTTCGGAGAGATAAGGCCTTTAACCAGCACCCGATTCTTGGTTCTCTCCATTTTTTTGTCGATATCACGGTCGATAAAGTTGTTATAAACACAACCTGATGCAACCACCAGCGAGACGCCGACTAAGGTGAAGAGAAACAGGGAATAGTCAATGCTGCCTTTAGAAGCCAGCAGAAACCCCCCGATGACAGAAATTAAATTTCCGAAAATAATTCCTGGTTTTGTTACTTGCAGGTATTGCTTAATCATCACAGTAGCTCTGTTAGTGGCTCATCATGTTGTAGTTGAGGTTCCACATAATCCATAGCGAGCCGACAACAACAATCAGGATGATAAGTGCTGCAAACACGATAGCAATCAGGTTCCAGCCGCCCTCAGACTTGCTGTCCAGGTGGAGGAAATAGACCAGGTGCACCAGCACCTGGACTACCGCACACACCAGAACAACGGCGAGGATGGTCGCTTTAGAAGCGCCGCCGTCCATGACCATCCAGAATGGGATACCCGTCAGAATGATCGACAGGATAAAACCGATCATATAAGACTTCACGCTACCATGAGAAGCGCCATGTTCAGTTGCTGAATGGCTCATTACATAACCCCCATCAGGTAAACAATGGTGAATACGCAGATCCACACCACATCCAGGAAGTGCCAGAACAGGCTCAGGCACATAATACGGGTGCGGTTGCTATCAGTCAGACCACGCTTAGCAATCTGATACATCAACACCAGCATCCAGATCAGGCCTGAAGTCACGTGCAGACCGTGGGTGCCTACCAGCGTGAAGAACGCGGAGAGGAAGCCACTACGATCAGGACCGAAGCCTTCTTTAATCAGGTGATGGAATTCATAGATTTCCATACCGATGAAGCCCAGACCAAACAGGAAGGTCATCGCAAGCCAGCCGATAACTGCACCTTTCTGCTTGTTGTTCATGTTGATAACAGCCATACCATAGGTAATGGAGCTCAACAGAAGCAGGGCGGTTTCCACCAGGACGAAGGGCAGTTCAAAGATGTCTTTGCCTGCCGGACCGCCCGCAGTGTTATTAACCATCACACCATACGTCGCAAACAGCGTTGCGAAGATGATGCAGTCACTCATCAGGTAGATCCAGAAGCCGAAGACTTTGTTGGCGCCTGTATCGTGGTGATGATGCCCATGCTCCGCATGGGCGTCGTGGTGTTTAGTCACAGTTTCAGTCGACATTTTTCAGACCTGCTTTGCTAATTTCGTCAAAGTGCTGATTTTCGATTTTCTGAACTTCAGCAACAGGAACGTAGTAATCCACGTCTTCGTCAAAGCTCTTGACGATCCAGGACACGATCATGCCCAGGAATGACAGGCCTACCAGCCACCAGATGTGCCAGATTGCTGCAAAACCAAAGACCGCACAGAAGAAACCAATGACGACACCAGCACCGCTGTTTTTCGGCATATGAATTTCTTCATAGTGAGCCGGCTGCTTATAGGCTTCGCCTTTTTCCTTCATTTCCCAGAACGCATCACGCTCGTGAATTTCAGGAACAACAGCAAAGTTATAGAACGGTGGTGGTGAAGAGGTTGCCCACTCCAGAGTACGTCCGCCCCACGGGTCACCGGTCACATCACGCAGCTGCTCACGGTCACGGACCGAAACATAGAACTGAGTGATCTGGCAAATAACACCACAAGCAATCAGACCAGCACCACATGCGGCAATAACCAGCATTGAGTGGAACTGAGGATCGATGTCCTGGCTAATACGACGGGTCATGCCCATGAAGCCCAGCACGTACAGCGGCATAAAGGCAACGAAGAAGCCAATAATCCAGAACCAGAACGCGCGGATACCCCAGGTTTCATTCAGTTTGAAGCCGAATGCTTTCGGGAACCAGTAAGTCACACCAGCAAAGCAACCGAACACCACACCACCGATAATCACGTTATGGAAGTGGGCAATCAGGAACAGACTGTTGTGCAGCACGAAGTCTGCACCTGGCACGGCCAGCAGTACCCCGGTCATACCACCTACAGAGAAGGTGACCAGGAAGCCAACGGTCCACAGCATACAGGAGTGCATTTCAATGCGGCCCTGGTACATGGTGAACAGCCAGTTGAAGATTTTAACACCGGTCGGAATGGCGATGATCATCGTCATAATACCGAAGAAGGCGTTAACGTTGGCACCTGCACCCATGGTGAAGAAGTGGTGCAGCCACACGATAAAGGACAGGATGGTAATAACTACCGTAGCCCAAACCAGTGAGGTATAGCCAAACAGACGTTTTTTCGAGAAGGTAGCAACAACTTCCGAGAACACACCGAAGACCGGCAGCACAAGGATGTAAACTTCCGGATGACCCCAAACCCAAATCAGGTTGACGTACATCATCATGTTGCCGCCCATATCATTGGTAAAGAAATGGAAACCAAGATAACGGTCAAGGGTCAGCAGAGCCAGGGTCACGGTCAGAACCGGGAACGCGGCGATGATCAGCACGTTGGTGCACAGGGAAGCCCAGGTGAACACCGGCATTTTAAACATGGTCATGCCAGGTGCACGCATCTTCATGATGGTCACGAAGAAGTTGATACCTGTCAGGGTCGTACCGATACCGGAAAGCTGTAGACTCCATATCCAGTAGTCAACACCGACCCCCGGACTGTATTCCGCCCCCGAAAGTGGTGGGTATGCCAGCCAGCCGGTCTGTGCGAATTCGCCCACACCCAGTGACAGATTAACCAGAACCACACCAACCATGGTGAACCAGAAGCTCAGGTTGTTGAGGAACGGGAAGGCCACATCGCGTGCGCCGATCTGTAATGGAACAGCAATGTTCATCAGACCAACAACAAACGGCATCGCTACGAAGAAGATCATGATCACGCCGTGGGCGGTGAAAATCTGATCGTAGTGGTGTGGTGGCAAAATGCCGGCTTCACCCGCGGAGGCAAGCACCTGCTGAGTACGCATCATTACCGCATCGGCAAAGCCACGTAGCAACATGACAAATGCCAGAATGATGTACATGATACCGAGTTTTTTGTGGTCAACTGAGGTCAGCCACTCGGTCCACAGATATTTCCACTTACCGAAGTAAGTCAGTGCGGCGACCAGCGCCAGACCGCCAAGAATAATGGCGGCAACCGTAACCATGATAATCGGTTCATGATACGGCACTGCATCCAGTGTTAATTTTCCAAGCATCGTATTATTCCTCGGCTCCCGCGTGAGCGGCATTGCTCATATCCATGCCTTCATGGCCTTCGCCGTGGGACATGTCCATGCTTCCACCGTGGTTCATCTTGAACTGACCGATAATGTCTTTAAACAGTCCAGGTTTCACACTTGAGAAGAATTCAACCGGGTGATTTTCGCTAGGCGCAGCCAGCTTATTAAAATCATCCATTGTCATGAGGGTGTCTGGTGACTGTTTTGCTTTAGCAACCCACTGCTCGAAAGACGCTTCGTCAGGAGTAGCAATCGCTTTAAACTTCATACCAGAGAAACCACGACCACTGAAGTTCGAGGAAATACCGTCAAAGGTGCCGGCTTCATTAGCAATCAAGTTCAATCTTGTCTGCATGCCCGCCATAGCGTAAATCTGGCTACCGAGGGTAGGGATGAAGAAGGAGTTCATGACGGTGTTCGAGGTAATCTTGAAGCTCACAGGGCGGTTAGCCGGGAAAGCAATCTGATTAACGGTGGCAATACCCTGTTCCGGGTAAATGAACATCCATTTCCAGTCAAGAGAGACAACTTCGATCACGACAGGTTTCGCGTCAGATGCCAGTGGCTTACTTGGTTCCAGTGCGTGGGTTGATTTCCACGTCAGAATGCCAAGGAAGACAATGATCAAGATCGGCACAGTCCATACTACGGCTTCCACTTTGTTCGAGTGGGACCAGTTTGGGCTGTACTTCGCATTGGTGTTAGATGCCCGATATTTCCAGGCGAACACCACGGCCATCAAGACTGCGGGGATCACGACGATCATCATCAGGCCGAAGGCCGTCAAAATCAGCGAACGTTGCTCCATTGCAATCTGTCCTTTGGGATTTAATAACGCACTATCACAACCACTTAACAAAATCATGCTTGCGATTAATGACAAAATCCCCAAACTTTTATTGTATTTCCTGAGTCTCATTTAACGACCTCAATGACAAGGGCTCTATTGTCGTTTAAGTGTGGCGGCATTTTACGGGAAGGTTTCAGTACTGTAAACCTGCAACAGGTTGTGTCAGCGGGGTGTTGACACCTTTTGCAAAGACTGTCACATATGTTGCCGTAAGTGACAAAATATGAATGCTGGCAAAGGGTTGGCATCAATATAACAAAATCCAATAGAAAAAACCGTACAAAAATTGTATCTGCTATAACCAGGCATTTAATGCACCATTTATTTAACATCTCATTATCAATTGTGTGATATTGATTAACTAAATTTAATTACGCACCGGGTTTTAATACCTGAAAATGAGGGGGAAGATTCGTCAGGATTTTTTTTAAACGACTTAATAAAGGATAAAAATAATATTTCTCGTCAAGCCATCAACTTTTCTGATGTGTTACCTGCGTGCCGCACTCCCTGTGCGGCAAAAGTCACTCGAATTGTTAACCCATTGTTGGTTAAATAATTTTCTTAACATTTCTCGAATGCAAAGACATTATCGCTGATTTACGATGTTTGCATGGGATTTCCGCAGCGCCAGGAAGTCCAGCAGTGTTCCCGTCACAATCCCGCCCAGTACCAGCAGAATACCTGCTTCAAACAGACGGGTACTCAACTCGGGGTAGGAGAACCAGTCCAGCGCATCCATCGCCAGCACCAGCAGCCAGACAGCCAGCAGTGCACAGCCAGCAATCAGTCCGCGCACTGCCCAGCGATAGCCGGAGCGATAGGCGGTTCGCGGCAGAAAGTCAGGATGAGTTTGTGCATATTCCAGCGTCGAACGGCATCCGAGCAGTAATAGCAGTCCGGGCAGTGCTGCCACCACAGAGAAGGCATAAAACGTCGGCCAGCCCCAGGACTCAACAAACCATCCCGCCACAGGTCCCACATAGACGCGACCCACCGCTGAGAGCGCAGAGAGCAGGGCAAATTGAGTCGCCGAAAACGAACGGTTACACAACGTCATCAATAGCGCCACGAAGGCAGCAGTACCCATCCCACCGCACAGATTTTCCACGGTCACTGCGGCTGCCATGCTGTAAAGGTGCTTGTCAGTGACTGACAGGATCCAGTAACCCAGATTGGACACCGCTTGTAAAATACCGAACAGCATCAGGGCGCGAAACAGGTTAAGACGTTGCATCAGCACACCGCCTGCCAGTGCACCGATGATGGTGGCGACCAGGCCGAGTGTTTTGTTGACCAATCCAACATCACCTGCATCAAATCCGACGCCACGGATCAAAAAAATGGTGGTCAGGCTGGCAGCAAAAGCATCGCCCAGCTTATAAAGGACAATCAGTGACAGAATCAGCCAGGCATTATTGCGGTTGAAGAAATCGCGCAGTGGGGCAATAACGGCTTCTTCCAGTGTCTGTGGGCGATCAACGGTAGCATCTGGCTCTTTAGCCAGTAAGGTGGCTATCACACCCGGCAGCATCATTGCGGCCATCAGCCACCAGATCGCCTGCCAGCCGAGAAAACGATCTGCCAGCCACAGTGCCAGCCCGCCGGAGACCAGCATTGCCAGCCGATAGCCCAGTACGCTAATTGCCGCACCGCTACCGCGCTCAGTGGCGGACAGCACATCCGTCTTCCAGGCATCAAACACAATATCCTGAGAGGCCGAACAAAATGCGACCAGCACCGCCAGCGCTGCCAGCAGAGTCAAATCGCGTGAAGGTTGCATAAAGCCCATCAGTGCGATCCCGACGATCAGCAACAACTGAGTGACTAACAACCAGCCACGTCTGCGCCCAAGAAATGGCGGCGTGTAACGGTCCATCAGCGGTGACCAGAGGAACTTAAAGACGTAAGCCTGTCCGACGAGGGAAAAGAATCCGATGGTTTTAATATCGATATTCTCAACGGCCATCCACGCCTGAAGCGTACCCGATGTGAGCGCGAGCGGCAGACCAGAAGCGAAGCCGAGGAATAAAAGAAGGGCAGAGTTGCGTCGGGTAAAGATGTGCAGATAGTGGTTAGGCATACGGACCTTACATCAGGCCCGGCGTCCTGCCGGGCCAGAGGGATTAACGCGCGTTTTGCTTGATGAAGTCGTTAACGCTGGTGTCCTGCGCCATATCGGCAATCACGTCACCGAGGGTGCTGTTGACGACATTCGTGATTTTCTGATTATTCGCGGCGAACGCACCTTCAACACTGCTGGTCTGGCGGTAGTTTTTCACCTGCTTACTGCCATTTTTAGCCGTAGCGATGATAGAAATATCCGCTTTAGTGGTGATGCTGTAACGCACATTACCCTGGGTAACGTCAGCGTACAGGCCATTCACCACGATTTGCAGATCAACAGCGCCGCTTGGGCCGACCATATAACCGCGTGCGGTCATCTGCTTCTCCAGTGTTTCCTGTAACAGGAAACGCAGATCGCGAGACGGGGTCAGGGTGATCAGCTGGCCGTCGCGGTTAACTTTCGCCAGCGCCTGATCGCTACGCTGATCGGCACCCGTGATGCTGATAGTGATGCCCATCAGGCTTGGATCACGCTGTGGCAGCTGAATTTTTGGTGAAATGTCGAGCGTATTGCTGCTCCCTGCGCAGCCAGCCAGAATTAACACGGCCAGCAGAGGGAAAAATAATTTTTTTAACATGCTTATTTTCTCGATTACGTGAGTAGTATTGCTGACAAAACTGCGGTCATCATATCATTGCCTGTCGGCAGGGGAAGCCCCGATCGAGCGTAAATTCATCGCGTTGCGGAATTTTCAGACTTAATGAGACTCAGGCATTCGACCTCGTGATAGGCGATGTGTTGCATGGCGGTGATTGAAAAGTAAATGCCATCAGGAAAAAAACGCTAAAGTGCGTCGGTTTTACACAAAAACCGACTACGATTTAAAGGGATGGGGCGCAGTTCTCTGCATCAAAGGAGTCCAGGTATGATCCGTGAACAAATAGAAGAAAAGTTACGAACGGCGTTTTCTCCTGTGCATCTTGAGGTGCATGATGAAAGCTATCGCCATAATGTGCCTGCGGGCGCTGAGAGTCACTTCAAGGTGGTGATTGTCAGTGACAGCTTTAACGATCAGCGTTTTCTAACCCGCCACCGGGCTATTTACGGGGTGCTGGCGGATGAGCTGGCCGGCAGTGTGCACGCACTGGCACTTCACAGTTATACCTTGAAAGAGTGGGAGGGTTTACAAGATACCGTTCCATCCTCACCTAACTGCCGTGGTGCCGGTACGCTGGCCTGACCCGACGCAAAAAACTGAAAACGGCCTGTTGGCCGTTTTTTCATTTATAGAGCCAGAAAAATGTGGCAGTCAGCAAATTCTTGCGATTTGGCAGCAAAAATGTAAAAAGTAGCGGGGTCCGGGCGAGAGTGTAGCCTCGACTCATTAAGACGTTGCCGCTATAATGCTGCGTCTATTTTTTTCCGGAATGTCTTCGGGATGCTTCTGTGAAACAGGGAATGTGGTTCTGACATCAGAAGCCGTCCCGGTTCTTAGATACACCCTGGTCATCCAGTGGTGTTTGTCTGAAGTTGACCGAGCACGTGATTTTTTGAGGTAATAAGATGCAAGTTTCAGTAGAAACAACTCAGGGCCTGGGCCGTCGCGTAACGATTACCGTAGATAAAGATGTGATCGAAAACGCGGTGAAAAGTGAGCTGGTCAGCGTAGCTAAGAAAGTGCGCATCGACGGTTTCCGCAAAGGAAAAGTACCGATGACTGTTGTTGAACAGCGTTACGGTGCTTCTGTTCGCCAGGACGTCCTGGGCGATCTGATGCAGCGCGGCTTTGTCGATGCGATCATCAAAGAAAAAATTAATCCGGCTGGCGCACCGCAGTACGTACCAGGCGAATACAAAACCGGTGAAGACTTCACATTCTCAGCTGAATTTGAAGTGTACCCGGAAGTTGAGCTGAAGGGTCTGGAAGCAATCGAAGTTGAAAAACCGGTTGTTGAAGTGACTGATGCTGACGTTGATACCATGCTGGACACTCTGCGCAAGCAGCAGGCCACCTGGAAAGAAACCGACGCTGCAGCGACTGCTGAAGATCGTGCAACCATCGATTTCTCCGGTTCTGTAGATGGTGAAGAGTTCGAAGGCGGCAAAGCGTCTGACTTCGTATTGGCAATGGGCCAGGGTCGTATGATCCCTGGTTTCGAAGAAGGTGTTGTTGGCCACAAAGCGGGCGAGACCTTTACTATCGACGTTAACTTCCCGGACGATTACCACGCTGAGAACCTGAAAGGTAAAGCAGCGAAGTTTGAAATCGTACTGAAGAAAGTTGAAGAGCGCGAGCTGCCAGAGTTCACTGAAGAGTTCATCAAGCGTTTCGGCGTTGAAGATGGTTCTGTCGCGGGTCTGCGTGCAGAAGTGCGCAAGAACATGCAGCGTGAGCTGAAAGGTGCCGTGCGTAACCGCGTGAAATCTCAGGCAATCGACGGTCTGGTGAAAGCCAATGACATCGATGTTCCTGCTGCTTTGATTGACGGTGAGATTGACGTGCTGAAGCGTCAGGCTGCACAGCGCTTTGGTGGTAACGAAAAGCAAGCTCTGGAGCTGCCTCGTGAACTGTTCGAAGAGCAGGCTAAACGCCGCGTAGTTGTCGGTCTGCTGTTGGGCGAAGTGATTCGTACTCACGAGCTGAAAGCTGACGAAGACCGTGTTAAAGCGCTGATCGAAGAGATGGCTTCTGCATACGAAGATCCAACAGAAGTGATCGAGTTCTACAGCAAAAATAACGAGCTGATGAACAACATGCGTAACGTAGCGCTGGAAGAGCAGGCTGTTGAAGCCGTGCTGGAAAAAGCGAAAGTGACTGAAAAAGCCACTAACTTCCAGGAACTGATGAACCAGACTGCTACGGCCTGATTCTGAACTCTGTTAGTTGACGTTAAGCCCGCTGCCTTCTGGCAGCGGGCTTTTGTCGTTTATGGGGTAAAATCCCACTGCTTTTATAGGCTATTTGCGCATTTAATCTGCAAATTATCGACTAAGCTACTTTTCCTGGTTAGCAGTTGATAAAAACGTTGTTATGCTTGAAACAGCAGGGGATCATCCCCAAATTGGTACAACGAAGTCATCAGGCCCGATAACTGTCCGGACGGCATCGGGTGTAAGGCCTGGAATCATAGTGTTCCTGATCGCTCTCAAGTAGAATCGCTACAGAGTGTTGCCAAATGAAATTTATCCAGGAGACGATAATGTCATACAGCGGCGAACGTGAACTAACTGCACCTCATATGGCTCTGGTGCCAATGGTGGTCGAACAAACCTCTCGTGGAGAGCGTTCTTACGACATCTACTCGCGCCTGCTGAAAGAGCGCATTATTTTTCTGACCGGCCAGGTCGAAGACCACATGGCCAACCTGATCGTTGCGCAGATGCTGTTTCTGGAAGCGGAGAATCCAGAAAAGGATATCCACCTGTACATTAACTCTCCTGGTGGCGTCATCACCGCAGGGATGTCAATTTATGACACCATGCAGTTTATCAAACCTGACGTTAGCACCATCTGTATGGGCCAGGCCTGTTCGATGGGCGCTTTCCTGCTGACCGCGGGAGCGAAAGGCAAGCGTTACTGCCTGCCGAATTCACGCGTGATGATTCACCAACCGCTGGGCGGTTTCCAGGGGCAGGCGTCAGATATTGACATCCATGCCCGTGAAATCATCAAGACTAAGCAGATGATGAACGAACTGATGGCAAAACATACCGGGCAGACGATCGAAACCATTGAGCGCGATACCAACCGCGACCGTTTCTTGTCGGCCAGCGAATCCGTAGAGTACGGCTTAGTGGATTCTGTGCTGTCCCAGCGTAACTGATTAAACATGTTGTGACATGGTGCCGTTGCCTCCGCGGATAGCTCTGGTGGCGGCCGCGTAACTAACCCCTGGTGGGAAGGTGAGTGTGACAATGAGGGGGAAGTAAATGACTGATAAACGCAAAGACGGTTCAGGTAAACTGCTGTACTGCTCTTTTTGCGGCAAAAGCCAGCATGAAGTGCGCAAGCTGATCGCCGGCCCGTCTGTGTATGTCTGCGATGAATGTGTTGATTTGTGCAATGACATCATTCGCGAAGAGATCAAAGAAGTTGCGCCACACCGTGAGCGTAGCTCACTGCCCACGCCGCACGAAATCCGCCACCACCTCGATGACTACGTTATCGGCCAGGAGCGGGCGAAGAAGGTGCTGGCAGTGGCGGTGTATAACCACTACAAGCGCCTGCGCAACGGCGACACCAGCAACGGTATTGAGCTGGGGAAAAGTAACATTCTGCTGATTGGCCCGACCGGTAGCGGTAAAACCCTGCTGGCCGAAACGCTGGCCCGCCTGCTGGACGTCCCGTTCACCATGGCCGATGCCACCACGCTGACCGAAGCCGGTTACGTGGGCGAGGATGTGGAAAACATCATTCAGAAGCTGCTGCAGAAGTGTGACTACGACGTGCAGAAAGCGCAGCGCGGGATTGTCTACATCGATGAGATCGACAAGATTTCACGCAAGTCAGACAACCCGTCTATCACCCGAGATGTCTCCGGTGAAGGCGTGCAGCAGGCGCTGCTGAAGCTGATCGAAGGCACGGTGGCGGCAGTTCCTCCGCAGGGCGGGCGCAAGCATCCGCAGCAGGAGTTTTTGCAGGTGGATACCTCGAAAATTCTGTTTATCTGCGGCGGTGCGTTTGCCGGCCTGGATAAAGTGGTGTCGCAGCGCGTGGATACCGGCACCGGTATCGGTTTTGGCGCATCGGTGAAGGGCAAGTCTGAGAAAGCGACAGAAGGCGAGCTGCTGGCACAGGTGGAGCCGGAAGATCTGATCAAGTTTGGTCTGATCCCGGAGTTCATCGGCCGCCTGCCGGTGGTGGCGACGCTGACGGAGCTGAGTGAAGATGCGTTAATTCAGATCCTGCGTGAGCCGAAAAATGCGCTGACCAAGCAGTATCAGGCGCTGTTCAATCTGGAAGGCGTGGAGCTGGAGTTCCGTGAAGATGCGCTGACGGCGATTGCCAAAAAGGCAATGTCACGCAAAACAGGTGCTCGTGGGCTGCGTTCTATCGTGGAAGGCGCACTGCTGAACACCATGTACGACCTGCCGTCGATGGATGACGTGGAGAAAGTCGTGGTGGATGCACCGGTCATCGACGGTGACAGCGAACCTAAGCTTATCTACGGCAAGCCAGAAACTCAGCAGGCATCTGGCGAGTAACCTGATGTTATGCAGACAAAAAAGGGCCCGCTGATGCGGGCCTTTTTTTGTTACTGTCGGGCGATTAACCTTTCAGTTCGTCCCACTGGCTGATGACGTGGGTAGTGATACCGTAATCAACGGCTTGCTCAGGACTCATCCAGTAATTACTGTCAGTGTCTTTCTCTACTTTTTCCAGAGGCTGGCCCGTTGCTTTGCTGATCAGCTGGTTAATACGTGCACGTGCACGCAATAGCTCTTTCGCTTCGATCTCAATGTCAGAGACTTTACCGCGCACGCCGCCCAGGGGTTGGTGAATCATAAAGCGAGTATTCGGCAGTGAGTAACGGTCATCTTTGTCAGCTGCAAGGAAAATGGTGATACCGGCGCTGGCCACCCAGCCAGTACCAATGACCAGTACTTTAGGTTTCACAAATTTAATCATGTCGTGGATGGTGTCACCAGCTTCAACATGGCCACCCTGGCTGTTAATGAACAGCTTGATTGGCTCATCGCCCATTTCTTGCAGGATCAGCAACTGTGCGGTCACTTTCTCAGCAAGCGCCTGATTAATCTCACCTGAAATGATAATAGAGCGTGACTGCAGCAGTTTATTGACTGCCAGCGATGAGTTCTTCTCTTCCTGCCCGTTTTCTTCTTTAGTTGGCTCTTGAGGCATGCTTTACACTCCATCGGATAATCATAAGTGACCAGAGTTTAGCATAATCCAATTACCAGCTAAATCAACAGGAATAGTAGGCAGTCTTTGTTATTTAAAACAGTACGTTAAATGACATTTTTACCTGTAAATAAAGTGACTGGCTGTTTTTTGTCCGGAGTGTGTGTGTCCATGATTAAGTCTTGTGAACATGACACGCATCGGACTTTTACTCCCAATTACAGCGGGAAATGGGCTATATTAAGGACTGGTACGCGTAAATTAAGTAAGGCATGAGGTTAACTGATGACAGATAAGCGCAAAGACGGTTCAGGTAAACTGCTGTACTGCTCTTTTTGCGGCAAAAGCCAGCATGAAGTGCGTAAGCTGATTGCCGGCCCGTCAGTCTACATCTGCGATGAATGTGTCGACTTATGTAACGACATCATTCGCGAAGAGATCAAAGAAGTTGTGCCACATCGTGAGCGCAACTCACTGCCCACGCCGCACGAAATCCGCCACCACCTCGATGACTACGTTATCGGCCAGGAGCGGGCGAAGAAGGTGCTGGCAGTGGCGGTGTATAACCACTACAAGCGCCTGCGCAACGGCGACACCAGCAACGGTATTGAGCTGGGGAAAAGTAACATTCTGCTGATTGGCCCGACCGGTAGCGGTAAAACCCTGCTGGCCGAAACGCTGGCCCGCCTGCTGGACGTCCCGTTCACCATGGCCGATGCCACCACGCTGACCGAAGCCGGTTACGTGGGCGAGGATGTGGAAAACATCATTCAGAAGCTGCTGCAGAAGTGTGACTACGACG
This sequence comes from Erwinia sp. MYb416, assembly GCF_037479575.1. Lineage (NCBI taxonomy): Bacteria > Pseudomonadati > Pseudomonadota > Gammaproteobacteria > Enterobacterales > Erwiniaceae > Erwinia > Erwinia sp. MYb416. The sequence continues at coordinate 373,059 of NZ_JBBGYT010000438.1, forward strand.
TGCAGAAAGCGCAGCGCGGGATTGTCTACATCGATGAGATCGACAAGATTTCACGCAAGTCAGACAACCCGTCTATCACCCGAGATGTCTCCGGTGAAGGCGTGCAGCAGGCGCTGCTGAAGCTGATCGAAGGCACGGTGGCGGCCGTTCCTCCGCAGGGCGGGCGCAAGCATCCGCAGCAGGAGTTTTTGCAGGTGGATACCTCGAAAATTCTGTTTATCTGCGGCGGTGCGTTTGCCGGCCTGGATAAAGTGGTGTCACAGCGCGTGGATACCGGCACCGGTATCGGTTTTGGCGCATCGGTGAAGGGCAAGTCTGAGAAAGCGACAGAAGGCGAGCTGCTGGCACAGGTGGAGCCGGAAGATCTGATCAAGTTTGGTCTGATCCCGGAGTTCATCGGCCGTCTGCCGGTGGTGGCGACGCTGACGGAGCTGAGTGAAGATGCGTTAATTCAGATCCTGCGTGAGCCGAAAAATGCGCTGACCAAGCAGTATCAGGCGCTGTTCAATCTGGAAGGCGTGGAGCTGGAGTTCCGTGAGGAAGCATTGACGGCGATTGCCAAAAAGGCAATGTCACGCAAAACGGGTGCCCGCGGGCTGCGTTCTATCGTGGAAGGCGCACTGCTGAACACCATGTACGACCTGCCGTCGATGGATGACGTCGAGAAAGTGGTGATCGATGAATCGGTCATTGGTGGTGAGAGCGAGCCGATGCTGATTTATGGCAAGCCCGAAGCACAGCAGGCGTCTGGCGAATAAATAACCAAATCATTCCAGTCAGTTATCGAAAAGGGGGAAAATGTTCCCCCTTTTACTTTTCTCGTTACCCCAACATTGAATCTATTCCGTTCATCCCCATATACTCAGATACCTGTGGGTCAAACTGCACTTTTTCTGGATGATGCGGTTCCCCTTACCCTGGCGGAAATTAAACTAAGAGAGAGCTCTATGAATCCTGAGCGTTCTGAACGCATTGAAATCCCTGTGTTACCGTTGCGTGACGTAGTGGTTTATCCGCACATGGTCATTCCGTTGTTTGTTGGTCGTGAAAAATCAATTCGCTGCCTTGAAGCCGCCATGGATCATGACAAAAAGATCATGCTGGTCGCTCAGAAAGAAGCTTCAACGGATGAACCTGGCATCAACGATCTCTTCTCAGTCGGGACTGTTGCCTCTATTTTGCAAATGCTGAAACTCCCCGACGGCACCGTTAAAGTGCTGGTTGAAGGTTTACAGCGTGCACACATCACCACCTTATCCGATAACGGCGACCACTTTACTGCCCAGGCAGAGTACCTGGAGTCGCCTGAAATTGAAGAGCGTGAGCAGGAAGTGCTGGTGCGTACGGCGATCAATCAGTTTGAAGGCTATATCAAGCTGAACAAAAAGATCCCCCCAGAAGTCCTGACCTCACTGAACAACATCGATGATGCTGCCCGTCTGGCAGATACCGTTGCTGCCCATATGCCGCTGAAACTGGCTGATAAACAGTCTGTTCTGGAAATGTCAGATATCAACGAGCGTCTGGAATACCTGATGGCGATGATGGAGTCGGAGATTGACCTGTTACAGGTTGAGAAACGCATCCGTAATCGTGTCAAAAAGCAGATGGAAAAAAGCCAGCGTGAGTACTATCTGAATGAGCAGATGAAGGCCATTCAGAAAGAACTGGGCGAAATGGACGATGCGCCGGATGAAAACGAAGCGCTGAAACGCAAAATCGATGCGGCAAAAATGCCGAAAGAAGCGCGTGATAAAACGGAAGCTGAGCTGCAGAAGCTGAAAATGATGTCGCCGATGTCTGCCGAAGCCACAGTTGTACGTGGTTATATTGACTGGATGGTTCAGGTGCCATGGAATGCACGTAGCAAGGTGAAGAAAGATCTGCTGAAGGCGCAAGAAACGCTGGATATGGACCACTTCGGCCTTGAGCGCGTCAAAGACCGCATCCTGGAATATTTGGCAGTACAGAGCCGCGTCAGCAAAATCAAAGGCCCAATCCTGTGCCTGGTAGGGCCTCCTGGCGTGGGTAAAACCTCGCTGGGGCAGTCCATCGCCAAAGCCACTGGCCGTAAATATGTGCGTATGGCATTGGGTGGGGTACGTGATGAAGCAGAAATCCGTGGTCACCGTCGTACCTATATCGGTTCCATGCCGGGCAAACTGATCCAGAAGATGGCAAAAGTTGGCGTTAAAAACCCACTTTTCCTGCTGGATGAAATTGACAAAATGTCTTCGGATATGCGCGGTGATCCGGCATCTGCTCTGTTGGAAGTACTTGATCCAGAACAGAACATTGCCTTTAACGATCACTATCTGGAAGTAGATTACGATCTCTCCGATGTGATGTTTGTCGCAACGTCTAACTCGATGAACATTCCAGCCCCCTTGCTGGACCGTATGGAAGTGATTCGCCTGTCGGGTTACACCGAAGATGAAAAACTCAATATCGCCAAACAGCACCTGCTGTCGAAGCAGATTGAGCGTAATGCACTGAAGAAAAATGAACTGACCGTGGACGATAGCGCCATTGTTGGCATTATTCGCTATTACACTCGTGAAGCGGGCGTGCGTAGCCTTGAACGCGAATTGTCCAAGCTGTGCCGCAAAGCCGTCAAAACGCTGCTGATGGACAAATCCATTAAACACATCGAAATTAACGGCGATAACCTCAAAGATTATCTCGGCGTGCAGCGCTTCGATTATGGCCGTGCCGATAGCGAAAACCGCGTAGGCCAGGTGACTGGTCTGGCATGGACGGAAGTTGGGGGCGATCTGCTGACCATTGAAACCGCCTGTGTGCCGGGTAAAGGCAAGCTGACCTATACGGGGTCACTGGGCGAAGTGATGCAGGAATCCATCCAGGCGGCGCTGACGGTGGTGCGTGCTCGTGCAGAGAAACTGGGCATCAACGCTGACTTCTATGAGAAGCGTGATATCCACGTTCACGTGCCTGAAGGGGCAACGCCGAAAGATGGTCCAAGTGCCGGTATTGCAATGTGCACCGCGCTGGTTTCGTGTCTGACCGGTAACCCGGTGCGTGCAGACGTGGCGATGACGGGCGAAATTACGCTGCGTGGTCAGGTTCTGCCGATTGGTGGTTTGAAAGAAAAACTGCTTGCCGCACACCGTGGTGGCATCAAGACGGTCTTAATCCCGGACGAGAACAAGCGCGATCTGGAAGAAATTCCGGATAACGTGATTGCCGACCTGGAGATTCATCCGGTGAAACGCATTGAAGAAGTATTAGCCCTGGCCCTGCAAAATGCCCCGTATGGCATGCAGGTTGTTACGGCAAAATAGTGATTTAAGGCAAACTCACTGTAAAACTAAGGCTGGTAAGTGAATTGGTGCTTGCCAGCTTTTTTTTGTGCCGCTAAGTTAGGATGCTGTTAAGCCAGTGACGGCAAAGGTTGCGGGTTGCTGAGGCTCAACAAGCTCGGGCTAAACAGCCATAACAAATCACGCACGTACGTGTCCGGCAGAAAGCCTGTTCACGGTGTAAAAATAAAAGAGGGGATGAGTGAGTGAATAAGTCACAGTTGATCGACAAAATTGCTGCAAACGCCGATATTTCTAAAGCTGCAGCGGGACGTGTATTAGATGCTTTTATCGGTTCAGTTACTGAATCTCTGCAGGCTGGCGATGAAGTGGCGCTGGTCGGCTTCGGTACTTTCTCCGTGCGTGAACGCGCCGAGCGTACCGGCCGTAACCCGCAAACCGGCAAAGAAATTACTATCGCAGCGGGTAAAGTACCTGGCTTCCGTGCCGGTAAAGCGCTGAAAGACTCTGTAAATTAAGTGCATTAAGCCGCCGCAGGAGCAGATTTCTTCGGCGTATTGAGGATCGCCAACGCGTTCTCATGTAACATACGGGGCACATCAGCGACTTGATGTGCCTTTTTTTATGTTTCAATGACAAACGCGTGCTGCGGTTGTCTAAAATGGCTAAGTGCGTCCTCGGGAACGCGGGACGGCAGCGCAAGGTTTTACATTCACACTACAGCGGAGTGTTGTCACACCATGATGGACAATTTACGCGCGGCGTCGAACCATGTCGTGCTCAAAATTATACTGGGCCTGATCATCCTGTCCTTTGTCCTTACCGGCGTAGGCGGGTATCTGACAGGCGGTTCCGGTGATTACGCAGCCAAAGTCAACGGCCAGGAAATCAGTCGTGCACAGCTTGAACGTGCTTTCAGCAGCGAACGTGCGCGTCAGCAGCAGATGCTGGGCGAACAGTTCTCGGCTCTGGCAGGTAACGAAGGTTACATGCAGCAGATCCGTCAACAGGCGCTCTCACAGCTGATTGATGAACTGTTACTGGACCAGTATGCCAAAGATATCGGCCTGGCCATCAGTGACGAGCAAATCAAACAGGCCATCTTTACTCAGCCTGCGTTTCAGACTGAGGGTAAATTTGATAATGCCAAGTACATGGGCATCATTAATAACATGGGCTTCTCTGCCGATCAGTATGCTGAAGCCCTGCGTAAGCAACTGACCACTCAGCAGCTTATCCAGTCCGTTACCGGAACAGATTTTGTGCTGGCTAATGAAACCGATTCTCTGGCGGCACTGGTTTCTCAGCAGCGTCTGGTGCGTGAAGTGACGATTAATGTCAACGCGCTGGTGGCAAAGCAAACCGTGACCCCGGAAGAGATCAACAACTACTACCAGCAGAACAAAAATAGCTTTATGACGCCTGAGCAGTTCCGCGTTAGCTACATCAAACTGGATGCGGCGAGCATGCAGCAACCGGTGAGCGAGAGCGACATCCAGAGCTGGTACGATCAACATCAGCAGGATTACACCCAGCCGCAGCGCAATCGCTACAGCATCATTCAGACCAAAACTGAAGCCGAAGCGCAGTCAGTACTGGATGCACTGAAGAAGGGCGGTGATTTTGCTGCTCTGGCGAAAGAGAAATCATCTGATCCTATTTCTGCCCGCAACGGTGGTGATATGGGCTGGCTTGAACCGGCCACCACGCCGGATGAGCTGACGAATGCAGGCCTGAAAGAGAAAGGTCAGTTATCGGGTGTGATATCGTCATCGGTTGGCTTTATCGTGGCTCGTCTGGATGACATTCAGCCTGAAAAAATCAAAGCGCTGGCAGAAGTGCATGATGATATTGCCGCAAAAGTGAAGCAGGAAAAAGCGGTCGACGCTTACTACAAACTGCAGCAGAAAGTGAGCGATGCCGCAAGTAACGATAACGAGTCTCTGGCCAGTGCTGAGCAGGTTGCCGGTGTTAAAGCTGTTGAAACAGGCTGGTTTGGTCATGACAGCCTGCCTGCCGAGCTGAACTTTAAAGCCGTACAGGATGCGATCTTCAGCGGTAATCTGGTGGGTGGAAACGGTACGCCGGGAAGTAATTCAGACATCATCACCGTTGATGGTGACCGTGCCTTTGTGCTGCGCATCAGCGAACACAAGCCGGAAGCCGTGAAAGCACTGAATGAAGTGACTGCACAGATTACCGATACCCTGAAGCAGCAGAAAGCACAGCAGGAAGCGAAAGCACAGGCTGACAAACTGCTGGCTGAACTGAAAGCAGGCAAAGGTGATGAAGCTCTGAAAGCGGCAGGCCTGACCTTTGGTGCACAGCAGACGCTGTCACGTACCGGTCAGGATGCGCTGTCTCAGGCAGCCTTTACCCTTCCTCTGCCATCAGAAGGTAAACCTTCATTCGGTGTCAGTGAAGATGCGCAGGGCAACGTCGTCGTGATGGCACTTGATAAAGTGCAGCAGGGCACCATGCCTGAAGCGCAGAAGCAGGCTCTGGTTCAGGGCATTACGCAGAACAATGCACAGCTGGCTTTCGCAGCCATGTTGAGCAACCTGCGTAAGGACGCCAAAATCAAATACGGTGCCGCCGCTCAAGCACAGTAAGCCTCGCAGTTCTACTGCAACTGCTTGCAACACAAAAGGCCGCTTATGCGGCCTTTTCCATTTTTGAAAACTGCCGTTTGCCGGTGTGGCGGTGGGGCGTTAGGGTAGCGTTGCTGTCAAACACATGGAGGAAAACAGCATGATTAATCGTACCTTACAGGCTCTCTCGCTCGCTCTGGCCATCGGACTGACGTTGCCCATCAGTGTCAGTGCCGCTCCCACTGCTGCACCTGCCACTAAAATGGCGCCTGCGAAAGTGCCGGCTGAAAATGCAGCGCAGGTCAGTATCAATAGCGCCAGCGCCCAGGAATTAATGGCGGTGATGAACGGCGTTGGGATAAAAAAGGCGGAGTCTATTGTCAGTTATCGTGAGAAATATGGCCCCTTCACCGATCTCGAGCAATTAAAGGAAGTGCCTGGCATGGGTAACACGTTGGTGGAACGGAATATTGCGAATCTTAAATTGTGATCTGCATCCAGGGTCGGCAAGTCTTACTGCAAGTCGATCCGTCTGACTGCTAATATTGATGAGGTCATACCAGTTGGTGTGGCCTTTTTTTATGACAGAGGACGCAGCACGATGCAGACCACCATTAAAGTACGCGGCTACCATCTGGATGTTTACCAGCATGTGAACAATGCCCGCTACCTTGAGTTCCTTGAAGAAGCCCGCTGGGCCTGGCTGGAAGAGAGCGAGGCGTTTCACTGGATGAATAAGCTCGGCATGGCGTTTGTGGTGGTGAATATCAATATCAATTATCGCCGCCCGGCGGTCATGGGGGATGTACTGGTTATCGACAGTCAACTGATGACACTGGGGGGGAAGAGTGGCGTCATTGATCAGCGGGTTTCCCTGCAATCTGATGGCAGTGCCATCGCCGATGCATTGCTCACCTTTGTCTGCATCGATCTGAACTCGAAAAAAGCCCTGCCGCTGGAGGGCGAACTTCGGTTGCAGCTGGAAACCATTAATCAGTAGGAGCGAGAGATACGTCGCTCCTGGGAGAAATCAAACCAGTCCGGTTTTGGTTTTCATTGCCTGCATAACGGCAGCCGTGTTTTGCTGGTAGTCATGCAGGCCGTTGGCGCGCAGATGACAGGCGGCACATTCACCACAACCATCACCCTGAATGCCGTTATAACAGGTCAGTGTCTGGTGACGAATCAGAGGGAGTTGCTGCCAGTAATCTGCCAGTGCCCAGGTTTCCGCTTTATTCAGCCACATCAGCGGCGTTTCGAAACGGATATCCCGCGCCATACCGAGGTTAACAGCATGGTTCAGTGCTTTAACAAATTCGTCACGGCAGTCGGGATAGCCGGAGAAGTCTGTCTCACAGACGCCAGTGATCACCGCTTCGGCCTCAATCTGGTAAGCATAGATTGCTGCGAAGGTTAAAAACAGGATATTACGGCCTGGTACAAAGGTGCTTGGTAGGCCACTGGCTGTCGGGTCGTAAGCCGGGACCGGGATGTTATCGCGTGTCAGGCTACTGACAGCCAGCTCGTTGAGCATGGTCACATCCAGCACTTTGTGCGCGCGGGCGCCCAGCGACAGTGACAGTGTCCGGGCAACGTCGATTTCCGCACGGTGACGTTGGCCGTAATCAAAAGTCACGCAGTGTACTTCGTCGTACTGCTGTAAGGCCTGAATCAGACAGGTTGTTGAATCCTGTCCACCGCTGAATACCACCACTGCACGTTTCATACTTAATCTTTCCCGGTTAGTTTCTGCCAGCTATGGTAATACCTTGCCACACAGAAAGGTATCCCCTCTTCAGACGATGTCGACGGGCGGCGGTATCCACGCACGGGAGAAATCAAACCAGCCCCAGGCGTTTAATCGTATGCCTTCAACATCCGGTGGTGCACTGACCTGATAACGATAGTTAAACAGCGGGGTGATCACCGCATCCAACATCAGTTGCTGGTACAACGTTTTTAACCGCTGGTGGCGTTGCTCCAGATCCGGGTAACGCTGCAGGTCATCTAACTGTGTCAGCAGCATTTTCCAACCTGCGGCACCGGATAATATCGGCCACATCGGGTCGAGCCGCAGCCAGCTCTCCAGCGTAAACATCGGCGCTTCGCCAATTAGCCTGTCGCCCATAATCAGGTCAGCCTGTGCAAGTAACGGATAATCTTGCCAGTTTTTTTGTGGATGAAAATGCAGCGTCAACTGACATCCCTGAGTGGCAAGCAGTTGCTGAAGCTTTGCCGCCATAGCGTGCAGCTCCACCGGCAGATGGTAGTGCAGGCTAAGTTGTGCAGGCAGGATGATATCGGGTTCGGGTTGCCAGTCAGGTATGTGCCAGCCCGGCAGCATTTCACTGCTGGGCGTGATGAGCCCTTCTTCTAATGGCAGCTGTTCAATAATGCCGGACTGATGTACCAGAGACATAATATGCCGGGCCTGAGCGGGCGAGAGCCCCGCGCGTTCACCTATCGCCAGATAACAGAATCCGAGACTGATACGCTGACTAACCGGTTGAAGGGCTTTTAAATCCTGCTGCGCACCAATGGCGATCTGAACAGGATGGCGGCAGCTGGTGCCCAGTCCGGGGTCGAAAAGCTGTGGTGCAATCCAGTATTCAATCGCCTGCATTAGTGGATGTGTAGCGTGATACCAGCCGTGACTTTCCAGACGCAGCAAAGCAGGCGAATTGACCATCAACCGCCACGGCCCGGTGCCAATATCCGGGTTATCCGGGTGCGGCAGCAGGCAGGGGACACTTGCCAGTCGATGTGCCAGCCAGTTGTCCTGCGTATGCAGATCGATGCGCACGCACAGTGCATGGGCCTGGATAACCGTTTTGACGCTGGACAGCAGACGCTGACCGACCGGACTGTCCAGGATCATGAGTAGCCGTTGTTGCAGTTGCCCGGTGGTGACCGCTTCGCCATGATGCCAGCGCAACTGCGGGCGCAAAAAAAAGAACCAACTCAGGCCATCATCACTGACTTGCCAGTGATGGGCCAGATCCGGCACGGCGTCATCTCCTGACAGGCGGCTTAATCCGGCAAAGACCTGCTGGGCCAGATGCTGTTCAGCACGGCCGGGCTGCATAAGCGGGCGCAGGGGGTCAAGCGAGCGGTAATAGGGAATACGTAACGTTGGCTGGTTGTTCTGCCATTGTCCGCCCATAAAAGGCTGGAGGAGCTGACTGAGTTGCTCCGGGGCCAGAGGCACAAGTTGCAGAGCGTGTTGTGGATGGCCGTTGTCGAGCTGCTGCAACATCAGTTCACTGCGCAGCGTGGCGGGAGATTGCAGAAAGGTCAGAAGGCCACGTTTTCCACGCCCGGATGAGGCATGCCACGTCAGCCAGCCGCACGCCTGCCACTGGCGCAGCAGGGTGCGTATATGCCGCTCACTGCAAAAACAGCACTGAGCGATATCAGCGACACTGGTGGACTGAGGTTGCCCGGCGCTGTGTTGCCACAAACGCTGATACTGGTTCAAACGATTGAGTTGTCTCATCTCACCTTAAACCCGGAACAGTTTAAAAAAAGTATTCACTATTAGTTCCGTAAATGCCAGAGGATACTCAGTGCAGATGAAAAACCCATCAACCGGAGAGAAAATGGTGCGTCTTGCTGCATTTGATATGGATGGTACGTTGCTGATGCCTGACCATCAGTTGGGGCAACAAACCCTGCTCAGTCTGCGCGCGCTCCAGGCGCACCCGGTACAGCTCACTTTTGCCACCGGGCGTCACTTTATGGAGATGCAGCCGCTCATGCGGAATTACGATCTGCCGGCTTTTCTTATCAGCGGTAACGGCACACGTATTCATGATCCGTTCGGTGAGCTGCTTTATGCCAGCGATTTGCCACCGGCGGTGGCAAGGCGGGTGATCCATAGCCACTGGGATACGCGTGCCAGCCTTCACGTTTTTAACGACAGCGGCTGGTTTACTCACGACGAGCTCCCGGAGATTTTACAAGCCCATCAGCTGTCTGATTTCCGTTATCAGGTCATTGATCTGCGTACTCTTCCCGAACACCAGGTGACTAAAGTCTGCTTTATCGCTGATTATCAGGAGCTGTGCGCGCTAAAAATTCAGCTGCGCGAGGCTCTGGGAAACAGCGCTCACCTCTGTTTTTCCGCGCAGGATTGTCTCGAAGTACTGCCTCTGGACTGTAACAAAGGGGCGGCGCTGGCACATCTGACTGCGAGGCTCGGCGTGTCGATGGCGGAGTGCATGGCGTTTGGTGATGCAATGAACGATTTGGAGATGCTGGGGCGCGTGGGTCACGGTTTCGTTATGCGCAATGCGATGCATGAACTGAAATCACAACTGCCCCATTTACCGGTTATTGGCGATTGTGCGACACAGGGCGTGTCTCATTACCTCAACCACTGGCTTACCACACCACACCTGGTCTATTCCCCCGAATAATCAGTTCATTGGTCAGTGTGCCGGACAAGGATGTCCGGCTTTTTCGTTTTTAACGGCGCAAGACGGGATTTGCCACCCGTGAAGGCGGGTGGCTTCGCGCACCACGATACAGTGTGAGTAAAATCCCCAGTAAAAATGGCAACAGCAGTAGTAACGATTCGCGGCTGATACTACTGCCATTGATTTCACTTTCCAGCGTGATGGCGATCAGCGGGAACACCAGAAAAACCAGTGATGCCTGAAACGGCCGGGCGACCTGCTGCAAAGCAAAGTAGGCCAGAATACCGCCCACGCCAGCGACGACACCCAAATAAGCGATAGCCAGCAGCGCCTGCGGAGCAAAGGTAGTGACATCGGGAGCTTCCGTCAGCCCTGCCAGCGTCAGTATTAATCCCGCACCGAGGCAGGGCAGCGCGTTGTAGCTCAGCACTGAAATTCCGCCACAGCGCTTTTTACACTGAACGTACATCACTGCGTGAATAAGCACGGCAGCGACCAGGGCCAGAATTCCACGTATCTGGCTTTCGCCGCTGTCGCGGGTTTCATGCCACAGGATCGTGCTTAATGCGCCAAGACTGATGGCCAGCCCGAGCAGCTGTTGACGCGAGGTTCGTTCGCGCAGAAACAGCAGGGAAGCCGCGAGGACTGCGGCGGGCATGGTAGCAAAGATAATCGCCGCCAGGCTGGAAGAGGTATAGCGTTCGCCATAGATCATCAGCGTAAATGGAATGGCGAAATAGAACAGCATGACGCAGAGTTGAAAACTTCGCTGGCCTGCCGGAAACAATAGCGGGGCTTTTTTATAACGCGCCAGCAGCAGGAGCAGCGGGGCGGCGCAGAGAAAGCGCAGACCGGTGGCAAAGACAGGGGGAACGGTAGCAACGGTCATTTTCATCGCCATCCATGTGGTCCCCCATGTGAGAGCTACGGCGCTGAATAAAGCTATGATCAACAGGTTACGGTAAGTGTTGGTATGCATCATGGTCATCCCTGAATGAGCTAATGGTGAGTCACCAGATTAACCAAACGGCAGGGGAAAAGGTTGCTATAATAGTGCTGCATTTTTGGCTTGTAGGAGAAAATTTTGCTACCAATACCGCTGGATAAAAAAGATCGCTTGCTGTTAAACCTGCTCCAGCAGGATTGCACGCTCTCTCTGCAGGCGCTGGCTGATGCCGTCAGCCTGACCACCACTCCCTGCTGGAAGCGCTTGAAAAGACTGGAGGATGAAGGCTATATTCGCGGCCGGGTTGCTTTACTCGATGGTGAAAAGCTTGGACTGAGTCTTACCGCCTTTGTTCTAATCAAAACTCAGCAGCACAGCAGCCTGTGGTATCAGCAATTTGTTGATGTGGTACAGGCGATGCCGGAAGTCATGGGTTTCTACCGGATGGCCGGAGAGTATGACTATCTGCTGCGCGTGCAGGTTGCAGATATGAAAAGCTACGATGGTTTTTACAAACGGTTGGTGAACGGCGTACCGGGTCTGATCGATGTCACTTCGAGTTTTGCGATGGAAGAGATAAAATACACCACCGCTTTGCCGGTTGCCCTTTAACCAGCCGATAATCAGGACATTTTTTTGCGACTTTTTAGCCAACTAAGCTGGTATTTTTTGCGCGAATGGCGCCGCTATCTCGGTGCGGTTTTGCTGTTAATCGTGATTGCCTTGCTGCAACTCCTGCCACCACATGTGGTGGGAAAGATCGTCGATGGCGTCAGTCGCGATGGGATGAGCAACGGCCAACTGATGATGTGGGTTGGCGTGATGCTGGCTACGGCAATCATCGTCTATTTATTGCGTTATGTCTGGCGCGTGCTGTTGTTCGGTGCCTCCTATCAGTTGGCGGTAGAACTGCGTGAAGATTTTTATCGCCAGCTCAGCCGTCAGCACCCCGGATTCTATTTACGCCATCGTACCGGTGATCTGATTGCCCGTGCCACTAACGATGTTGACCGGGTGGTGTTCGCGGCAGGCGAAGGCGTACTGACGCTGGTGGATTCACTGGTGATGGGCATGGCCGTACTGATTGTGATGAGTACCCAGATTAGCGGTACCTTAACCCTGCTTGCCCTGTTACCGATGCCGATCATGGCGCTGGTGATCAAACGTTACGGCGACCAGTTACATCATCGCTTTAAGCTAGCCCAGGCTGCTTTCTCCTCGCTAAACGACCAGACGCAGGAAAGCCTGAGCAGCATCCGTATGATTAAAGCCTTCGGGCTGGAAGATCATCAGTCAGGCCAGTTTGCGGCGATTGCTAAAGACACCGGAGAGAAGAATCTGCGCGTGGCGCGGGTGGATGCACGCTTCGATCCGACGATCTACATCGCTATTGGCATGTCAAATCTGCTGGCGATTGGCGGCGGCAGCTGGATGGTCTGGCACGGCACAATGACCCTCGGGCAGCTCACCAGCTTTGTCATGTATCTGGGGCTGATGATCTGGCCCATGCTGGCGCTGGCGTGGATGTTTAATATTGTCGAGCGTGGCAGCGCCGCCTGGACACGAATCCAGGCATTGTTAGCAGAAGCGCCTGCCGTGGTTGATGGAGACAAACCGTTGCCAGAGGGGCGCGGCCTGTTGCAGATTTCGGTGCGGGAGTTTTGTTACCCCGGGGCGCAGCAACCTGCGTTGCGTAATCTGAAGGTTCAGGTTAATCCAGGGCAAATGCTGGGGCTTTGTGGCCCAACGGGATCGGGTAAAAGCACTTTACTCAGTTTGATCCAGCGTCACTTCGATATTGATCAGGGCGATATTCGTTACCACGATATCCCTCTGCCGCAGTTGCAGCTCGATGGCTGGCGTAGCCGACTGGCGGTAGTCAGTCAGACGCCATTCCTGTTCTCCGACAGCGTCGCTAACAATATTGCGCTGGGGTGTCCTGGTGCAACGCAAACTGAGATTGAGCACGCTGCACAGCTTGCCTTTGTTCATGACGACATTTTACGGCTCCCTGAGGGCTATCAAACTGAAGTGGGCGAACGTGGTGTGATGCTGTCGGGTGGGCAGAAACAACGTATCTCCATTGCCCGGGCATTGCTGCTGAATGCCGAGATTCTGGTGCTGGATGATGCCCTCTCTGCGGTAGATGGCCGCACCGAACACCAAATCCTGCATAATCTGCGTAGTTGGGGCGAAGGACGTACGATTATTATCAGCGCTCATCGTCTCTCTGCCCTGACTGAGGCCAGTGAAATTCTGGTCCTGCAACACGGGCAGGTTGCGCAGCGTGGCGATCATGAGCAACTGGCCGCCGCTGCAGGCTGGTATCGCGATATGTACCGTTACCAACAGCTGGAAGCGGCACTGGACGACGATGAAACAGAACAGGGAGCTGTGCATGGCTAATGTCACTCAATTGTGGCCAACCATTAAACGGCTGCTCTCCTACGGTGCGCCATGGCGTAAATCCCTGAGCCTGGCCGTGCTGATGCTGTGGGTGGCCGCTGCCGCCGAAGTGCTGGGACCTGTTTTGGTCAGCTACTTTATCGACAATATGGTGGCAAAACACCGTATGCCTGTTGGGCTGGCCGCTGGCCTGGTGGTCAGTTTTCTGCTGTTGCAACTGCTGGCGGCGGCGCTGCATTATTGTCAGGCACTGTTATTTAATCAGGCCGCCGTTGGCGTGGTACAGCGCCTGCGCACTGATGTGATGGATGCTGCACTTCGCCAGCCTTTGGGCGCATTTGATACCCAACCGGTCGGGCAGATTATTTCGCGTGTTACCAATGATACTGAGGTGGTACGTGATCTCTACGTGACCGTTGTTGCCACTGTATTGCGCAGTGCAGCGCTGGTGGGGGCGATGCTGGTGGCGATGTTCAGTCTTGACTGGCGCATGGCGCTGGTTGCCATCACCATTTTCCCGGCGGTACTGATCGTTATGCTGATTTACCAGCGTTACAGCACGCCGATTGTGCGCCGCGTGCGCAGCTATCTGGCAGAAATCAATAACGGCTTCAATGAAGTCATCAATGGCATGAGTGTGATCCAGCAGTTTCGCCAGCAGGCTCGTTTCGGTGAACGTATGGGGGAGGCCAGCCGCTCTCATTATATGGCGCGTATGCAGACGCTAAGGCTGGATGGTTTTCTCCTGCGACCGCTGCTCAGCCTGTTTTCTGCCATGATCCTGTGCGGATTGATGATGCTGTTCGGTTTTTCTTCTGTAGGGTCGATTGAGGTCGGCGTGTTATATGCCTTTATCAACTACCTCGGGCGCCTGAATGAGCCGCTAATCGAACTGACGACCCAGCAATCGATGCTGCAACAGGCGGTGGTGGCGGGTGAGCGTATCTTTGAACTGATGGATGCGCCACGTCAGCCATATGGCGATGACAACACGCCACTTGCCAGCGGCAGTATCGATATTCGTGATGTGACCTTTGCTTATCGTACTGGCCGCCCGGTGTTAACGGATATTAACCTGTCTGTGCCCTCGCGCCATTTTGTCGCGCTGGTCGGGCACACCGGCAGTGGAAAAAGTACGCTCGCTAACCTGCTAATGGGGTATTACCCGCTCAGCCAGGGCGAGATCAAACTGGACGGACGTCCACTCGCCTCCCTCAGCCATGCCGCGTTGCGGGGGAGTGTGGCGATGGTACAACAGGATCCAGTGGTGCTGGCCGATACTTTCTTTGCCAATGTCACGCTGGGACGGGATATTAGCGAGGATGCCGTCTGGCAGGCGCTGGAAACGGTACAGCTGGCGGCACTGGCACGTGAGTTACCTGAAGGGATCCATACGCGCTTAGGGGAGCAGGGCAATAATCTCTCCGTTGGACAGAAACAGCTGTTGGCAATGGCGAGGGTGCTGGTGGCCACACCTCAGATCCTGATCCTGGATGAAGCGACCGCGAATATCGATTCCGGTACGGAACAGGCTATCCAGAAAGCCCTGCAGATCGTGCGTCAGCGTACTACGCTGGTGGTGATTGCTCACCGACTGTCAACCATCACCGAAGCCGATACCATTATGGTATTGCACCGTGGGCAGGCAGTGGAGCGTGGCAGCCATCAGCAACTGCTGGCTGCACAAGGGCGCTACTGGCAGATGTACCAACTACAACTTGCGGGTGAGGAGCTGGCAGTGGCAGAGAGCAGCTAAATCGCTGCCGTTGCGCTGCACCAAATTCAGGCGAATAAACACTCAATAACCCTACAAATGCACCGCTCTAACGCATAGCGCACCTTTCTGGTGCGTTTTTTCTATACTCCTTTCTGTGCCTTTCTTTTCTCTGTGATCTGCGTCTCAGCTACGACTCAGACCAGCTCTGACTAATCGTCTGAAAAATTCAGATTTTTAAACTCTGGCACAGCCTTTGCTTTAATCATTTCGTGTCGCTGAAACAACCTATTTTTTTACCTGGAGGGGATCGTATGAAGCTGGTTACCGTGGTAATCAAACCGTTCAAACTGGAAGACGTGCGTGAAGCACTGTCGTCAATCGGCATTCAGGGTCTGACCGTCACTGAAGTCAAAGGCTTCGGCCGCCAGAAAGGGCATGCAGAACTGTATCGCGGTGCTGAATACAGCGTGAACTTCCTGCCAAAAGTAAAAATTGATATTGCTATTGCTGACGACCAGCTTGATGAAGTGGTTGATGTGATTAGTAAAGCGGCCTACACAGGCAAAATTGGTGACGGGAAGATCTTCGTTGCAGAACTGCAACGTGTCATCCGTATTCGCACCGGCGAAACTGACGAAGCAGCACTGTAATTCGGGGCTCAGAATTGTGATGGGATGGGACAAAATGAAAAAACTCGCTAAGTTAGGCCTCGCCGGTGTTGCTCTTTTACCGTCGCTGGCAATGGCCGCTGCTCCTGCAGTAGCCGACAAAGCTGATAACGCCTTTATGATGATCTGCACCGCGCTGGTGCTGTTTATGACAATCCCTGGTATTGCATTGTTCTACGGCGGCCTGATTCGCGCCAAGAACGTGCTGTCGATGCTGACTCAGGTTGCCATGACCTTCGCGATGGTCTGTGTGCTGTGGATGGTTTACGGCTACTCACTGGCGTTCAGCGAGGGCAACGCCTTCTTCGGTAGCTTCAACTGGGCAATGCTGAAAAATATCACCCCTACTGCGGTGATGGGGTCTTACTATCAGTACATCCACGTGGCGTTCCAGGCATCCTTCGCCTGTATCACCGTGGGTCTGATTGTCGGTTCCATCGCAGAACGTATTCGTTTCTCTGCATTGTTGATCTTCGTTGTAATCTGGCTGACCTTCGCTTACCTGCCAATTGCACACATGGTATGGGCAGGCGGCTTCCTGGCAGCTGACGGCGCGCTGGACTTTGCGGGCGGTACTGTTGTTCACATTAACGCCGCGGTAGCAGGCCTGGTGGGTGCTTACCTGGTGGGTAAACGTGCTGGTTTCGGTAAAGAAGCTTTCAAACCCCATAACCTGCCGATGGTGTTCACCGGTACGGCTATTCTGTACTTTGGCTGGTTCGGCTTCAATGCAGGTTCTGCCAGCGCTGCTAACGAAATCGCGGGTCTGGCCTTCCTCAACACCGTGATTGCTACAGCAGGTGCGATGCTGAGCTGGACCTTCGGTGAGTGGGCGCTGCGCGGTAAGCCATCTCTGCTGGGCGTCAGCTCTGGCGTGATTGCCGGCCTGGTGGCTATCACCCCAGCCTGCGGCTATGTGGGTGTGGGCGGTGCACTGATTATTGGTTTGGTTGGTGGATTAGCCGGTCTCTGGGGTGTGACCATCCTGAAGAAATGGCTGCGTGTTGATGACCCTTGTGATGTGTTCGGTGTTCACGGTGTGTGCGGTATCGTAGGCTGCATCCTGACCGGCGTATTTGCCTCCTCTTCACTGGGCGGCGTGGGTTATGCCGAAGGCGTCACCATGGGCCATCAGGTCTGGGTACAGCTGTTCAGCGTCGGTCTGACCATCGTCTGGACTGCGGTTGTTGCCTTCATCGGTTTCAAAGTTGCCGATATGATTGTGGGCCTGCGTGTTCCGGAAGATCAGGAGCGTGAAGGTCTGGACGTCAATAGCCATGGCGAGAATGCTTACAACCAGTAAGTGATTGCTGTGCTGAAGGCTGAAGAAAAGTAGTGCCAAAAAAAAAAAAAAACCACGAAGCGGGCCATCATGGCCCGCTTTTTTATGCCTCTGATTACGAACGCTGGCGGATCACCCCTTCCTGCACCGTCGATGCCACCAGCACACCCTGCTGGTTCCAGAACTCACCGCGCACAAAACCACGGGCACTGGAGGCAGAAGTGCTCTCTACGCTGTACAGCAGCCATTCGTTGAGGTCAAAGGGACGGTGGAACCACATCGAGTGGTCAATGGTGGCGACTTGCATACCTGGCTCCAGAAAACCTTTTCCGTGAGGCTGCAATGAAACAGGCAGGAAGTTGAAGTCAGACGCATAGCCCAGCAGATACTGATGAATGCGTTTATCCTCCGGCATGCTGCCGTTGGCGCGTAGCCAGGTATAGCGGGCGGGTTTACTGACATGTCCTTTGAGTGGGTTATGGAACTCCACCGGGCGGATCTCAAAGGGTTTTTCGGATAAAAACTTATCACGAGCCTTCTCTGGAATGTATTGCGCCAGTTGGCGAGCAATGTCTGTCTCAGAGGGCAAGTTATCCGGCCCTGGAACCTCAGGCATTGTTTTCTGATGTTCAAAGCCGCTTTCTGGCCCCTGGAATGAGGCCGTCATATAAAAAATGGGCTTGCCGTTCTGCACGGCTTTTACCCGGCGGGCGCTAAAGCTCTGGCCATCGCGCAGATTTTCCACATCATAAATGATCGCTTTCTGGCTATCGCCCGGGCGCAGGAAATAGCTATGGAAGGAGTGGATAATGCGATCCTGTGGAACGGTTTGTTTGGCCGCATACAACGCCTGGCCGACCACCTGTCCACCAAACACCTGGCGCAAACCCAGATCTTCGCTCTGCCCACGAAACAGACCCTCTTCCAGCGTCTCCAGGTCCAGAAGATTTAACAAGTTTTGTAACGCCTGGCCCATATTCTGTTCCTCAATAGTTTTATCGCCACCAGTTTGCGAGATCCGACCAGTTAGCGTCAACGACTGTTTATGCGATCTGTGTGGGAAGCTGATAAAGCCAGACTTGCGGTGCTTCCAGGAAAAAATCAGCAACTTGTGCCAGAATTAAAGCTACGCAGACAGTAAAAACTGTCTTTGTGCGGCGAAGTGACTGCCGTAAGCATTGATCGGAAGGAGAAACTATCAATGAAATTTTGGCATGTATTAAGTGGTGCGGCGCTGGTTGTAGCAATTTCAGGCTGTGCTGATAAAAGCAAAGATGTGCCGACGCCGACGCTCGGCTCCCAGGTGGCGGGCCAGCAGACGACGATGAAACAGCCTAACGTGAGCGGTACAGTATGGATCCGCCAAAAGGTGGCTCTGCCGCCGGATGCGGTACTGACAGTGACACTGTCGGATGCTTCGCTGGCGGATGCACCATCGAAGGTGCTATCCCAGCGTGCTGTTCGTACTGAAGGTAAGCAGGCGCCTTTCAAGTTTACCTTGCCGTTTAATCCGGCAGACATTCAACCCAATGCACGCATTCTGCTGAGTGCCGCCGTGACGGTCGACGGTAAAATGCTGTTTATTACTGATACGGTGAAGCAGGTAGTGACCACGGGTGGAACACATCAGGATCTGACATTGGTGCCAGTACCTTCCGTTGCCGTGCCAACGCAGAGCGGAGCTGCCACGACGGTGCCATTAACATCGCCAACGCAGGTTTCCCCTTCTTCTGCCGTACCGGCACCCACCTCACTGTAACGAAGTTTTACGCCCCGAAAGGGGCGTTATCATGGTTGCCAGCGATAACGTTTAAGATCGACCTTTCCTTCCTGGGAGACTTCAATCCCTTCGTCTATTAGTGCTCTGCGCTGTCGACCGAGATCGTCCCCCACCAGCGAGATTTCTCCTTTACGGTTAATCACGCGATACCAGGGAAGTTTACTCCCCGCAGGCAGGCGTTTCAGTACGCCTCCAACCTGACGTGCGGCACGAGGAGAACCGGCTAGCTGAGCGATTTCACCGTAAGTGGTCACATAGCCAAAAGGAATGGCGGCGACAATAGTGTAGATGCGTTGTTGAAAGCTATCGTCTTCGAAGGTCATGGTGTTCCGTACCGGGGAAATAAACTGCAGATCGTGCAAGAAACCAACGGTCATCCCGGGGTTGCTTGCAATTGGCAGGGGCATCATTGATAATGCCTGCGCTCTGGTTACCCAGGGCACTCAATGGGGGCCCGGTTGGTTCTCCCGCAATGCTAATTTGTGAACTCGGTCAGATCCGGAAGGAAGCAGCCGTAACAGATGACGCGTGTGCCGGGATGTAGCTGGCAGGGCCCCCACCCAATTCTGCCCTTACCAGCTTTTCCCGCCTTACTCAAACCAGCCACACTCATTAACGCACAAACTTCCAGACCGCTACCGGTATCTTGTCATAAAGCTTATTCATTGTGAGTTCCGCCAAACGGTGATCGGCAGCAGAATAAAATATGGCTAATTCGTCATCAGATAATTCGTACTTGTTCTTTTCAATCACGCGCTCAAGCGTGTCGATAGAACGACAACGTCTGAGGCGCATAAGATAATCAGTTTTCGTTAAAAGTTTGTCTGTCATTATTAAACCGTAGAAAAAGTAATGGGTTGCTAAAAGGAATGGCTGGCCTGGGTCCGACTTGTTGCACATTCTTCTGCAAAAATATTGAACAGCCTCTTTGCTGATTTCTGCCAGCGCTGTAAGTCCTGAGCATTAATGCCGTAATTACTGAACAACATGAAGGTGTCATCAAGATATTCATCAACCTGAGTTATCAGATCACTATCCTCAATGTGCTTAATTTTGTAATTCATCGTGAATGCCGCAATATGCTCAATCAGATCGTTAAGCTGTAGATTGGCAGCAGAGGTAGGATCATTAACCCAGCCGTGATGGCTGTCGCCTAACGTTGCAAGGCTTTCATCGTACAGGCTTTCACTCAAGAATTTAAGCTGGGCAATATCATGCCTTCTCGGCGAGTATTCGTCCATCTTTTTCCCCTCCTAAGCTTGCGAAACATGCTATTTGACTGCACTTTTAAACATGGTGTGCCAGGAAGTGATAAATACATCTCAACTAAATTTATCTATACAAAATATAACTAAAATTAAAATAAACGTTAGATGTTTGACTCATTATTACAATTCATCTGACATTGCATTACGATCGTTATCAATGAAATCAAACACCAGCGCATCTGCGTTCCAGCTAAAATTGACTGACTGGTTGGTTGTTTCAAACGTATCAATATCCAGGCAGGCATTGAACACGTTCCAGTGAAAACTATAGTTAAGTTTATAACGCGATTGCTCCAAATGTTCCAGGGAAATAATTCTGATACTGTCGGGAACATATCGCGCATTTGATGAATACCATTGAAGAGATCCCACAAGGTCATCTTCTATTTTGGGAATTATCTGTTGTATCTCTTGCATTAATTCTAGTGGATTAAGCTCGTCTTGACGATATTTTAACAGTAAGGTTTTGCGCATTTTTTCTCCACAGAGATAATGTTTACTAATCAGGGTAATTGCTTCTGATGGTAAAATAGACCGCTGTATAAATGAAGTGTAGTCTATGGTGATGATTTGTCAGTTAATTATTTTGTCGCTAAATGCTCTGGTTGTCACTAGCGTAAAGACTTGTTGAGTTTTTTTAATATATATAGGGACATATTCCTTATCGTAAAGTGAAATACTTAGATACATTTTTGCTTTACCGTTACAGCTCGATTCGCGCTATTTTGTTGTTATGTTATAACATTAAAGTGTCATTTCCATGAATTCCTCCCCCGTGTTTTTACGTCTTGGCACATTGTTGAGTTGCCCGGCGTGGCTGCGCATGGTCCTCACCGCGCTGCTGGTGAGTCTGCTGGTTCTGCTAACCTGGTGGGCCATTATCTGATGATCGTACTCAATCAACTCGTTGTTGGCTATCAGCACCGTGCAGTGAGCCCCGTGCTGGGCGGTGAATTTGCCCGTGGCAGTATGACGGCGCTGGTCGGCGCAAACGGCTGTGGCAAGTCAACACTATTGAAAACCTTATGTGGGATGCTGCCTGCTGTCAGTGGCTCGGTCAGTTTTACCACGCCACGCCCTTCCATAGCCTGGCTGCCACAGCATTCTGACATTGAAAAAAGTTTTCCGCTTACGGTGTTTGATCTGGTGGTGATGGGGTTCTGGCGGCACTGCGGCTGGTTCAGAGGGATCTCCCGTCAGCAGCGTCAACAGGCTCTGTCGGCGCTGGATCGTGTCAACATGCTTCCCTTTGCGGAAGCGGCACCTGGGACCCTATCAGGGGGGCAACTCCAGCGTGTACTGTTTGCCCGACTGCTGGTGCAGGATGCGGAATTGCTGTTACTTGACGAACCCTTTAGCGGCGTTGATAGCGACACCATTGCGCTACTACTGGCATTGTTAGCAGAGCGCCATCACGCGGGCTGCACACTCATCGTCGTTCTGCATGATATGGCGACGGTGGCACAGCATTTTCCTCAGGTATTACGCCTGAAAGAACAGCACAGCGAGTGGTCATGCCGCGACTGTGGGGTGACCGGGCTGAACTTCGGACGCAGCGGAGGAGCCAGCGCATGATGTTGCTACACCCGTTTATTGAATTTGGTTTTATGCGTCGTGCGCTGGTTGCCTGTGTGGCGTTGTCTCTCAGTGCCACTCCGCTGGGAGTCTTTCTTTTACTACGCCGCATGAGCCTGGTCGGGGATGCGTTGTCCCACGCGGTTCTTCCCGGTGCGGCGATTGGCTATTTGCTTTCCGGTCTCTCACTGGTGGCGATGGGCATTGGTGGTGCCATTGCCGGACTGACGGTGGCGCTTTTATCAGGTGCAGTGAGTCGTTATACCCCTTTGCGCGAGGATGCCAGCTTTGCCGGTTTCTATCTCGGCTCACTGGCGCTGGGCGTTACGCTGGTGTCATTACGCGGTTCCAGCGTGGATCTGCTGCACGTGCTGTTTGGCTCGCTGCTGGCGGTGGATGTTCCCTCTATCGTGCTGGTCAGTACCATCAGTGGCGTTTCTCTGCTCATTTTTTCCCTGATCTATCGGCCGCTGGTGATTGACGCATTTGACCCCACTTTTTTGCGCGCTCAGAACCGTTGGGCCTCACCACTGGTTCACGGTATTTTCCTTGTACTGGTTGTAGTCAATCTGGTGGCAGGTTTTCAGGTCCTCGGCACGCTGATGAGTGTCGGGCTGATGATGCTGCCCGCTGCCAGCGCCCGTTTCTGGAGTCGGCATCTTTCCGGCACGCTGGCAGCTGCAATGCTACTGGCGACCCTCGCCAGCTTTGGCGGTCTGTACGCCTCATTTTATCTCTCATTACCCGCCGGGCCTGCTGTGGTGCTCAGTGCGGCAATTTTATTCTTTATTTCTATTTTAATCGGACCTTGCGGCGGAATTTTTTCCTCACGCAAAACATTGTCTATGGTGAAGGAGTAAGCATGAAGAAGTTACCTGTAGCGCTGGCATTATCAGCATTAATGGCCACCCCACTGGCGATGGCAAAAACAGTTGAGGCGGTAGCCAGCTTTACCGTGCTGGCTGATATTGTGAAAAATGTTGGCGGTGAGCATGTTGTCGTCAAAAGCCTGGTAGGGCCAAATGGCGATCCGCACAGCTTTGAACCAACGCCGAAAGACAGCCAGGCGCTTGCCCATGCTGATGTGGTTTTTGTGAGTGGCCTGGGGATGGAAGGGTGGATGGACCGCCTGATCACGGCATCTGGCTATAAAGGCCAGACTGTGGTGGCATCCAGTGGCATCAATACCCGTAAAATGGAAGAGGATGGACAGACTATTACCGATCCGCATGCATGGAACAGTATGCAGAATGGTGTGACCTATGCCACCAATGTGATGAATGCGCTGATTGCCGCTGATCCGGAGGATGCGGATTATTTCCGTAAACAGGGGAGCGCGTATATTGAGCAGCTGAAACAGCTGGATAGTTGGGCGCAGAAGGCGTTCAGTACGATCCCTCAAGAGAAGCGTAAGGTGCTGACCAGCCATGATGCGTTTGGTTATTTCGGCCAGCGTTATGGCGTGAAGTTCCTGTCGCCGGTGGGTTTCTCCACGGAGTCAGAAGCCAGCGCCTCTGACGTTGCCGGATTGATTACCCAGCTGAAGCACGAAAAAATCCACGTGTACTTTATTGAAAACCAGACCGACCCGCGCCTGGTGAAGCAGATTGCGGCCTCGGGTGGCGCCACATCAGGCGGAGAGCTTTATCCTGAGGCGTTGACTGCTCAGGGCGGTGCTGCTGACAGTTATGTCGCAGCGTTCAAACACAATGTGAATGCGATGGTCAACAGTATGAAGTAAACCGTGTGCCGGGTACGCCCGGCCACGGTAGTTTGGCTGATACTGTTGGTCGAAAAGATAAAAAAAGGGATAGCGCAAGCTATCCCCTTTGGCATGACAACATGGCTACAGCAATCAGCGTTTCTTTCCGCCCCGGCCCTGTACGGCTTTGAAGCGGGGGTTACTCTTACAAATGACAAATACACGGCCGTGACGGCGAACAATTTTGCAATCTTTGTGACGCTTTTTGGCCGAAGCCAGAGAACTTAATACCTGCATGATGGCTCCTTATTTTTTCATCGCGCCAAGAAAACCGCCAAAACGCTGGCTGAAGCGTGCTGCACTGCCTTCTTTAGCAAAATCTTTCTGTTTACCGGTGTAATAAACGTGTGAGGCAGAAGAGACGTCCAGCAGGACGTATGGCATCTCTTTGCCTTCGTGTTCGATTGTACGGTCAGTTTTGATGGTGGAACCCACCACAAAGTAAGCATCAGCCGTGGTGTCATGGAATACCACCTGGCGGTAAGCAGGATGAATACCCTGTTTCATTTTCTACCCTTAATGTAATGTTATACTATAACAATAGTATGCGCTGCCGCTTTTTAAATTGCAACCGCAGAAAGGGCAGGGAAATAGCAAAAAAAAAGGCCGCCCGAAGGCAGCCTCTTATTCACATCAACTCAGCGTTGATTAGTGATGCTGTGAATCAACCGGATGGCTGTGTTCCAGCTCCTCTTTGTTCTTACTGAAGCGGCGGCGGACCACCACGAAGAACACAGGAACGAAGAAGATTGCCAGGACGGTTGCAGTGACCATACCGCCCATTACGCCCGTACCAACGGCGTTCTGAGCACCGGAGCCTGCACCGCTACTGATAGCCAGCGGGAGAACACCCAGGATAAAGGCCAGAGAGGTCATCAGAATCGGACGTAAACGCATGCGCACCGCTTCCAGCGTGGCCTCAACCAGCCCTTTGCCTTCTTTTTCCATCAGGTCTTTAGCAAACTCGACTATCAGGATGGCGTTCTTCGCCGACAACCCTATGGTTGTTAGCAGCCCCACAACAAAGTAAACGTCATTACTTAACCCGCGCAGGGTGGTGAAGATCAGCGCACCGACCACACCCAATGGCACCACCAGCATGACAGAGAACGGAATTGACCAGCTCTCATACAGCGCTGCCAGACACAGGAACACCACAATCAGTGAGATGGCGTACAGCGCTGGAGCCTGGTTACCAGATAAACGCTCCTGGTAAGACATGCCCGTCCAGTCATAGCCGATACCGGTTGGCAGCTTAGAGGCCAGATCCTGCATCAGGTCCATGGCTTCACCGGAGCTTTTACCCGGTGCTGGTTGCCCTAACAGCTCCATGGATGGAAGGCCGTTATAACGCTCCAGACGTGGCGAACCATAAACCCAGTTGGCTGACGCAAAGGCATTAAATGACACCATTTCGCCGCTGGTAGAACGCACATACCAGTTGCCGATATCACCAGGCAACATACGGTAAGGTGCTTCACCCATCACGTAGACTTTCTTAACGCGACCACGGTCAATGAAGTCATTGACATAGGAGCCACCCCAGGCGGCTGCCAGTGTGGTGTTGATATCAGACAGCGATACCCCCAGCGCCTGTGCTTTTTCCTGGTCGATAGTCAGTTTGTACTGCGGAGTGTCTTCCAGTCCGTTAGGACGCACACCCACCAGTACATCCGGATGTTGGGCAATCATACCCAGCAGCTGGTTACGTGCGGCAGTCAGTTTTTCATGGCCTAAACCGCCCTGATCGATTAGCTGGAAGTCGAAGCCTGTTGCCTGACCCAGTTCAACAATGGCTGGCAGGTTGAAAGGAATCACCATCGCATCTTTAATGACGGAAAGTGCGCCCATTGCCCGCCCGGCAATTGCAGGAACCTTATTGTCGGCACCTGGACGTTCATCCCACGGCTTCAGACTGACAAAGGCGAGGCCGGTGTTCTGACCACGACCTGCAAAGCCAAAGCCGTTAACAGTAAACACAGAGTTAACCGTAGCTTTTTCTTTATTCAGGTAGTAATCCGTCACCTGGTCCAGCACTTTCTGAGTACGCTCCTGAGTCGCACCAGCAGGGAGCTGGGCCATCGTCAGGAACACACCCTGATCTTCTTCCGGTAGGAAGGAGGTCGGCAGACGCAGGAACAGGAAAGCCATGCCCACGAAAATCAGCAGGTAAATCACCAGATAACGACCGGTACTGCGAACGATGTGGCCAACACTTTCGGTATAATGATTGGTACTCTTGTCGAACAGGCGGTTAAACCAGCCGAAGAATCCAGTCGTCTTACCGTGATCGCCTTTCGCAATCGGTTTCAGCATCGTTGCACAGAGTGCCGGGGTCAGGATCAACGCCACCACTACCGACAACACCATCGCAGAAACAATGGTAATTGAGAACTGACGGTAGATAACGCCGGTAGAGCCGCCGAAGAATGCCATCGGGATAAATACAGCCGACAGTACAAGGGCAATACCAACCAACGCCCCCTGGATCTGATCCATTGACTTACGTGTGGCTTCTTTCGGTGGCAGGCCCTCTTCGGCCATGACGCGCTCGACGTTTTCCACCACCACAATGGCGTCATCCACCAGCAGGCCGATGGCCAGCACCATCCCGAACATCGTTAGCGTGTTTATCGAGTATCCGAAGGCGCTAATAATGGCAAACGTTCCCAGTAGTACGACTGGCACTGCGATCGTTGGGATCAGCGTTGCGCGGAAGTTTTGCAGGAACAGATACATGACCAGGAACACCAGCACGATAGCTTCGACCAGCGTCTTCACCACTTCGTTAATCGAAATCTTAACGAATGGCGTGGTGTCATACGGATAAACCACCTTCATCCCGGCAGGGAAGAAAGGCTCCAGCTTGGTGAGTTCTGCCTTAACGGCGGCGGCGGTATCCAGTGCGTTAGCGCCGGTTGCCAGCTTGATCCCCAGACCGGAAGCCGGTTGTCCATTATAACGGGCAATAATCTCGTAGTTTTCACCACCCAGCTCAATATGCGCGACATCACTCAGACGAACACGCGAACCGTCGGTATTCACCTTCAGCAGAATTTTGCCGAACTCTTCCGCCGAGGTCAGGCGTGTCTGCGCAATAATAGACGCGTTAAGCTGCTGGCCGGCAACAGGCGGAGAACCGCCGAGCTGACCCGCTGCCACCTGGGCGTTCTGGGTATTGATGGCACTAATGACATCAACGGGCGTGAGCGAGTAGTTATTGAGCTTGTGAGGGTCCATCCAGATGCGCATGGCGTACTGTGCACCGAACAGCTGTGTATCACCCACGCCTGACACTCGACTGATAGGGTCTTTAATGTTCGACCCGACATAGTCGGAGAGATCGTTCTGGGTCATGGTGCCGTTGTCATTGATGAAACCGGCGACCATCAGGAAGCTGCTCGAGGATTTCTGAACCTTAATCCCCTGTTGTTGCACTTCCTGCGGCAGTAGCGGCATCGCCAGTTGCAGTTTGTTCTGCACCTGTACCTGAGCGATGTCAGCATTAGTCCCTGATTCAAAGGTCAGCGTCAGCTGCAGCGTCCCGGAGGAGTCACTGCTGGAGCCCATATACATCAGGCCGTCGATGCCGTTCATGTTTTGTTCGATAACCTGCGTGACGGAGTCTTGCAGTGTTTTCGCATCAGCGCCAGGGTAGGTTGCTGTGATCTCAATTGCCGTTGGAGCAACGTTTGGATATTGCTCGATCGGTAGTTTAAGAATCGACAGCGCACCCGCCAACATAATAATGATGGCGATTACCCAGGCAAAGATGGGGCGATCGATAAAAAACTTAGCCATGTCTCAGTGGCTCCTGTTAAGACTTCGGTTGTTCAGACTTTGCCTGAGACTCGGAACCTGCTTTGGCGCTGTCATCGCTGACTTCCTGAGGCGTTACCGCTGCACCAGGTTTCACGCGTTGCAGACCGGTCACAATCACACGATCGCCATCTTTCAGACCGGCAGACACCAGCCACTTATCACCAAATGCCTGGTCGGCAGTCAGATTACGGACTTCAACCTTATTGTCCGCGCCCACAACCATGGCAGTTGCCTGACCGGTTGGCGTACGGGTCACACCCTGTTGAGGAACCAACAGTGCATTCGGGTTGGTGCCTTCATCCAGACGGGCACGCACAAACATACCCGGCAGCAGACTATGATCAGGGTTAGGGAACACGGCACGTAATGTGATCGAACCTGTGGTTTCATCCACAGTGACATCAGAGAATTCTAATGTTCCGCTCTGCGCGTATTCGCTACCATTTTGCATCAGTAGTTTGACTTCAGCTTTACCATTGGTCTGCTGAAGTTTGCCGGAATTCAGTTCATCACGCAGGCGCATGAAATCTTCGCTGGATTGGGTCACATCAACATAGATAGGGTCAAGTTGCTGTACGGTTGCCAACGCAGTGGTTTGCGCACTGGCAACTAAAGCGCCTTCCGTCACCGACGATTTACCGATGCGACCGCTGATAGGTGAGGTCACTCGAGTATAGGCGAGGTTGATGCGTGCTGTTTCTACAGTGGCCTGAGCAGCCTGAACGGCAGCGGCGGTCTGGCTTTGCGTTGCCATTGCCTGGTCGTAGTCCTGCTGGCTGATGTACTTAGTACCCAACAGGGGCTTGTAGCGTTTTACCGTCAATGCGGCAATCTGTGCATTGGCTTGTGCCTGTGCCAGATCACCTTTCGCACTGCTATAAGCAGCTTGATATGTGGCGGGGTCAATTTGATATAAAGACTCGCCAGCCTTGATATCGCTACCCTCAACGAAGTTGCGTTTCAGAATAATGCCAGATACCTGTGGGCGAACTTCTGCAATACGGAACGATGAGGTTCGACCTGGCAGGTCGGTAGTAATTTTAAGCGGGGCGCTTTTCAACGTTGTGATACCCACTTCAGGTGCCTGCTGTTGCTGTCCGGCTTGCTGAGATTCTTTGTTGTCACAACCCGTTAGCACTAAGCTGCCTGAGAGCATCAGAACGGCCGCCAGAGGCGTTAACCCTCTGTTTTTGTTCATAAATAAACCTCGAGTGTCCGATATCGATTGTTCAATGGATTACAAACCCATAAACCCATTGCTGCGTTTAAATTATGGTCGTGATATGGTACATACATTCGGAAATGTATGTAAGTCTAACTCTTTGTAAATCACACCCTCATGGCACGAAATACCAAACAACAGGCGCAGGAAACGCGCAATCACATCATTGATGCCGCAATTAAGCGCTTCTCTGAACATGGCGTATCCAAAACGTCACTGGCGGATATTGCCTCAAGTGCTGGCGTGACGCGGGGTGCTATTTACTGGCATTTCAAAAATAAAACTGATTTGCTGAATGAAATCTGGGCGCAATCCGAATCCGGAATGGCGGACCTGGAGCTTGAGTATCAATCAAAATATCCTTCTGATCCACTATCTGTAATGCGCGCAATGTTGTTGTATGTCCTTGACGCAGCAGCCAGTGACCCAAGAAGGCGTGCACTTATGGAAATTATTTACCACAAATGTGAGTTTGTTGGAGAAATGACTACCCTACAACTGATGCAACAAAATCTCTATCTTGAATGTTATGAAAAGATAGAAGAGGTTTTATCGCAGTGCATTGATGCAAAACAACTCCCCGAAAATCTGGATACCCGGCGTGCTGCCGTTGTGATGCGTGGCTACATCAGTGGCATCATGGAAAACTGGTTATTTATGCCGGGCAGTTTTGATTTAGCCGGTGATGCGCCGCAATTAGTGGAAACGCTCATTGATATGCTGGCGCTCTGTCCGACGTTACGTCAGTCAGTTTAACCGCCGATTATGACTGGCTGGCGACTTTCTGTTCAAAATCCCGCTGTACGATCGCCAGCGCAGCCAGAACGGTTTCTGGTGCAACATGATTTTCTTCCAACAGCATAATCAAATCGACGGCGAGTTTGATTTCTTCCGGCGCGGTTTCCAGTGACATACTTGCTCCTTATTTCTGAATGCAGACAATCAGCGGTCAGATACGTAAAATTTTGACGATACCCGTCATCACCAGTGCACCTATAAGTGAAGTCAGCATCGTATGTGGGTCGAGGGTGGCCAGCGTGCCGTTATTCATATAGGTACTGATATAGCCGCCAATCAACGCTCCCACGGCGGCAAGTACTAATGTGGGCACCAGCCCGCCCGGGCGGCCAGGAAAAAAATAGCGTGCAATAAAACCCACCAGAAGACCGATGATTATCCAGGAAATCAGACCCATTTTCGCTCTCCAGTTACAGGGCAATGTGACTATTATAGTCCCCGATTCGGCAGGGGATGAGACGAGGCTAGCTGCTACGTTCGCGATTTTCAATGGCGCGTTCAATTCGCTTGAGGGCTTGCAAACATCGCTGTAACCGTCCTTCCAGAGCAGCGACTTCCCGTTGCAACTGTTGCTGTTGTGCCAGGGTTTCCTGCACGGCCAGCAAACTCTCCCGGTCGATAATCATGGCACGTAAGCGACGTTCGAAATCCTGATGCTCGGCCAGTTTCTCATATAAATTCTCTTTGACCGGAACAGGGCGAGACTCGCTGCGACGCATTTTCTGCGTTGCCAGCTCACGTTGCAGGGCGCTCATCTGCATCACTACCCGTTCAGCCATCCAGGCCACGCTCTCCATACGGTTATCACGCACGCTTTGTTTCAGCTGTGCCATCGTCTGGCGAACTTCCAGTAAATAATCGCCCAGTCGGGTGGTGTGGCAGTGAAACAATTTAATATCGAAGCGTGCCTGTGCAGTGCGATTATTGGCATGAGGTTCCACGGCGTGCGCAAGTTGTTCGAGTTGCATATCGAGTTGTTGCAGTAAACCTGCGCTTTTCATCTTATTCTCCGTGGCGGTAATGCTCTGTATGATACCCTGATTCTGAGACATTTTTCCGGGTGTGCCATGCAACGTTATATTCTTATTGTTTTAGGCTGGCTTGCTGTGGTGTTAGCGACGTTGGGAGTGGTGTTGCCGTTGCTGCCCACCACGCCATTCTTACTGCTGGCCGCCTGGTGTTTTGCCCGTTCTTCACCGCGTTTTCATTACTGGCTGCTGCACCGCTCGGTATTTGGTCGATATTTGCGTCACTGGCAGCAACACCGGGCGATGCCTCCAGGTGCTAAGGGCAGGGCGATCCTGTTTATTCTGATCACTTTTGCTTTTTCGCTGTGGATGGTCAAGATCCTTTGGGTGCGTCTGTTACTGTTGGCGATCCTCTGCGCGCTGCTGGTCTTTATGATTCGTATACCCGTGGTTGATGAAGGGCAAGAAAAGCGGTGATTTTGCTTAACACGGTTGCAATTGTCCGGCGGTTTGCATAGATTTGGTCGTTTTCGTGCGCGGCTTCCCCTCAACGTCTGAATTTCACCCGGCAACCCTGCCGCAGAGTGGAATGAAGCTGCGCGAGTCAGATTTGTATTTACCAGGCATAACATTATGACCGCGACTGCGCAGCAGCTTGAATTGATTAAAAACAGTATCAAAAGCATCCCGGATTACCCAAAGCCGGGTATTCTCTTTCGTGACGTGACCAGCCTGCTGGAAGATCCGAAAGCGTTTGCATTGAGCATTGAACTGTTGGTTGAACGCTATCGTGACGCTGGCATCACCAAAGTAGTGGGCACTGAAGCGCGAGGGTTTTTGTTCGGTGCACCGGTTGCGCTAGGACTGGGAGTAGGTTTTGTGCCGGTACGTAAGCCGGGCAAACTGCCACGTAAAACCTTTGCTGAAACCTATGAGCTGGAATACGGCACAGACACGCTGGAACTGCACTGTGATGCGATTCAGCCGGGTGATATTGTTCTGGTGATCGATGACTTGCTGGCAACCGGTGGCACTATTGAAGCAACGGTGAAGCTGATTCGCCGTGCAGGTGGCAGCGTAAAAGACGCTGCATTTATCATTAACCTGTTTGATTTGACCGGCGAATCTCGCCTGAAAGCGCAGGGTATTGAAAGCTACAGCCTGGTGAACTTCCCCGGTCACTAAGCTTGATCAGGCCGGGTTAACCCCGGCCTTGTTACGACTCTCTTCTTTTTCCCGCTTTTCGCTTCCCGCCCCTTTATCAATACTAAAAATGCGCTCGCCCGCTGTTCGGCACGATTCGCGGCGAACGGTTGATTCTCTGCTCTAAAATACGACAGCCAACATCAAGCTGTGATTTCACAGGCGTCAGGGAAGAGTGAAATGAAAAAAACCATGACTGTATTGCTGTTTTTTCCCCTGCTTGCCGGGGCTGAAGACGTTGTTGCCAGCACCACACAAAAGCCGTTACAGCAGGCCTACCCACCGGAAAGCTTTAGCGGGCGGCATACTTTCACGCTGGGTTACACTGAAAGCCACATCTCACATTTCAAAGCCATGAAAGGGGTCAATGCGAAGTATCGCTATGAAATCCCGGAATTACCTCTGAGCGCGATGGTCTCTTTCAGCGGCATGAGCGGCAGGGGTAGCCAGAGTGTCGGAGGAAGCGATGCCCGAGAAGTGAAGCACCACCGCGTGCGTTACTATAGCCTGATGGTCGGGCCTGCCTGGCGGGCGACGAGCTGGGCCAGCCTTTACTTGCTGGGAGGGGCGGGCTGGGAAAGCAGCAGCAACCAGACTGACTACCATAACCCAGGCCGGGACAGTACCGGGCGCTATAAAATATTTGATGCGCGTTTTGCCTGGGGAGCAGGGGTGCAGTTCAACCTGATTGATAACGTAGCGGTGGATGTTGGCTACCAGGCCGGGCACGTGCAGAAAACGTCCAGCAACGGGTTTAATGTTGGGATAGGTTATCGATTCTGATGGGGATACGAAGAGTAGAAAGGGCAGCGAAGCTGCCCCTGATAATCATTAGAACGCGAACCTGATCCCGGCATAAATGGTGTTGTCGGTGATGTGCGATGACGCATTCAACTGATAGTTAAGACTGTAAGACAATGCGTCGTGCGACAGCTCAATGCCAATGTTACTGGTGAACACGGAATGATCGGTAATACTTGAATCGGTCATTGAGTAGCTGGCTTACTCGCCCGGAAGCCAGCTACGGCTTTTCGCTTTGACGTCCCCGCTGTTGCCGGTCCACGTCAGGTCCAGTAAAGGCTTAACCTGGTAGCCTTTACTGGCTGTGAACGTCCTGGACAGCGAAACGCCCAGCGGGAATGACCAGATTTTCTGTGAGTCACCCGCTGTTTCAAACATCGTTCCCAGCTCGTTATGCGTAGTAAAGGCCTCGCTTTTCAGTCGCGTATAATGTATTCCTGCATGTGGCGTCACATCGGCCAGTTTGTTATTCCACTGGTAACTGGCCGTGATACCACTGCTCAGCGCCCAGCTGTTCATTCTGGCCCGCAGCGACCCACCCTCAATCTCAGCCGGGCTTTGCTGTTTCATTCTGTTACGGCTGCCGGTGTAACTGACATCTGCCATCACATTCAGCGCGCCCCGTTGCCAACTGCTGTAGAGTGAGCTTCCCCAAAAGTTGAAGTCATTACGCGTTGGGCTCACGTTTCCATGGCTGGTACTTTTGCCCCCGCCCGTATTCAGCGCCATACCGGTAGTCATCATGCCGAAGTCGCCGGCATCAAAACGGAAATCACTCCCTAATGCCAGTCCACCGAGATTTGCAGAAGAGCGAGCCTGCCAACGTCCTGAAGAAAACCCATGAGAACGGCTGTTATCAGACAGCAGCGTCGCCCATAGATTAACGCCTGTCGCAGCCTGTGCCCCGGGCATTGATGCAATG
This sequence comes from Erwinia sp. MYb416, assembly GCF_037479575.1. Taxonomy (NCBI): domain Bacteria; kingdom Pseudomonadati; phylum Pseudomonadota; class Gammaproteobacteria; order Enterobacterales; family Erwiniaceae; genus Erwinia; species Erwinia sp. MYb416. The sequence goes on from NZ_JBBGYT010000438.1 coordinate 406,489, forward strand.
CCAGAGAGATGATGCTCAACCGCATGACGAGCCGCTGACAGCGCCATAAAGGTGCTGTGCTGGACACCCACCACAGAGGCGATATGTAATGCTGACTGCACGACTTTACTGGCGAGAACCTCTTCGCGGATATAACGAATATCCATCGACTGCGAAATAAAGCGCTGGCCTGCATCGTCAGAGTGAGTATTAACACCCTGCGTTTTAGCCATATTGGCCATCAGGTCCTGTGTGTCCGGTGGCAAAAGCGGCTGGCTGGTCTGTGCAGCGGTCAGATGATGGGCATTGCCCTCCACGCTGCTGCCCATCTTAAACAGACGGCTACTGCTGGTAATATTCTGCTGCTGCCAGAAACCCTCCGTCGTATTGCCTCCTTCGCTGGCGATGAAGCGTTCCCCCGTTTTGAGATTGTCATCGGTGATGACCAGCATTTTCGCCGTCAGGGCCACGCTCCCGTCCCCGATCAGCAGGGCGTATGAACCCTGGTCCACGTAGGTTTTTGCGGAAACGATCGTCAGTGATGCATCATCGAATCGATTGAGATGTCTGTCGCTACCAATACTCCAGTGCAGATCCGGGCTGGACAAATCGACGGTTTCACCTGCTGCAATAGCCAGCGTTCCGGCAAACGGTTCAGACTGCTGCTGTGTCATCCATCCGGCGCCTTGCTGCCAGAGTTCAGCGTTCAGTTCACGTGTTCCGATAATCGCGGTGCCTTTGCCCATGACATCCATCTGCCCTCGTGAGGCATCAAGGTGCGTACTGGCAAACATTCCACCGTTAACGCGTAGTGAACCGGAGCGCAACCCGGTATTGTCGGCCGTGAAGATGCCGCCAGTTTGCAGGTACTGGTTTTCACTACCGTAGCGGGTGTCTGCCTGGCCGATGGTTAAGCTGTCTGCGGTGTAGTTACCGCTTTCGATGGTGAGCTGCCCATTGCCCGCCAGGCCTGATTCATTCTCCTGTCCGCCATCGTTGCCGCCGAGCACGATATCAGTAGCGATATGGCCACTACTGTTTTTAAACAGAGCAGAACCGGTGCCCCCATTGCCACCCTTGCCACCCTTGCCACCGAGACCTGGACCAGTGCCGCCAGAAGTGGTGCCGCTAGTTCCTGCCTGGCTGCCGTTCCCCCCCAGCTGGAGGAAGCTGCTATTGGTGATATGACTATCCTCAACATTCAAGGTGCCGCTGCCCCCGTGACCGCCTGCACCTCCCTGGCCACCGATAGCATCGGATGCGCTATTACCACCAGCCCCACCACGTTCTCCATCAGCCCCAAGCGTTATCGAATGAATAGAAAGGTGGCTGGTAGCGATGTTGATGGTTGCGTTTCCGCCATCACCACCAATGGCACCTGTACCACCATCCCCTCCTGCGCCGCCAATACCACCGATACCGGACAATGATGCGCCATTGAGGCCGGTTTCTCCGCCATTACCGCCGCGAGAACCCTGGCCGCCAGCCCCCCCTGCCTGCAGGTTGTTTTTGACTGTTAAATCGGCATTGTTCAGGCTCAGTTCAGCATAGCCACCTTGCGCTCCGTTGCCGCCGTTGCTTCCCGCGGCACCGGCACCCCCGTCTCCGCCGTTGCCACCGCGACCTGCGGTCCCCCCGATGCCGCCCTGACCACCCAGGCCACCGCTGCTGGCCAGTCCGTCAGAGCCGTTCTCACCTTGAATGCCATCCTGGCCCCGGGAGCCCGCGCTGCCACCGTCGCCCCCCCGGCCCCCCGCAGCCCCGTTACTGGCAGCGCCTGCCTTTCCACCCGTGCCGCCAAGTAGGATCGTGTCAGCATAAAAATTACCGTTAGTCAGCGTGAGTTCTGCGTTTCCCCCGCTTGCAGCCTGAGCGCCTTGGCCACCGAGTGATCCTGACGCACCTGCGGCACCGAGGCCGCCTGCAGCACCCGCTGCTCCATCGCCACCTCTGCCGCCGTTACCACCATAGCCGTCGATATCGGTGTTGCTCCCTGCGCCGCCCTGTCCGCCATCGCCAGCGTTGCCGCCGCTCCCCCCTTTGCCGCCCATTCCTCCAGCACTTCCCGCGGAGGCCTGACCCGCCACACCGCCATCTCCGCCATTCCCCCCCAGAGTGACTGAACCCAAGGAGGTATCATCACCCTCGACGATCAGTGTTCCTGATCCCCCCGCCTGACCCGAAGAACCATCACTTCCCTGGGGGCCGCGAGTGCCACTGGTGCCATTCGTTGCCAATCCGGCTGGTGATCCCGGGTTGCCATTGCCACCGGCAGAGGAGCTACCGTTCTGGCCATCGTAGCCATCACCACCGTTGCCCCCGTTACTTCCATTACCTGCACTGCCGCTCTGGCCTGCATCGGCGCCATCACCGCCGTTACCACCTTTATCTCCTTGCGTAATAGTGTGACGTCCTGTCATCTCGCTGAGGGGCTGGGTTTCGTTCGTGCCAGGTGCAGCGGCAGCCGATGCAAGAGGGATGGCGCTGAATATCGGCAGTGAGAGCAAGGCCAGTGTAGAAATGGAAGAACGCAGACGGTGCTTTTTAAGCGGAAGATCCACGAGCTGTTTAGCTGTTGTATGTTTCATAAATTAATCCGTTAATCAGTGGAGATCCTTGTGGCGCTGCAATTTTTTGAAAAAAAGGCGGCACCAATTCGCCGGAAAATGGAAACCCGGATGATTGCGTATCAGAGGCGTGGTGAACGTTTTTGCACTGTTATTCCTTTAATGCTGGGAGAAAGCACATCCTGTGCTTTTGCGGAAAACATGGGCAATTTGCCACATACTTCGGAGGGGGAAATTAGCATTTCGTGTTACGTGTAGCGGTAAAACGATTTTTGGATATTTTATGAATTGATGGGTTTTATTCACCCGTTTTCATCGAAAAAGAGCAAGTCTGCGTGGCAAAATAAGCGTGTAACAGCATGGCGACAGGTAGACCTTCTGTTATAGTACCTTCCCTTAATCCGCTTATTGGCCGTGAACACGGTTGATCTTGCCGATACTCGTCAACAGGCTAAACTGCGGTTTATCACGGTTTGGGTAAGTAATTTTTTAAAAAATGATGAAGTCTTAATGAGCTATCAGGTACTGGCCCGCAAGTGGCGTCCGCAAGCGTTTACTGAGGTTGTCGGTCAGCAACATGTTCTGACCGCGCTGGCTAATGGTTTGTCCCTTGGCCGCATCCATCACGCTTATCTTTTTTCTGGCACCCGTGGCGTCGGAAAAACCACCATCGCCCGTCTACTGGCAAAAGGACTGAACTGTGAAACAGGCATTACCGCTACCCCTTGTGGGAAGTGTGATAACTGCCGTGAAATTGAGCAGGGCCGTTTTGTCGACTTGATTGAAATTGACGCAGCTTCCCGAACTAAAGTGGAAGATACGCGCGATCTGCTGGATAACGTGCAGTACGCTCCGGCACGTGGCCGCTTTAAAGTTTACCTGATCGATGAAGTCCACATGCTCTCGCGTCACAGCTTTAACGCGCTGTTGAAAACGCTGGAAGAACCACCAGAACATGTAAAATTTTTGCTGGCGACCACCGACCCGCAAAAACTGCCGGTAACGATTTTATCGCGCTGTCTGCAATTCCATTTGAAAGCGCTGGATCAGGAGCAGATCCGTGGTCAGCTTGAGCATGTATTGCAAGCTGAGCAGATCAGTGCTGAAACCCGCGCATTGCAATTACTGGCACGCGCTGCTGACGGCAGTATGCGTGATGCGCTGAGCCTGACCGATCAGGCAATTGCGATGGGGCAGGGGCAGGTAACGACCTCCACGGTTAATGACATGCTGGGCACGCTAGACGATGAACAGCCACTGGCGTTGATCGAAGCATTGGTCCATGCCGATGGTGCAGAAGTCATGGCGTTGCTCAACCAGGCCGCTGCGCGGGGTGTGGAGTGGGAAGCGCTGCTGGTAGAAATGCTTACGCTGCTGCATCGTGTGGCAATGATTCAACTACTGCCTTCTGCGCTGGGCGACGATATGGCCGCCATTGAACAGCGGTTGCGTGAACTGGCACGGGTACTTCCGCCCGCAGATGTTCAGCTTTATTACCAGACGCTGCTAGTTGGCCGCAAAGAGTTGCCGCTGGCACCGGACCGCCGTATGGGTGTGGAAATGACGCTGCTGCGCGCACTGGCTTTTCACCCCAAAGCCGTGATCGCTGACCCGGTTGCACGCCCAACCATGGCATTACAGACCCCGGCAGCACCCTCAGCAGAGCCTGTACCCCATACGGCATCGGCGTCCCCGATTCAGGACGCGCCACCACCTCACCAGGGATTATCTGACTCTACCAGCCAGCTCCTACAGGCGCGAACGCAACTGCTGCGCCATCAGGGGGCGAGTAAGCCAAAAAAGACTGAGCCGGCAGCGCAGGGTGCGCGGCCGGCAAGTTCGGCACTGGAGCGTCTTGCTGCGGTTACCGAACGCGGGCAGCAACGTCTGCAACAGGCAGCGGCAGAAGCGGTTCCTGTAAAAGAAGAGGCGTATCGCTGGAAAGCGCAAAACCCAACGGAAGTGAAGGCAGAAGCGGTTGCAACGCCAAAGGCGCTTCGTACGGCACTGGAACATGAGAAGAATCCTGAGCTGATGGTGAAGCTGGTGGCGGAATCGCTAGAACGCGACCCGTGGGCTGGCGAAATTGCGGTGCTGGTCATACCAAAACTGGTTCAACAGCTTGCGTTAAATGCCTGGAAAGAGCAGACCGAGAGTGGTATTTGCCTGCATTTGCGTTCCAGCCAGCGTCACCTGAATTCCCCTTCTGCGCAAAAAGCGCTAAATGATGCCTTGAATGCTGCTGCCGGGCACCCCATTGAATTAACCGTGGTGGAAGATGATAATCCTTCGGTGCTGACACCGTTGGAATGGCGGCAAAAAATTTATGAAGAGAAGCTGGCGCAGGCGCGTCAGTCGATTATCACTGATACTCATATTCAGACGCTGCGTCGGTTTTTCGATGCCGATGTGGATGAAGAAAGTATCCGACCTGTTTAACCCGCCGCATCGCAGTTACGTTGATGCGGCCTGAGCTGAAGAGAGAGAACTTATGTTTGGTAAAGCCGGATTGGGCAACCTGATGAAGCAGGCCCAGCAAATGCAGGATAAAATGGCCCAGGTGCAGGAAGAGATTGCTGCCATGGAAGTGACCGGTGAATCAGGCGCAGGCCTGGTGAAAGTCACCATCAACGGCGCTCACAATTGCCGTCGTGTGGAAGTAGACCCAAGCCTGCTGGAAGATGACAAAGACATGCTGGAAGACCTGGTGGCTGCGGCCTTCAACGATGCGGCGCGCCGCGTTGCTGAAACCCAGAAAGAGAAAATGGCGGCGGTATCAAGCGGTATGCAGTTGCCACCTGGCTTCAAGATGCCATTCTGATGCAAACCAGCCCACTCCTTGAAACATTAATGGAGTCGCTGCGTTGCCTGCCAGGCGTTGGGCCGAAGTCGGCGCAGCGCATGGCGTTCCAGCTGTTACAGCGTGACCGCAGCGGTGGCATGCGTCTGGCACAGGCGCTGACGCGGGCGATGTCGGAAATCGGCCATTGTTCTGATTGCCGTACTTTCACCGAGCAGGAAATCTGCACCATCTGCGCCAACCCACGACGGCAGCAGAATGGATTGATCTGCGTGGTGGAAAGCCCGGCGGATATCCATGCCATTGAACAGACCGGGCAGTTTGCCGGGCGTTACTTTGTGCTGATGGGGCATCTGTCACCGCTGGATGGCATCGGGCCGAATGATATTGGCCTCGACCGCCTGGAACAGCGTCTGGAAAAAGAGACGATTGTTGAAGTTATCCTCGCCACCAACCCAACGGTGGAAGGGGAGGCGACCGCTAACTACATTGCCAGCCTGTGTGAACAGTATGGCGTGGAAGCCAGCCGTATTGCTCACGGTGTTCCCGTGGGCGGAGAGCTGGAAATGGTTGACGGTACGACGCTTTCGCACTCACTGGCCGGGCGTCAAAAGTTTAAATTCTGAGCAATCAACGGCACGAGTCCTTCGTGCCGTCTTGAAATCCTTTATGTCACCCCCATTTAATACCTCAACGTTCATCATCTGTTTTTTAGTTGAGGGTAGCAATGACCATGAAAGGACAAGAGACACGTGGCTTCCAGTCAGAGGTAAAACAGCTTCTGCACCTGATGATCCATTCACTCTATTCAAACAAAGAAATCTTCCTGCGTGAGTTAATCTCTAACGCTTCAGATGCTGCTGATAAGCTGCGCTTCCGCGCGTTATCCACCCCGGATCTCTATGAAGGTGATGGCGAACTGCGTGTACGCGTCTCTGTCGACAAGGAAAATCGTACGCTGACGCTGAGTGATAACGGCATCGGTATGCGTCGTGATGAAGTCATTGAAAATCTCGGTACCATTGCGAAATCTGGCACCAAATCTTTCCTTGAATCGCTGGGTTCTGACCAGGCGAAAGACAGCCAGTTGATCGGTCAGTTCGGTGTTGGCTTCTATTCTGCGTTTATTGTCGCCGATAAAGTCTCCGTACGGACTCGCGCCGCAGGCGCTGCCGCGTCAGAAGGTGTGTTCTGGGAGTCAGCCGGTGAAGGTGAATACACCATCGCCGACATTGAAAAAGCCGATCGCGGCACCGAAATCACTCTGCATCTGCGCGAAGGCGAAGATGAGTTCCTCGATGCCTGGCGCGTGCGCAGCATCATCAGCAAATACTCAGACCACATTGCACTGCCGGTTGAGATCGAAACCCACAATGAAGAAGACAACACCACCACGTGGGAAAAAATCAACAAGGCGCAGGCGCTGTGGACGCGCAACAAGTCTGAGATCAGTGCTGACGAATACAAAGAGTTCTACAAACATGTCGCCCATGACTTCACCGATCCGCTGACGTGGAGCCACAACCGGGTAGAAGGCAAGCAGGAGTACACCAGCCTGCTCTATATCCCTGCCCAGGCGCCGTGGGATATGTGGAACCGTGACCACAAACATGGGCTGAAACTGTACGTGCAGCGCGTGTTCATCATGGACGATGCCGAACAGTTTATGCCGAACTATCTGCGCTTCGTCAAAGGGCTGATTGACTCTAACGATCTGCCGCTGAACGTCTCGCGTGAAATCCTGCAGGACAGCCGCATAACTCAGAGCCTGCGCGGTGCGCTGACCAAGCGTTCACTGCAAATGCTGGAAAAAGTGGCGAAAGATGACGAGGAAAAATACCAGTCATTCTGGCAGCAGTTTGGTCTGGTCCTGAAAGAAGGCCCGGCAGAAGACAGCAGCAATGCTGAAACCATCGCGAAACTGCTGCGTTTTGCCAGCACCAGCAGCGAAGGCCCGGCGCAAACCGTGTCGCTGGAAGACTATGTCAGCCGCATGGTGGAAGGGCAGGAGAAGATTTACTACATCACTGCCGACAGCTATGCCGCCGCGAAAAGCAGCCCGCACCTGGAGCTGTTCCGTAAGAAAGGTATCGAGGTTCTGTTACTCTCCGATCGTATCGACGAATGGATGATGAGCTACCTGACTGAGTTTGACGGGAAAGCCTTCCAGTCAGTGAGCAAAGCGGATGACGCGTTAAGCAAACTGGCTGATGAAGAAACCGAAGAGCAGAAAGAGGCGGAAAAAGCGCTGGAGCCGTTCGTAGAACGTGTGAAAACGCTGCTGGGTGAGCGCGTCAAGGAGGTGCGTCTGACACACCGTCTGACCGATACTCCGGCCATCGTCACCACTGAAGCTAACGAAATGACCACTCAGATGGCAAAACTGTTTGCTGCTGCGGGTCAGGACGTGCCTGAGGTGAAATATCTGTTTGAGCTGAATCCAGACCATGCGCTGGTGAAACGTGCTGCCGATACTCAGGACGAAGCTCGCTTTGCCGAGTGGATTGAGCTGCTGCTGGAGCAGGCACTGCTGGCAGAGAAGGGATCGCTGGAGGATCCTAACCAGTTTATCCGCCGTATGAATCAGCTGCTGCTGGGATAACGAGCCACGGGCGAGGCATGCCTCGCCCCTACGCTATGCCGTGATGCTGTATCGGGCGAGGCGTGCCTCACCTCTACGCTATGCTGCGATATTGTCTCGGGCGAGGCGTGCGTTATGCCGCAATAATCTGTAGGGGTCGGGCATGCCCGACCCTGTTTTATTCCCGTAAACACCAACGCAATGGGTTATTCAACATATACTCCCGCACGTTAGACAACTCATCCTTGTCGCGAATCACCCGATCCCAATATCCTCGCTGCCATACCGTTAACCCCACATGTATTCGACGTACTCTATTCGTCACTGCCGATTTATAGCTGCCCACGAGTGTCGCGACCGAAAACTGATACCTCTCCGGTATCACTAAGATACAGTGCAGATGGTGGGGCATAATGATACTGCTGTCGATCTGGCAACCGGGAAAATGGTGAGGTAATGCGTAAAGATAGTCCCGGGCGATGATACCGTATGGATTAAGATAGCTGCGGCACTCTAAGCAGTGGCCGAACAGTGGCCTTCTTTGCTGACAGCACAGTGTCAGATAGTAGTATCCGGGCTGGCGATAATCGTAGTGTTTAAGGCGCAGAGATTTCCTTTGTTGCATGACATCCTCCTTTTTTGGGAGCATATCAGTACCGGATATATTGCGTATTTTCGGAGTAAATATTGTCATTACGGCTCGCAAAAAAACGGGCGAGGCATGCCTCATCCCTACGATATACCGCGATGCTGTATCGGGCGAGGCATGCCTCACCCCTACGATATACCGCGATGCTGTATCGGGCGAGGCATGCCTCACCCCTACGATATACCGCGATGCTGTATCGGGCGAGGCATGCCTCACCCCTACGATATACCGCGATGCTGTATCGGGCGAGGCATGCCTCACCCCTACGATATACCGCGATGCTGTATCGGGCGAGGCATGCCTCACCCCTACGATATACCGCGATGCTGTATCGGGCGAGGCATGCCTCACCCCTACGATATACCGCGATGCTGTATCGGGCGAGGCATGCCTCACCCCTACGATATACCGCGATGCTGTATCGGGCGAGGCATGCCTCACCCCTACGATATACCGCGATGCTGTATCGGGCGAGGCATGCCTCACCCCTACGATATACCGCGATGCTGTATCGGGCGAGGCATGCCTCACCCCTACGATATACCGCGATGCTGTATCGGGCGAGGCATGCCTCACCCCTACGATATACCGCGATGCTGTATCGGGCGAGGCATGCCTCACCCCTACGA